>CBDDRJ010000001.1:0-18818 GCA_965233055.1 uncultured bacterium
GCCGACATAGCCGATGATATCGCCCTGGCTGACCTTGGCGCCCTTGCGCAGCTTGCTGAAGCGGCTCAGGTGGGCGTAGGCGGTCGAATAGTTCGACCAGTGCTTGATGACCACCAGGTTGCCGTAGCCGCCCTGCACGCCGGCGAAGTCGACCACGCCGTCGCCCGAGGCGCGCACCGGAGTGCCGAGCGCGGCGGCGAAGTCGAGGCCCTTGTGCTGCTTCCACTGGCCGGAGATCGGGTGCACGCGGTTGGAGAAACCGGACGAGATGCGCGAAAATTCGAGTGGGGACTTGAGGAAGGCTTTCTTGAGGGACTTGCCGTCGAAGCTGTAATAGCCGCCGCCTTGCTTGCTGGCCGGGTCCTGGAACCACACCGACTGGTAGGTGGTGCCGTGGTTGGTGAACTCGCCGGCCAGCACACGGCCAGCTCGCACCATCTCGCCGTCCTGCCAGAAGGTCTCATAGACGACGTTGAAACGGTCGCCGCGCTTGAGGTCGGAGCGGAAGTCGATATTGGTCGAGAACATCTCGACGATCTGCGCCGTGATCGAGTCGGGCAGCTTGCCGCCGTCGGTGGTGGCGTCGGTCGCGCCGTACAGCGAGGTGGTGATTTCGCGCGAACGCATCTCGATGCGGCGTTCGAGGGCGGCGGCGGTTTCCTGGGCGACGAACTGCTCGCCGCGGCGGGTGATCGTGATGTTCTTGACCGGATTGTCCTTGCCGTCGTCGAGCGTGGCGCGCAGCCACTGCAGCCTACCGTCGTCGCCGGTCTGCGCCTGGACCCGCTTGCCGGTCTTCAGTTGCATGACGTTATAGGCAATCTTATCGGTTTTGATAAATGCGGCCGCCTGCGGATCGTCGACGCCCAGCCGGTTCATCAGGGCGGCCAGCGTATCGCCGGCGCGCACCTTTTCTTCGTGGATGAATTGCTGCTCGTTCTGCTGCAGGGCGGCGATCTGCTCGGACAGGTTCGGCAGTTCAAGCTCGAACTCGACGGATTTGACCGGCAGGTCCGAAGCGTCCGGTGCCAGCGGCGCAACGCCTGCCGCACCGAAGGCACACACCGCCAGGAACAGTGCGGTAGCACTGATTACTCGCGCCTTGCGCGTCGTTCCCAGCAGGCTGGACCAGCGTTTGCCTGTGTTTTGTTTTGTAGGGCTCATGCAATCAGTTAAAATTTGCCGCTTGAAGCTTCGTCGACTGCTACTATTTATTGTTATCGTTGTGAAAAGTTGACGCGCGGCAAGATTGATGGGATCGATCATTATATCAAACTCCTGCTTCAGTCCAACATTTTCGTCGTCTAATTCTCTCTAATACTTGCAAGCACCATGCCCAACTCATCAGTAAGCACCAAGTCCGCCGCCCCTGCCGCCGCCCCCTTGCCCCTGTCCGCCAAGGTTCAGGAAGCGCTCGCCATCACCCGGCGCGGCGTCGACGAACTGCTGATCGAGAGCGAATTCGCGCAAAAGCTGGCCCGCTCCGAGCAAACCGGGGTGCCGCTGCGCATCAAGCTGGGCCTGGACCCGACCGCGCCCGACTTGCACCTGGGCCACACGGTCGTGCTCAACAAACTGCGCCAGCTGCAGGACCTCGGCCACCAGGTGATTTTCCTGATCGGCGACTTCACGTCGATGATTGGCGACCCGTCGGGCCGCAACACGACCCGGCCGCCATTGACAAAAGAGCAAATCGAAGCGAATGCGGCGACCTACTTCAAGCAGGCGTCGCTGGTGCTGGACCCGGCCAGGACGGAAATCCGCTACAACTCCGAATGGTGCGACCCGCTCGGCGCGCGCGGCCTGATCCAGCTCGCTTCCCGTTACACCGTCGCCCGCATGATGGAACGCGACGACTTCACCAAACGGTTCCGGGATGGGATTCCCATTTCGGTCCACGAGTTCCTGTATCCATTGATGCAGGGCTACGATTCAGTCGCTTTGAAGGCAGACCTTGAGCTAGGTGGAACAGACCAGAAATTTAACTTGCTGGTCGGACGCGAGTTGCAGAAGGATTTTGGCCAGGAGCCGCAGTGCATCCTGACCATGCCGCTGCTCGAGGGCCTCGATGGCGTCGAGAAAATGTCCAAGTCGAAGAACAATTATATCGGCATCACCGAACCGGCCAACACGATGTTCGCCAAGATCATGAGCATTTCCGACTCGATGATGTGGAAATACTTCACCCTGCTGTCGTTCCGTTCGCTGGCCGACGTGGCCCAGCTCAAGGCCGGCGTCGACGGCGGCAACAACCCGCGCGACGCCAAGGTCGCGCTGGCGCAGGAAATCGTCACCCGCTTCCACTCGGCCGAAGCGGCCGACGCGGCGCTGGCCGACTTCGTCAACCGCTCCAGGGGCGGCATCCCGGACGATGTGCCGGAAGTGGCGCTGTCGGGCGCGCCGGCCGGCGTGGCCCACCTGCTCAAGCAAGCCAATCTGTGCGCGTCGACCTCGGAGGCAATGCGCATGGTCGAGCAGGGCGGGGTGCGGCTCGACGGCACCGTCGTCACCGACAAGGCGCTCAAGATCGAAGCCGGCACCTTCGTCCTTCAGGTCGGCAAGCGCAAGTTTGCCCGGGTGACCCTGTCGGCATGATCGCGCTGTTGCAAAGAGTGAGCCAGGCCAGCGTCGTGGTCGACGGCAGCACGATCGGCGCGATTCAAGCAGGCTTGCTGGTGCTGCTGTGCGCCGAACGGGGCGATACCGAACGCGAGGCCGATGCCTTGCTGGCCAAGCTGCTCGGCTACCGCGTGTTTGCCGACGCCGCCGGCAAGATGAACCTGTCGCTGCGCGATGTCGCCGGCGGCCTGCTGCTGGTGCCGCAATTCACGCTGGCGGCCGACACCAAATCCGGCACCCGCCCTTCGTTCACGCCGGCCGCCAGCCCCGAGGCCGGCATGCGCCTGTTCGACCATGCTGTGCGCCAGGCCAGGGCGCTCCATGCAATAGTAGAGACGGGGCAATTCGGCGCCGACATGAAGGTGTCGCTGACCAATGACGGTCCGGTCACGTTCTGGCTGCAAGTGTCACCGCCGCCGGCGCCGCGGGTGAACCCAAGCCACCCTTTGAAGGTCAATACCGATAGCAGGTCAGGAGAGAAGTGATGAGACTCTGGAGCGACTCCTTCACCGATGGCGGTGTCATCCATCCGCGTTGCGCGTTCGGCGCCATCGATCCAGCCGACCATGTGGCGTTGTCGGCCAACCGCAACCCCCACCTGGCGTGGGACGACGTGCCGGCCGGCACCCAGTCGCTGGCGCTGTTCTGCATCGACATCGACGCGCCGACGGTCGGCACCGACGTCAACCAGGCCGGCCGCACGGTGGCGCAAGCCCTGCCACGCACCGAGTTCTTCCACTGGACGCTGATCGACATTCCGCTGGCACTCAAGTCGATTTCCGAAGGCAGTTTGTCGGACATGGTCACGCCCGGCGGCAAGCCCGGCCCGCAAGTGCCATTGCCTGTCCATAACGGCACCGAGCATCAGCTGCGCCAGGGCCTGAACGATTACACCGGCTGGTTCGCCACCGACCCCGCGATGGCGGGCGAGTACTTCGGCTACGACGGCCCGTGTCCGCCGTGGAACGACCTGCGCGTGCACCGCTACCTGTTTCGCCTGTATGCGCTGGACGTGCCGCAACTGCCGCTCGACGGCGCGTTTACCGGGCCGCAGGCCAGGCAGGCGATCCGTGGCCACATCCTCGACGAAGCCCAGATCCTCGGCATCTATTCGCTCCATCCCGACGTCGCCGGCACGCTCGACTGAACCGGCCCCTCTGATAAGAAGCACATATTGACGACCAAGATCGTACTGATACGCCATGGCGAAACGGCCTGGAATGCGCAGCGGCGCCTGCAGGGCCACATCGATATCGGGCTCAACGCCGAAGGCGAGCGCCAGGCCGCTTCGCTGGCCGCTGCGCTGGCGGGCGAGCGCTTCGACGCCGTCTATGCCAGCGACCTGTCGCGCGCCAGCCGGACCGCCGCCTGCGTTGCAAGCCCACGCGGCTTGCCGGTCCATTGCGAGCCCGGCCTGCGCGAGCGCTGCTACGGCATCTTCGAAGGCTTGCTTTATAGCGAAATCGAAGCATCCTATCCCGGCCAGTTCGCCGCCTGGCAAGCGCGCGACGTCGATGCCGTGATGCCGTCCGGCCAGCGTGCGGCCGAAAGCTTCCGCCAGTTTTTTGAAAGGGCGATCGGCGCGATCGGCATGGTGGCACGCCGCCATGCCGGCCAGCAGATCGCCATCGTCGCGCACGGCGGCGTGCTCGAGTGCGCCTACCGGGCCGCGCTGGAGCTGCCGCTGGCAGCGCCGCGCGACTTCGCGGTGCTCAACGCCAGCATCAACCGCCTGACTTATACAGATGGCAAACTTGCCTTAACGACCTGGGGTGACGTCGCCCACCTGAGCCCGGCAACCATGGATGACCTGTAGCATTCCGCGTGGGTAAGCTTGCTTAGCCACCCTGGCAATCCAAGCTGTGTCCCGGTCCAACAAATTGCTTAGTAATATAAAAAATAGTGCTTATAAATTGAGCAGTCCTTCGAGTAAAATAGAGGGTTCCCGCTGAAAGATCCAACACTCGTGCAAATCGGTCCTTATCTGCTGCGCAACAACGTTTTCGTCGCCCCCATGGCCGGTGTGACGGACCGTCCATTCCGCCAGTTGTGCAAGCAACTGGGCGCGGGCTATGCCGTGTCCGAGATGGCGGCGTCCAATCCGCGCCTGTGGGCGACGGAAAAAAGCAGCCGCCGGACCAGCCACGACGGCGAGATGGAACCGAAGGCGGTGCAGATCGCCGGCGCCGACCCGCAAGACCTGGCCGACTGTGCGCGCTTCAACGTCGAGCGCGGCGCCCAGATCATCGACATCAATATGGGCTGCCCGGTCAAGAAAGTCTGCAATAGCTGGTGCGGGTCGGCCCTGTTGCAGCATGAAGACCTGGTCGAGCGCATCCTGAACAGCGTCGTGCAGGCGGTCGACGTGCCCGTCACGCTCAAATTCCGCACCGGCTGGGACCGCCAAAACAAGAACGCGCTGCGCATCGCCCGCATGGCCGAGGACGCCGGCATCGCCATGCTGACCCTGCACGGCCGCACCCGCGCCGACGGCTACAAGGGCGAAGCCGAATACGACACGATCGCCGCCGTCAAGGCGGCCGCCAGGATTCCCGTGGTCGCCAACGGCGACATCACGACGCCGGAGAAAGCCCGTTTCGTGCTCGAGCGCACCGGCGCCGACGCCGTCATGATCGGCCGCGCCGCCCAGGGGCGGCCGTGGATCTGCCGCGAGATCGACCACTACCTGCGCACCGGCACCCACTTGCCGGCGCCGCTGGTCGACGAAGTGCGCGCCCTGATGAACGAGCACCTGCAGGCCCACTACGCATTCTACGGCGAGTTCCTCGGCGTGCGCACGGCGCGCAAGCACATCGGCTGGTATGTGCGCGACCTCGAAGGGGGCGAGCCGTTCCGCCAGCAGATGAACCGGCTCGAATCGACGGCCGAACAGTTGCGCGCGGTGGACAAATTCTTCGAATCCCAACTCAGGTACGGCGACCGGTTACAATACCGGCCCGCTGCCGAGTTTGAACACGCATTGGCAGCATAGGCAACACAAGCAGTAGCGGCAGCAAAATAACAAATAAAACACAATAACGATAAGACGGACGCGAGATCAGGGCAGACGCCGGGCCACAAGCCTGGTGGTGACATCATCAATTAGCCGGATAAAGCAATAGCTATGAGTAAAGAGAGTATCCAGGAAGTCGTCCAGAAGAGCCTTGAAGATTATTTCAATGACCTGGGCGAGCAGCAAGCATCGAATATTTATGACATGGTCGTGCTGACCGTCGAAAAACCGATCCTTGAAGTCGTCATGACGCGCGCCGACGGCAACCAGTCGCACGCGGCCCAAATGCTGGGCATCAACCGCAATACCTTGCGAAAGAAATTGCAGGAACACGGTTTACTGTAGAACCGAGCACGCTTGAAGTGGCCGTGTAGAAGTGAACTGTAATAGCGAAACGGGAAGTGCCTGCCGCGTCAGCAAGTCGCATGGCGGCGTTACAAATGCTCGCGATAGCACCCACTATCGCTGCGCTTTGCGCCTTGCCCTGCAGCGCGCTGACAGGTCCGCCCCGTCCCACCGTTACAGTCCGCTTAGAAGCGGCCGCTCGCGGCTGTCTTGACCGAATACTTAACAACCAGGCCACTCCCCATGATCAAACAAGCCCTACTTTCCGTTTCAGACAAAACCGGCGTGCTCGAATTCGCGCGCGCCCTGTCAGAGCAAGGCGTCGTCCTGCTGTCGACCGGCGGCACTGCCAAGCTGCTGATGGACAACAACGTGCCCGTCACCGAGGTGGCCGACTACACCGGTTTCCCGGAAATGCTCGACGGCCGTGTCAAGACCCTGCACCCGAAAGTGCATGGCGGCATCCTCGCACGCCGCGACTTCCCCGACCACGTCGCCAAGCTGGCCGAGCACAATATCCCGACCATCGACATGGTCGTCGTCAACCTGTACCCGTTCCAGCAAACGGTGGCCAAGGACGACTGCACGCTGGCCGACGCGATCGAGAACATCGACATCGGCGGCCCGACCATGCTGCGCTCGGCGGCCAAGAACCACAAGGACGTGGTGGTCGTGTGCGACCCGGCCGACTACCAGGGCATCCTCGACGACATGAAGGCGGGCGAGATCAGCTATGACACCCGGTTCCGGCTGGCCAAGAAAGTCTTCGCCCACACGGCGCAATACGACGGCGCCATCACCAACTACCTGACCAGCCTGGGCGACGACAAGGCCCACGCGACCCGCGCGGCGTATCCGCAAACCTTGAACATGACGTTCGAGAAAGTGCAGGACATGCGCTACGGCGAAAACCCGCACCAGTCGGCCGCGTTCTACCGCGACCTGGCGCCGGCCGCCGGCGCGCTGGCCAACTACAAACAGCTGCAGGGCAAGGAGCTGTCATACAATAATATCGCCGACGCCGATGCCGCGTGGGAATGCGTCAAGTCGCTGGGCGGCCTCGGCCAGCCGGCCGGCTGCGTGATCGTCAAGCACGCCAATCCGTGCGGCGTGGCGATCGGCACCGATGCGCTCGACGCCTACAGCCGCGCGCTGCAGACCGATCCGACCTCGGCCTTCGGCGGCATCATCGCCTTCAACGTCGAGGTCGACGCCAAGGCGGCTGAAGCGGTCGCCAAGCTGTTCGTCGAAGTGCTGATCGCCCCGGCCTTCACGGCCGAAGCGCGCGCGCTGATGGCGGCCAAGCAGAACGTGCGCCTGCTGGAAATCCCGCTGGGCAATGGCAGCAACCCGTACGACGTCAAGCGCGTCGCCGGCGGCTTGCTGGTGCAGTCGCCCGATGCGAAGAATGTCGGCCTGGGCGAGCTGCGCGTGGTCACCAAGCTGCAGCCGACCCAGCAGCAATTGCAGGACCTGATGTTCGCGTGGCGCGTCGCCAAGTTCGTCAAGTCCAATGCGATCGTATTCTGCGCCAACGGCATGACGATGGGCGTCGGCGCCGGCCAGATGAGCCGCATCGATTCGGCCCGCATCGCGTCGATCAAGGCCCACAACGCCGGCCTGTCGCTGGCAGGTTCGGCGGTGGCGTCGGACGCCTTCTTCCCGTTCCGCGACGGCCTCGACGTGGTGGTCGATGCGGGCGCGAGCTGCGTGATCCATCCGGGCGGCTCGATGCGCGACCAGGAAGTGATCGACGCGGCCGACGAACGCGGCGTCGTCATGCTCTACACCGGCACCCGCCATTTCCGGCATTAAGCCGGATTGACGCCAAGGAGATCGGCCAAGCATGGCCGGTCCGTTCCGCAGGCGTGGGGCAATGCCCCACGAATTGCCGGCTTCGCCGTCGCTTCCGTCATTGATCATGCCGGCCGCGTGGGCAAGCAAAGCTTAGCCACGCTACTTAGCGTGGTTTGCTGCGCGCCCCACGCCTTGCACACCATGCCGCAGTCATTGCCATGTATCATGCTGGCATGATAATTCTTGGCATTGACCCCGGCCTGCGCATCACCGGATTCGGCGTGATCGAAAAGCGCGGCAGCAAGCTGCGCTATATCGCTTCCGGCACCATCAAGACGGCCGCCGAAAGCGACTTGCCGGGACGCCTCAAGATCATCCTCGCCGGCATCACCGAAGTGGTCCGTACCTACAGCCCCGACTGTTCGGCGGTCGAGCAAGTCTTCGTCAACGTCAATCCCCAATCGACGCTGCTGCTGGGCCAGGCCCGCGGCGCCGCCATCACGGCCCTGGTCGGCAGCGACCTGGCGGTGGCCGAATACACGGCCCTGCAAGTCAAGCAAGCCGTGGTCGGCCATGGCAAGGCCGCCAAGGAACAGGTGCAGCACATGGTGGCGCGCCTGCTGGCGCTGCCCGGCCTGCCCGGCACCGACGCGGCCGACGCGCTCGGCGTGGCCATTTGCCACGCCAACAGCCATGATGCGCTGGCCCTGGTCAAAGCCGCCGCACCGGGCCTGGCCGGCTTGCGGATGAAGCGCGGGCGCCTCGTTTAAGATTCGCACTGAACAGAATCTTGCCCAGCCGTGATTGGCTTGCATTATACTGTGCTTTTATACAGCATTTGACGGAGCAACAATGATTGGTCGCCTGTCTGGCATCCTGCTCGAAAAAAATCCACCGCAACTGCTGGTTGACTGCAACGGCGTCGGCTACGAAGTCGATGTGCCGATGAGCACCTATTACAATCTGCCCCAGCTGGGCGAGAAGGTGGTGCTGTTTACCCACCAGGCGATCCGCGAAGACGCGCACCTGCTGTTCGGCTTCGGCAATGCGGCTGAACGCGCCGTGTTCCGCCAGCTGATCAAGATCAGCGGCGTCGGCGCGCGCACCGCACTGTCGATCCTGTCGGGCATGAGCATCGCCGACCTGGCGCAAGTGGTCACGCTGCAGGAAGCGGGGCGCCTGGTCAAGGTGCCGGGCATCGGCAAGAAGACGGCCGAGCGCCTGCTGCTGGAACTGAAGGGCAAACTCGGCGCCCCACTAGGCACGCCGGGCGGGGTGGTGCAGCATGACGACAAGGAAGACATCCTGAACGCCTTGCTCGCTTTGGGGTATTCTGACAAGGAAGCGGTGGCGGCACTGAAGAATATGCCGGCCGGTTCCAGCGTCTCGGACGGCATCAAGTTCGCGCTGAAGGCTTTGTCGAAGGGGTAGTGTGGGCACGCAGTGCCCACGCTGCAATGCTGTGTCGAAGGGGTAGCGTGGGTAAGCGTGGCTTACCCGCGCGGGCAGTTCCGTAGGGTGGGCACTGCGTGCCCACGCTGCAATGCTGTGTCGAAGGGGTAGGGCGGGTAAGCGTGGCTTACCCGCGCGGGCAGTTCCGTAGGGTGGGCACTGCGTGCCCACGCGCCGCTTACCCACGCTACGAATTCTTAGTTTGCAGGATTGATTGATGAGTATCCAGACCGACGATTTTTCCGAACAGCGCATCATCGCCGCGACTGCCGCCTCGCCCAACGAGGAGGCGATCGAGCGCGCGCTGCGGCCGAAGCACCTCGACGAATACGTCGGCCAGGAAAAGATCCGCGACCAGCTGGAGATCTTCATCACGGCTGCCCGCAAGCGGCGCGAAGCGCTCGACCACACGCTGCTGTTCGGCCCGCCGGGCCTGGGCAAGACCACGCTGGCCCATATCATCGCGCGCGAGATGGGCGTCAACCTGCGCCAGACTTCCGGCCCGGTGCTCGAGCGCCCGGGCGACCTGGCCGCCATCCTGACCAACCTCGAAGCGAACGACGTGCTGTTCATCGACGAGATCCACCGCCTGTCGCCGGTGGTCGAGGAGATCCTGTACCCGGCGCTGGAAGACTACCAGATCGACATCATGATCGGCGAAGGCCCGGCCGCGCGCTCGGTCAAGCTGGACCTGCAGCCGTTCACGCTGGTGGGCGCCACCACCCGCGCCGGCATGCTGACCAACCCGCTGCGCGACCGCTTCGGCATCGTCGCGCGGCTCGAGTTCTACAACACGCAGGAGCTGACCCGCATCGTCACCCGCAGCGCCGCCCTGCTGAACGCGCCGATCGTCGGCGACGGCGCGCGCGAGGTGGCCCAGCGCGCGCGCGGCACGCCGCGCATCGCCAACCGCCTGCTGCGCCGCGTGCGCGACTACGCCGAAGTCAAGGGCACCGGCGAAATCACCAAGGCCATGGCCGATGCCGCGCTCAAGATGCTCGACGTCGACTCGGTCGGCTTCGACGTCATGGACCGCAAGCTGCTCGAGGCGGTGCTGTTCAAGTTCGGCGGCGGGCCGGTCGGCATCGGCAACCTGGCCGCCGCGATCGGCGAAGAGGCCGACACCATCGAGGATGTGCTCGAACCCTTCCTGATCCAGCAGGGCTATTTGCAGCGCACCCCGCGCGGGCGCATCGCGACCCCGCTGGCCTACCAGCATTTCGGCGTCGCCGCGCCGCGCACCAATCCCAACGGCGACCTGTGGGACAACCCTTAACCTTCATCGTATCGGAGACCATTGCATGATCACTCGCCGCCTTTTTGTTTGCGCCTTGCTGGCCCTGTCGTCCCACGCCTTTGCCGCGGGATTCACGTCCGACCGCATCAGCGTGCGTACGGAAGGATCGGGGGGCGACGTGGTCCTGATCCATGGCCTGGCCTCGTCGCCGCGCGTGTGGACTGAGCTGGTCAAGGCCCTGCCTGGCCACCGCTACCACCTGGTCCAGGTCGCAGGCATGGCCGGCAAGGACAAGGGCGCCAATGGCGAAGGTGCCGTAGCTAAGCCGGTGGCAGCCGAAATCGCCCGCTATATCGCGGCTGAAAAACTGGGCAAGCCGGCCGTGATCGGCCATTCGATGGGCGGCACCATTGGCCTGATGCTGGCCAGTCGCCACCCCGATTCGCTGTCGAAATTGCTGGTGGTCGACATGATCCCGTTCGTCGGCGCCATGTTCGGCCCGCCGGGCACGACCGCCGAGAGCGTCAAGCCGACGGCCGATGCGATCCTGGCCAGCCGCAAGGCCGAAACGCCGGCCGTGCGCCACCAGAAGGCGGAAGCGACGCTGGCCGGCATGATCAACACCGCGCCGAAGCGCCCGGGCGCGCTGGAAGACATGGTCGCCACCGACCTGGACGTGTCGGTCAACTCCTTCCACGAACTGATCGTGACCGACCTGCAGCCGGAGCTGGCCAATATCAAGGTGCCGACCCTGGTGCTGTACGTGGTGCCGTCCGGCGTGCCGCTGACGGTCGAGCAGATGGGGGCCGCCTACCAGGCCCAGTATGCGCGCCTGGCCGGGGTGCAGATCAAGCACGTGCCGAATGCCGCCCACTTCATCATGTGGGACCAGCCCGAAGTGTTCCAGCGCGAAGCGGCGGCCTTCCTGAAATGATGCGTCCGGCATGATGCAGATCTGGGTCGACGCGGACGCCTGCCCGGGCGCCGTCAAGGAAATCCTGTTCCGCGCCGCCGAGCGCAAGCAGCTGATGATGACGCTGGTGGCCAACCAGTTGATCCGGGTGCCCGGTTCGCGCTTCATCCGTTCGGTGCAGGTGCCGGCCGGCTTCGACGTGGCCGATGCCGAGATCGTACGCCTGCTGTCGAAGGGCGACCTGGTCGTCACGGCCGACATCCCGCTGGCGCAGCTGGTGCTGGAGAAGGGCGGCTTTGCCTTAAATCCGCGCGGCGAGTTCTACACGCCCGACAATATCGCCCAGCACCTGTCGATGCGCGCCTTCATGGAACATTTGCGTAGCGGTGGCGTCGAGACTGGCGGGCCGCCGCCGTATGGCCAGTCCGACCGGCAGAATTTCGCCAACCAGCTCGACCGCCACCTTGCGCGTTACGCCAAGACGGAATGAATAAAGCGCCGCAGTGGGCGCCTTGTGTCTGGCCTGTTCCGATAGGATGGCGACGTTTGGACCATGCCGGGTTAGCGCGCTGACGCCTTGCGCTCTGTCCAGTTGTCGTACTTGCGGTCGATCCGGGCGGCGCTGCCATCCTTGATCATTCTCTCCATTGCCTCATTGAGCAGGCGAATCGTTTCATCCGGCACCGCCAGGTTGCAGGCGAGGTAGAGTTTGACGCGGTTAAAGCGCAGCACCTGGACGATCTTGCCGGCCCAGCCGTTGGCGGCAATGGCACTTTCGGCGTTACTCTCGGACGTGGCCCACAGGTCGATCCGATTGGCCATCAGTTTGGTGGGGTTGGAAATGTCGTTTTGGACCGGGGCGACGTTGAAACCGCGCGCGGTGAGGTAGTCGGCCCGCACGTCGCCGTTGTAGACGCCGATGCGCAGGCCACGTGCATCGTCCAGCGAGCCCAGTTTGAAGTTGCGGTCGGCGCGGCCGTACATCACCCACTCCAGTTCGCGCGTCGGCCCGGCCCACTTGAACAGGGCCTCGCGTTCCGGCGTGCGGGTGGTGGAGTAGACGCAGGTGTCCGGCTGATTCTGCGCCATGGTGTAGGCCCGCTTCCACGGCAGCATGGTGATGTCGTAGCGCACGCCGGCGCGCGCCATCATGTCACGCACCTTGTCGGTTGAAATGCCGATGATTTCGCCATCCTCGAGCATGATGTCGGGCGGCGAGTGTTCGGTGGTCAGGCGCAGGGCGGGTGGTTCGGCCAGCGCGCTGACTGCCACAAACAGCAGGCTTGCCGCGCTGATCGGTCCCATGGACTGCTTAGCCGACACCTATTCCTGGCGTAGCCAGACCTGCGAGCGGCCAAACATCGGTACGCCGACGTAGCCGCGCACGCTGAGCTTCCTGCCGCCGTCGATCAGGGTGATCTTGCTGCGGTAGACCTTGCCGTTGTCGGGGTCGAGGATCTCGCCGCCGTTGTAGTCGCTACCGTCCTTCTTCAGGCCTGACATGAAGACCATGCCGACCACCGGCTGGTCCTTCCTGGCGCCTTCGCATTTGTCGCACTTCGGGTTCTGTTCCATGTCGGGGGCGCGGAACAACTTTTCGATCCTGCCTACCAGGGCGCCTTGTTCCTCGGTGATGCGGATCATGGCCTTCGGCTTGCCGGTGACGTCGTCGACGTTCTTCCATAAGCCTACCGGCGATGCATCGTCAGCCCAGGCGCTGGGCAGGGACATCGCTGCTGCAAGTACCGCTACCTGAAAAAACGAACGCATCACAAACCTCCCAATGGGGTGTCGTTGTTGTTGTGGGCACGCAGTGCCCACCCTACGGGTTACGTCGACGTAGGGTGGGCATGTCGCCGCACCAACTTCGGTGCGACGACCGGTGCCCACGCTGAAATCACGCCAGTTTAGCAAATTGCTCGCGCAATTTGACAATCGTGGCTGAAAAATTCACCAAACGCTCATTCTCCTGCGCCACCACCGCCGCCGGCGCGCGCGCAACGAAGCTCTCGTTGCCCAGCTTGCCATTGACCTTGGCGATTTCGCCCTCGATGCGAGTGATTTCCTTCGACAGGCGCTCGCGTTCGGCGGCGACGTCGATTTCAACCTTGAGCATCAGCTTGGTGGTGCCGACGATCGACACTGCCGCAGGCGACTCCGGCAGCGCGTCGACAATGTTCACTTCCGACAGCTTGCCCAGCATCTGGATATAGGGCGCAAAGCCCTGCAGTCTTTGCCGGTCGCCGGCATTGGCCGCTTCGACGATCAGCGGCACCCGCACCGATGGCGAAATCTGCATTTCGCCGCGCAAATTGCGGGTGGCATCGGTCAGCGCCTTGAACTGGGCCATCCATTCTTCGGCACCGGTGTCGATCAGCGCTTCGTTGGCGATCGGGTAAGGCTGGATCATGATCGAGTCGCCCGTTTTGCCGGCCAGCGGAGCGACCGCCTGCCACAGCGCCTCGGTCACGAACGGAATGATCGGGTGCGCCAGGCGCAGCACCACTTCGAGCACGCGCAGCAGCGTATTGCGGGTGGCGCGCTGCTGGCCTTCGCTGCCTTGCTGGACCTGCACCTTGGCCACTTCCAGGTACCAGTCGCAGTATTCGTCCCACACGAACTTGTAGATGGCGGCGGCGATATTGTCGAAGCGGTAGTCGGCAAAGCCCTTGGCCACTTCCAGTTCGGCGCGCTGCATCATCGACAGGATCCACTTGTCGGCCTGCGACAGGTCGGCGTCCATTGCTGCGCAATCCTTGCCCTCGGTGTTCATCATCACGAAGCGGGTCGCGTTCCACATCTTGTTGCAGAAGTTGCGGTAACCTTCGCAGCGGCCGAGGTCGAAATTGATGTTGCGGCCGAGAGAAGCGTAGCTGGCCATCGTGAAGCGTACAGCGTCGCTGCCATACGGCGCGATGCCGGCCGGGAATTCCTTGCGGGTGGCCTTGGCGATTTTCTCGGCGTCGCGCGGGTTCATCAGGCCGGTGGTGCGCTTGGTGACCAGCGACTCGAGGTCGATGCCGTCGATCAGGTCGATCGGGTCGAGCGTATTGCCCTTGGACTTGGACATCTTCTGGCCGGTCGAATCGCGCACCAGGCCGTGTACGTAGACGGTCTCGAACGGGACTTTTCCCGTGAAGTGGCAGGTCATCATGACCATGCGCGCGACCCAGAAGAAGATGATGTCGAAGCCCGTCACCAGCACCGACGACGGCAGGAAGGCCTTCATGTCCGGCGTTTCTTCAGGCCAGCCCATGGTCGAGAACGGCACCAGCGCCGACGAGAACCAGGTGTCGAGCACGTCGTCGTCGCGCCGCAGTTGCGCAGTCACGCCGGCGGCCACTGCCTTGGCCCTGGCTTCTTCCTCGGTCTTGGCGACGAAGATATTGCCGGCATCGTCGTACCAGGCCGGGATGCGGTGGCCCCACCACAGCTGGCGCGAGATGCACCAGTCCTGGATATTGTTGAGCCACTGGTTGTAGGTGGTGCTCCAGTTTTCAGGCACGAACTTGATCTCGCCGCTGGCGACTTTTTCGAGCGCCACTTCGGCGATCGACTTGCCGGGGAAGTGGGTGCCTTGCGGCGCTGCCTTGCTCATTGCGACGAACCACTGGTCGGTCAGCATCGGCTCGATGACGACGCCGGTGCGGTCGCCGCGCGGCACCATCAGCTTGTGCGGCTTGACCTGTTCGAGCAGGCCCTGCGCTTCGAGGTCGGCCACGATCTTCTTGCGAGCGACGAAGCGGTCCAGGCCGCGATAGGCTTCCGGCGCCTCGTCGACGATCTTCGCGTCGAGCGTCAGGATGCAGATTTTTTCCAGGTTGTGGCGCTGGCCGACGGCATAGTCGTTGAAGTCGTGCGCCGGCGTGATCTTGACGCAGCCGGTGCCGAAGGCCTTGTCGACATAGCTGTCGGCGATGACGGGGATGTCGCGGCCGGTCAGCGGCAGCTTGAGCCGCTTGCCAACCAGGGCGGTGTAGCGCTCGTCGGTCGGGTCGACGGCGACGGCGACGTCGCCCAGCATGGTCTCAGGGCGGGTGGTGGCGACGGTCAGGTGGCCGGAGCCGTCGACCAGAGGGTACTGGATATACCACATCGAGCCGTCTTCCTCTTCCTGCGCCACTTCTAGGTCGGACACTGCGGTGCCCAGCACCGGGTCCCAGTTGACCAGGCGCTTGCCGCGGTAGATCAGGCCCTGTTCGAACAGGCGCACGAAGACGTCGGTGACGACTTTTGAGCGTGGCTCATCCATCGTGAAGTATTCGCGGGCCCAGTCGGGCGAGGTGCCCATGCGGCGCATCTGGCCGGTGATGGTGCTGCCCGACTTTTCCTTCCATTCCCAGACTTTCTCGACGAATTTTTCGCGACCGAGGTCGTGGCGCGAGATCTTCTGCGCGTCGAGCTGGCGCTCGACCACGATCTGGGTCGCGATGCCGGCGTGGTCGGTGCCGGGGATCCAGGCCGTGTTATGGCCGCGCATGCGGTAGTAGCGGGTCAGGCCGTCCATGATGGTCTGGTTGAACGCGTGGCCCATGTGCAGCGTGCCGGTCACGTTCGGCGGGGGCAGCTGGATACTGAACGACGGGGCGGACGGATCCATCGAGGCGGCGAAGTAGCCGCGCCTTTCCCACTCGGCGCGCCAGAATTGTTCGATGTCGGCTGGTTCGAAAGACTTTGCTAATTCCATGATTTTGCTCGAATTTTTGCGAAAACAGCCATTATAAATGACTGTGGGGCCGGCCGGGGGCTTGCGCTAGGCTAGGGCCGGTAGCTTTCCCAGCTGGTGCTGCCGCCCTGGCGCAGTGCGAATTTTCCCTCCCGGCGCATCAGTACCGTGTCCTCGTTCTGCGACACCAGCTCGGTGCCCGGCAGGCCGGCCGCATAGTCGCCCGGCATGAAGCCGGCCTCGCCATAGGGTGGCCTGGTCAACAGGCGCGACAGGATATGCGACAGCGCCATATAGCTGGTTGGCTGCGCCAGTTCGAGCTGTTCGCCAAGGCGGCGGGCGTCTTTGCCCACCACCTTGATCCCGACCGGCACCAGCGTGATGGCCGGGCTGGGGATTTCGCGCAGGCCGGCCACCTGGCGCTGGTCGCCGCGCAGCGCCGCCCCATGTTCGGGGACCAGTGCCACGACGGTGCGCCGTCCGCTGTTTTCCAGCAGCTGCAGGTAACTGTGCAGGCCGTCGAGCAGCTTGGCCAGGCGCAGCTTGTAGCTGTCGGCGCTGCTCATCTTGCCACGGGCCAGCAGACGGTTGCCGTCGTGCAGGCTGACCGTGTTGTAGTAGGTGACAACGCGCGCGGCTGCGACCTGGTCGCGCTGCTGCTGCCAGCGCTGAAGCACGGCCAGGTCATCGTAAATCGGCGAATCGTCGAACGAGCGCATCGGCGCTTGCATGCCGTCGAGCGCCATCGGCGTGCCAGTCACGCCCTGAGTGCGGATCAGCTTGAGGAAGTCGTCGAAATGGCCGTCGTGGTTGAGCACCAGGTTCTGCTGGTAGCCGGCGGCGCGCAGGCTGGGCAGCAACATGCAGTCGGGGCTGGCAGGGCGGAACAGGTCGGCATGGCTGCGCTGGCCGCAGGCAGCCAGTTGCAGGCGCAGCGCGGCCGGGCCGCTATAGGATGCGGCCGAATTGAACTGGCGCAGCAAGAAGTCGAACTGCTTCCACAGCGGGTGATCGGCCAGGCCGGCCATCTGCAGGTCGTCCCACGACAGCGAGCAGATATGGATCAGCACGATGTCGAACGGCGCGGCATGGTCCGGCGCCGTTTCAAAGGCCACCCGGCGGCCCGCCTCGCGCGCAAAGAAGTCGCGCAGCGCGCCATCATGGTCGTTGGCGGGCGCGGCCGCACTGGCCGCCTGGGCCGGCGCGGCCCCGGTGGCGGTGGGCGGCGCCGGCTGCACCAATGCCAGCACCAGCATGGCTGCCACCACCGGCACCCCGACCCGCACATAAACGGCGGCAATGCGGTAGGCTGCCCAGCCCAGTGCCAGCAAGGCAATCAGCTGCCAGTTGACGAAGCGTCCGGCCAGTTCCAGCAGGTAGCTGGCGCTGAAGCCGCTGATGCGGCCAGCCTCCGACCAGGCGCGCGCGGCCGGGGGCAGCCAGGAATCGTAATATAGCAGGGCCGCCGCCAGCGGCAGGCAGGCCAGGTTGCGCCAGCGCCGCGCCGGCCGGCTCGCCAGCGGCACCAGCAGCAGCGCCGCAAACGCCAGGTTTTCCAGCGCGTGGAAGCCGATCATGCCGCGCCACAGCAGCAGCAGCTTGGCCAGGAAGTACACATTCCACAGGCCCAGTCGGATCGGTGCCGGCGCCGGCGGGTGCAGTGCCTGCTGACTCATGATGCCTCCGGCGGTGACGGTGGCGGCGGCGCGGCGTGGTCGACGCGCCGCAGCAGGCGCGGCTTGAGGCGGCGCCGGTGTTGCGCCTGCAGCAGGCGGGTGAGCGCCGGCCCCAGCCAGATGCCGAGCCAGAAGCCGGCGCCAAGCACCAGCAGGAAGGCTTGCAGGCTCATGGTTCACCCCGCCGGGCCGGATCGCGCAGTGGCAAGGGGTAGGCAATGGCCGGCTGCGGCGCCGGATAGCCGGCGTGGCGCGGCCCCAGTCCCGGCGCCGGCATGCCGCCCGGCGCCGCTGGTGCCGCCTGCTCGAGCTGGGCCGACAGGTCAGGCAGCGCAGCGGCGTGCTGCTCGAGCGCCTGCAGCTGGGCCAGCATCGACTGGCGCGTGAAACAGCGCTGCTCCGCCTCGAACAGGTCCTGCACCGGCAAGCGGAACAGACGTGCCAGGGTCAGGTCGGCATCCTGCTCGCGGCAGGCGAACAGGAATACATAGACCGCTTCCAGGTCGGCGCTGAGCAAGTCGCCGGCCCGCTTGGTCACGCAATGGATCAAGGCGTCAAGCGCATGCAGGCCGCTGCCCAGCGGCAGGCGCAGCAGGATGCTTTGCACCCCCAGCTGGCCGCTGCTGCGCAGAGCGCGCCGGGCTGCGCCCACAAACTGTGCTGGTGCCAGATAGCCCTTGAGGTGGCCGTGCAGGGTATCGCCGATGGCCGCTTCGAAACTGTCGGGCAGGATCCGGTTGTGGATCTGGCCCTGCACCATCGCGACCATGCCGGCAAAGCGCGCATCGTCCACTTCCGGCGGAATCAGCAAGTTCGCGCCCAGCTGCATCAGCAGGTTTTCCTGGCTGTAGCGCTGGCGCCGCAGTTCGCGCACCACGATTTTCAGGCGCGGCCCGCAGCACATGCGCAGCGTGTGGATGGTGCGTGCCATCGCTTCGAAGGTATGGTCGAGGTCGAAACAGAAAATGGCGGTGGTGGCGACGGCCCCGGCACAGCGGTCGATCATCGCTTCCAGGTCGGCCACCGCTTCCCATTCCGGCGGAACGGCGAGGGGCGGGCGCAGCAAGGCGCGCATGCACAGCACGCGGCCGGCGTCGGCC
>CBDDRJ010000002.1:0-13086 GCA_965233055.1 uncultured bacterium
AGCGCGAGGGCATCGCGTCTTAGCCTGTGGAGAGTCGGCGCAGCCAGGCCGCTCGATGAAGCAGGAACCCGCCGAAGCGACCCGCAAATCATCGCGCGGCGCCGTAGGAATCTCCTTCCTTTAGGGAGGAGAGGATGTCAAGCCTTACTTCTCGATCAACACCGGCTCGCCGAAGCCCAGTTCCTTCATGCGCGGCAGCTGGGTCTTGGCGTCGCCGACCACCAGCCACACCATCTTGCCGCTGTCGATGTACTTGCTGGACAGGGCCTGGATCTTCGGTAGCGTCATTGCCTTGACGATGTGCTCGCGCTCCTTGACGTAGTTGGCGCTCCAGCCGTACTTGCTGACATTTTCCAGCATGCCCAGCTTGGCGCCGAAGGTTTCGAAGGCGCGCGCATTGCTCTTGACCAGGAAGTCCTTGGTCGTGCCCAGGTCTGCTTCCGAGAAGGTCGGGGCATATTCCTGCAGGATCTGCTTGACCAGTTGCGCCGATTCGAGCGTGACATTGGTCCGCACCCCGCTGGCGATGGTGAAGGCGCCTGCGCTCTTGCTGCCGGAGAAGCCCGAATTGATGCCGTAGGTGTAGCCCTTGCCTTCACGCAGTTGCTGGGTCAGGCGCGACGCAAAGCCGCCGCCGCCGAGGATGTAATTCATCACGGTGGCAGGGTAGAAGTCCGGGTCGGTCGCGGCCAGCGCGCGGTAGCCGACCTGCAGCACCGATTGCTTGGCGTCCGGCACATCGACGAAATACACCCTGGCTTGCGGCGCGGCGGCGGCTGGCATCGGCGCCGGCAAGTTCACCTGCCTGGCTTTCCACTGCCCGTTCAGGCCGGCCAGCGAACGGTCGATCGCCGCCTTCGGCACGGCGCCCACCACGTGCATGCGGGCCACCGACGGCGACAGCTTGGCGCTGTAGAACTTCTTCAGCTCGTCCATCGTAATGGCATTGACGGTATCGATGGTGCCGAGGATATTGCGCGAACGGATATTGTCCTTACCGTAAATCAGCTTGCTGTAATTGTTGACGGCAATCGCGTTCGGATTGGCTTCCTGCTGGCGGATCTGGCTCAGCACACTTTGCTTGACCAGGCCAAACTCCTTGTCGTCCCAGCGCGGCTGCAGCAAGATCTCCTGCACCAGGTCCAGCGTCGCCTTGTAGTTGCGCGCCAGCGTATTGACGCTGATGCGTACGTCCTCAAGGCGGGCCGACACGGCAATCGTTGCGCCCAGCTGCTGGATGGCTTCTTCCAGTTCCTGCGCGGTTTTCTTGGCCGTTCCCTGCGTCATCAGGCGCGCCATCAGGTTGGCCACGCCGACCTTGTTGATGTCTTCCATCAGCATGCCGCCGTCGATGACGATCTCGAACTGCACCAGCGGCACTTCGCTATTGTGGATGCCATAGACGCGCATGCCATTGCCCAGCGTGCTTTGCCACACGGACGGCACCTTGACCGTCGCCGCCGGGCCATAGGCCGGTTCCTTGCTACGATCGAGCTTGGATGGCGTCTTGGTATAGGCGGCATTCTTGCTTGGGTCAACAACATCTTCAGCGCCCTGCACGATCTTTTCTTCGACCACTTCGGCCTTGCTTGAACCGCTCAGCGCCAGGGCCGTTTTCCCCTTCGGCACAAAGCTGGTGGCGACATGGTGCTTGCCCTTGATATAGGTGTTATACACGCGGCGCACATCGGCGCTGCTGACGGCCATGATCTTCGTGATGCTGTCGGCGACATAGCCCGGGTCGCCGGTCAAATAATTGTATTCGGCTAGCAAGGCCGATTTGCCGAGCACGCTCGACAGCGAGTTGTAGAACTTGGTTTCCTGGCCAGCCTTGATGCGCACCAGGTCGTTCTCGGGAATGCCTTCCTGCTCGAACTGCGCGAATGCCTGCTGCACGGCAGCGTTGACTTCGTCGAGCGTCTTGCCATCGAAGGCGCGCACGGTCAGCATGAACTGGCCGGCCAGCTCGGACCCGTAATTGCCCATGCGGACGTTCGACGTCAGCTTGCCGTCTTCAACCAGGCCCTTGTAGAACGGAGCGCGCTTGGTGCTGGATAAGTATTCGGCCAGCACATCGAGGGCGTAGGAGTCGGCATGCAGGTCCTCGACCGTCGGCCACACCAGGTTCAGTTCGGGCAGGCGGGCGAAGTTATCTTCGTGCATCAGTTTGACGGTGTCCTTGACGACACCGGCGCGTTTCGGCAGCGGCTTGATGTCGTCGCCACGCTTGATCTCGCCGAAATACTGTTCGACCCATTTGCGCGCCTGGGCCGGATCGAAATCGCCGGCCAGTACCAGCGTCACATTGTTCGGCACATACCAGCGGCGGAAGAATTCCTGCACGTCGCCGACGGTCGCATTTTGCAGGTCTTCCAGCGAGCCGATCACTTGCCAGTTATATGGATGGTCGGCCGGATACAGGGCCTTGTTGATCACGTAGTTAGTGTGGCCGTACGGCGCGTTGTCGTAGCTCTGGCGCTTCTCGTTCTTGACGACCTGCTTTTCCTTCGCCAGCACCGGATACGTCACGGTGTTGATGAACCAGCCGAGCTTGTCCGCTTCGGCCCAGATCATCTTTTCCAGCGCATCCTTCGGCACCGTCTGCAGGTAGTTGGTGCGGTCCTGCGAGGTCGAGCCATTGGCGCCGGAGCCGCCGATGCGCGCGCTCATCTTGTCGAGGCCGCCCTTGCCGAGGTTCTCGGATTCGAGGAACAGCAGGTGTTCGAACAGGTGGGCAAAGCCGGTGCGGCCCGCCTTTTCGCGCGCCGAGCCGACATGGGCAGTCAGGTTGACGGCCACCACCGGGTCGGAGCGGTCGATGTGGAAAATGACTTCGAGGCCATTGGGCAGCGTGAATTTCTGATACTCGACTGTCAGCGCAGCGGCGGGCGCCGCCTTGGCCATCGCTGCGGCCAGCGCCGGCGTCATGGCCGCGGGCGCGAAGCAGGCCGCGACCAACAGGGAAATGGCAAGTTTTTTCATGCGTCGATTCCTAAAAAGATTCAGATGGGCAAGATACCGGGGGGCGACCTGGAGCACCGGGCCCAGGAGTGGTGATTCTATTTGGAAACCGACCCGCATTGGTTTTTTTATCGCCCGTCAAAATCCGACCGTCAGGCCAATCTCGAGCGAACGGCCATATCCTGGCAGCGGCCGTAAGGCGCCGCCGCCGGCCCGGAGTCCCGACAAATAGACGCCGCCCATTGGATCGGCATAGACCTTGTCCAGAAGATTGTTGACACCAGCGCTCAGCAATATGGCCTTAGCAATATGGATGCTCGAACGCGCGTTGAACAGCACGTAGCCGGCCGTTGCCGGTTCCAACCGGCGCACATCGGTACGGGCCTTGCGCGCCACCACTTTCGCTTCGAGCTGATTGATCCAGGCGCCGCTGGTATGCTCAAGTGCCAGCAAGGCATTCAATGGCATCATGTGATACAGGTCGCCGCCATCGGTGCGCCTGCCCTGCGTATACGCGGCATTGCCAGTCAATCCCAGTTTCCCTGAACCATTGCCAGCGCCCAGTGGGATGCGCCATGAAAGGTTGGCACCGTACAGTTTGGCGTCATGATTGGCAAAGCGCAGCAGCGATCCCTGCGCGCTCGTCAATTTGTAAGGGTTAAACATTTCCAGTACGTCGACGTCGATGTAATCGTCGATGCGGTTGTGGTAGGCGTCGAGTTTGACGAACCAGGTGCCGGCTTCGCCATCGCCGTGCCAGCGCGCGCTCAGGCCAAGCGTGTAGGCCGTCTCTGGCTTCAGGTCGATGTCGCCGACATAGCCATTGCCGTCGCCGAACCAGTTGGTCATGAGCATAGACATATTGCCGCGTCCCCATGAATAGCGTTCATACAGATTGGGTGAACGGGTCTTGCGCGCCAGTCCCAGTTCATACGTGCCGGATGCATCGGCCTCGAAGCTGGCCAGCGCGGTCAGGTCAAGGTTGCTGTCGCGCTGGCGGCGACTACGCGCATTGAACGCGGCCGCTGCGGCAGCATCCTTCATATTCATCATGTTGACGGCGTATGGCTGGACATTGCCGGTATCCATGCGCACCGATTCCCAGCGCGCGCCCAACAGCGACTTCCACTGCCTGGTATGGCGGGTCTCGGCTTCGCCGTACAGTGCCAGGCGATCGCGCTGACCGCCGTTGATGTTCACATAGGTTTGCGGGCCCATCATCATCGATCCCGGCACCGCCGGCCAATAGTCGTCAAGGCGGAAGCTGTGGTACTCCTGTCCCAGCCTGAGCGTGGTGGCAGCATGCCGCGGCGAGCTGGCCTTCACGGCATAGCCCCGGTTGCGGCCTTGCGTCAGCATCGGCATATTGCCCAGCCGCTCTGGTGAAAAAAAGCCCATGGCGTGGTTGGTGGTCTGGGAATAGGCACTCAGGTCAAGGTCTCCAAAGGCGAACTTGCCGAGGTATGCCAGGTTGGCAAAACTGCCACTGTTATCCGTCATGTCCATGTATTGATTGGGGAAGCCCTGATAGGGGATGTGCTGGAGCCCGGCGCGCAGCGTCAACTGCTGGTCCTGGCTGCGCAGGGCCAGCATGGCCGACTGGTTGATGCTTTCAAACAGGCTCGACAGCACACGGCCGCCGTTGCCGTCGTCGTAGCTGTGGCCGCGCGCATAGGCTGCGTCATAGGCAAAGCTGATGCGCTCGCTGGCGATGCTGGCGGAAAGCGCGCCATGGACCTGCTCGCCGTTGTGGCGCCCGCCCAGCGTGAGCTTGCCGCTGGTGCGCAGGGGGCCGGCCTGGTCGGCGAATACGGCGGCGCCAGACTTGACCGTGATGGTGCCACCGATGCTGTCGCCGCCGGCGCTGACGGGCGTCACGCCGGCCAGCACCTCAATGCTGCCGACCTGGCCAGGATCAATGTTCGACAGGGGCGCATTCATGTGATTGGCGCAGGCCGACGTGATTTCCATGCCATCGATCCGGATCTTGAGGCGGTCATCGCCCAGGCCGTTGATGAAAGGCAGGCCGGACACACCGCCTGCCTGTGCCACACTGTAGCCGGGCGTTGCGCTGAGCAGCAGCGCCGAGTCGCTGGCCCCGCCGCGGCGTGCTGGCCAGCCTTCGGCGGTGGCCGAGACGATCACCTTCGGCACCGGTTCGGCCTGCTCGCTCGGGGTGGTTTGGGCTTGAACATGCAGGCAGCTGCCGCTGGTGGCGGCCAGGCAGAAGGACAGGTAAAGCGGTTTCATGAAGATTTTCCTTTTAGGATAGATGGAAGCAGGGTGGCCATGCTGTGCCGGTCCGATAGGCAAACCAAGGTCCGACAAAGCAGGGCAATAGCGGTCAGCGGCGCCGGATGATCGGGCCGGGACTGCAGTGAACATGGCAATAGCCATACGCGCGCAATGCGTGCGGCTTATGGCAACAGCGATGGAATCAGAGGGATGCGGGCGGCGCGCGCGATTGCGCAACGGTCCAGATGGCGAGCGGGCGCGGCGACTGGAAGAACAGGACGGGATGGGTATCCCGCATTGCAATGGCGGGGATCGAGAACCCTGCCGTTGGGGGCAGGGCGAACGAGGCGCCGTGAGTGGCGCAGAAGGGACAATGTTTCAGGTGGGCCGAATCGGGCATGGCCGAATCGGCGATGGCGGCGCTGTCAACGCTGAGCTTGACCAATTCGCTGCCGCCTGCACGGCAAATTTCCGCCCACCCAGTACCCTGCGATACCGACCAGGCATGGGAAACCGACGGCGCGAGCGCAGCAAACAGGATCGCAAAACATGCAATCCATGTCGCAAAGCGGCGTGTCATCGTGTTCATTCCCATGGCGAAATTATATCAGCGTACTTGCCAACATTAAAGCTGGCCGCGACATTCTCCATGCCTGGGGAATATCGTCTTCACGGGCATCGGCCTGGGCCTGTCGGTCGGCTTCGTCAAAGTCTGACTCCGGTTGAAACCCCTTCCAAATCTTGTTTAGATCGACAGGCCTGAAGGCCTGGCCTACTTCAATTGCTGGCCGGCGCTGCCTGCAGCGGGCAACGCCGGCCGTTAGGAGTAATCAGCGCAGCTCGTCTTTGCAGTGGCCGCTGCTGGAACGCGCCAGGGTGGCGCCGGCCTCGTTCCCGAACAGCGGCAGGTCGAGGTAATGCCGTTCGGTCGCCGGCACGGCGATGACATAGCCCTGGGTTTCGAGCTGGTGGCGCAGCATAACCTGGGCCACGAACACGGGCGCGAGCACGCGCTGGGCCTTGCGCTTGCCGAGGTCGAGGTAGCCGAATTGCATGGTCTGCGACACGATCGCGCCGCCCGGCAGCTTTTCCTTGGCGTTGCCCAGCACGCTGGCGAGCCTGGTGGCAATCTGCTGGGCGGCCGCTTCGGGCCCGACAATGGCAGCGCTGTCGAGCTTTTCGGACACGCCGGGGCGGATCCGCACGGCCAGCGCATCGAGCGCGCCGTCGCCGGCGAGCGTCAGCGCGACCGAGGCTGCGCCAAGCACCGGTATGCCGCCGATCGAATGACGCCACGCCCCGGTGGCCCGGAACAGTATCGGCTCGGACATCTTGTCGCTGCGATCCGCTCCCTGGCCCTTGGACAGGAACAGGCGTTCAAAGGCGAGGCTGCCATTGTCGCTGGCCCAGTCTTTGACGTTCAGGCGCTGCGCCGCTTCACTCAGCTTGCGGGTCAGCACTTCGCGTTCCTCGATCCGTTCGAACGGTGCCTCGAACGGTGCGATCCCGGCGCTGAACTGCAAGGCGCCGGAGGCATGGTAGAGCACGGCGCGCGCGCCGCCCGCCAGCTGGACCAGCGTGCGGTCGTCGCGCGTGACGAAGTTGGCGTGGTCGTGCGAACAGGCGTCGGCCTCGTGGATCAGTGCGACGAAACGCTTGGCGCGGGCGCGTACCTCGTCCTGGGTGAACGGACGCAGAGCCAGCACCTCGGCGCGGTTGGGGAGCTGGCTGCCGCAAGAGGACGCCAGGCTGTCGATCAAAGCTTGTTCATTCATGGCTTAACCCTCCGTCCAGTACCACAGGATGCAGGCCTGTTGGGCCGGCGCGAGATCGGCATCGACATTGCCATGCCCCCACAGGTGGTCGCGGCTCAGGTACGACAGGTCCCAGCGGATATTGCCGTTGTTCCAAGTCGCCGCATTGCCCACGCATACCGTGATCGGATGGTTATCGACCCACCAGTCGGACACCCCGTTGTGCCAGGCCTGGTGGACGGTGTCGCCGTCGGTCAGGTTGTCGGCCACGTCCTCGCCACACTCGTCGGTGGTGATGCCGTCCCACATCGTTTCCCAGGCACCGCAATAGATGTGCATGCGCGCAAAAATATTCCACAGGCCGGTGACGCGGTTGCGGTCGACCGTCTCGCACGAATAGGCCATCACCCATTCATTGTTCCAGTCCTCGCCCAGTTGCCAGCGGTTTGAGTAGGTGCGCCATTCCTTCTGCGGCGTGTCGTACAGCATGCGGGCGCGGCCGTCCGCCTCGTGGCCGCCGTGGGTTTCGATCCAGAACAGATCGACGTCGTCGACCCAGTTGCGGTCGTCGCCGCCCTGGTTGACGTCACGGATGTCGTTTTCCCAGCAGTCCGTGTTGGCCCAGTAGAACGCGCGCGTGTGACCCGCAGAACGCAGCTTCGAATCGAAGCCGTTACTTCGGTTGAATGTGTACGTCAGGTCTCCGGCCGTGCTCACGCCTGCAGCGCGCGCATGACTGAAGTACCGGATTGCCTCTACTCCGAACCTTGCCATGACAGTCTCCTTTTCTACGATGGATGTGCACCCTTATCGCGGCGCAACAGTGCCCACAGTAACGTTTGCTTCATGGCGAGATATTGCTGTAGATCAGACTCGGTCAATTGCAGGCGGATGCGCGCGCAAAGGCGGACCGAAGTGGAATACCCGGGGCGGGTAATGGAGGTCGTCGATGTTTGGTCGGGGTGAGAGGATTCGAACCTCCGGCCTCTGCGTCCCGAACGCAGCGCTCTACCAGGCTGAGCCACACCCCGTCGTTGTGGGTAGATAATTCACGGCAAATTTTAATGTCCGCATCGGACTTGTCAAGTGGTGACGTTTGCCGCCTTTACCTCAGTTGCGAACTGCCAGCGGACTCACTGACATTTCTCCATCATCGCTTTGTGTTTATTTTGCATGTCAGTCGACATGGATTTCATGCGCTCTTCCATCATGGCCGTGCGCTCTTCCGGCGTTTTTGTGCTCATCATCTTCTTATGCATGTCGCACATTGCTTGCGGGTCTTTCATCTCCATCATTGCCATCTTGCCGCCAGGCGCGGTCGGTGTGTTTGTCGTAGCCGCTTGCGCATGGTGTTGGGCAGGTTTTGCCACCTCCGTGCTGGCACAGCCGGTCAGCAAGGTCAGCGCGACGGCGGCAGCGACGCAGCGTGCGCGGATGAACGTTGATTTCATAATTGGCTCCGTGTGGAAAGCTGACCATCAGCGATGTGTGTTTGCTCAATTGAGCAGGTCTGCCGGAGGATGGTGCCTCTGATTGCATACTACGGGCCCAGGCGCGCAATTTTATTGACCCACATCAAAAACGGCACGATTGTTCAGGTGTAAGGGGAAGATTTGCCATAGACAATTATTCCGACACTATGGCTGAATGCATGAAAGTCATGTGGTCGGGGTGAGAGGATTCGAACCTCCGGCCTCTGCGTCCCGAACGCAGCGCTCTACCAGGCTGAGCCACACCCCGACATGGTGGGTAGATGTTGATTCAGGGGTAAATTCTAATGTCTATACGGAACTTGTCAACTGAATGGCGCAAAGCGCGGGCGCTTAGGTGTACTAGCTCAAACTTGACCGGGCAGGACTTGTCAGGTCAAATCTGGTTCAGGCCGGTCCAGTGACCGGCCGGATCCGCAGCCATAGCGGACCTTCGATGGCCTCATGACGCATGATCCTCAAGGTGCATTTGTTCCTCACTATTAGGGTGTGCACCGGAGCACGCCTCCATCCCGACAACGCAGGGTGGCAGCTGGGCAAGCAGCTCCAGAAGCTGATCGCGTCGAACCATGGGCCTCACCAGCACAGTCTTTCCGGGCCGGTTGACAGCATGTATCGCGAACACGTTTTTGGCCAAGTCGATGCCGATCACAGACGGTACGTTTTCGGCATTACCATTTGCCGTTACAGTGCTAAGCTTGTTCATGACTTCCCCCTTTTCTTGGGCCATTGACGACGACTTCCTCATCTATAGACCGTAGGTGCTTGCAGCATGTTCAGTGCCGCGCATGTGGGACGGAGGAAGTCCCTTTCATTCGTTGGGGGGCCTCATGCTGATCGTGACTTCGTTCATCGGTGGCCTGTTCTTGGGCTATCTCGTTGTCATGTTGGCTTTCTTCGTTTGGGGTCTGATTAAGGAAGGGTTCGACAGTCCGGTGCAATGGCGCTACCGGCACTCTTTCTATTGAGTATCTTTGGCACTGCTTTGGTCTATCTCGTTGGAATCGTGCTTGAGAATGGGGCGCTGCTTCTCGGCGCTTTGATTACTTTTGGATACGGTGCCCGCAAACTGTTTGGGCCGGAGGAGCAAATCAAATGAACGCCGACCCAGTTAATCCTGATGTTCAGCGGGGATATGACCGCGCTACCTATGGAGTTACCAGAGACGATTTAGAAAGCATGGGCGAGCGTGCCGTCCGGGACTCTCTCAACTCCGGCAGGTTCGAGCATCCCGGCCATAAGACATTCGCGTTCGTCTCCGCTTGGCTTGCCGATAAAGACTTTGTGTGAACTGAGGAGGCCGCTTCAATTGCCAAGGCGGCAGCGGCAGCCGCAACTGCTGCCGCCCTTTCCGCTTCTTCGGCAACCACGTTGGCACGCCAAGGCAGAAATATCACCATCGCGTTTGCAATAATCAGCACAATCATTTCAATCATTGCGCTCTTCCTCAAGAAATGAACGCTGTCCCCCAACCCGGCGTTCCAGCGGACCTGCCGCGTAAAGCCGCGTCAGGCCGCTGAACTCTACGTTAGGCTGCCAGAACGTTCTGTTGATGCTAACGCTTGTCGATAGTATCGATTGGCGGTACTATTGACCATGTCCATTGTCTCCTTCGCCAGCGCTGAGACGGAGAGTTTGTTCCAAGGCTGCCGTGTCAAGCGTTTCGTCAAATTCGAAGCTGTGGCAATGCGAAAGCTTGCGATGTTGAATCGGGCCGCCTTTCTAGATGATCTTCGCATACCGCCTGGAAACAGACTGGAAGCGCTTAAGGGAACCCGAAAGGGCCAACACAGCATTCGCATCAATGATCAGTTCCGTGTTTGTTTTTGCTGGACCTTAGCGGGACCGGAAAATGTAGAAATCGTTGACTATCACTAACCGAGTTTGAGTTATGCGCAAAGTTCCTTACCCTCACCCAGGCGAAATCCTCATTGAAGAGTTTTTGAAGCCATTGGGCATCACGCAATACCGCCTGGCGAAGGAGATCGCAGTACCACAGCGGCGTATTGGAGAAATTGTGGCGGGCTTGCGTGGCGTCACAGCTGATACCGGCTTGCGCCTTTCCCGCTTTTTCGGCGTATCTGACGGATTTTGGATCGGATTGCAAATGGATTTCGACGCCGCAATAGCGAAAGACCGCCTGTCCAGTACATTAGCCAAAATCCGACCGTGGGCAGACAATGAAGTTTTGGCCCAACAACAAGTTTCAACGGACGGGTTTATCGCGGCTTCGCCGCGCCAAGCCCGCCGCTGAACAACATGTTGGAGTCGACCGCTCGACGGTTCGGAGGGACTATATCGGGGCGGTAGCGGCCGATCATCGGACACTCTCTGTCAGGACAAGTCTGAGCCAGTGCAGCTCATGCCCGTTTCGCGGGCGGTGCGCCAGAGCGGACGCGCCTGCTGGTCCTGCGCGCTGCGGTGCGGCGCAGCGGATGATGCGCCTGCTTGGTTTCGCCGTGTTCGGCGCGCTGCTTATTGACGATGCGGGCCGCCACTTCTTCCTCCCGCCCCGCATAGCGTCCTTCCTTCTTGAACTTGCGCTTGAGCTTCTGGTACTCGCGCTCGCGCTTCGGGCTCGCTCCGACTGGCATGGCATCCTCCCGTGGGTTCGTGGTCGGGGTAGGGCTGGTCCTTCTTCTTCAAGACGATGATGGAGCCGTCGAATCCGCCGCCGAGTTCGCTCGGCAGGGATTTAAGTGTACCGCTGACGGTGGGGCTGATAACGATTTGGCGCAACAAGCGCCGACGGTGAACGTCTAGTGCGTGCGGTCGACGGCGAAGGTGCACAGCTGCAGCAAGGAATCCTTGTACTGGCTCGCTGGCAGGCTGGCAATGGCGTCGGCGGCGCGCCGGGCGGCCACTTCGGCAGCGCGCCGCGTGTAGTCGAGCGCGCCGCTGCTGGTGATGGCGGCGAGGATGGCGTCGAAGTGCTGCTCGTCGCCCTGTTCGATGCAATTGCGTACCAGCAGGCGCTGCTCGTCGGTGCCGTTTTCCATCAGGTAGATCAATGGCAGCGTTGGCTTGCCTTCGCGCAGGTCGTCGCCGACGTTCTTGCCGATTTCACTCGCGTCGCCCGCATAGTCGAGCACGTCGTCGATCAGCTGGAAGGCGGTGCCGAGCGAGCGGCCGTATTCGCCGGCCGCGTCGATCTGGGCGTCGCTCGCGCCCGAAATCAGCGCGCCCAGCTGGGCCGCCGCTTCGAACAGCTTGGCCGTCTTGGAGCGGATCACCAGCAGGTAGCTTTCCTCGCTCACGTCCGGGTCGTGCATATTGAGCAGCTGCAGCACTTCGCCTTCGGCGATCACATTGGTCGCGTCCGACAAGATCTGCATCACGCGCATGCTGTCGAGGCCAACCATCATCTGGAAAGCGCGCGAATACAGGAAGTCGCCGACCAGCACCGAGGCGGCATTGCCGAACAGGGCGTTGGCGGTCTGGCGGCCGCGCCGCATCGACGATTCGTCAACCACATCGTCGTGCAGCAGGGTTGCAGTGTGGATGAATTCGACCACGGCCGCCAGCTCGTGGTGGGCGCTGCCCCGGTAGCTGTACGCATTGGCCACAAGCAACACGAGCACAGGACGGATCCGCTTGCCACCGGCGCTGATGATATATTCAGCGATCTGGTTGACCAGGCTGACCTCGGAATGGAGGCGCTGGCGGATCACCACGTTGACCGCGTCCATATCGGCGGCGATCGTGTGGGCAATATTGTTCTGTGGGGCGGTTTGGATGGCGGCGGACAAGGCGGACCTGCTTCAATGGCGTTGGGTGCGGCGATTATACGCCAAGCAGGGGCGTACTGCCCATCGCCGCCCCGGCCACGGCCTGAGAAATTAACAAATTGGCAATGCCATTATTGCTGACATACCACGCCGGCCGGTGTTTGTGCAGAGTCTTTGACGGAAAAACCCGTTCCATGTATAATCACAGGTTCCCCGAGTTGTTTGCATGTAACACGCAAGCGCCCCAGGGGGAATTCTTTCAAACATTTGATGAGGTTTCAAATCATGTACGCGGTCATAAAAACCGGTGGCAAACAATATAAAGTTGTCGCTGGCGAAAAACTTAAAGTAGAACAGATACCGGCAGACATTGGTTCCGAAATCACCATCGATCAAGTTCTCGCAGTAGGCGCGGGCGACACCATCAAGTTTGGTGCGCCATTGGTCGAAGGTGCAAAGGTACTGGTAACTGTTGTGGCACACGGTCGTCACGATAAAGTGAAGATTTTCAAGATGCGTCGTCGTAAGCACTATCAGAAGCATCAGGGCCATCGCCAGAATTTCACTGAAATCCAAATCGTATCGATCAACGGCTAATCGCCGTTTGCCCGGTTTAAATCCAGCTATCTAAGGAGTAATTAAATGGCACATAAAAAAGGCGGCGGCACAACGCGCAACGGCCGTGACTCAGAATCAAAACGCCTTGGCGTTAAGGTTTACGGCGGCCAGTCGATCAATGCAGGCGGCATCATCATTCGTCAACGCGGCACCCCAGTGCGCGCCGGCGAAGGCGTTGGTTGCGGCAAGGACCACACCCTGTTCGCGCTCGTACCGGGCAAGGTGAAGTTCATTGTCAAAGGTCCTAACTCGCACCAGTTCGTGACCGTTGTACCTGCCTAATAAGCAAGTACCAGCGCC
>CBDDRJ010000003.1:0-63149 GCA_965233055.1 uncultured bacterium
AGCGCATCACCCTGATCCAGGACAACCTGAACCTGTTGCTGCCGCTGTACGCCAAGTCGCAGGGCACATCGGTGAACCGCCTGCCGCCTTACCGTACCGTCGCTGCGCTGCGCTAGGATGGGACGGCAAGCGCAGGCCAACGCCAAGGTGCCGCTCCCGCTGCGGGACGGCGTCGCGCCCAGCTATCTGTGGCTGCCCGCCGGGCCATGGCCGGACCTGCTCAGCTTCCTGGTCGAGCGCTATCCGGCCATCGGCGCGGACCGGTGGCGCGACCGCCTGGCGCGCGGCGACGTCGTCGACGCCGACGGGCTGGCACTGGCGGCCGACAGCGCGGTGCGCGCCGGCATGCGCATCTGGTACTACCGCGAGCTGGCCAGCGAGGCGAAGATCCCGTTCGACGAAGTGGTGCTGTTCCAGGATGAGCACCTGCTGGTGGTCGACAAGCCGCACTTCGTTCCAATGATCCCGGGCGGCCGCTTCCTGCACGAGACCCTGCTGGTGCGGCTGAAGAAGAAGTTCGACCTGCCGCAGCTGACCCCGATCCACCGGCTCGACCGCGAAACGGCCGGCGTCGTCCTCTTTTCGCTGAGGCAGGAAAGCCGCGGCGCCTACCAGTCGCTGTTCCAGCAACGCAGCGTCAGCAAAGTCTACGAGGCGGTGGCGGCACCGATGCCGGGCCGCCGGTTTCCGTTCACCTACCGCAGCCGCCTGGCCGAAGGCACGCCGTTTTTCCGCATGCAGGAAGTGGCGGGCGAGCCGAACTCCGAAACTGAGATCGACGTCATCGGCCCGCGCGGCGACGCGATGCTGTACCGGCTCAGCCCGCATACGGGCCGGCAACACCAGCTGCGCGTGCACATGGCAGCGCTCGGTTCACCGATCCTGAACGATGCGTTCTACCCCGTCGCCTTGCCCAGCAATAGCGACGATTTCAATGCGCCGCTGCAGCTGCTGGCGCGCCGAATCGCCTTTGTCGACCCGCTGTCGGGACAGCCCCGCCAGTTCGACAGCGCCCGCCAATTGGCAGGAGCCTGAGCCGTTCCGGGTATACTTGTCCCAGAATGAATATTTCCCGGATTTTCACCCTTCACACTGCCGTGCTGTTCGCCCTGGCCGCAGCCAGCCTGCCCGCGCGCGCCGTTGACGTGTACACCCACAGCATCGGCGAACAGGTCGACGTCGTCGGCGATGGCCTGCGCGGCAAGCCGCACGGCGGCAAGCGCGCCTACCAGGTCGAACTGGTGCGCGCCCTGATGGCGGAATTGCAATTGCCCGATACCATGAAGGTGGTGCCGTTTGCGCGCGGCATGATGATGACGCAGGATGCCAAGGGCATCGCCTTCTTCAATGTCGTGCGCACCGTCAAGCGCGAGAAGATCTTGCACTGGGTCGTGCCGCTGATGACAGACATTGACTTCCTGTTCGAAAGCGCCACCGCGGCCAAGCCCTTGAAGCGGCTCGACCAGGCCCGCCAGCGCACCGTGTGCGTGCTGCGCGACTCGGTCTATGACCACCAGTTTACCGACCAGGGTTACCGCTTCCTGGTGCGGGTGCCGGTCTACGATACCTGCCTGAAGATGCTCAAAGTGGGGCGGGTCGACCTGATTGCGACATCAACCGACAACCTGCACGAATTCATGAAGATGGTCGGCATGGAACCGGACGAAGTGCGCCGCACCGATATTGTCGTCGGCAGGACCACCGGCTACCTGGTGATGTCGAAAGATACGCCGCAGGAAGAAGTGAAACGCTGGCAAGACGCATTCGAACGCCTCAGCCAGCGCAAGGTGCCGCACAAGCTGTACGAGCAGTATTACAAGTAGTGCCGGGCGCTTAGTTCCAGTCGTAGTGGATCGTCAGCGGCGCATGGTCGCTGAATTTTTCGTCCTTGTAGATCGCCACCGTCTTGGCCTTGCCGGCGATGCCAGGCGTTGCCACGTGGTAGTCGATGCGCCACCCGACATTGTTGGCGTAAGCCTGGCCGCGCGCGCTCCACCAGGTGTATTGCTCGGGCCGCTCATCGATGCGGCGGTGCACGTCGACAAAGCCGACTTCATCGAAAATGCGGGTCAGCCACGCGCGTTCTTCCGGCAGGAAGCCGGAATTCTTCACATTGCCCTTCCAGTTCTTCAGGTCGATTTCCTTGTGGGCAATATTCCAGTCGCCGCAGATCACCACTTCGCGTCCTTCCCCATGCAGCGCCAGCAAGTGGGGCAGGAACAGGTCCATGAAGCGGAATTTGGCTTCCTGGCGCTCGGGCGAGGACGAGCCGGACGGGCAGTAGACCGAAATGACGGTCAGCGTGCCGAAATCGCAGCGCACATAGCGGCCTTCGGCATCGAATTCGGGGCTGCCAAAGCCAATGTGGACCGCGTCGGGCTTTTGCTTGCTGTAAATGCCGGTGCCTGAGTAGCCCTTCTTTTCGGCATAGTGGAAATGGCCGTGGTAGCCCGCGGGAATGAATTCCGCCGTCATATCGGCTTGCTGCGCCTTTAATTCCTGCACGCAGACGAAGTCGGCCGCCTCTTTGGCCATCCAGGTGAAAAAGCCCTTCTTGTGGGCGGAGCGAATGCCGTTGAGGTTGGCAGAAACGATTTTTGGCATGGGGGAAGGTAAAATACAGGCTGTTTAGAGAATCGGGGTAACCATGAGCAATTTGCGACAACAGTTTATCGCGTTTTCCGTCCAGACGGGCGTGTTGCGCTTTGGCGATTTCACAACCAAGGCGGGGCGCCAGTCGCCGTACTTCTTCAACGCCGGCCTGTTCCATGAAGGCGCGACGCTGGCCCGGCTGGCGCAGTTCTATGCCCAGACCCTGCTCGATTCCGGCATCGAGTTCGACATGCTGTTCGGGCCGGCCTACAAGGGCATCACGCTGGCCTCGGCCACTGCGGTGGCGCTGGCAGGCAAGGGCCGCAACACCTCGTTCGCCTTCAACCGCAAGGAAGCCAAGGACCACGGCGAAGGCGGCACCATCGTCGGCGCCAAGCTGGCCGGCAAGGTCGTCATCATCGACGACGTGATCTCGGCCGGCACCTCGGTGCGCGAATCGGTCGAGATGATCCGCGCCGCCGGCGCCGAACCGTGCGCGGTGCTGATCGCGCTGGACCGGATGGAGCGCTCCGGCAAGGACGGCGCGCTGTCGGCCAGTTCGGCGGTGCAGGAAGTGAGCCGCGAATTCAATATTCCCGTCATCTCGATCGGCAACCTGGACGACCTGTTCACCTACCTGTCCGGTGCCAATGCCGACCCACAGCTGGCGCAGTACAAGGACGCCGTGCAAGCCTACCGCACCCGCTACGGGGTGTAGCCGGCCGCCAAACCGCGCACCTCGCCGGCCGAATGGCGAGCTGTTCCATGGCTGGCGCGGCACATCGTTTTCGTGCGCGAGCCGCTGCGCGCGCAGGGCGAGGTGGGAACCGCCAAATAGCGGGGTGCGTGATTCGTCGTGCGTGGCCAGGCGATCCGGGCGGGCCGTGATGACATAGCCCTTCCTGATTTTCTTGCCCAAGTAGTCGTCGTACCTGGCCCGGATTAATCCGTGTTCCACTGGCTTGGCTTGGCGCTGTCGATGCGCAGGCCGGCGAAGTGGGCGATGGTGCCGGGGCCGACCCACAGGGCGATGGCGCCCTCGCTGTCGCCTTGCTTGAGGTCGTCAAGCACCAGTGCTGGCTGGGCGGCGTTATTGATGTAGAGGCGCGCCCTGGTGCCCTCGACCGTGATGCGGATGGGGATCAGTTTGCCAGGCACCATATCGGCATACGATTCGTAGCGTCCCGGGAATTTCTCGCGCAAGAAATCCCAGGGGTAGCCGGGCGACGAGACGTACTGCAAGGTGTGGTTGCGGCGCAGCTGGTCGCCGGAGCGGCCATTGGTCGGGCGCAAGTAGAACAGTTCGAACTGCTTGCCCGGCTTGACGCGGAAGGCGAGACCGACGAAGCCGCGCGCACCCGAGTTCGAACCTGGCTTCAAATCGCCCGACAGTTCCAGTTCGATCGTGCCGTTGCGAAATTGCGTCGACGGCAGCACCAGCAGGCGCGCTTCGTCGCTTGCATTGCTTGTGGACATGTCCGTCACGCGCAAGGCGCGCCTGCCTTCGAACTCGACCGTGGCGGCCTGCAAGCTGGCGCTGGCGGGCTGCACGCCGTCGAGCGGGATGCTGATGAAGGCGGCCCAGCACGGCGCTGCGATGGCAAATAGTGCGGCGACCAAACACTTCTGTATGTACATGGCAGGGCTCCTGTCAGTGGCTAGCGGCCGCAACAGTTTAGCGCAAGGCGTTCTGTGTTGGTCAGAACGCCTTCCATATTTTGCGGAACAGACTTGAGGATCAGCCCGCGAGTTTCTTCTTCAGCAGCTCGGTCAGCTGGGCCGGGTTGGCCTTGCCTTTCGATGCCTTCATCGCCTGGCCGATCAGCGCGTTGATCGCCGCTTCCTTGCCGGCGCGGTACTGCTCGACCGATTTCTCGTTCGCCTTCAGCACTTCGTCGACGATCGCCTCCAAAGCGCCGCTGTCGGAGATCTGGCGCAGGCCTTTCTGGTCAATGATGGCGTCGGCCAGGTTCTGGTCGGTCGATTTGGCTTCCCACATCGCGCTAAACACTTCCTTGGCGATCTTGTTCGAGATCGTGCCGTCGGCAATACGCTTCAACAGCAGCGCCAGTTGCGACGCTTCGACCGGGCTGTCGGCGATGTCGACACCTTCGCGGTTCAGCGTCGAGGCGACGTCGCCCATCAGCCAGTTGGCTGCCGGCTTGGCGTTTTCCTTGCCGGCCTTGGCCACCACGGCTTCGAAGTAGGCTGCCATCTCGTGCGACGAGGTCAGGATCAGGCTGTCGTAGTCCGGCAGTGCGTAGTCGGTGGCGAAGCGGGTGCGCATTGCCGCCGGCAGTTCCGGCATGTCGGCCCTGACGCGCGCGATCCAGTCTTCGCCGATCACCAGCGGTGGCAGGTCCGGGCACGGGAAATAGCGGTAATCCTGTGCGTCTTCCTTGGTGCGCATCGAGCGCGTTTCCTTCTTGTCCGGGTCCCACAGGCGGGTCGCCTGGATCACCCTGCCGCCGTCTTCGATCAGTTCGATCTGGCGCCGCACCTCGTACGCCACGGCTTCTTCGATGAAGCGGAACGAGTTCAGGTTCTTGATTTCGCAGCGGGTGCCGAATTCTTTCTGGCCGACCGGGCGTACCGAGACGTTGACGTCGCAGCGGAACGAGCCTTCCTGCATATTGCCGTCGCAGATGCCGAGCCAGACCACCAGCGAGTGCAGCGCCTTGGCGTAGGCCACCGCTTCGGCGCCGCTGCGGATCTCGGGTTCGGACACGATCTCGAGCAGCGGCGTGCCGGCACGGTTCAAGTCGATCCCGGTCATGCCGTGGTAGTCCTCGTGCAGCGATTTGCCGGCGTCTTCCTCGAGGTGGGCGCGGGTCAGGTTGATGGTGCGCGTCTCGAACTTGCCGTCCTTCTCGAAGCCGAAGCTGAGCTGGCCGCCGATGACGACCGGGTCTTCGAACTGGCTGAGCTGGTAGCCCTTAGGCAGGTCGGGGTAGAAGTAGTTCTTGCGGGCGAATACCGAGTACGGCGCGACCTTGGCATTGACGGCCAGGCCGAAGCGGATCGCGCGCTCGACGGCGCCCTTGTTCATCACCGGCAGCACGCCTGGCAGGGCCAGGTCGACGGCACTGGCCTGGGTGTTCGGTTCGGCGCCGAACTGGATCGAGCTGCCGCTGAAGATTTTGGAGTTGGTCGTGAGTTGAACGTGGTTCTCAAGACCGATGACGACTTCCCATTGCATACTGTTCTCGCTTTTATTGAATTAAATGGAAGCTGGAGCGCGCGTGTGCCAGTCTGTCGCCAGCTGGTACTGATGCGCGATATTCAACAGCTTCGCCTCGGCGAAGTAGTTACCGATGATCTGCAGGCCGACCGGCCGCTTGCTGTTCTTCTCGCCCTGGCCGAAACCGCAGGGGATCGACATGCCAGGCAGGCCTGCCAGGCTGGTCGACAGGGTGAAGATGTCGGCCAGGTAGTTGGCGACCGGGTCGTTGGTCTTGTCGCCCAGGTCCCATGCCACCGTCGGCGCCACCGGGCCCATGATGACGTCGCACTTGTCCTTGAAGGCGGCCTGGAAATCGTCGGCGATCAGGCGGCGGATCTTTTGCGCCTTCAGGTAGTAGGCATCGTAATAGCCGTGGCACAGTACATAGGTGCCGACCATGATGCGGCGCTGCACCTCGGGGCCGAAGCCCTCGGCACGGGTCTTCTTGTACATGTCCTGCAGGTCCTTGTATTGCGCGGCGCGGTGGCCGTAGCGCACGCCGTCGAAGCGCGACAGGTTCGACGACGCCTCCGCCGGGGCGATGATATAGTAGACCGGGATCGACATCGAGGTCTTCGGCAGCGTGATGTCGACCAGCGTCGCGCCCATCTTGACGAACTGCTCGAGCGCAGCGCGCACGGCCTGCTCGACGTCGGCCGCCAGGCCTGCGCCGAAGTACTCCTTCGGCACGCCGATGCGCAGGCCCGTCAGTGGCTGGTTCAGGTCGCGCGTGAAGTCTTCGCGCACATTGCCCTGCTCGGGCGTCAGGCAGGTCGAGTCGCGCGGATCGAAGCCGGCCATCTCGCCCAGCAGCAGCGCGCAGTCTTCGGCGCTGCGGGCGATCGGGCCGCCCTGGTCGAGCGAGGAGGCGAACGCGATCATGCCGTAGCGCGAGACGCGGCCATAGGTCGGCTTGATGCCGCTGACGCCGCAGAACGAGGCCGGCTGGCGGATCGAGCCACCGGTGTCGGTCGCGGTCGCGGCCGGCGCCAGGCCCGCCGCAATCGCGGCGGCCGAGCCGCCCGACGAGCCGCCCGGCACGGCCAGCTTGTCCCACGGGTTCCTGACGGCCCCGAAGGCCGAGTTTTCGTTCGACGAGCCCATCGCGAATTCGTCGCAGTTGAGCTTGCCGAGCGTGACCATGCCGGCCGCGTTGAAGTTCTCGACGACGGTGGCGTCGAACGGGCTGACGTAGCTGGCCAGCATCTTCGAGCCGGCCGTCGCGCGCCAGTTCCTGGTGACGAAGATATCCTTGTGGGCGATCGGCACGCCCGTCAGCGGGCCGCACGTGCCGCCGGCGATGCGCTGGTCGGCGTCGGCCGCCTGCGCCAGCGACAGGGCCGGGTCGACGTGCAGAAAGGCATTCAGGTCGCTGGCGGCGATGCGGGCCAGGTAGTGCCGGGTCAGTTCGGTGGCGGAAACCTGCTTCGATTGCAGCAGGGTGGACAGCGCTTTGAGGGTGTTTGTATGCATGGCTTGGGGTCGGTTCAGTCTGTTCTTGTACTTGCTGTTTATTCGATCACTTTCGGCACCAGGTACAGGCCGTCTTCGGTCTGCGGCGCCGGGGCCTGGTAAGCCGCGCGCTGGTTCTGCTCGGTGACGACGTCTTCGCGCAGGCGCAAGTGCAGATCGTCCATGACGGCCGCCAGCGGCTGCGACAGCGGGGCCACGCCCTCGGTGTCGATGGCCTGCATCTGCTCGGCCAGGGCAAAAATGCCGTTCAACTCGCCAAGGGCGGTTTCGGCATGGGCATCGTCCATGTCGAGTTGGGCCAGGTTGGCGATGCGTTTTACGTCGGATAGGGTCAGGGACATGGTCTGGTCTGGGAAAAAGGGCAAAAGGCGCCCAAACCCCGTCGTACCGGGGGGCGCGCAACAGAGGTTTTTCAGCGAAATCCATTCAAATTATAAGGTAGAATGGCGGGTTAATGCGGTGTCGGCGCCGAATGTGGGCTGCCGCAGCATATAAAACACAGTGTCCGGGCGTCAAACAGCGCGCGGGCAGGAGTATCTCTATTAATGCTTAGGCGCATTTTTTTGCGCAACAGGACACACATGTTTGGTTTTCTTCGTAGCTACTTTTCCAATGATCTGGCCATCGACCTGGGTACGGCCAACACCTTGATTTACGTACGGGGCCTCGGCATCGTGCTGGACGAGCCATCGGTCGTCGCGATCCGCCAGGAAGGCGGCCCGAACGGCAAGAAAACGATCCAGGCAGTCGGCAAGGAAGCCAAGCAGATGCTGGGCAAGGTGCCGGGCAATATCGAGGCAATCCGCCCGATGAAGGATGGCGTGATCGCCGACTTCACCGTCACCGAGCAGATGCTCAAGCAGTTCATCCGCATGGTGCACGACTCCAAGTTCTTCCGCCCTTCGCCGCGCATCATCATTTGCGTGCCGTGCGGCTCGACCCAGGTCGAGCGCCGCGCGATCCGCGAGTCGGCGCTCGGCGCCGGCGCATCGCAGGTCTACCTGATCGAAGAGCCGATGGCGGCGGCGATCGGTGCCGGCCTGCCCGTGTCGGACGCGACCGGCTCGATGGTGGTCGACATCGGCGGCGGCACCACCGAAGTGGGCATCATCTCGCTCGGCGGCATGGTCTACAAGGGTTCGGTGCGCGTCGGCGGCGACAAGTTCGACGAAGCGATCGTCAACTACATCCGCCGCAACTACGGCATGCTGATCGGAGAACAGACCGCCGAAGCGATCAAGAAGGCCATCGGCTCGGCCTTCCCCGGTTCCGAAGTCAAGGAAATGGAAGTCAAGGGCCGCAACCTGTCCGAAGGCATCCCGCGCTCGTTCACGATCTCGTCCAATGAGATCCTCGAAGCGCTGACCGATCCGCTCAACAACATCGTCTCGGCCGTCAAGAACGCGCTCGAACAGACCCCGCCGGAACTGGGTGCAGACATCGCCGAAAAAGGCATGATGCTGACCGGCGGCGGCGCCCTGCTGCGCGACCTCGACCGCCTGCTGATGGAAGAGACCGGCCTGCCGGTGCTGGTGGCCGAAGACCCGCTCACCTGCGTGGTGCGCGGTTCGGGCATGGCGCTCGAGCGAATGGACAAGCTCGGGTCGATCTTCTCGTACGAATAAGTTTCAGGTACCGCGTGGGTAGGTTCGCTTGCCGCGTGGGTGGCGCAGGGTGGGTAAGCTTGCTTGCCCACGCGGTAGCAAAGCAAGAGCTTGCTTACCCACGCGTCGGTAAAGTAAGCCTTCCCAGCGCTGTGATTATTGGAAGTCATGGAATATAGTCCTCCGCCGCTCTTCAAACAAGGCGCCCCAGCGCGGGTCAAGGTTACTGTTTTCGCCCTCATTTCGATCGCATTATTGATGATCGATTCACGCCTGCACTCGCTGCTGGTGGTGCGCCAGGTCGCTGGCACCCTGCTGTATCCGTTCCAGCTGGTCGCCATGATGCCGCGCGACGCGATCGCGCGCATGAACGACTACTTCACGTCGCAGGCCTCGCTGCAAAAGGAAGTGCGCGACCTGAAAAGCGCGCAAGTGGCCACCGCCCTGTCGCTGCAGCAGTCGCGCCTGTTCCAGGCCGAGAATGCCCAGCTGCGCCGCCTGATGGAAGCGCGCGAGCACCTGCCGGTCAAATCGATGATGAGCGAAATCCTGTACGACGCGCGCGACCCGTCGTCGCGCAAGATCGTGATGGACCGCGGCATCCAGCATGGCGTCGCGCCCGGCCTGCCCGTCATCGACAGCGTCGGCGTCGTCGGCCAGGTCACGCGCGTGTTCCCGTTCACCTCCGAAGTGACGCTGCTGACCGACAAGGAGCATGCGATCCCGGTGCAGGTGCTGCGCAACGGACTGCGCAGCGTGGCTTACGGCCGCGGCCAGTCCGGCCTGCTCGACCTGCGTTTCATGGCGACCGATGCCGACATCCAGGTCGGCGATATCCTGATCACTTCCGGCCTCGACGGCGTCTATCCGGCCGGCCTGGCCGTGGCAAAGGTGGTGCAGGTCGAAAGCAATGCCGCCGGCGCGTTCGGCCACGTGGTGTGCCAGCCGCTGGCCGGCATCGATCGCAACCGCCAGCTGTTGATCCTGATGCAGCTGCCGGAACTGCCGCCGCGCCCGACCGAAGAAGAAATCAAGTCGGGCAAGAAGCGCGAGCTGCCGAAGATGATCCCGCTGCGCGCTGCGCCGCCGGCGCCGCCCGCTGTCGAAATGCCGAACGACGCTGCCGTGCCGCCGGCCGATGCCGCCGCCAATCCGGTCGTGGCCGGCGCCGGCGCGGCCACTGGCGCCGTGCCGGCTGCGGTCTTGCCCGCCGCAGTGGCGCCGGCGCCCGCCCTGAAAGGCGCGGCGCCGCCAACGCTTGTTCCTGCCGTCGCACCCGCCCCGGCTGCGGCCAAACCGAAGGAGGCAGGCAAATGAACCGCCCGCACTACATCCTGCTGCCGGTCAGCCCGCTGTTCATCGCGTTCAGCCTGACGGTGGCCTTCATGCTCAATATGTTGCCGTGGGGCCACTTCCTCGGCGCGCCGGACTTCGTCGCGCTGGTGCTGGTGTTCTGGGGCATTCACCAGCCGCGCAAGGTCGGCATCGGGGTCGCCTTCTTCATGGGCCTGCTGATGGACGTGCATGAATCGACGCTGCTGGGCGAGAACGCGCTGGCCTACACGCTGCTGTCCTACTTCGCCATCATGATCCACCGCCGCGTGCTGTGGTTCCCGGTGATGACGCAGGCCTTCCACGTGTTCCCGCTGCTGTTGATGACGCAGGCGATCCAGGTCGTCGTACGGCTGTTCGTGTCGAGCAAATTCCCCGGCTGGCTGCACTTCGTCGAAAGCGTCGTCGCCATCGCCCTGTGGCCGGTCGTGACCTGGCTGCTGCTGGCGCCGCAGCGGCGCGCCGTCGACCGCGATGACACCCGCCCGATCTGATCTGCGCAACGCCCCATGACTGAACTGAAAAACACCGAACGCGAAATCTACCGGTTCCGCATGCGCCTGACGGTGGTCGGCGGCTTCGTCTTCCTGTGCTTCATGCTGCTGGTGACGCGCTTTGTCTGGCTGCAGGTGGTCAAGTACAGCGACTATGCGGCCAAGGGCGAAAAGAACCGCATCGCCATCGTGCCGATCGTGCCCAATCGCGGCCTGATCGTCGACCGCAACGGCGTGGTGCTGGCCCGGAACTACTCGGCCTACACGCTCGAGATCACGCCGTCCAAGCTCAGGAACAGCCTCGATTCGGTGATCGACGAGCTGGCCAAGCTGGTCGAGATCGAACCGAAGGACCGCAAGCGCTTCAAGCGCCTGATGGAGGAATCGAGGAACTTCGAGTCGGTGCCGCTGCGCACCCGCCTGACCGACGACGAGGTGGCGCGCTTTACCGCACAACGGTTCAACTTCCCCGGCGTCGAAGTGCAGGCCCGCCTGTTTCGCCAGTATCCGATGGGCGAAATCGCCTCGCACGTGATTGGCTATATCGGCCGCGTCAACCAGACCGAGGCCGACGCCTTCATCGGCACCGACGACGAGGCCAATTACAACGGCACCAACCATCTCGGCAAGGAAGGCCTGGAGAAGAGCTACGAGCGCCAGTTGCACGGCATGACCGGCTACGAGGAAGTGGAAAAATCGGCCGGCGGGCGCGCCATCCGAACGCTGTCGCGCACGCAAGCCACGCCGGGCAGCAACCTGATCCTGTCGATCGACATCGAGCTGCAAAAAGTGGTCGAAGAGGCGTTCGGCGAATGGCGCGGTGCGTTCGTCGCGATCGAGCCGGCCACCGGCGACATCCTGGCCTATGTGTCGCGGCCCGGCTACGACCCCAACCTGTTCGTCGACGGCATTGACAGCCAGAGCTGGAATGAACTGAACACGTCGCTCGACCGGCCGATGTACAACCGCCCGCTGCTGGGCACCTACCCGCCGGGATCGACCTTCAAGCCCTTCATGTCGCTGGCGGCGCTCGAGCTGGGCAAGCGCACGCCGTCACAGGCGATTTCCGACCCCGGCTATTTCATGCTGGGCGGTCACAAGTTCCGCGATGATCGGGTCGGCGGGCATGGCACGGTCGACATGTACAAGTCGATCGTCGACTCCTGCGACACCTATTACTATATGCTGGGCGTCGAGCTGGGTATCGATGCGATCCACGATTTCATGAAGCCGTTCGGCTTCGGTCAACTGACTGGCATCGACCTCGAACACGAAAAGACCGGTTCGCTGCCGTCGCAGCAGTGGAAGCGCGACCGCTTCAAGAAGAACAAGGCGATGCAGAAGTGGGTCGGCGGCGATACCGTGTCTGTGTCGATCGGCCAGGGCTTCAACGCCTTTACCCCGCTGCAGATGGCGCATGCCGTTTCCAATCTGGCCAATAACGGCGTGGTGATGAAACCCCATCTGGTCAAGATCATCGAAGATGGCGCCACCCGAGCCCGCAAGCTGACAGTGCCCAAGGAAAGCGCGCGCATCCCGCTCAAGCAGGAAAACGTCGACTTCATCAAACGCGCCATGCAGGGCGTGACGACCGACGTCAGCGGCACCGGCTACCGCGCTTTTCTTAATGCCGGCTATGAATCGGCCGGCAAGACCGGTACTGCCCAGGTGATCGCCATCAAGAAGAACGAAAAATACAACGCCAGTCTGACGCCGGAACGTTTCCGCGACAACGCCCTGTATATCGCGTTTGCCCCGGTCGACAAGCCGCGCATCGCGATTGCCATGGTGGTTGAGAATGCCGGCTTTGGCGGCGCCATCGCGGCGCCGATCGCGCGCAAGGCGCTCGACTACTTCCTGCTCGGGAAACGGCCGGCCGACAAGGAATTGACCAAGGTGCCGAAAGAGGACGCGGAGCTCAAGCCGATCGACGAGTTCAAGGCGGAGCAGGCCATCGGCAACGAACACAAGCCAGGCGGTGAAACGCCCGGCAACAAGGAGTAGGGCATGCAGATCAATGAAAGGCGATCGCTGTGGCGCCGCTTGCGCCCTTACTTCGTCGTGTTCGACGCGCCGCTGGCGATGATCATTTTCCTGCTGCTGTGCGTCGGCCTGGTGACGCTGACCTCGGCCAGCACCGAATTCCCCGGCCGCGTCGAAAGCCAGCTGCGCAATGTAGTGGTCGCCTTCGTCGTCATGTGGGCGGCCGCCAATGTGCCGCCGCAGACCCTGATGCGGCTGGCGGTGCCGATCTACACAGTGGGGGTCGCGCTGCTCATTGCCGTGCTGCTGTTCGGGGTGGCCAAGAAGGGTGCGCGCCGCTGGCTGCACGTGGGCATCGACATCCAGCCGTCCGAGATCCTCAAGATCGCGATGCCGCTGATGCTGGCGTGGTTCTTCCAGCAGCGCGCCGGCGCGCTGCGCTGGCATTCGTTCGTGGTCGCCGCCGTCCTGCTGGCGGTGCCGGTCATTCTGATCAACAAGCAGCCTGACATGGGCACCTCGATCCTGGTGCTGGCGGCCGGTTTCTACGTGATCTTCCTGGCCGGCCTGTCGTGGAAGGCGCTGGCCGGTCTGTTCATAGCAGGCCTGGCCAGCCTGCCTGTGATCTGGTCGCTGATGCACGACTACCAGCGCGAGCGCGTGCACATGCTGATCGATCCCACTTCCGACCCGCTCGGCAAGGGCTTCCACATCATCCAGTCGACCATCGCGGTCGGCTCCGGCGGCTGGTTCGGCAAGGGCTGGATGCAGGGGACCCAGGGCCGCCTCGAATACATCCCCGAACGCACCACCGACTTCATCTTCGCCGTCTATTCGGAGGAGTTCGGCCTGGTTGGCAACCTGGTGCTGATCTGCCTGTTCCTGGCGCTGATCGGGCGCGGCCTGATGATCGCGGCCAATGCGCCGACCTTCTTCACGCGGCTGCTGGCCGGCGCCATCTCGATGAGCTTTTTCACCTACGCCTTCGTCAATATGTGCATGGTCAGCGGGATCATGCCGGTGGTCGGCGTGCCGCTGCCGTTCATCAGCTATGGCGGCACCGCCTTCGTCACGCTCGGCCTGTCGGCTGGCATCCTGATGAGCATACAGCGCCACCGCAAGCTGGTGCAGACCTGATGCAGGCGGCCCGCCTGCTGGCGCTGTTGGTGCTGCTGGCGCTGGCCGGCTGCGCCAGCACGCCGCTGGAGCGGCCGACGCCGGCTGCGCGCCGCCCAAGCGCCATGACCGAGACGCCGGTCGCGCGCGACGCCAGCGTGCCGGTGCTGCCGGCCGCCGGCTCCGGCCGTGGCGGCTACTACCAGGATGACGGCCCGGGCGACAATCCGCCGCCCAACCTGGCCGACATGGCCGACGCCGAGGTGCGCAACGAGCCGTTTTCGACCCGCGCCAACCGCCCCTACGTCGTGTTCGGAAAAACCTACACGCCGATCACCGACGACAGGCCGTTCACCCAGCGCGGCGTATCGAGCTGGTACGGCAAGAAGTTCCACGGCCAGAAAACCTCGTCCGGCGAGCTATACGATATGTACAAGATGACGGCGGCCCATCCGACGCTGCCGATCCCGTCGTATGCGCGCGTGACCAGCCTGGCCAACGGCAAGCAGGTCATCCTGCGCATCAACGACCGCGGCCCATTCCACGCCGGCCGCGTCATCGACGTGTCGTACACGGCAGCGCTCAAGCTCGGCCTGCTGGGCAAGGGCAGCCAGCAGGTCGAAGTCGAGCGCCTGCTGCCCCCAGATATCGACGCCATCGTGGCCAGTCGCGCCAAGGGGGCGCCGGCCGGCAGCGAACGGGCCGCGCCGGCCGCGATCACGGCGCTGATGATGGAAGGGAAGGCGCTGCCCGATGCCGAAGCGCTTGCGGCCAAGGGCAGCTTCTATATCCAGTTTGGCGCCTACAACGATGCGGACCGGGCCGAAGCGGCGCAGGAAAGGCTGCAGGCGGCCGGCGTATTTGCGCATGCGACCGAGATCGTGCGCGGCGGCGGCCTGCTGCGCCTGATCGGCGGGCCGTTCGGCACCCGCGAAGCGGCCAGGGACGCCATCGCCAGGCTGCCGGCCGCGCTGCGCCTGCGGCCATTCGTCGTCAAGCGCGACTAGCCGGGCCCGCACAACCGTAGGGTGGGCAGCTGTGCTGCCCACGCGCAAAGGCAGCAACTAGTCGGCCTTGCAGTCCTTCAGTTCCTGCGCCGGGAAATCGGCCTTGATCAATTCGATCCGCGCGCGGGTGGCGCGGTCGATGTCCTTGAAGCGGTACACCACGCCCTTGCCGGCCCCGCCGCGCGTCGTGATGCGGGCGCTGTGCACGCCCTGCTTGTTGAGGGCCGCGAGCAGGTCCCTGGCGGCCTGCTCGTTCTTGAACACGCCCAGCGAAATGCCCCACTTCATCGGCGAGTCTTCCGACATGATGAAGTAGTTGGTCACGCCCAGCCGTTTGAGTTCGCCCGCCTTTTTCTCGGCTCCTTCCTTGTTGCCTTGCGGCGGGATGGCGACGATATGGGTGGCCCCTTCTGCGCCGCCGGTATTGTGGCGCGACTGGCGCTCGCCCAGTTCCAGTTCGCCGACCAGGGCTTCGAAGCGCTTGGCCAGCGGGGTGGTGAAAATGCCCACTTCGGTGCACGCGACCAGATCCTCCGGCTTGGGCGTGGCCGCCGCAGCGGCAGCCTGCGCCTGCGCCGCGCTGACCAGGGTCAGTTTGTCGGGATTGAGCTGGGCCTTCATGCGGGCCGGCTCGCGCTCATTGGTGCGCACATTGCCCAGATAGCCCTGGCTGTAGGCCAGCAGGGCGCCGTTCAGGCAGATCAGGGACCAGAAGATGAATTTCAGCACGGGCTATTCCAAGGTGGCGGCCGCGGCATGCAGGCCAGTCAAGACGATATTATCAACGATACGGTAGTCGATGGACAGCGCCGGCGCAATCATGGCGGCGGCGCCGCCGGACAGGATGCAGGTGCTGGCCTGATGGCGCCGGGCGGCACGTTCGATCGCGCCGGCCTGGGCCGACAGGCAGCCCGACACGATGGCGTCGTCGGTATTGTCGGCAAACAGCGGCGGCAGTGCACCCGGCACCACCTGCGGCAGGGCGGCAGTATTGCGCGCCAGCGAGCTGGCCATCAGGCCCAGGCCGGGCAGGATCATGCCGCCGGCGAAATTGCCGTCGTCGTCGATGGCGTCGATGGTGGTGGCGGTGCCGCAGGTGGCCACCACCAGCCGCTGCCCGGGGGCCAGGCAGCGGGCGCCATAGGCGGCGGCAAAGCGGTCGCAGCCCAGCTGGTAGGGGTTGCGGTAGCGGTTCTTCATGCCGCCCAGCTAGGGCAGCGAGGCGAACCAGCTGACCTTGACCTTGCCGAGCATGGCGGCCAGCCGGGTGCGGACCACGGCGCCGGCCACATTGGCGACGATGGCGCGCGTGACCGGCGCAGATGCCATCCAGCGCGCCGGCAGCGTGTCGAGCTCGGCATGGTTGGCGGCGCCGCTGTCGACCCACTGGCCTGGCCTGGCGTTGGCATGCGCCAGCGCCCACTTGATCCGCGTATTGCCGGCATCGATCAGTAGCAGCATGTCAGGCTTCCTTTGGTCGCAGCGATACATCGCCGCTGAGGATTTCAATGCGCCCGCTGTCGGTGTCGAGCAGCAGGCGGGCGTTGTCGTCGACCCCGGCGGCGGTGCCTTCATTTCGTATGGCGCCGCCGTCGATGATCGCTACCGGCGCGTTGCGGTAGGCGTGCAGGCTGTTCCAGCGCGCACTGAAGGCGGCAAAGCCGAGCGTGTCGAAGCGCGCCAGGCAGGCCTGCAGCGCGCCGAGCAGCGTGGCCATCAGCAGCGCGCGGTCCATCTGCGCCAGCCACGGCGCGCCGGCCGCCGGGCGTTTGATCTGTGCTTCGAGCGCATCGGGCATCAGGAGGTTCAGGCCGATGCCGATCACCGCCCACACGCCGCCGTCGCTGGCGGCCTGGGTTTCGACCAGGATGCCGGCCAGCTTGGCGCCGTCCTTGAGCACATCGTTGGGCCACTTGAGCTGCACCTGCACGCCATGCGCGGCCAGCGCATCGGCCAGCGCGACGCCGACCGCCAGCGGCAGGCCGGCCAGACGCTGCAGCGGGCCGGCGAAGTGCCACGCCAGCGAAAAGGTCAGGCTGCTGCCCGGCTCGGACAGCCAGCTCCGCCCGGCGCGGCCGCGGCCCGCCGTTTGCGACAGCGCCAGCAGCAGGGTCGGGCGGTTCAGGCCGGGCAGGCGCGCCAGCAGGTCGGCATTGGTCGAGCCGGTTTCAGGCACCACCTCGATGTCGACGCCACCGCGGCAGTTCGCCGCAATGGCGGCCGCAGTCAGGCCGTGCGCAGCGGCGGCAGTCGCGGCCGGGCCATGCGTGCAGGCGGGTGCGTTCATGGCTTGCGCGCCTTGTGCGGGGCGCGTGCGAACAGCAGGTCGTACAGCCAGTTCGGCAGCGCCCGCAACAGCTTGGCCACCACCCCCATCTGCCAGGGAATGACGGCATAGCTGCTGCCGCGCGCGATGGTGTCAAAGGCCCTGGCGGCGAAGCGGTCAGCCGGCATCAGGAACGGCATCGGGTAGCGGTTTTTTTCCGTCATCGGGGTGGCGATATAGCCGGGCGAGATGGTGACGACATCGATGCCGTGCGGCTTCAGCTCCAGCCGCAGCGATTCGCAGTAGCTGATCACGGCCGCCTTGGAGGCGCTGTAGGCCTCGGCGCCGGGCAGGCCGCGGATGCCGGCCACGCTGGCGATGCCGACCAGCCGGCAGGGCGAGGCCTGGTTCTTCATGGTCGCGATGAACGGCGAGAAGGTAGCAAAGGTGGCGGTCAGGTTGGTGGCGACGATGGCCTCGAACACCGGCAGGTCGGCCGCGAATTCGGTCAGCGTCCCGTGCGACACGCCGGCGCTGGCGATGACGATGTCGGCGCCGCCGGTGGCCTGGATGAAGTGGTTGGCCGCATCAAGCAGCTTTGAGTGGTCGCAGACGTCGACTGCGTACAGGTGGTGCAGCGCTGGATTGGGCAGCGTCGCCGCCAGCTGCTCGAGCACGTCAAGGCGGCGCGCGAGCAAGCCCAGCGTGGCGCCGCGGCGCGCGTATTCAAGGGCCAGTGCCGCCCCGATGCCGGACGATGCGCCTGTGATGAAGACGCGCATCCCTACTTGTTTTCCGCTTTGACCTTGGCGACCAGGAAGTCCATGATCTGCAATGCCAACTGCTGCTGCACTTCTTCGGTCACGGCGCTTGGCGTGCCCACCGAGGCCTGGTAGGGCGAAGTCTGGAAGCGGCCGTCGATGACGATCATCGGCCACTGGCTGACCTTGTAGGAATCGACCATGCTGTTGGCGCGCTGGACCTTGGCCTGCACCCCGAACGAGCGGTAGACGTTGATGAAGCCGGTGCGGTCGATGCCGGCTTTCTCGGCCCAGTCGAAAGCGTGCTCGTCGCGCGTGATGCGCAGGCGCTCGACGTGCAGCGCATGGAACACCCTGGTGTGGTACTGCTCGGTCAGGCCCATCGCTTCGAGCGTGAAGAACAGGCGCTGGCGCGGTTCGGTGTTGATGTCGCGCGGCACATGGACGCGCTTGAAGTGGACGTTGTCGCCCTGCTTCTTGAGCCACTGCGCCAGCACCGGTTCAAGTGCATTGCAGTGCGGGCAGCCATACTCGAAGAACTCGATGACCTCGACCTTCTTGCCGCCGTCGGTATTGAGACGGGCGGGCAGGGTCAGGTAGTCGAAGCCTTCGCGCGGCGCGCTGGCCGAGGCCTGTGCGAACGAGGTGAAACCGGCCAGCGCAAGCGCGCACAGGAAGGTCTGGATCAATCGCATCGGGCACTCCTGCCGTTGGGTTTATTTGAGGGTACGGAACACGGCCACTTCGATGCCGTTCTCGGTCAGTTTGGCGCGCACCTTGTTCATCGCATCGACCTGTGCATACGGGCCGAGACGGACGCGGTGCAGCACATTGCTGTCGACCGTACGTTCGCTGATGCTCGCTTCGTAGCCGAGCAGGGCCAGCTTGGCGCGCGTATTGTCGGCATTGGCCGTTTCGCGGAATTCGCCGACCTGCAGGAAGTAGACGTATTTGTCCTCGACCGGCTTGGCCGCCTCGGCCGGTTTGGCGCCAGGCGCTGGCGCAGCGGGCGCCGCCACGGCCCCGGCGGTGGCTGGCTTGGCCGCCGCGGGCGCGCCGGCCACTGGTGCCGCGGCCGGCGCTGCTGCCGGCGCGGCCGGCGCGATGACCTTGCCTTCGCGCTGGAATTCCTTGTTTGCTTCGCGCGCCGCATCCTTGCCGCCATACAGCGGCCGGTTCGGGTCCGAGATCTGGCCCGAGGTCGGTTCGGCCGGCTTGCCGACCTTGCCCGATTTGTCGGTGAACGGGCTCGAGCCCTTGGTGATGACCAGCGCCACCACCACGGCGATCGACAGGCCGATGATCAGGCCGATGATCAGGCCGGTGAGGGTATTGCCTTGCTGTTTTGCGCGAAATGGAAAGGTCATGTTGGCTCGGGTGGTTTACATTTTGGTTGGTGCGGAGACGCCGATCAGGGCCAGGCCATTGCGCAGTACCTGGCGGGTGGCATGCATCAGCGCGATGCGCGCCAGCTTGAGCGCCTCGTCGTCGACCAGCACGCGCTCGGCGAAGTAGAAGCTGTGCAGGTTGGCGGCCAGGTCGCGCAGGTAGAACGCCACCTGGTGCGGGCCCAGTTCGGCCTGCGCGCGCGCCAGCATTTCCGGGTAGGCGGCCAGCGTGGCCAGCAGCGCCGCTTCGGTCGGCGCCGTCAGCGGCGACAGGTCGACGTCAAGCAGGCTGGCTTCGTCGCCGGTCCATTGTTCGAGCATGCGGCAGATGCGGGCATGCGCGTACTGCACGTAATAGACCGGGTTCTCGTCCGAGGTCTTGAGCGCGACGTCGACGTCGAACACGAATTCGGTATCGGCCTTGCGCGAAATGAGGAAGAAGCGCACCGCGTCGCGGCCCTTGGCGATGTCGCCGCCGCCCGACCATTCGATCAGGTCGCGCACCGTCACATAGGAGCCGGCGCGCTTGGAGATCTTGACCTCTTCGCCGTCTTTCATCACGGTGACCATCTTGTGCAGCACGTAGTCGGGGAAGCCTTGCGGGATGCCCAGGCCGACCGCCTGCAGGCCGCCGCGCACGCGCGCGATGGTGCCGTGGTGGTCGGTGCCCTGGATATTGATCGCCTGCGTAAAGCCGCGCTGGAACTTGACGATATGGTAAGCCACGTCCGGCACAAAGTAGGTGTAGGTGCCGTCGGTCTTGCGCATGACGCGGTCCTTGTCGTCGCCGTAGTCGGTGGTCCTGAGCCACAGTGCGCCGCCTTCCTCGAACGTCTTGCCCGATTTGATCAGCAGGTCGACGGCCTGTTCGACCTTGTTGTCGGTGTAGAGCGAGGACTCGAGGTAGTAATTGTCGAACTTGACGCCGAAGGCCTGCAGGTCGATGTCCTGCTCGTTGCGCAGGTAGGTGACGGCGAACGGGCGGATCGAGTCGATGTCGTCGACATCGCCGGACGCGGTGGCCGGCTGGCCGTCGCTGGCCGACACGGTCTTTTTGGCCAGGTAGTCGCTGGCGATGTCGGCGATGTAGTCGCCGTTGTAGGCCGACTCGGGCCACTGCGCATCGCCCGGCTTGAAGCCTTTGGCGCGCGCCTGCACCGAACTGGCCAGCGTGGCGATCTGCACGCCGGCGTCGTTGTAGTAGAACTCGCGGGTGACCGCATAGCCTTGCGAATCGAACAAGGACGCCAGCGCGTCGCCCAGCGCCGCCTGGCGGCCGTGGCCCACGTGCAGCGGGCCGGTCGGGTTGGCCGACACGAATTCGATGATGACTTTTTTGCCAGTACCAAAGCTGCTGCGGCCGTACTGCGCGCCCTGCGCCAGCACGGTCTTGACGACCGCCTGCTTGGCCGCGTTCGACACGCGCAGGTTGATGAAGCCGGGGCCGGCCACGTCGGCGCTTTCGACCAGGCCTTTTCCGGCCGGGTTGGCTAGCACGCTGGCGACGATGGCCTGGGCCAGCTCGCGCGGGTTGGCCTTGAGCTGCTTGGCCAGCTGCATGGCGATATTGCAGGCGATGTCGCCATGCGACGGGTCGCGCGGGCGTTCGAGCACCACGGCCGGATTGAGTTCGGTCCCGGCGGTCAAAGGGGCGAGGGCGGCCTGGAACAGGGCGGTGATTTCTTGTTTTTGATGGGCGAGCATAGGGATTCTTAAAGAGGCATACCGGGTCAATTATACTGGTTTGGGGCGTTTTCCCGCCATCGGACGACGCCCGGCGGTCCCATTTAAGCGCGATTTCAGCATCAACCGTTACAATGGGCGCTCTTTACGACTGCGCCCGCCCCCCAAAACATGACAAGCAAGCGACCGACGCTCTCCATCAAGCCAGCTGGCAAGGCTGCCAAACCTGCCGCCAGGGCGCCCGGTCCCGGGTCCGGGCTTGCGCGTCCCAGCTATGAAGTCAAGCCGGTGCTGCAGCCCGGCTACCGGCCCCAGCTGCCGGCCGATTCGCTGGCGCTGGCCCTGCTCGGCGCCGCCAATGCGGTGGCCCAGGTGCGCGGCGGGGCTGCGCTGCCGCAGGCGCTCGATATCGCGTTCGGCGTGTGCGCCGCCACTGCGCAGACCAAGGGCGCGATCCAGGACATCGCCTACCGCACGATGCGCCAGCTGGGCCGCAGCGAAACGCTGCTGGGCCTGATGACGTCGAAGGCCCCCGAGCCGGCGATGCTGTCGGCCCTGCTGTGCTGCGCGATCAGCCTGCTCGACACGCCCGAGGGCCGGTCCAAGACTTACGAAGAATTCACCGTCGTCGACCAGGCCGTCACGGTCGCCACCTCGCACCCGGACCTGTTTCACGCGAAAGGCATGGTCAATGCCGTGCTGCGCCGCTTCCTGCGCGAGCGCGCCGAGCTGCTGGCCCAGGCCCTGAAGAACCCGGTCGCCCAGTGGAATTACCCGCAATGGTGGATCGACGCCGCCCGTGCCGCCTACCCGCAGCAGTGGCAAGCCATCCTCGCCGCCGGCAATGAGCAGCCGCCATTGACCCTGCGCGTCAACCGCCGCAAGAGCACGGTGCCGGCTTACCTGGCCCTGCTGGCGGCAGCCGGCATCGAAGCGCAGCAGATCGGCCCGTCGGCAGTGCGGCTGGCCAGGGCCACGTCGGTGCAGGAGATTCCCGGCTTTGCCGACGGCGTCGTGTCAGTACAGGACCTCGGTGCCCAGCTGGCCGCGCCCCTGCTCGACGTGCGCGATGGCATGCGCGTGCTCGACGCCTGCGCCGCCCCCGGCGGCAAGACTTGCCACCTGCTCGAACTGGCTGATCTCGACCTGACGGCCATCGACAGCGACCCCAAGCGGCTGGCGCGGATCGACCAGAACCTGGCGCGGCTTGGCCTGATGGCCACGCTCAAGGCGTTCGAGGCCCAGACCAGGGTATGGTGGGACGGCCAGCAGTATGACCGCATCCTGGCCGACGTGCCGTGCACGGCGTCGGGCATCGTGCGGCGCCACCCGGATATCCGCTGGTTGCGCCGCAAGGCCGACTCACTCCAACTTGCAACACTTTCGGCCAAAATACTCGACAACCTTTGGCAGATGCTGCGGCCGAATGGTAAATTGCTATTCGTGACCTGCTCGCTCTGGCCCCAGGAATCGGAAGCGCAGGCAGCTGCTTTTGCCGTGCGCCACAACGCGACCCGCCTCGATGCGCCGGGCCAGCTGCTGCCGGCCGGCAGCAGCGCGGGCGACCACGATGGCCTGTTCTACGCCCTGTTCCAGAAGAACGCGGCGTAGGCGGCTACCGATCCAACGAAGGCTTTTAGGCTCAGACCGACTTGTGACACACCGATTTGTTCGACTCCTCGCCCTGCCGTTGCTGCTGATGTTTGCGTGTGCGCAGGCGGTCGCAGCTGATGGGATCGATATCACCCGTGCCGGTATCGAAGCGTCGGACGACGGCTACAAGCTGGCCGCCAATTTCTCGTTCGACCTGTCGCACGGGCTCGAGGACGCGGTGGCGCACGGCATTCCGCTGTACTTCACGACCGAAATCGAGCTGACCCGCCCGCGCTGGTACTGGTTCGACGAAAAAGCAGTCAAGGCGCGCCAGACGCTGCGCATCCACTACGACGTGCTGCTGCGCAAGTACCACGTGTCGATCGTCGGCAATGTGCGCCAGACCTTCGCGTCGCTCGACGACGCCATGTTCCTGATCCGGCGCCCCAGCCGCTGGCTGATTGCGCCGCGCGGCGCGCTCAAGCAGGGCGAAGTCTACAACGTCAGCGTGCGCATGGTGCTCGACCGCGACTACCTGCCCAAGCCGATGCAGGTCAACGCCTTCAATAACTCCGAATGGCGTCTCACTTCCAACAAGAAGACGTTCACCTACAGGGCGGAATAAGCAGTGAGCCGTCTCCTGCGCTATGCGATGACCGTCGGTGGCGCCGTCGTCGCCATCCTGCTGTTCCTGCTGGCGACCGCGTCCGACAATTCCGGCCTGATGGACCGCTACTACTCGTGGCTGCTGGGCCTGAACGTCGCCATCGCGCTGTCGCTGGTGGTGACGGTGGTGGTGCTGATGTGGCGCCTGTACCGGCGCTTCAAGGCCGGCCACTTCGGCGCGCGCCTGATGGCGCGCATGGTACTGCTGTTCGCCAGCATCGGTATCATCCCCGGCCTGGTCATCTTCCTGGTGTCGCTGCAGTTCGTGTCGCACTCGATCGACACCTGGTTCAATGTGCAGATCGAGGCGGCGCTCGACGCCGGCCTCAAGCTCGGCATCAATGCGCTCGACGTCGCCGTGGCCGACCTCGGCAAGACGGCGCGCGACACCCGCGAGCGCCTGGTCGACCAGGACAACGAGGTGGCCACCGCCGTGCTGGTGCGGCAGGTGCGCAACCATCCGGGCATGCAGAACGCCATGCTGGTCAACGACGACGGCAAGCTCATCACCAGCGCGATGGCGGTGCCGCGCAAGCGCATGCTTGAGGACATGCCGACCACCGACATGCTGCGCCAGGCCCGCACCCCGATCGGCTACGCGGCGCCCGAGAGCGGCGGCGACGCCGAGAAGGAGCCGCATCAGGGCAGTACCAGCCCGGTGCCCGAGCCGGGCAGCTTGCGCCTGCGCAGCGTGCTGGCCATCGGCGACCATGGCGCAAGCCCGACCCGCTACCTGCAGCTGCTGCAGTCGGTGCCGCTGGAGCTGGGCTCGAACGCCGAACTGCTGCGCACCGCCTACAGCGACTACAAGGAGCGCGGCCTGGCGCGCGTGGGCCTGCGCAAGATGTTCATCGTGACGCTGGTGCTGGCGCTGCTGCTGGCGATCGTCGGCGCGATCGGCGCCGCCTTCATCAGCGCCGACAACCTGGCGCGACCGCTGCTGGTGCTGGCCGAGGGCACGCGCGCGGTGGCCGAGGGCGATTTCTCGCCGCGCCCGATCGTCACCACCAAGGACGAGCTGGGCACGCTGACGCAGTCGTTCAACACCATGACCAGCCAGCTGTTCGACGCGCGCAGCGCGGTCGAACGCAACCGCGCCGCGTTGCAGGACGCCAAGGCCCACCTGGAGTCGGTGCTGCAGAATATGTCGGCCGGCGTGATGGTGATGAAGGCCGACTTCAGCCTGGCCAGCTCGAACGACGCGGCTGAGCACATCTTCCAGATCGACTTGTCGTTGCATGTCGGCCAGCCGCTGGCCAGCATCGACGGCATGGCCGGTTTCACTGCCGCCATCTCGAAGGCGTTCTCGACCCAGAGCGCGCAGTCGGCCGCCGGCAGCAAGGGGCAGCGCACCCACTGGCAGCAGCAGATCGAGATCCCGCGCCCGTTCTCGAACGGCGAGGACGACCAGGACATCACGCTGCTGGCGCGTGGTTCGCGCCTGCCGGTCGGCAGCGGCAGCGGCTTTATTGTCGTGTTCGACGATATCTCGGACGTGATCTCGGCCCAGCGCTCGATCGCCTGGGGCGAAGTGGCGCGCCGGCTGGCCCATGAAATCAAGAATCCGCTGACCCCGATCCAGCTGTCGGCCGAGCGCATGCAGATGAAGCTGGCGGCCCACCTGCCGCCCAAGGAAGCCGAACTGCTCGGGCGCGGCACCGCCACCATCGTCAACCAGGTGGCAGCCATGAAGCGCATGGTCGACGACTTCCGCGACTATGCGCGCACGCCGCCGGCGGTGCTGGCCCCGCTCGACCTGAATGGCCTGATCGGCGAGATCCTGCACCTGTACCTGGCCGGCGACGGCACCGACATCATCCACCCGCACCTGGCCGCCGGCCTGCCGCTGGTGATGGGCGACGCCACCCAGCTGCGCCAGGTGATCCACAACCTGCTGGCCAATGCGCAGGACGCAATGGCCGACCGCAAGAGCGACGCCGGGCCGGCGCGCATTGACGTAACGACCGAAGCGATTCATTATCGTGGCGCGGACGGCTCGGAGGGCACGGCGGTGCGGCTGGCGATCGTCGACAACGGTCCCGGATTTGCGCCCAAGATCCTGTCGCGCGCGTTCGAGCCCTACGTCACGTCGAAGGCGAAGGGCACGGGCCTGGGCCTGCCGATGGTGAAAAAAATCATCGAAGACCATGGCGGCAAGATCGATATTGCCAACCGGGCCGACCTGAACGGTGCGTCGATCCAGATTTTGCTGTTAAAGTTAGCGCCGGCACCCGGCCCGGCGGCAAACTTGGCGTAAGATGCGAACACGAATAGAATCATGGCTGTTCATGGTGCGCGGGCCTAGGCCGGCGCGGATGCAATGAAGAAGGCAGGGACAGATGGCGAACATTCTTGTAGTTGATGATGAAATGGGTATCCGGGAATTGCTCTCGGAAATTCTGAGCGACGAAGGCCATGCGATCCAGCTGGCCGAGAACGCGCAGCAGGCGCGTGAAATGCGTGCCGCCGGCGCGCCCGACCTGGTGCTGCTCGATATCTGGATGCCCGACACCGACGGCGTCACCCTGCTCAAGGAGTGGCAGCGTGACGGCCTGCTGACGATGCCAGTGATCATGATGTCGGGCCATGCGACGATCGACACGGCGGTCGAGGCGACCCGCATCGGCGCCCTCAATTTCCTCGAAAAACCGATCGCATTGCAGAAGTTGCTGAAGGCCGTGCAACAGGGCCTGACCCGCGCCCAGGAGGCGGTGCGCGCCCCGGCCGTGGCCAGCCGCCCGCTGGCGGCGCCCAGTGCCGACGAGGCGCCGGGCGCGGTGTCGGTCATGTTCGCCGCGCAGGCGGTGCCGCTCAATATGGCGCCGCGCCCGATCGGCGTGGGTGGCGGCGAAAGCCACGCGTTCAATCTGTCGTTCGACCTGCCGCTGCGCGAGGCGCGCGACGCATTTGAGCGCATGTATTTTGAACACCATCTCGGGCGCGAAGGCGGCAGCATGACGCGGGTCGCCGAAAAAACCGGCCTCGAGCGCACTCACCTGTACCGCAAGCTCAAGCAGCTGGGGGTGGAGCCGGGCAAGCTGGCCAAAAAGGGCGGGTGACCCCGACTTTCCTCGTCACCGGGCCGACGGCACGGGCGCGCGAGGCGGCCATCGCGCTGCGCTTTGCGGCCGGCGACGCCGCCATCCTCGAAGGCATGCCGGACGGCAAGCCTGACGCCCCGCTCGATGGCCAGGCCCGGCTGCACCGCATCGCCCCCGGCTGCCTGTGCTGCACCGGCAACCTGGTGCTGCGCGTGACGCTGAACCGCCTGCTGCGCCAGCGGCCGCGCCAGCTGTTCATCGCGCTGGCCGACCCTACTCATCTGACAACATTGCACGCGATGCTGGCGGGGCCGCCGTATGACGGCTTGCTGGCGCTCAAGGAAAGCATCGCGGCGGCCGATACATTGATCAAGCCCCTCCCTTGAAATCGCAAGGCAAGGCCCCACCTGCTCATTGAACGAAAGCGGCAGAACGCCGTCTAAGCAGCTTAGCCTGAGCGAAGGAGTCAGCATGAACATGATCTACAACAGCGAGCAGTACAGCGTCGTCGAGTTCGGCGCTGACAACGAGCTCGAAGCCCTGCATTTCGGCGGTTACGAAATCGTCGACAAGTCGGGGCGCCGCGAGGCTTTCCTTGGCGGCAAGCTGGCCCAGTCGTTCCGGCGCGACGTCAACAACCTGATCGCCAGCGAGCCGACGGTCGAGGAAGTCGATGAATTCCTCGGTTCCTATAACGTCCTGATGAGCCAACCGGTCCTGTTGCACTGATCTTTTTTTGCCGGACCCTGCTATGCTGTCCCGATGCAAAAACTCATCTCTGAACTGACCAGGCTGTACATTCCGGCGGGCAGCTTCACGCCCGAGCAGTTCGCGCAACAGCTGGCCGGCGGTACCAGCCTGGCCGTGCACCTGGCCAGCGGCGACGGCCTGACACGCGCCGCCGTCATCGCTTTCCCGCAAACGACCGGCAGCGCCGACGGGCACTGGATGCGCCTGTGCGCGATGGCCAATGCGCTGCAGTCGCAGCTGGGCTGGCCGGCGCCGGCGGTCAGCGTTTCCGGCAAGGATGCCTACGGGCTGTGGCTGTCGCTGGCGTCGCCGACGCCGGTGGCCAAGGTGCAGGCACTGCTCGGCCTGCTGCACCAGGCCTATCTGCCCGGCGTGCCGGTCCACCCGGAGGCGGCCACGCTGCCGGTCCCGCTGCTGCCTGGCATGCACCAGGCCACCGGCAAGTGGGGCGCCTTCATCCACCCGGGCCTGGGCGCGTCCTTCATCGACGAGATGGGGCTGGAGATGGCGCCGCCGCTGACGGCCCAGAGCGCCTTCCTAGACAGCCTGCACAGCATCACCGACGAGCAATTCCTGCACGGCATGAACCTGCTGCAGGCCTTGTACGGTCCCGTTGCGGCGCCGGCCATGCCGGCCATGCCGCCCGGCGCCGTGCCGGCCGGCCTGCTGCTGCAGGATGCAACGCTCGAAGATATCGTGCGGCACCTGCATGCGATCAATATCGAGCCCACCTTCAGGCACCGGCTTCCCGAATAAGCCCCGTGCCGTGTTAAGGTGGCGGTATCACGACCGTTGTGTTGCCGACCATGTGCCAACTTCTTGGAATGAACTGCAATGTCCCGACCGACATTGTGTTTAGCTTTACCGGCTTTGCCATGCGCGGCGGCCGCACCGACACCCACCATGACGGCTGGGGCATTGCGTTTTTCGAAGGCGCCGGCGTGCGCCATTTCGTCGACCACCAGGCCGCCGTCGCGTCGCCGATCGCCGAACTGATCAAGAAATACCCGATCAAGTCGCGCAACGTCATCGCCCATATCCGCAAGGCCACGCAAGGGCAGGTGGCGCTGGAAAACTGCCACCCTTTCGTGCGCGAACTGTGGGGGCAGTACTGGGTCTTCGCCCACAATGGCGACCTGAAGGAGTTCAATCCCGTGCTCGACGGCCCGTACCGCCCGGTCGGCAACACCGACAGCGAGACCGCCTTCTGTTACCTGCTACAGCAGCTGCGGCACCGTTTCGGCGCCGCCTGCGCGCCGCCGCAACACGCGCTGCGCGCGGCGCTGGCCGAGCTGGTGCCCGGCATCGCCCGCCACGGCACCTTCAATATGCTGCTCGCCAGCGGCGATGCGCTGTATGCGCATTGCTCGACCAGCCTGCATTACATCGTGCGGAAATATCCTTTCATTACGGCCAGGCTGTCCGACGAGGACTTGAGCGTCGACTTTTCGCAGCTGACCACGCCCGACGACCGGGTCGCCATCATCGTCACCGAGCCGCTGACGACCAATGAGCACTGGACCGCGTTCGCGCCGGGCGAACTGAAGTTGTTCATCGATGGGGCGCCGGTGTGAATCATCCGATAACGTTTTGGGCTGCGGCAATAAAATAAGGTAAAGTGTGTTGTATGAGCGATCCAGCTTCCAACGATGGTGCCGGCCACGGCAAAGTACGCGAGTTTTATCTGGCGCGCCAGCCTATCCTCAACCGCGACCAGGGCCTGTTCGCCTACGAGTTGCTGTTTCGCAGTGCCCCGGTCGGGCCGGCCCTGATCGACTCGGACCTGTCGGCCACCGCGTCGGTGATTGCCCATGCCGCCCAGCTGGGCCTGGAAAAGGTCATCGGCGACGGCCTCGGCTTCCTCAATGTCGATGCCGCCGTGCTGATGAGCGATATCTTCGTGTTCCTGCCGCGCGACAAGGTGGTGCTCGAAATCGTCGAGACGATGAAGGCCACGCCCGCCATCGTGCACCGGGTCAGGGAACTGGCCGCGCACGGCTTCAAGTTCGCGCTCGACGATGTGATCACCGATACCGAGGATGTGCAGACCTTGCTGCCGATGATCGAGTACGTCAAGCTCGACCTGCGTGGCATGCCGCTGTCGGCCCTGCTCAAGCTGGCGCCGCGCTTCAAGCTGGAAAAGAAAAAACTACTGGCCGAGAAAGTCGAAACCAATGAGGAATTCCAGCTGTGCCTGGACCTCGGCTTCGAATTTTTCCAGGGCTATTATTTCGCCAAGCCGGTCGTCATGAGTGGCAAGAAACTGTCGCCGTCGCAGATCGCCGTCATGGACCTGATGAACCTGATCACGTCCGACGCCGACCACGCCGCCGTCGAGAAGGCCGTCAAGCGCGACGTGTCGCTGGCGCTGAACCTGTTGCGCCTGGTCAACACGCCGGGCGTCGGCGCCGGACGCCAGGTCGATTCGCTGAGCCAGGCCCTGACGCTGCTGGGGCGCCGCCAGCTGCAGCGCTGGCTGCAAATCATGCTGTATGCCGAGCCGGGCAAGAAGTCGCCCGGCCTGAGCCCGCTGTTGATGCTGGCGACGACGCGCGGGCGCCTGCTCGAACTGCTGGCCCAGCGCCTGTGCCCGAAGGACCGCAGCGCCGCCGAGATTGCGTTCACGGTCGGCATCATGTCGCTGATGGACACCTTGTTCGGCATGCCGATGGACGAGATCCTGCAGCAGATCCCCGTCAACCAGGACGTCAAGGATGCGCTGCTGCGGCGCACCGGCTTCCTGGGCAATTTACTGCGCCTGACCGAATGCCTCGAGCGCATCGACGAAATGGAAGACCAGCTGATCCCCGCGCTGCGCATGCTGTCGCTCGAGAGCAGCGAACTGGTGGCGCTCGAGATGTCGGCCTACGAGTGGGCCGACACCGTCGCGCGCCAGACCTACTGAGGGCTGGCAGTGCGCGCCGCCTAGCCGGTTTTTTCCTGGCCGGCCCACTGGCGGTGCAGTTCCGGGTCGCTGCGCAGCTCCCACAAGGCCAGCACCACGACGGCCACGCCGGCCAGCACGAAGTTGCTGATGATCGATGCCACCCCCGCCACTTGCAGCACCCACGGCGACACGCCAACCCACACCCCCACTGCCAGGTTCAGCAGCACTGCCCACACATAGGTCCGGTACAGGTCGAACGCGGCCAGCAGGGTGATGACGGCGCCGGCCACATAGGCGTTGATCGCCTCGGCCGAGCCGGGCGCATAATCGAGCGCCACCGGTGAAATGAAGAGCCACAGCCCGAGCAGCACGATGAACTGATCCTGCCAGCGCTCGACTGAAAAATACTTTGCCATATCCGCCTCCGTGATTGAACCGGGCGCCTCAGCCTGACCGCAGCCGGCGCGGCGCCCGCGCACCGACATGCCGTATTGGACAAGTGGCAAGGCGAGAAGTTCGGCGCGGTGGTGTCAAACGGACAATATAAAGTATCGGCCGCAATTGCCGATAAGAACACATGGCCAGGGCGCGCCTGCGCCACCGGGCCGACAATTACAATCTTTCAGGTATCCACGGATGACTCAGACGATCCAGTCACTAATTGCAGCATCCGTCCACGGCGTCATGGAACAAGTCTATCCGGACAAATTTGTTTCTTTGTGCCACGCGCATGCCATCGTTGGCGCCAATGTCATCAGCATCGTACTGGGCCGTGTTTACCGGCCGGTGGCGGGGCTGGCGGTGTTCGACTGCGGCGCAGGCCGCTTCGTGCGGCTGACCGACGATTCCGCCTTTGCCAATCCGGCCGGCGGGGCCTTCCATTGCTGGATCGAATCGGTCGATGAAACGATGCACGAGAAGGAAGTGATCGACTTTGCATTCCGCCATGCGCCCGAATACGCGCGCCGCCACGGCATGCGGTGGGCCCAGCCGGCCCTGCCCGATTTTGTATGGGGGCCGGCCAGCAAGGTCATGGTGCCCGGCAACGAGCCGCTGCGCCCGTTCGGCCAGAACCGCATCTGGCTGCGCGAAACCGATGCAGGATGGCAGTGGATCACGCGCCATATGGCCGACAATATCAATGCCTACGTGGCGCTGACGGCCGAAACGCTGCAGGCGCTCAACCGCAGCTTGCCGACCAGCTCGAGCCTGCTGGCCGACGTCATGACCAGGCCGGATCCGGTGCCGGCCATCCCGCGCGTGACGATCAGGAAAGATTCGGCGCCAGCCAGCGTTCCAAGTCTGGTTTACTGACGCCGCGGCGCGCCGCCATATCGTCCAGCTGGTCGGTGCCGATCTTGCCGACCACGAAATACTTCGATTCGGGGTGGGCGAAATAGAAGCCTGACACGGCCGCGCCCGGGAACATCGCGAACGACTCCGTCAATTCCATGCCGATCTCGCCTGCCTGCAGCACCTTGAACACATCGGCCTTGACCGTGTGTTCCGGGCAGGCCGGATAGCCCGGCGCCGGCCGGATGCCGCTGTACTTTTCGCCGATCAGCTCAAGACTCGACAGCGACTCGCCGGCCGCATAGCCCCACAGGTCGGTGCGCACGCGCTCATGCAGGTACTCGGCAAATGCTTCGGCCAGGCGGTCGGCCAGCGACTTGAGCATGATCGACGAGTAGTCGTCGTGCGCGTCTTCGAAACGCTTTTCGTGCTTCTCGATGCCCAGGCCGGCGGTGACGGCGAACATGCCGATGAAGTCCGCCACCCCCGAGTCCTTCGGCGCGATGAAGTCGGCCAGGCACTGGTTGGGGCGCTGCACGCCGTCGATCAGCGGCTTGACGCCCTGCTGGCGCAGGCCGTAATAGGTGAACGCGACCGTGGAGCGGCTGTCGTCGGTGTAGATCTCGATGTCGTCGTCATTGATGCTATTGGCCGGCAGCAGGGCGATGGCGCCGTTGGCGCTCAGCCAGCGGCCGTCGATGATCTTCCTCAGCATGGCCTGGCCTTCCTCGAACACCTTGGACGCGGCTTCGCCCACCACCGGGTCCTTCAGGATCGCCGGGTAGGGGCCGGCCAGGTCCCAGGTCTGGAAGAACGGCGCCCAGTCGATGTATTTGGCGACCGTGGCTAGGTCGACGTTCTTGAATTCGCGGCGGCCGATGAACTTCGGCCTGACCGGCGCGAACGACAGCCTGGCCTTGTTGGCGCGCGCGGCGGCCAGCGACAGGATCGGCAGCGCCTTCTTGTTGGCGTGCTGCTCGCGGATACGGGCGTAGTCCTGCTGCATATCAATGATGTACTGCTCGCGGCTCTCGGGCGTGAGCAGCGACTGCGCCACCGACACCGAGCGCGACGCGTCGGGCACGTAGACCACCGGGCCCTCGTAGTTGTGCGCGATCTTGACGGCCGTGTGGGCGCGGCTGGTGGTGGCGCCGCCGATCAGCAAGGGGATCTTGAGCATGCGGAAGTGCGGGTCGCGCTGCATTTCCTTGGCCACGTGGGCCATCTCCTCGAGCGACGGCGTGATCAGGCCGGACAGGCCGACGATGTCGGCGTTTTCCAGTTTGGCCCTAGCCAGGATCTCGGAGCAGGGCACCATTACGCCCATATTGACCACTTCGAAGTTATTGCACTGAAGGACCACCGACACGATGTTCTTGCCAATGTCGTGGACGTCGCCCTTGACGGTGGCGATCACGATCTTGCCCTTCGGTTTGGCGACGATGCCGGTGCGCTTTTCCTCGAGCAGTTTTTCTTCCTCGATATACGGGATCAGGTGGGCCACCGCCTGCTTCATCACGCGCGCCGACTTGACCACCTGCGGCAGGAACATCTTGCCCTGGCCGAACAGGTCGCCGACCACGTTCATGCCGTCCATCAGCGGGCCTTCGATGACGTGGATCGGACGGCCGCCATTGCCCAGCAGCTGCTGGCGCGCTTCCTCGGTGTCCTCGACGATCCACTGGGTGATGCCATGCACCAGCGCGTGCGACAGGCGCTGCTGCACCGTGCCTTCGCGCCAGGCCAGGTTCTGCACGTCCTGCTTGTCGCCGGCCTTGAGCGTGCCGGCAAATTCGATCATGCGCTCGGTTGCGTCCGGGCGCCGGTTCAGCACCACGTCCTCGACCCGCTCGCGCAGTTCCGGCGCCAGGTCGTCGTAGACGCCGACCATGCCGGCGTTGACGATACCCATCGTCATGCCGGCCTTGATGGCGTGGTACAGGAAGACGGTGTGGATCGCCTCGCGCGCCGGGTCGTTGCCGCGGAAGCTGAACGACACGTTCGACACGCCGCCCGAGATGCTCGCATGCGGCAGGTTCTCCTTGATCCAGCGGGTGGCGTTGATGAAGTCGACCGCGTAGTTATTGTGCTCCTCGATGCCGGTCGCAATGGCGAAGATATTCGGGTCGAAGATGATGTCTTCGGGCGGGAGGCCGACTTGCTCGGTCAGTACCTTGTAGGCGCGCGCGCAGATTTCGGTCTTGCGCTCGAAGGTGTCGGCCTGGCCTTTTTCGTCGAACGCCATGACGATCACGGCGGCGCCGTAACGGCGGCACAGGCGCGCCTGGCGGATGAATTCCTCCTCGCCTTCCTTCATCGAGATCGAATTGACGATCGACTTGCCCTGCACGCACTTGAGGCCCGCTTCGATCACCGACCACTTGGACGAGTCGATCATGATCGGCACGCGCGAGATGTCCGGCTCGGAAGCGATCAGGTTCAGGAAGCGCGTCATGGCGGCCTGCGAATCGAGCATCGCCTCGTCCATATTGATGTCGATGACCTGGGCGCCGTTCTCGACCTGCTGGCGCGCCACCGACAGCGCTTCGTCGTACTGTTCGCCCAGGATCATGCGGGCGAAGGCTTTCGAGCCCGTCACATTGGTGCGCTCGCCGACGTTGACGAACAGCGAAGCGGCGTCGATCGTGAACGGCTCCAGGCCCGACAGGCGCTGCGCCACCTCCACTTGCGGCGGCACGCGCGGCGCGGTGGCGGCCAGCAGCTCGGCGATGGCCTTGATGTGGTCGGGCGTGGTGCCGCAGCAGCCGCCGGCGATATTGATGAAGCCGCTGTCGGCGAATTCGCGCAGCAGGGCGGACGTATCGGCCGGCAGCTCGTCGAAGCCGGTGTCGCTCATCGGGTTGGGCAGGCCGGCGTTCGGGTAGATGCAGACGAAGGTGTCGGCGATCTTCGACAGTTCTTCCGCATACGGGCGCATCAGGGCGGCACCGAGGGCGCAATTGAGGCCGATCGTCAGCGGCCTGGCGTGGCGCACCGAGTTCCAGAACGCGGGCACGGTCTGGCCCGACAGGATGCGGCCGGACGCGTCGGTGACGGTGCCGGAAATCATGATCGGCAGCCGCACCTGCTCCGGATGGTCGGCGAAGAACTGGTCGATCGCGAACAGCGCCGCCTTGCAGTTGAGCGTGTCGAAAATGGTTTCGACCAGCAGTACGTCGGCGCCGCCGGCCACCAGGCCGCGCACCTGTTCGTGGTAGGCGGCCACCAGCTGGTCGAAGGTGATGTTGCGCGCTGCCGGGTCGTTGACGTCGGGCGAAATCGAGGCGGTCTTCGGGGTCGGCCCGAGGGCACCGGCGACGAAGCGCGGCTTGTCCTTTGTACTGTACTTGGCGCAGGCGGCGCGCGCCAGCCTGGCCGCTTCGACGTTCATCTCGTAGGCCAGGTGGGCCATGTGGTAATCGTCCTGGGCCACCGTGGTGGCGCCGAAGGTATTGGTCTCGATCAGGTCGGCGCCGGCCGCCAGGTAGCGCTCGTGGATCTCCTGGATCACCTGCGGCTGGGTCAGCGTCAGCAGTTCGTTGTTGCCCTTGACGAACAGCTCGCGCGCGCCGCTACCGGCGGGAGCGGCAAAGTCGACGAAGCGGCCATTCGGGCCGCCGCGGTACGCCACTTCATCGAGCTTGTACTGCTGGATGATCGTGCCCATCGCGCCATCGAGAATCATGATGCGCCGCGCCAGGATGTCGCGCAGCTGTTGTTCGGTGGTGGAGGCTTGGACGGGCTTATTCATTGACGTGCTTTCAAGGAGACAGGGGGCAGGGCAGGGGCACAGCCGTAAAATTATACGACATCCTCCATGCGGCGTTTGGCGGCGCCCGCCTCAGCGCACCAAGGTGGCGGCACCGGCGCGCTGCCAGTGCTGCCTTGCTGGCGTATCCCGTGGTGTGGTCTGCGGCCCTGCCTGCAGGTCGACGATCGCCCCGTTGTGCTCAGAAGTGGAGCCGGAAATGATGTCGTAAACGCCACTTCAGAAACAAATTGATACAAATCCTGTGAATACAGCCATCTCCGCGATACATGGCTGGTACACAATAGAGTCTGCTGCCATCGCATAAAAAGTATGGCGGCTCCTGAAGTGAACCTCGGCCAGCCGCGCCCGTCTTGGGCGCTGCGGGCCTCCAACGACATAGGAACCGTGATGAACTCAATGAACGACACTTTGCATGCCCTGTGGGCCGACTCTTCCCACCGCGCCGCCCAGCGCAACCGTGCAGCCGCCCGCAAACCAGCGCCACCCGTCAAGCAGATCGTCACGATCCGCCTCGACCAGGACGTGCTCGAGTTCTTCAAGCAGCAGGGCCCTGGCTACCAGACCCGCATCAACCAGGTACTGCGTGAGCAAATGGCCGCGCAACGCCAGCAAGACGACGAATAAACCAGCGATGGCTGCCCGGTCCGGGCAGAACGCAGCCCGCCGGCGCCGAGCCGGTGGGCTGTTTTCGTTTACCTAGTCGAAGCAGAGCTCGTCGAGCGCGAAGCCCTTGAGGAATTCGGCGGCGGGCAGGCGTTTGCCGCCCGGCTTTTGCAGTTCCAGCAGGCGCAGCGTGCCGCGCCCGCACGACACGACGATGCCATGATGAACGTCGGCCGCGATCACCTGGCCGCCGGGTTCGCCGCTGTTGTCGGGCAGCGCTTCGGCGTTCCACAGCTTGAGGGTGACGCCGCCCACCTGGGCATGGGCGCCCGGGAAGGGATTGAAGGCGCGGATCTTGCGGCTCAGTTCTTCCGAAGTCAGCGCAAAATCGAGCGCCGCTTCGTCCTTGCTGATCTTGGACGCGTAGGTGACGCCCGCGTCAGGCTGCGGCACCGCTTCGAGTTTGCCGGCCGCCATTTTTTGCAGGGCCGCGACGATCATGCGGGCGCCCATCGCCGCCAGCGTGTCGTGCAGCGTGCCGGTGGTGTCGCCGGGCCGGATCGGTACCCGTTCGACCAACAGCATCGGCCCGGTGTCGAGCCCTTCCTCCATCTGCATGATGGTGACGCCGGTTTCGGCGTCGCCCGCTTCGATCGCGCGGTGGATCGGCGCGGCGCCGCGCCAGCGCGGCAGCAGCGAGCCGTGGATATTGAGACAGGGCTTGATGTCGAGCGTGGCGCGCGGCAGGATCAGGCCGTAGGCGGCCACCACCATGACGTCGTAGTCGGTCGCCAGCAGGCGCTGGTGGGCGGCGCGCGCCTCGAGTGCGCGCTGCGGGTCCTTGCTGTCGGTCCGCAGCGACAGCGGCTGCAGCACGTCGATGCCGTGCTGCAGGGCGAACTGCTTGACCTCGGACGCATGCAGCTGCAGGCCGCGGCCGGACGGGCGGTCAGGCTGGGTCAGCACCAGAGGGATCTCGAAGCCGGCCGCGTGGATGGCCCGCAAGGCGACAGCGGCGAATTCCGGCGTACCGGCAAAGACAACTTTCATGGGTTCTCCCATAGGGTGGGCATGTCGCCGCACAAACTTCCGTGCGATGACCGGGGCCCACCGGACTGGCTGATGACCGATTCAACAATGGTGGGCATGTCGCCGCACAAACTACCGTGCGACGACCGGTGCCCACCCTACGTAACGAAACTATTGTAATCAGAAGCGGCGACCAGCGGCGCGCAGCGCCGCTTCGCGCTCCATGCCACGCTCTTCCTTGAGCAGTTTCGCCTTGATCCGGTTGCGCTTGAGCGGCGACAGGTACTCGACGAAGACCTTGCCGGCCAGGTGGTCCATCTCGTGCTGGATGCAGACGGCCAGCAGGCCCTCGGCGTGCAGTTCGAACGGCTTGCCCTGCAGGTCGAGCGCGCGCACCTTGACCTGGCACGGGCGTTCGACGCCGTCGTAAATACCGGGCACCGACAGGCAACCTTCATCATAGACCTGCTTTTCCGCACTGAACCAGGTTATTTCAGGGTTGATGAAGACTTGCAGCGCGTTTTTCTCGTCGGACGTGTCGATGACGATCAGTTGCTCATGCACGTCGACCTGGCTGGCAGCCAGGCCGATGCCAGGGGCTTCGTACATGGTTTCGGCCATGTCGGCGGCCAGCCTGGCGAGCCGCTCGTCGAACGCGGTGACGGGCTTGGCGACCTTGTGCAGGCGGGCGTCGGGGTAACGCAGGATGTTCAGTTGGGCCATATCGGAGGGTGGAATAGTGTTGTTGCGTGACGTGCGCGCTGGCGCGCCTGTTCGCTGTTTCTCTTGCTAGTTCAAGCATTTATGTGCAGAATTTGAACCAGTTTGGCAAGCCTTGTCGTCCAGCAAGTCGATGGGGCGCACACATCACCTACGGACATTTTCATGAAAAATTTTAGCACAGTCGGCGCCCGCCTTGCATTGGCCGCGCTTTTTGCAGGGACGGCGGCCGCCCCGCTCCAGGCTGCCAATTGTGCATTCAGGCCGGATGCCCCGGCCCAGCACACCGTCGTCAAGGGCGACACGCTGTGGGATATTTCCGCCAAATTCCTGGCCAATCCGTGGTGCTGGCCGCAGGTGTGGGAAATGAACCGCGACGATATCCGCAACCCGCACTGGATCTATCCGGGCCAGATCATCTATTTTGACAGCGCCACCGGGCGCCTGTCGCTGCGCCAGCCGGGCGCCAGCGTCACGGCCGGCGCGGGCGACCCGTCGCAGCTGAAGCTGTCGCCGCAGATCCGCACCCAGGGCCTGGGCAAGGATGCGGTCGAGTCGCTCCCCTCAAACGTGATCGACCCCTTCCTGAGCCACCCCCTGGTCGTCGTAGCGGAAGAGCTGTGCGGCGCGCCGCGCATCACGGCGGGCCGCGAAGGCCGGCTCTTCCTGGGCCGCGACGACAAGGCCTTCGTCTCGGGCGAGCTCAAGGGCGGCACCTCGTTCCAGGTCTACCGGCCGGGCAAGCCGCTGCTCGACCCCGTGACCAAGGCGGTGCTGGCGCATGAAGCGCAATACCTCGGCACCGTGACGCTGCAGGCGCCGCCTGACGCCAAGTCCGGCGTGCATACCTTTGCCATCTCCAGCTCGGTGCAGGAAATGGGTGCCGGCGACGTGCTGATCAAGGCGCCGCCCACGCCGCTGCGCAACTACGTGCCGCATCCGCCGGAACGCCAGGTCGACGCGCGCATCGTCGCCAACTACAGCGGGCTGGGCGCGGCCGGCCAGAACCAGGTGGTCAGCATTAATCGCGGTTCTGTTGACGGACTCGATATCGGCTCCGTGCTGCAGCTGTATCATTTCGGGAAAATGGCGCCGGACCCGGCGGCCGACAAGGGCTGGCTGGGCATGGGCAAACCCAAGGTCAAGCTGCCTGACGAGCAATACGGAACCCTGTTTATTTTCCGCGTGTTCAAGCACATCTCGTATGGCTTGATCATGCAGGTGTCGGAGCCGGTCGAGGTCGGCGACGTCGCCAAATCACCGGAGTAGAGCGCCGTGCAGGGCACGGACCTGAACCCAGACCCGTGCCGCCGCGCTGAACTGCCCCACTGGATCACCCTGGCCGAGACGCCCGGCGTGGGCCGCATCACCGGGCTTGCGCTGGTGCGGGCTTTCGGCTCGCCCGCTGGCGTGCTGGCGGCCAGCCTGCCTGCCTTGCGCCAGCATGTGCCCGACTGCGTAGCGCGCGCGCTGCGCGGGCCGCCTTCGGCGCAGGTGGCGGCCACGGTCGCCGCGGCGCTGGCGTGGCAGGCGCAGCCGCAACACCACCTGATTCCCTGCGACCATCCCGCTTTCCCGGCCGCCCTGCGCGCCATTCCCGACCCGCCGCTGTTGCTCTATTGCGACGGCGACCCGGCGCAGCTGTCGCGCCCGATGCTCGCCATCGTCGGCAGCCGCAATGCGACGCTGCAGGGACGGGCCAATGCCGAGGCGTTCGCAATGGCCCTGTCCGGTGCCGGGCTGACCATCGTGTCCGGGCTGGCGCTGGGGATCGATGCCCATGCCCATGTCGGCGCCCTGCGCTGTGGCGGTTCGACCGTGGCCGTGATCGGCACCGGGGCCGACCTGGTCTATCCGCGCCGCCACCAGCAGCTGTCGCGCGATATCGCCAGCCGGGGTTGCATCGTCAGTGAATACTCACTCGGTACGCCCGTGCTGGCATCGAATTTCCCTCAGCGCAACCGCATCATCAGCGGACTGGCGCTCGGCGTGCTGGTGGTGGAGGCGGCCGCCGGGTCCGGTTCGCTGATCACGGCCCGCATGGCGCTCGAGCAGGGGCGCGAGGTGTTTGCCGTGCCCGGTTCGATTCATTCGGCCCTGTCCAAGGGCTGCCATTACCTGATCAAGGAAGGGGCGGCGCTGGTCGAGACGGCCGACGACATCCTCAGGCAGCTCAAGCTGCCTGCAACGGGCCAGTTGCAGCAGCGGGCGGGCAGCGGTGGGACCGAAGGCGGGGAGGATGGCGCGCAGGATGGCGGGGACTTCGGCGGACACAACGGCGGGCACAACGGCGGGGGCAGTAGCGGGGGCCGTGGCGGGGATTGCGCAGGGAACCATGACGGGGCCGGGCTGAACCGGCCCCTGCTGCACGCGATCGGCCACGATCCGGTCCACCCGGACGCGCTGCAGCAGCGGCTCGGCTGCGCGCCCGGCTTGCTCAGCGCCCAGCTGCTGGCGCTGGAACTGGCCGGCCAGATCGAGCGCTTGCCGGGCGGCCTGGTGCAACGCCTGATCAGGTGATGGCAGTTGCCAATTTGCGCAATGAAAAGACTGCGTTGCAACCTTGCAAATTTCTTTGAATCTGCCGCGTTTGGGCGTGCCCTGCCACCTCAATGCGCTATAATTAAAGCGCAAACCGCGATGTCCCGGCCTTGTGCCATAACGAGCTTAACTGATAGAGTAGAGTCATGTTCGATATCCTGGTTTACCTCTACGAGACTTACTACCGTCCGGATGCCTGCCCCGAGCCGGCCGCCTTGGCGCGCAAGTTGTCCGCCGTCGGTTTCGACGACGAAGAGATCTCCGAAGCCCTCGTCTGGCTGACCGACCTGACCGAAATGGCCGGGTCCGACCAGGCCAGCGCCGTGCTGTCGACCGGCACCCGTTTCTACGTGTCACAAGAAGTAGACATCCTGGGTACCCAGGCGGTCGGCTTCATCCAGTTCCTCGAAAGTGCGGGCGTGCTGTCGGCCATCCAGCGCGAGATTGTCATCGAGCGCGCGCTGACCCTGAACGAAGCCCCGGTTTCGCTGGGCAAGCTCAAGGTCATCGTGTTGATGTTGCTCTGGAGCCAAGGCAAGGAGCCGGACGCGCTGATGTTCGACGATCTGTTCGGTTCCGACGAAGACCAAACCCCCCGGCTGCTCCACTGAAAAACGCGTGGGTAAGCCCCGCAACGCCGGTATCATGCCAGCGTCACGCGTGGGTAAGCGCAGCGTACCCACGCTACGCCGCTCATTTCCGCACCAATTTTGTGCAGAATTGTCATTTTGACCTGCTTGCTTGCCTTCTAGCAGCTGAGTTCACTTGCAACTTCCCTCGCAACGCGCTTATCATTGGCCGCTCCAAGCGAGTGTTACAAAAACGATATTAAATTGGCAAAAAAAGCGCCTGCTTGAGCCAAGCATGTATGATGCGCCTGCCGAACCACTAATAGTACGACGAGAATTCCTATGACAAAAACCCTCATCATCGCCGAGAAGCCCTCCGTCGCGAACGATATCGCCAAGACGCTGGGCGGCTTCACCAAGCACGATGAGTACTTCGAATCGGACGAATACGTACTATCTTCGGCCGTCGGCCACCTGCTCGAAATCGCGGTGCCGGAAGAACACGACGTCAAGCGCGGCAAATGGAGCTTCGCCCACCTGCCGATGATTCCCCCTTACTTCGCGCTCAACCCGATCGCCAAGACCGAGTCGCGCCTGAAGGTGCTGAACCGCCTGATCAAGCGCAAGGACGTCACCCAGCTGATCAACGCATGCGACGCGGGGCGCGAAGGGGAACTGATTTTCCGCCTGATCGCGCAAAACGCCAAGGCCAAGCAACCGATCAAGCGCCTGTGGCTGCAGTCGATGACGGCCAACGCGATCCGCGAAGGCTTCACCAAGCTGCGCTCGGACGAAAGCATGCTGCCGCTGGCCGACGCGGCCCGTTGCCGCTCGGAGGCCGACTGGCTGATCGGCATCAACGGCACCCGCGCGATGACCGCGTTCAACTCGAAAGAGGGCGGCTTCTACCTGACCACGGTCGGCCGCGTGCAGACGCCGACGCTGTCGATCGTCGTCGAGCGCGAAGAGAAGATCAAGAAATTCGTTTCGCGCGACTACTGGGAAGTGCGCGCCGAGTTCGTGTGCGCCGCCGGCATCTATGAAGGCCGCTGGCTCGACACCAAGTTCAAGAAGGACGACAACGATCCTGAACGCCGTGCCGAGCGCCTGTGGAGCCGCGCGGCCGCCGACACCATCGCCATGGCCTGCAAGGGCAGGCAGGGTGTCGTCACCGAGGAATCGAAGCCGACCACGTCGATGGCGCCGGCCCTGTTCGACCTGACCAGCCTGCAGCGCGAGGCCAATGGCCGCTTCGGCTTCTCGGCCAAGAACACGCTCGGCCTGGCCCAGGCCCTGTATGAAAAGCACAAGGTGCTGACTTACCCGCGTACCGATTCGCGCCACCTGCCGGAAGACTATATTCCGACCGTCAACGCGACCGTCGAGAGCCTGATGGAGATCAACAATTTCCATCAGTTCGCCAAGCAGATCCGCGACAAGGGCTGGGTCAAGCCGAACAAGCGCATTTTTGACAACACCAAGATTTCGGACCACTTTGCGATCATCCCGACCGGGATCGTGCCGAAGAACTTGTCCGAGCCGGAGCAGAAGCTGTACGACCTGGTGACGCGCCGCTTCATGGCCGTGTTCTTCCCGGCCGCCGAGTTCCAGGTCACGACCCGCTACACCGAAGTGTCGGGCCACCAGTTCAAGTCCGAAGGCAAGGTCATGACCAATCCGGGCTGGCTGGCGATCTACGGCAAGGAAGTCGCCTCGCTGACCAAGGAGCCGGACGACAAAGAGGACAGCAAGATCCTGGTGCCGGTCGCCAAGGACGAGAAAGTGCTGACCGACAAAGTCACCGCCAATGGCCTGGCCACCAAGCCGCCTGCGCGCTACTCGGAAGCGACCTTGCTCTCCGCGATGGAAGGCGCCGGCAAGCTGATCGACGACGACGAACTGCGCGACGCGATGGCCGGCAAGGGCCTGGGCACGCCAGCGACGCGCGCCGCCATCATCGAGGGCCTGCTGGGCGAGAAGTATCTGCTGCGCGAAGGCCGCGAGCTGATGCCGACCGCCAAGGCATTCCAGCTGATGACGCTGCTGCGCGGCCTCGGCGTCGACGAGCTGACCGCGCCGGAACTGACCGGCGAGTGGGAATACAAGCTTTCGCAGATGGAAAAGGGCAAGATTTCGCGCGAAGAGTTCATGCGTGAAATCGCGCAGATGACGCAGATCATCGTCAAACGCGCCAAGGAATACAATAACGACACCATCCCGGGCGACTACGCGACGCTGGTCACGCCGTGCCCGAACTGCGGTGGCGTGGTCAAGGAAAACTACCGCCGCTTCGCCTGCACCAAGTGCGAATTCTCGATGAGCAAGACGCCGGGCAGCCGCCAGTTCGAGATCGAGGAAGTCGAGCAGCTGCTCAAGGACCGCACCATCGGCCCGCTGCAGGGCTTCCGCTCCAAGATGGGCCGTCCGTTTGCGGCCATCCTGCGCATCGTGCGTGACGAAGAGATCAAGAACTTCAAGCTCGAATTCGACTTCGGCCAGAACGACGACGATGAGAACGGCGAAGGGGTTGATTTCACCGGTCAGACGCCGGTCGGCCCGTGCCCGAAATGCGCTGGTGGCGTGTACGAGATGGGCCTGGCCTATGTGTGCGAGAACCAGGTCGCCAAGCCGAAGACCTGCGACTTCCGCAGCGGCCGCATCATCCTGCAGCAGGAGATCCTGCCCGAGCAGATGAGCAAGCTGCTTAATGAAGGCAAGACCGACCTGCTGCCGGGCTTTGTGTCGCAGCGCACGCGCCGTCCGTTCAAGGCTTTCCTGGTCAAGGGCAAGGATGGCAAGATCAGCTTCGAGTTCGAGGAGCGCAAGGCCAAGGCACCGGCCAAGGGTAAAGCTGCTGCTGCCGTCGTGGATGGTGAAGAAGGTGCGGACGCCCCAAAGGCTGCAGTGAAGAAAGCAGCGGCCAAGAAGCCAGTTGCCAAGAAAGCTGCAGCGAAAAAGCCTGCGGCCAAGAAAGCGGCCGCCAAGAAGGTCGCCGAGTAAGCTAGTATTGAAAATGAAGCAAGAAAAAACGCCACGCATCGACGTGGCGTTTTCACATGCCGGCGCCAGATCTATTTGAGATCGTCTGTGTCGTAGTAGATCGTGCCCATCACGCGGGCGCCGCTGGCTTCCGCCAACGCCTGATCGGCAGGCTGTGAGGTTCCCGAGTGTGACAGGCTCACCGTCTTGCCGACGACACCTTTGACGAGAACGATATGGTCGAAGTCGGGACGGCTGTCGACTTCCTTGAGCAGGAAGTGCCGACCGATCCGAAGGTAGCGTATCTGTTTTGCCTGCCGAAGTGCCGGCGACAGCTGGCGGAATACCAGCACTTTGTCGACGATCGCTGTCACGCCCACCAGTTGGGGTTTACCGCCCTGTTCGAAATGGCCAAGCACCAAATCGGCCCTGAACTGCGTCAGCGGATTGGCGACGCCCGGGGCTAGTCGGTCGATCTCGAATTTTTCGGGCGAGATTGTCCACAGAGCCGTCTTGCTGTCGAGTCGTTCGCGCAAGGCGCGATCCTGGGCCGGGTCGGACAGACGGATCTGCAGCACCACCTGGTAGTCGTGCGGTGCATGGAACATCGGCAGGTGGGAGGCATACAGGCCGTCCGTGCCACCGAACAGGGCCATGCCATGGGTGCCGTAGGTGGCGGCAGGCGCCGCCAATGCCGCGGCAGGGGCGGCGGCGCACAGCGCAAGCAGCAGCGCGCGTAACAAGCGTTTCATCGGAATTCCTTCAAATGCGGGAGCAACCCCGCATTATAGTGAACACTAGTTTTACTAGTTCAAACTTGACCTGTCAGGACTTGTCAGGTCAAACTTAACTCAGGCCGGTCTCGTGACCGGCCGGATTCGGCCAACAGCGGTCCCTCACAGTGGCGTCACCGAAAGCATCTTGCGCTAGGAAAAACATGTCTGAATTCACCAAGGTTCGAGTTACGCTTGCAGTTCTTGACTTGGCCAGCTCGACGAACTACTACACATCTGTTCTTGGACTGAATGTCGACTTTACTGCACCGGGCTGGACGTTTTTATCCCGAGGCAACTTTCGCGTAATGCTTGGCGAGTGCACGGATGCCATCCCTGCTTCGAAGCTTGGCGACCATTCGTGGTATGGATATGTAACCGTCTCGGACGCGTCCGACCTTTTTGCCGAGTATCAGACTTCAGGCGCAGAGTTCACTCAAGTGCTTGCGGACAAGCCATGGGGCATGCGGGAGTTCGGCATTCGCACAATCGATGGCCATCGCATTATGTTTGGTCAGGAACTGTAGTGTCCATCGTGTGGTAGGCTGGGTTCGGCCAAAAGCAGGCGTATAGGAGTGAACACTGTAACGTGCGTAAGAGTCCTCAAGGAAATATATGCTCGCTGACCTTTTGTTGAGTATTCTCGGCCCAATGGCCGCGAAACGGTTTGCAGTTGTACGCAAAACGCTGTGGATCATACTAGCGATCTTCATCGCTGTTGTTACCTATGCCGGACTCGCTTCTTGAACGTCCAGTATGGGGCGACAAGCGTCAGATTATGCAGGCGCGACCGGGTACAATCGGCCACAAGCAGTCACTCATCAGGTCAGTGAATCTGGCGCTATTTGTAAATGCGTTTTAGGCTGAAGCATCAATTTTCGGTATATCTTTTTCTTATGCTAATCCTGGAATTTCCAAACGAAAAACATCGCGCTGCCTACGAGGACATGGTTCATGATTGGCGTAATGTCGAGACGCCCACGTCTCCGGGCAAGCTTTTTGCGGGAAAAGACTTCGACGAATTCCTTTCGATCGTGCAGCGCGAGCCGACCGAATCGGATCCAGCGAGAGTGCCGGCACACTTGTTTCTTCTCGCCGATACCGACAGTTCAAAACTTTTCGGTGCCATCCAAATTCGCCACCACATTAACCATCCAAACCTCTTCGAGACTGGTGGCCACATTGGCTACGGCATCCGCCCAAGCGATAGGCGCAAGGGTCATGCGACAAGAATGCTGGCCCTCGCTATTCCTGAAGCGAAGAAAATCGGACTTTCTGACCTCCTTGTCACCTGTAAGGACGCGAATGTTGGTTCCCGCAAAGTTATTGAATCGAATGGTGGCGTTTTTGAACGCACTACCCTCGATGAAGGACAACCGGCGCGCCGCTATTGGATTAAGATTGGTTAGGCACGCTGCGGTCTTCCCCCGATTTCACGGACCAAACCACCGCCGGCTTGGGTGAGTCTTGCGAATGTCTGCTTTGTCCATGGGCTAAGGACAGCAAAGGGGCGGCAGCTGCCTATCATCGGACACTTTCCGTCGGATCAAGTCTGAGCTAGTACACTCTAGTGGAATTCGATCTCCACCATATTGTCGGACGGCTTGCGCTCGATCAGCTTGTTGTCCGGGTCGATGCCGGCGCGGGCAGGGCGGCCATTGACCAGCATCGTCACGCTGACGTCCGTCGAGGAAACCAGGCGGCGCTCGCGCGCCAGCGGATTGCCATCCTTGTCGTCGACGCCGAACTCGATGTAATCGTTGAGCGCCACTTCCTTCTCTTCACCCATTGCCCCGGCGCGGCGCTTGATGGCGCTGGCCCTGATCGTCACTTCGACCCGGCCGTCGGGCAGCCGGCGGCCAATGGCCGTGCTGGCGCGGTTCTCGTACAGCACGATCGCTTCGAACAGGTCGTCGATCAGATAAGCCTGGTCCGGTGTGACGACCTTGCGCAGGGCATCGACCAGCACGCGCACGCTCGGGTAGGGCGCGCCATGGAAGGCATGCGTCGCCAGCAGCTCGCGCAACACGCCATTGATTTTGTCCTCGCCGACGATATCGGCCAGCAGGTACAAAGCCAGGCTGCCCTTGTGGTAAGCGATGTAGCGCTGGTTCTCGTTGTGCGCCAGCGGCAGTTCCTTGAGCGGTTCGATGGCGCGGCCCAGCAGGTAGCGGTCCAGGTCGTAGCGCAGGAAGCGGCGCATCTTGCCGGGGCCCATGGTCTTCTTCATCACCATCAGCGCCGAGTACTCCGACAGGGTTTCGGACAGCACCAGGGCGCCGGCCGTGTTACCGGCCACCAGCTGGTGGCCCCACCACTGGTGCGCCACTTCATGCGCCGAGACATAGAACGGGTAGTCGATGTCCTTCGGGTTGCGGTCGTCGACCTTGGCGATGAAGCCGACGCTCTCGGAGAACGGGATGGTGTTCGGATACGACTGTGCGAAGTCGCCATAGCGGGGGAACTCGACGACGCGCACCACCTTGTGCTGGTAGGGGCTGAAGTTCTTGCTGTTATATTCGAGCGCCGCCTTGACCCCTTTGACGATGCGGTCGAGGTTGTACTCATGGCCCGGCTGGTAGTAGATGTCGATCATCACATCCTGCCAGCGCTCGTGCTTGAGGGCGTAGCGCGCCGACTGGAACGAATAGAAGTTCAGGATCGGCCTGTCCATCTTGTAGTGGAAGTAGCGGCGGCCCTTGTCGATCCACTCGCGCTCAAGCGTGCCCGGCGCGACGGCGATCTGGTCCGGGCTGGTGCTGACGATGGCCTCGAAGCCGATCAGGTCGGCGTCGCTGGCGATGTAGTTGTTGGCCAGGCCTTTCGGATCGTCGCGCCCAAGCGCCCGCTCGCGTGGCGGCAGCTGGTGCTTCTTGCGGTCGCGCGCATCGGCCAGTTCGTAGTTGTGCTGGTAGCCGATGCGCGGCAGCACCTCGTTGTTGAAGAAGGTGCCGTTCCACAGCACCGGGGTGTCGGCCACCACACCCAGCAGGCCCTTGGGGGCGAAACTGAGTTCGAAGTGCAGCTCGATGGAGGCGCCCGGCGCCAGCGGCGTGGCCAGCCGGTAGCTGTGGAAGCCCAGCTCGGGATCGTTCAGCAGCGCGCGCGCCTGCTGGCCAAAGCGCAGCCGGCCGATGGTGGCGCGGTGGTCCTGGTGCAGGTAGATGTCGCTGACCGGCGCGCTGCCCTTATTGGTCAGCACATAGGCGCCGGAGACGTGCAGCGCGCGCTGCCCGGGGCGGATGTCGACGCCCAGGCGCACGTCGGTGATGCGCGGCTGCGCCACGCCGGCGACGCTCTTGTACTTGCGTTCGTAGCTGGCGTGGCGGCTGTCGCGCGCGAAGGCGGTTTCGACATTGTTGTTGCACAGGCTGTAGTACAGCATGGCGCCGACGCCGCCGAACATGCCGAGGCCGATCCCCAGGCTGACGATCACCGGCACGCTTAGCGCGCGCCGTGCCAGCTGCATGCGGGTGCGCATCGCTTCATTGCTGCCGCGCTGCCAGAACACGACCGACAGCGTCACCAGCACCAGTGCGGCGCCGATCCAGTACAGCTCGTACCAGCGCTCGCGCGCCAGGAAGTGCCCCAGGCCGTTCATGGCCGAGTAGTTGAAGCTCGGCGTCACACCGTACAGCAGCAGCGGATTGTCCAGCCCCAGCGTGCTGAAGCTGGCCGCTGCCACATAGAACAGGATCATCGCGAAATAGGCCAGGTATTTGTGATTGATGATCACCTGCGCCGCGATCGCCAGCACGGCGAACAGGGCGAACTGCGGCGCGCCGATCATGAATAGGATCTTGAAATACAGGCCCAGTTCCAGGTTGAAGTAGCCGCGCACCATCTGGATCAGCATACCGGCCACCATCGACGCGGCCAGGATCAGCAGCTGCAGGCCGACCAGGGCCAGCAGCTTGGCGCCCAGCGGCAGCCAGTTCGGCACCGGCAGCGCGTCGAGCATCTGCGCCACGCGCGCCTCGCGTTCGCGCCAGATCAGCTCGCCCGCATAGAAAGTCGTGATGACGAACATGAACAGCGACAGCACGCCGACAATCAGGTCGATCACCTTGTAGGTGACCGGGTAGGTATTGGTGCCGTACATCGAGCCCATATCGAGCGAGGTGGCAAAGATGGCCAGCAGCGTAGCCAGCATCAGCACGACGAAGTAGATATTCTTGACCGATTCGCGCAGGTTCAGCCAGGCATTGGCAAGCAACAGCAGGCCCAGGCTGCGGCGGGTGAAGTCCGGCTTTTCCTGCGTCGCGTGGGACGCGTGCGACAGGTGCAGCGGCGCGTCGCCTTCGCTGGTATTGCTGGAGCGGCTGTCGATGGTGCTGATGAAGTGGAAGCGCCAGTAGCCCAGCAGCAGCACCACCGCGCCGAAGCCCGACCACAGCAGGCGGTTCAGCAGCAAAACGCCGTCGAGCGGGACCAGGCGCGCATTGCGCTCGGCCACCGTCCAGTATTCGGTCAGACGCAGCAGGGCCGTATTGCCGAACGGGTCCATCAGGGCCGCCAGCGTCTTGTAGTCGAGGTCGCGCGCCAGCGACGGCGCCACGCTGTAGCCGATCAACATGACGACGCTGGCCACGTAGACGGGCAGCATGCGCCGCGTCAGCGCCGCCAGCACGAAGAACAGCGCGCCGAAGATGAAGATATTGGGGACGATGGTGTAGAAGTAGGGCGCCGCATACATGGCCACGCTGGCCGTGGCCAGCCGCTCGGGGTCGATGCCGGGGATATAGGTGCCCAGCCAGGCGCCCAGCGGGATGCTGGCAAACACGATCGCCAGCGCCAGGAAGGCGCCGAAGAAGCGGCCGAACACATAGGCGTACTTCCTGATCGGCGCGCTGAAGAAGAAGTGGTGCATGTCGTACTCGAAGTCCTGCTGCACCGAGCGGCCCATCATCGCGGCCGTGACGATGACGCCGACACTGCCGAGGAAGCTGGTGGTGACGGCGATCGCGAACGGCGAGTTGATCGCGACCTTGCTGCCGAAGGTGACGATGGCTTCGCGGAACACGCCGCCGGCGGCCGCCATCCACAGCATCGCCAGCGCGAAGAACATCGCGAAATAGACCCAGGTCGAGAGCAGCTTGAGGCGCTGCCGGGACTCGAACAGGACGATGGCCAGCATGGTCGGGCCCCTAGCAGGCGCGCGCCGGCGCGCTGGCGGTGTGGCGGCCGGCGATGGTGGCGAAATAGACGTCTTCCAGGTCGCCCGCCGCCATCTCGAAGCCGTCGCCCGGATCGCGCTCGGCATACACGTGGATCAGGGTGCGGCCGGCCAGCAGGCGGGTCGAGATGACGGCGTGCTGGCGCTGGAACTCGGCCAGCTCGGCCTTGGCGACGATGCGCGACCAGATCTTGCCCTTGACGTCGGCGATCAGCTTGTGCGGCTCGCCGCACAGCAGCACATGGCCCTTGTTGATGATGGCCATATTGGCGCACAGGTCCGACACGTCCGACACGATGTGGGTCGACAGCAGCACCGTCTTGTCCTGGCCGATGTCCGACAGCAGGTTGTGGAAGCGCACCCGCTCCTGCGGGTCGAGGCCGGCGGTCGGCTCGTCGACGATGATCAGCTGCGGATCGCCCAGCAGGGCCTGGGCGATGCCGAAGCGCTGGCGCATGCCGCCCGAGAAGCCGCCGAGGCGCTGGTGGCGCACGTCGAACAGATTGGTCTGCTGCAGCAGGCCGTCGACGACTTCGCGCCGGCGGGCACGGTTCGACAGGCCCTTGAGGCTGGCGAAGTGGTCGAGCAGCTCGTAGGCCGTCACTTTCGGGTAGACGCCGAAATCCTGCGGCAGGTAGCCGAGCAGGCGGCGGATTTCATCCTTTTCGTCGAGCACGTCCAGTTCGCCGAAGAACACGGAACCGGAATCACATTCCTGCAACGTTGCCAAAGTACGCATCAGGGTCGACTTGCCGGCACCGTTGGGGCCGAGCAGGCCGAACATCCCGGTCGGGATCGTGAGCGTGACATTGTCCAGCGCCACCACGCCATTGGCATAGGTTTTGGACAAGTTTCGGATACGTAATTCCATTTCGTTACTTTCTGTGATCTTTTCCAACAATTTCATTGTATGAAAACCGTTTTACCCGGGGCGTGCCATTGCGATAGGCCGCAGGATCGCCGTCACAGAGTGCAAAAACGGGGGCTTGGGACGCGTGCGCGCCGCCTTGCCCGGCAGCCATCATAGCGCAAAGCCCTTGTTTTTCAGAAATTGTTCTGGCAAGGACGATATCGGCCGGCCGCCGCCGGGACGGGCCGCACGATTTGAATTGCCCTCTATCAAGTAAGCCGGAATTGTGGATAATGCTTTTCATGGACATTGCCGTCAAAGAAAGAGTGCTGGCCGTCGCGCGCTGCGGGCAAACCAGCGTCGAAGCCACCGGATATTTCCGTGTGGCATTAGGCCTGTATTACCTGGCGGGCTTGATGACCGACCAACAGCTCGACTTCAAGGCGATCGACCGCGACTACAACAAGTTCATTTACCAGTCGATCGGCAAGGGGCACAGCATCACCAGCGTGCTGCAGTTCATGAGCGGCGAAAAGGTGGTGCGGATCATCGACTCGCGCCGCTTCATCAATGCCTTCGGCGACTACTGCCCCGACGTGCCGCTCGACCTGATCCCGTTCCTGCTGTCGCTGAACCTGGGGGTGGCCAAGAATATCTCGGGCATCAAGCCCGAGGGGCCGGTGGCCGACTGGATCGAGCGCCAGAAGGCGCTGCATATCCAGGTCGGCGAGCCGCCGCACCAGGACGTATAATGTGGCCTTGACCGGCCACCACCCCCTGCCACCGCAATGAAGCCTTCGCTCGCTCCGTTCGACCACCTGATCGTCAACCTCGACAAGGCGCTGCGCGTCGTCGCCGGCGTCGCCTCGGCGTCGCGCCCGACGCCGGCGGTGCATGCGGCCGACGCGGCGCTTGATGGCGCCGAGCGGCGCCACGCGGCCGGCCTGATGCGGGTCAACCATGTGGGGGAAGTGTGCGCGCAGGCGCTGTACAACGCGCAGGCGCGCTTCGCCAAGGGCGAAGCCATGCGCGAGCAGTTCGAGCAGGCCGGGCGCGAGGAAGAAGACCACCTGGCATGGACGGCGCAGCGCCTGGCCGAGCTGGGTTCGCAGCCGAGCCTTCTCAACCCGCTGTGGTATGCCGGCGCCTACACGCTCGGCACCATCGCCGCCCACTTGGGCGACGGGCGCAGCCTGGGCTTCGTGGTCGAAACGGAGCGCCAGGTCGAGGACCACCTGAACAGCCACCTGAGCAAGCTGCCGGTGCAGGACGCCAAGTCGCGCGCAATCGTCGAGCAGATGCGCGACGACGAAGTGGCACACGGGGCCGCCGCGGCCGAACTGGGCGCGATCGAAGCGCCCGCGCCGGTCAAGGCCGCGATGAAGGCGATGGCCAAGGTCATGACCACGACCGCCTACTATATTTGATGTGCCCCGCGTGGGTAGGCGAGCCTGCCCACGCTGCGGGTCAATGCCCAATGTGACGGATGTCGCGCCAATGTCCAATGTGGCCGATGTCGCGTCAATTTCCGATGTGGCCGATGTCGCGTCAATGTCCAATGTGGCCGATGTCGCCTCAATGTCCAATGTAGGGCGGGTTCGGGTGTATCGAACCCACGCGCTTGTCAAGCCTCGATGATCTCGAATGAATGGGTGATCGCGGCCGTCTTGGCCAGCATGATCGACGCCGAGCAGTACTTGTCGTGCGACAGGTTCACCGCCCGTTCCACCGTGGCCGCCTTCAGGCCCTTGCCCGTCACCGTGAAGTGGAAGTGAATGGTGGTAAACACCTTCGGGTCCGTCTCGGCGCGCTCGGCCTTGAGTGTGACCTCGCAGCCGCGCACATCTTCGCGCCCGCGCTTGAGGATCATGACGACGTCATAGGCGGTGCAGCCGCCGGTGCCGAGCAGGACCATCTCCATCGGCCGCGCCGCCAGATTGTGCCCGCCGCCTTCCGGTGCGCCATCCATATTGACCAGGTGGCCGGAGCCGGTCTGGGCCAGGAAACTCATGCCGGACGGGCCGTTCCAGCTTACTTTGACTTCCATCGTGCTCTCCGCAGTATCAATCCGTGCATTGTATTCAAATTGCGGGCGGCCTGCTGCCGGCCGCCCCGGCGCTACTGCTAGACGCTCAGTACGTAGTGCTCGCTGCGCATGCGCCACGACGCGAACGCCACCGCGCCCAGCGCCGGCAACAGGCTGCTGAAGAAAGTCGCGCCCGCCGCCAGCAGCGTGATGCCCTGGCCCCTGGCCAGTTCGCCCAGCATGGTCTGGTTTGCCAGCACCGGCACGAAATACATCCAGTCGCTCGTCTTCAGGCCCAGCATCGGTACCAGGAACATCGGCACCATCGGGATCAGCATCACGAAGCTCAGCACCGTCTGCGCTTCCTTGAACGAACGCGCATTCATCGCCAGCGCCATCTGCAGCGCGGCGGCGAACAGCGACAGCGGCACCGACAGCAGGCTCACCATCAGGATGTCGGCGGTCGAGATGCGCCACGAAATGCCGATCTCCTCGAGCGGCAGCCAGCTCAGCACGCCGTGGGCGAACAACAGTTCGAGCGTGATGCCGACCGCGGCCAGCGTGCTGGCGGCCAGCCACTTGCCGCTGACCAGGTCGAGCGTGCGGGCCGGCTGGGCCAGCAGCACCTCGAGCGAGCGCCGCTCGCGCTCGCCGGCCGTGCTGTCGATTGCGGCCGACAGCGACAAGGCGAACGCGGGGATGAAGAAGGTGCCGAGCATGGTGCCGAGGATCAGGGCCGAGCGCGAGGCGGCGCTGCCGGCATCGTACTTCTGCAGCTGCACCGGGGTCAGCACGGCCGGCGATACGCCGTGCGCCAGCAGGCGCGCGCTGGCCACGCTGCTATTGTATTCGGCCAGCATCAGCTCCACCTCGCGCCGCTTGCCGCTGGTGTCCTGGGCCGAATCGAACCACAGCTCGATCTGGGCCGGGCGCATCTCCTGGTAGTTCTTGCCGAAGCCGTCGGACAGGCGCAGCACGGCGACAGCCTTGCGACCCTTGAGCACTTCGCCGATCTGCTCGTCGCTGATGCGCTCGACTGCCGTCACAGTCACGTTGCGCTGCTTGAGCAGGGCCATCAGGTTGGGGGCCTGGGTGACGCCGCTGACGGTCACTTCGATGCCTTCGCGCTCCGGCCGGCTCGCGCGGTCGATCAGCATATTGAGGGCGAAGCCGATCAGCACCGGCGACAGCGCGATGAACAGGGCCAGCAGCCCCAGTGCGCGCGGGTCGCGCAGGGTTTCGCGCAGCTCCTTGAGGAACACGATCAGGAACTTAGGCCTGCGCTTCGAACGGGTGGACGCCTGCATCATGCGGAGATCCCCTCGTCGGTGCCGACCAGGCTGACAAACGCGTCTTCCAGGTTGGCGATGCCGGTGCGTTCGCACAGCTGCGCCGGCGAGCCCTGCGCCACGGTGAACCCGTTGGCGATCACCACCACGTCGTCGCACAGGTGGGTCACTTCCTGCATCACGTGGGTGGCCATGATGACGCAGCAGCCGTCTTCGCGCAGCGCCGTCAGCGCGCGCCGCAGCGCGCGCGTGCTCATCACGTCGAGGCCGCGGCTCGGCTCGTCGAGCAGCAGATTGCGCGGGCGGTGCAGCAGCGTGCGCGCCAGCGCCACCTTGATGCGCTGGCCCTGCGAAAAGCCCTTGGAGCGGCGCTCGAGGATGTCGTCCATCCCCAGCAGCGCGCTGACTTCGTCGATGCGACGCGCGATGGCCGGGCGCTCCATGCCGTTCAACTCGCCGAAATAGACCAGGTATTCGCGCGTCGACAGGCGCTCATACAGGCCGAACTGGTCGGTCAGGAAGCCGATATTATTGCGCACGGCGAGCGGATCGACGGCCGGATCGACGCCGTCGATGCTGATGCTGCCGTGGTCGCGCTTGAGCAGGCCGACCAGCGTGCGCAACAAGGTGGTCTTGCCGGCGCCGTTGGGACCGAGCAGGGCGGTGATCTGGCCGTCGGCCGCGGTAAAGCTGACGCCGCCGAGCGCCTGCACCTTGCCGAACTGCTTGCGTACTTGTTCTACGTGGATCATTGGACGGTCCCGGGATTACGGTTGCGGGCCAGCGCTGCCGAGCACGAAGGCCGGCGCGGGCAGCTTGGAGAGGCAGGTCGCGTCGACCGCCTTGTTCGGTGCATCGATGAATTCGCGCAGCAGGCGCGGCACGCAGCCGAGGCCGGAGACGCCGTGGCCGGCCGTCGGCACCACCAGGTGCTGCGGCGCGCGCATGGTGCGGGCGGCCGCGACGGCGCGGCGCGGCGGCGTGACCGGATCGAGCCCGCCCGACAGCATCAGCACCGGCGCGTCGATCATGGCGTCGCTGGCGCTGGCCGCCGGCGCCAGCTTGAGCAGGCCGCACAGCTGCAGCAGGCGCCCCGTCTGCGGCGCGCCGAGGAAGCTGCCGCTGGCGTCCTCGCTGTGCAGTTCCGGGGTCAGGCGGGCCAGGTCTTCCGGGCAGGTCACGGCCAGGTAGAGCAGCGCCGACAGCTTGGAGTCAAAGCCGAAGTCGGCCGCCACATTGCTGCGCGCGACGAACGGTTCCCAGCGGCCCTGGTGGGCGCTGTGGATCAGGAACGGCAGGCGGCGCCCGTCGAGCGCCGTGTACAGGATGTTATGCACTGCCATCAGGAAGCGGCGGCTGTCCATCGTCAGTCTCAAGGGCGCGGCGGTGCGCGGGTTGCGGATGTCGAGCTGCAAGGGGGCGGCCGCCACGCGCGCGGCCAGGCTGGCAAATTCGCTGCGCAGGTCCGGATAGGCGCGGGCGCAGGCGGCATCCCTGGCGCACTGGTCGAACAGCGCGTCGAGCGCGGCCTGGCCGTCGCGCCCGCCGGCCGGGATGATCTGGTCCGGCGCCGCCACGCCGTCGAGCAGCAGCGAACGCACGCTGGCCGGGTAGGCGCGCGCATAGGCCTGCGCCAGCCGGGTGCCGTAGGAGCCGCCGAATACATTGATCTTGCCGTAGCCGAGCTGGCGGCGGACCCGCTCGATGTCCTGGGCCGCGTTGGCGGTGCTGTAGGCGGAGAGCGGCACCCGCAGGCGCGCCACGCAGTCGGCCACGGCGGCGTCGACCGCCGCGTCGGCCAACTGGTCGGCCAGTTCGGAGCCGGGGCAGTCGAGGCGGCCGGAGCGGCCGGTGCCGCGCTGATCGATGAACACGATATCGCGGGTGGCGCGCACCTTGCGCAGCGCGGCGCCGAGCAGCATGACGACGTCGCTGCCGGCCTGGCCGGGGCCGCCGGCCAGCACGAACAGCGGATCGGGCCGGGCCGCCTCGCGCAGCGCCGGCGCCAGCGTCACATGCAGCGGCATGAAAGTGCCCTTGCCGTCGAGCGGCACCATTACCTGCGAGCAGCGCAAGCCTTCCTCGATGCCGGGCAGGTGGCACGTCTTGCCCTGGAGAATGGCCGGAACCGGGGCGGCGGTGGCCGGCGTGGCCGCCAGCAGCATGGCGGGGAACAGGGCGGGGAGCAGGAATCTGAAGTTCACGGGACGATCCACGGTGGAGGTGGGACATACTAAAGTGACATTGTTGCGCCGGTCAAGGACGGCCCGCCGGGTGGCTTGACTCGGTGCCCCCTGGCGTACTATAATTGCCGGCTTTCCATTTGCTCAGGAAAGAACATAAGGCAGTGTCCGCAGGCAACAAGAGCGGAACCACCATTTGAGCGATTCATACATAGGAAGTCAAAACATGAAAACTTTTTCCGCTAAAGGACATGAAGTCCAGCGCGATTGGTTCGTGGTTGACGCGACGGACTTGGTCCTCGGACGTGTTGCCAGCGAAGTGGCACTCCGATTGCGCGGCAAGCATAAGCCAGAATTCACCCCCCACGTCGACACCGGCGACTTCATCGTCGTCGTCAACGCAGGCAAACTGCGCGTGACGGGCACCAAGGCAACCGCCAAGACGTATTTCCGTCACAGCGGCTACCCAGGTGGCATCTACGAGACCAATTTCAAGAAAATGCAAGAGCGTTTTCCGGGTCGCGCGCTGGAGAAAGCGGTCAAGGGCATGCTGCCTAAAGGCCCACTCGGCTACGCGATGATCAAGAAGCTCAAAGTGTACGCGGAAGGTTCCCATCCGCACGCTGCGCAGCAACCTAAAGCACTTGTTCTCTAAGGAACTGACATGATCGGTAACTACAATTACGGCACCGGCCGTCGCAAGAGTGCAGTCGCTCGCGTCTTCATCAAGGTTGGCTCCGGCCAAATCATCGTTAATGGCAAGCCAGCCGCCGAGTACTTCTCGCGCGAAACCGGTCTGATGGTCATCCGTCAACCGCTGGAACTGACCGGCAACGTCGAGCGTTTCGATATCAAAGTCAACGTGCATGGCGGCGGCGAGTCCGGCCAGGCAGGTGCAGTGCGCCACGGCATCACCCGCGCCCTGATCGACTACGATGCAAGCCTGAAGGGCGATCTGGCACGCGCCGGCTTCGTCACCCGCGACGCACGCGAAGTTGAACGTAAAAAAGTTGGTCTGCGCAAAGCACGTCGCGCAAAGCAATTCTCGAAGCGTTAATTCGTTTCACTGCAGCGCCTGGTGCGCTGCTCCCCAAAAAAGCCGCCGACTTTGTGTCTGGCGGCTTTTTTTATGGTTCTTCCCGGGGAATTCACTGTGCTTGTCTGTGAAATGGCAGCTCGAACAGTCCGTCCGTCGACACGCTGGCGCCGACGACGCCGCCAGCAGCGTCGCGCTTGAAACGCACCACGATTTCGCCGCTGCCGAAGACGTCCGGGCCTAGCGGTGCCAGTTCAAACTTGTACTGAGGATTGTCCTGGAAGCGGAACTCGAGCATGCCGCCGCTCACGCTCACGAGGTAGTCTGCCTGTACCTCGGCGCTGTGGAATTTGCCCGCAAACGCGGCCAGCGCGCTGACATCGGCCGCGGCCGCGGTCACGCGCCGGTAGCGGGAAGGATCCATGCCCTCGTCACGCACCTCGAACTGGTCGGCGCCGCTGAAGGTCAACACTGCCGTCTTGTATGCATACGCATTGGCAGAGAGCACGCGCAAGGGAGTGCCATCGGGCATGGTCAGCGCGCCGTCGCGGTAGCTCAAAGCCAGCCGCCGACCGAGAAGTTCATTGTAGAACGCCCCAGCATGCGCCTTGGACGCGGCAGGCGCCCCTGTTGGCAATGTCGCGCCTTCGGAGGGCAGCTGCAGCATATGCTGCGCCAATTCCCGTCCCATACGGTGCGCTCTGGCGTCGTCCGCATTGCACAGCACGGCAATCGACAGCCCCCGTTCCGGATAGCGTCCCAGCCAGGTGCGGTAGCCTGCCGTCGCGCCATCATGGGAGAATTCGAGCACGCCGCGATGGCGCCGCACCGACAAGCCGCGCCCGTATTGGCTCAGCGCTCCGGTGGACAAGACAGTCACTTGCTCAAGCTGCGGGGCAATGGTGGGGCCGAGCCGGTGGTGCGCAAGCGCATCGTTCCAGATCAGCAGGTCACCGATGGTGGTGAGCATGCCGCCGTGCCCGATCACATCCTCGAACGGCATGTCCTGCTCATAACGTCCATTTGTGCGATGGTAAGCCACCGCCCGTCCAGCCACCACGCGCCGGAAATTGTCGCGCCATTGCGTGTGCTTCATGCCCAGCGGTAAGAACAGGCGCTCGCGCGTGAATTCGGCCAGCGGCTTGCCGCTGACACGGCCGACGATGATTGCCGCCAATACGTAGCCGGTATTATTGTAGGAGTACTGAGAACCTGGCGGAAAATTCAATGCCCGTTGGCGCGCCGCGAGTGCGAGCGCCTGATCCATCGAAAACACGCGCGTGCCGCGCGGCCAACCAGCCACATCGAGCAGAGTGCCCCAGTCGCGCAAGCCACTGGTGTGGGTCAGCAGGTGCTCGAGCGTGATCGGCGTGCCATAGTCGGGCAGCTCGGGCACATACTTGCGCACATTGTCCGACAGCGCCAGCTTGCCGTCGCGCACCAGCAGTAAGATCGCGGCGGCCGTAAATTGCTTGGAGACGGAGCCGGCCTCGAACACGGTGTCCGGGGTATTGGCAATGCCGTGCTCGAGCTCCGCCTGGCCGTAGGCACGGGTAAGCACCCGTTTGCCCTCATGTTCGACGCCCACGGCGCAACCTGGCATGCCCTGGGCGCGCCATTGGCCCAACAGGCGGTCGGCCAGCGCCGATACCGTGGCGTCGGTGCCGGCCGCGCAGGATGCACTGTGTATGGCGAGGGCAAGCAGCGCCGCGCTCGTTCTGATGATCGATTTCACCCAACTCTCCCTGAATCGTTGATATTTCGCGCAGGCTGTTGCCCCCGCTGCCGCCCTTGTGACAACAACAATATTGTCGATTATCGCGTTGAAATATGGGAAACAAATGGGCTAAGATGCTTTTCATTTGTTTCATCGGAAAGAATGGGAAAGGTATGGAGCTCGATGACGTCGATCGCGCCTTGCTGCGTCTGCTGCAAGAGGATAACCAGCAAACGGTGCGTGCCTTGGCCGATCATGTCAAGGTGTCCGCGCCCACTTGCCTGCGCCGCATCCGTGCGCTGCGCCGGGCCGGCGTGATCCGCCACAACGCTGCCTTGCTCGATCCGGCCAAGCTGGGGCTAGCCTTGCATTGCCAGGTGCTGGTGGCGCTGAATGTGCATTCGGCGGCAGCGGTGCAGACCTTCGGGCTGCGCATCTTGCCTCTGGCGGAGGTCGTCGCCTGCAGCGAGATTTCCGGCGCCTCCGATTTCCTGTTGCATGTCATCGTGCAGGACATGGAGGCGTTTGCCGATTTTGCACTCGTTCACCTCGCTTCGGACAGCAACGTCAAGTCTTACCAGACACTGTTCGTGATTCGCCGGCACAAGGCGGATCACCGCTTGCCGCTGTAATACGGATCACGAAGGGCATTCCCACCGCAGGCATAGCGCCAGTCAAGCGGCAAGCGGATGGCGGTTTTCACCATCGCAGCTTCAGGCTGTTAAAATTGCGCATTATTTTGGCATCCGCATTCAAGGAGAGAGCATGATCAAGGTAGGCATCGTCGGCGGCACAGGTTATACGGGCGTGGAGTTGTTGCGCCTGCTTGCCGTCCATCCCCACGCCCAGCTGACGGCCATCACTTCCCGCAAGGAAGATGGCTTGCCGGTGGCCGATATGTTCCCTTCGCTGCGCGGGCGCGTCGAGCTGGCGTTTTCTAGCCCGGACAAGGCCGACCTGAAGCAGTGCGACGTCGTGTTCTTCGCCACCCCGCATGGCGTGGCAATGGCCCAGGCCCCGGAACTGCTGGCGGCCGGCGTCAAGGTGATCGACCTGGCGGCCGATTTCCGCCTCAAGAGCCAGGCCACGTTCGAGCAGTGGTACAAGATCCCGCACACCTGCCCTGAGTTGCTCGAGCAAGCCGTGTATGGTTTGCCGGAACTGAACCGCGATGCCGTCAGGAACGCCACGCTGATCGCCAACCCGGGCTGCTACCCGACCACGATGCAGCTCGGCTACTACCCGCTGCTCAAGGCCGGCATCGTCGACGCCGGTGCGCTGATCGCCGACTGCAAGTCGGGCGTGTCGGGCGCCGGTCGCAAGGCCGAGATCGGTACGCTGTTCTCCGAGTCGAGCGACAACTTCAAGGCCTATGGCGTGGCCGGCCACCGCCACACGCCGGAAACGCTGGCCCAGCTGCAGCGCTTTAGCAAGGACAAGGTCGGCCTGACGTTCACGCCCCACCTGGTGCCGATGATCCGCGGCATGCATTCGACGCTGTATGCGCGCCTGACCAAGGATATCGACAATGCCGCGCTGCAAGCGCTGTTCGAACAGCAGTACCAGGACGCGCCGTTCGTCGACGTGATGCCGTTCGGTTCGCACCCTGAGACGCGATCGACCCGCGGCGCCAATATGCTGCGCCTGGCGCTGCACCGCCCGGATCTCGATGGCGTGCCGGGCAACACCGTCATCGTGCTGGTGGTGCAGGACAACCTGGTCAAGGGCGCGTCCGGCCAGGCCGTGCAGTGCATGAACCTGATGTTCGGCCTCGACGAGGCGGCCGGCCTGCAGCAGATCGCGCTGCTGCCTTGATGGCCGCCCGTTGATGCGCCTGCCCGACAGCTGGACCAGCGGGACCCGGCTCGCGCTGGCGGTGCGCGCCGGCGTCGTGCTGCTGGCGCTGGCCGGCGCCATCTTGCTGTCGGTCTGGGGGCTCGACCTGGCGCGCCGCATCGGCAAGCTCGGCGTCTCGAGCGGACCGAGCCCGGAGCAGCAGGTGCTGGCGCTGCAGACCGACCTCGGCCGCCTGCGGACCGACTATGCGAAGCTGAACGCGACGGTGGAGGCGAATGCGGCCGCCACCAGGGCCGCCCTGGATGCGGCCGATAAACTGAAGGCGGCTACCGTCTTGCAAGAACAGCAAGCGAGCCAGATCAAGGCACTCGAGCTTGAAAATAGTAAATTGAAAGCAGACCTGGCGGCAAACGCGCCAAAGTTGCCGGCCAATAAGAAGGCCGCCGCGGCGGCGTCCAGGCTGGTCAACCACGGACTGGCGCTGCGCCGCTTCGGGGCCGACCAGCCGGCGCCGCGGCAGCTGCACTACCGCTTGCTGCTGAGCCAGCCGGCAGCGGCGCCCAGGCTGGTCGGTCGGCTGCAGCTGGTCGTGACGGCCAGTCGTGGCGGCAAGGCCGTGGTGCTGAAGTATCCGTCCGACAGCAAGGACAATGCAAAGCAGTTCGTCGTCAGGCTGGGCCAGTGGCAGCGTTTTGAAGGTGTGCTGGCCTTGCCAGAAGGCGTCATCGTGAAATCCATCCAGGCGCGCGTGCTTGAAAAGGGACAGGTGCGCATCGCCCGCTCTGTCACTTTGAAGGATGCCGCCCATGTTCGGACGTAACGCCAAAAGCACCATCGATAGCCTGATCGGCTCCAATACCCGCATCGAAGGCAAGGTCCATTTCAGCGGCGGCCTGCGGATCGACGGCGAAGTGCGCGGCGACGTCGTCGCCGAGCCGGGCACGGCGGGCGTGCTCGTCGTTTCCGAGCATGGCCGCATCGCCGGCCAGGTGCGCTGCGCCAATATGATCGTCAACGGCTATATCGCCGGCCCCGTCCATTGCGAGGAATTGCTTGAATTGCAGCCGAACGCCCGCATAGTAGGGGATGTCCATTACAAATTGCTGGAGATGCATGGCGGCGCCCTGGTGACGGGAACATTGACACATCAACAAGAAGAGCCGGGCGGCGCGCAACTCGCACTGTCGACAGCATGACTGGCGCCAACAGTCTATAATGCAGCTATTGACCCAAGGAGTACCACCATGAATGCAGTCGCGGAAGCGCAAGACGTGATCCCATCGCCGATCATCTTTACCGACAGCGCCGCCCAAAAGGTTGCGCAGCTGATCGAGGAAGAGGGCAACCCAGACCTGAAACTGCGCGTATTCGTGCAGGGCGGCGGCTGCTCGGGCTTCCAGTATGGCTTCACCTTCGACGAAATCGTCAACGAAGACGACACGACGATGGTCAAGAACGGGGTCCAGCTGCTGATCGACTCGATGAGCTACCAGTATCTGGTCGGCGCCGAGATCGACTACAAGGACGACCTCGAAGGCGCCCAGTTCGTGATCAAGAACCCGACGGCAACGTCGACCTGCGGCTGCGGCTCGTCGTTCTCGGTATAAAGTAGGGTGGCTTCGGGGGTATCGAACCCACGCGGAATTCAGGCGGGGTACAGCGCGCCTAAGATCCGCAAGCCGCGCGCCCCCGTCACCGTCGGCAGATTGCCCGGCTCGCGTTGCAGGAAGCGGTAGCCGAGCCAGGCGAACGCCAGCGCCTCGACCCGGTTGGGCGCCACCCCCAGCACTTCGGTCGATTCCACCGTGATACTGCCTCCCAGCGCAGCGGCCAGCTCGCGCAGCAGCGTGCCGTTATAGGCGCCGCCGCCACAGACATACACCGCACTGACTTCCTTCTTGCACGCCCTGATGCCGTCGGCAATGGTGCGCGCCGTCAGCGCGCACAGGGTCGCCTGCACATCCTGCGGCGCGATGCCGGCAAAGGCGGCCAGCTGCTGGTCCAGCCAGGCGCGGTGGAACAGGTCGCGGCCCGTGCTCTTGGGCGCAAGCAAGGCAAAGAACGGTTCGCGCAGCAAGGCGCCGAGCAGGCCCGGGTGGACCTTGCCGCTGGCCGCCCACGCGCCGCCGGCATCGTAGTCCTTGCCCTGGTAGGCCTTGATCCACGCATCCATCAGCACATTGCCGGGGCCGGTGTCGAAACCGTCGACCCGCTCATCGTTGATGACGCTGATATTGCTGATGCCGCCGATATTGACGACCACCCGCGTCTGCCCCGCCAGCCCGAACAGGGCCTGGTGGAAGGCCGGCACCAGCGGGGCGCCCTGGCCGCCGGCGGCCACGTCGCGCGCGCGGAAGTCGGCGATGACATCGATGCCGGTCAGTTCGGCCAGCAGCGCGGGGTTGTTGGTCTGGCGCGTGAAGCCCAGTTCGGGGCGGTGGCGGATGGTCTGGCCATGCACGGCGACGGCGGCCACCGGGCCGCCCGCATGCGGCAGCAGCGCGCGCACGCAGTCGGCATAGACGCCGGCCAGCAGGTTGGCGGCCAGCGCCTCGTGTTCGATTTCGTTGGGGCTGGCCGATTGCAGCGTCATCAGCTCGGCGCGCAGCGCCGGCGCAAACGGCACGAAGGCCGCCTCGATGGTGCGGATGGTGCCGTCGTGGAAGTCGGCCAGCACGCCGTCGACACCGTCAAGGCTGGTGCCGGACATCAGGCCGATGGTCAGCATGTACTAGCGCAGCGCGAGCTGGTTGCTGGCCGGGCGCAGCAGCGCGAAGCGGTGCATCATGTCGCCCGACACCGACTTGAAGCGGGCCAGCTCGGCCGGCGTCAGCGGCGCCTGGGCCACGACATTGACCTTGTTCGGGTCGCGCGCTTCGTTGTTGATGCGGAATTCGTAGTGCAGATGGGCGCCGGTCGACCAGCCGGTCGAGCCGA
>CBDDRJ010000004.1:0-7326 GCA_965233055.1 uncultured bacterium
CACGCGGTCCTTATATGTGCGTAGGGTGGGCACTGCGTGCCCACGCAGTCCTTATATATGCGTAGGGAGGGCACTGCGTGCCCACGGGGTCCTTATGGTTAGTCGCTCTGAAGGATGTGGCAGAACAGCTGGGCATCAACATTGCCGCCGGTGAGCGGCAACCCGATCTTGCGGCCGGCCAGCTTGCCGGCATCACGCAGCTGCAGCGCCGCCGCCAGTGCCGCCGCGCCGGCACCCTCGGCAAGGTTGTGGGTGGCGCGGTAGTAGAGGCGCATGGCGCGTGCCACCTCGTCGTCCATCACCGTCATCACGTCGGCCGCGCATTCGCGCACTGCGGCCAGGGAGTCCGGGTTCGGTACGCGGCAGGCCAGGCCGTCGGCCACCACCGTCGTCACCGGCGCTTCGACCAGGCGGCCCGCCTCGAACGACAGGCGGTAACCCGGCGCATGGCTGGAACACACGCCGATGATGTCGAGCTTGCGCCCCAGCGCTTGGCGCGCCGCGAATGCGCCGCAAATGCCCGAGCCCTGGCCGATCGGCGCAATCACCAGGTCCAGGTCGGGCTGGGCGCGCATCAGTTCGAGCCAATAGCTGGCCACGCCTGCGGCCAGGTCGGGGTGATAGGCAGGCAGCATGTGCAACCCGTCGCGCGCGGCCAGCATTTGCGCATGTTCGAGCGACTCCTGGAAGTCGTGGCCGAATTCGATCACGGTAGCGCCGAACGAGCGCATGGCGTCCGTCTTCTCCGGGCTGTTACCGAGCGGGACCACCAGCGTGGCCTTGATGCCGTGGCGCTGCGAGCCAAAGGCGATCGAGGTGCCGTGGTTGCCGCGGGTAGCGGTGATGACGCCGGCCAGGTTTGGCAAGCGCTCGCGCAGCGCTTTCAGGTAGACCAGGCCGCCGCGCACCTTGAAGGCGCCGGTCGGCGTGTGGTTCTCGTGCTTGATCCAGGCCTCGGTACCCAGCGCCTGATTAATCAGGGGCCAGCTGTATTGCGGGGTGGGCGGCATGGCCTCATACACGGTGGCAGCGGCGGCGTCGAGTTCGGAAATGGTTGGCAGGTACATGGGCTACTCTTTGGTGTGGAAATTCAAAGTGGATGGGTGTATCCTAGAACAGAAAACCAATACAGTGCCGATACACTTACCCATATAATTTCACATACTGTGACGGTAAAATGACCAATACACAGCCAGCCGCCGCGCCGCGCGGCGCACCGCTCGTCAGCCTGTTGTCGCGCGAGTCCGGCGAATCGCTGATCGACCAGATTGCCCGCTCGGTGGCGGCCCGCATCGACGACAAGATGCTGCGCAGTGGCGCGCGCATGCCGTCGATCCGGCAGTTCGCCGCAACCCACGGCGTGTCGCCGTTCACGGTGGTGGCGAGCTACGACAAGCTGGTGGGGCGCGGCTACCTGGAATCGCGCCGCGGCGCCGGCTTCTTTGTGCGGGAGCGTTCCCCCTTGAATACCGGCGAGCGCTCGACCCTGCAGGCTCAAGACCCGCGCGACCTGGCCGACCCCAAGCCGCTCGACGTGGTTTGGCTGATCCGCAATATGTTCCGCCAGACGCCGATGCAAAAGACCCCCGGTTCCGGCGTGCTGCCGACTGAGTGGCTCGACGGCGCCTCGATTGCCAATGCGCTCAAGGCGATCAGCCGCCAGCATTCGAGCTTCCTGCTCAACTACGGCGCGCCGCAGGGCTTCCTGCCCTTGCGCCAGCAGCTGCAGATGAAGCTGGCCGAGTTCGAGATCGACTGCGCGCCGCAGCAGATCGTCACCACGGTCGGCGTGACGCAGGGCCTGGATCTTGTCGCGCGCGAGTTCACCCGCCCCGGCGACACCATCTTCGTCGACGACCCGGCCTGGTTCCTGATGTTCGGCTCATTCGCGGCGATGGGCCTGAAGGTGGTCGGCATCCCGCGCCTGGCTGACGGCCCGGACATCGCGCAGCTGGCCCGGCTGGCGCAGGAGCACAAACCGCGCCTGTATGTGCTCAACTCGGTGCTGCACAACCCGAGTTCGACCTCGCTGTCGGCGGCCAAGGCCTTCCAGGTGCTGCGCATCGCCGAGGAACAGGGCTTTACCATCGTCGAGGACGACATCTACTGCGACCTGCATCCCGGCAGCGCGGTGCAGCCGGCCACCCGGCTGGCGGCGCTCGACCAGCTTGCCCGGGTGATCTACCTGGGCGGCTTTTCCAAGTCGCTGTCGGCCAATCTGCGGGTCGGCTTCATCGCGACGTCGAGCGAATGGGCGCAACGCCTGGCCGACCGCAAGATGCTCGCTACCCTGACCACCAGCGACATTGGCGAGCGGGTGGTCTACAAGATCCTGTCGGAGGGCCACTATCGCAAGCACGTCGACCGTATCCGCGTGCGGCTGGACCAAGTGCGCGGCAAGGCAGTGCGCCAGATGGAAAAAATCGGCATGACGGTCGAAGTGGCGCCGCCGGCGGGCATGTTCGTGTGGGCAGACTGCGGGCGCGATACCAATGTGCTGACCGAGCGCGCCATGGCCGAAAGCCTGCTGCTGGCGCCGGGCAGCCTGTTTTCGCCGAACCAGCTGCCGTCGACTAAAATGCGGCTCAATGTCGCGTATATGCAGGATCCGGCCTTCTGGGACTTCATGCAGAGAGCGATGGACGGCAAGTTGTATTAATTTGTATCTAGAATGCAATAAGGTGAAAATCACAACTATTATCCGTTCATGGACTTCACCAAGCGCAGCTATCCGACCGCACTGATCATCATTGCAGCCATGCACTTCGGCTTGCTGTTGCTGGTGCTGGCCAAGCCGAAGCCGCCCCAGATGGGGACGGTCAGCTATATGGACTTGCTGCCGATCATGCAGGCCAAGCCCCGGCCCGCACCGGCCGCGGCACCCGACCGGCAGGCGCCCCGGCCGACGCGGGCGGTGGCGCGCCTGCCTGCCGAGCGCCTGACCGTCACTCCAGACGGGGGCGCGGCCGCAGCCGCCGTCGCCGGTGCCGACGCCATCGCGGCGGAACCGGCGATTGAAAGCGTCGCCCCGGACTTTGCCGACGGCCCAAAGCGGCTCGACCTCGAGCAGCTGCGCAAGCAGGCCGCCAAGAATGACTCCGACTTCAAGTCCCCGCTCGACAAGGTGCGCGAACAGGAACTGCGCCGCAAATCGATCGAAACGACGGTGGCTGCCGCCGCCAAGGCCGGCGCCCGAAAAGATTGTCAAAATGGCTACACTGGCATGGGCATCCTCGCCATTTTCCCTATCCTCTACGGCACCGTCACCGACAAGGGGTGCAAATGGAAATAGGGGATCTTGAAATGTTTTCCTCCGTCCCCATGTGGGACGCATCCGTTCCCATGAGGGACGCATCCATTCAACCGTACTACCGCGAGGAAAAACATGGCTGTCGCCGAAAAAGAAACCCTTGGCTTTCAAGCAGAAGTAAAACAACTGCTTCAACTGATGATCCACTCCTTGTACTCCAACAAGGAAATCTTCCTGCGCGAGCTGATCTCGAACGCCTCCGACGCGTCCGACAAGCTGCGCTTCGAGGCCATCAACAACGATGCCCTCTACGGCAATGACCACGAACTGAAAATCAAGGTCGCCTTCGACAAGGCGGCCCGCACCATCACCATTTCCGACAACGGCATCGGCATGAGCCGCGACGAGGCGATCTCCCACCTGGGCACCATCGCCAAGTCGGGCACCAAGGAGTTCTTCGGCAAGCTGTCGGGCGACCAGCAGGCCGACGCGGCCCTGATCGGCCAGTTCGGCGTCGGCTTCTACTCCGGCTTCATCGTGGCCGACAAGATCACCGTCGAGACCCGCCGTGCCGGCCTCGACGCCTCCAGCGGCGTGCGCTGGGAGTCGGCCGGCGAGGGTGACTACAGCATCGAAGCAATCGACAAGCCAAACCGCGGCACCGACATCATCCTGCACCTGCGCGAAGGCGAAGACGAGCTGCTGTCGAGCTGGAAGATCAAGTCGATCATCCGCAAGTACTCGGACCATATCTCGCTGCCGATCGTGATGCAGAAAGAGGAGTGGGACGAAGAGAAGAAGGAGCAGGTCCTCAAGGACGAGTTCGAGACGGTCAACCAGGCCAGCGCCCTGTGGGCCCGCAACCGCAACGACATCACGCCAGAGCAGTACGACGAATTCTACAAGCACGTCTCGCACGACTTCCAGGCACCGCTGACCCACACCCATAACCGGGTCGAGGGCCGCAGCGAATATACCCAGCTGCTGTATGTGCCAAGCCACGCCCCGTTCGACCTGTGGGACCGCAACAAGCGCGGCGGGATCAAGCTCTACGTCAAGCGCGTCTTCATCATGGACGATGCGGAACAGCTGATGCCGACCTACCTGCGCTTCATCAAAGGCGTGATCGATTCGAACGACCTGCCGCTGAACGTCTCGCGCGAGATCCTGCAGGAGTCGCGCGACGTCAAGGTCATCCGCGAAGGCTCGACCAAGCGCGTGCTGGGCATGCTGGAAGAACTGGCTAACGCGGAAGAGCAGGACAAGAAGGACAAGTACGCTACCTTCTGGAAGGAGTTCGGCCAGGTACTCAAGGAAGGCATCGGCGAAGATGCCGGCAACAAGGACCGCATCGCCAAGCTGCTGCGGTTCGCCTCGACCGCCAACGACAATGGCGAGCAGACCGTGGCGTTCGCCGACTACATTGCGCGCATGAAGGAAGGCCAGGAGAAGGTCTACTACGCCACCGGCGACAACTTCGTCGCGGCCAAGAACAGCCCGCACCTCGAAGTATTCCGCAAGAAGGGCGTCGAAGTGCTGTTGATGACGGACCGCGTCGATGAATGGATGCTGTCCTTCCTGACCGAGTTCGAAGGCAAGGAACTGGTGTCGGTCGCCAAAGGCGGCCTGGACCTGGGCAAGCTGGAAGACGAAGCCGAGAAGAAGGAGCACGAAGAGACCGAGAGCTCGTACAAGGAACTGGTCGAGAAGATGAAGGGCGCGCTGGGCGACAAGGCCAAGGACGTGCGCGTGACGTTCCGCCTGACCGATTCGCCTGCCTGTCTGGTGGCCGACGAGAACGAACTGTCGGGCAACCTGCTGCGCATGCTCAAGGCAGCCGGCCAGAGCGCGCCGGACTCCAAGCCTATCCTGGAAATCAACCCGAACCACCCGCTGGTGACGCGCCTGAAGTTCGAGGACGCAGCCAGTGCCAAGTTCGCCGACTGGTCGCACATCCTGTTCGACCAGGCCATGCTGGCCGAAGGCGGTTCGCTGGCCGACCCGGCCAGTTTCGTCAAACGCCTCAACGAGATGCTGCTTGCAGCAGCGTAGCGTGGGTCCGGCGCATTGCGCCGAACCCACGCGGTAAGCCGGGCATCGTCCGATGCCGCAGGTGCGCGGTTCAACCCCAAAATCCTGCAGTTGATGTCATATTGGCCCCAGCCGCCTGATCTTCAGGCGATACTGGGGCCAATTGCATTAATGTGGAACGATCATAATGAATCGCATGTGGAAGCTCTATTTCCTGGCATGGCTGCCGTTCGGCCTGCTGATGGCATTTGCCGAACAGGGCAAGGCGCTCGCCGGCGGTAGCTTCGACTTGGCCAAGGCCGCGCTCACCTTTGTGTGGCTGCTGCCGGTTGCCCTGTTGCTGATGTTGGCCTGGCCGGTGGGCGGCTACCTGAAGCGCCGCGACGTCGGCAGCTACGCCATGGTTGGCATTCACACAGTGCTGGCCCTGCTGTTTGCGATGGCCTGGTTAAGTGTCAGCATGATCATGATGCCGTATATGGGCGAAAAAAGAATGCCACCGCTCTATGTGATGGTGTGGCCCTTCCTGTTCTATATGTTGATTTATGCGGTGGTGGCGGGTGCCTTCCATGCTGTCCGCGCCAATGAAGACGCACGCGTCCAGTCCGAGGCGGCGATCCAGGCCAAGAGCCTGCTGGTAGCGTCCGAACTGACGGCGCTGCGCAACAAGCTCAATCCCCACTTCCTGTTCAATACCCTGCATTCGATCATTGCCCTCACGCGCAAGAATTCGCAAGCGGCCGAAGCGGCACTGCTCAAATTCTCCGACATGCTGCGCTACGTGCTCGAAACGGAGAAAAGCGGCAGCGACCGCGTGACGCTGGACGAGGAAATGTCCTTTGTGCGCGATTACCTGGACCTCGAGGCCCTGCGGCTCGGTCCCCGCCTGGACGTCGAATGGGACATCGACCCGCAGGCTATTAATGTGTCGGTGCCTGCCTTGTCGGTGCAGCCGCTGGTCGAGAACAGCATCAAGTACGCGTTCAATCCGCGCAGCCAGCCGGGTAAGCTGACGATCTCGGCCTATATCAACGACAAGGGCAGCCATCTGGCCATCAGCGTGCGCGACGACGGGCCCGGCGCGGTGCAAGACAAGGTCCACAGCACGGACGGCCTGGGCGTCAAGACGGTGGCACGCCGCCTCGCGCTCGAGTATGGCGAGAAGGCCTCGTTCTCGATCGAGACGGCGCCGGACGCAGGCTTTGAGGTACGATTGCTGATACCGGTATGAACGAGAAGAATATGCACAAGAAAACCGTACTGATTGCGGAAGACGAACCCCTGGCGCGCGAGACCCTGCGCGACTGGATCGCCGAGCAACCGATGCTGGCGCTGGTTGGCGAAGCGGCCGATGGTGCCAGCGCGCTGGAGCAGATCAACCGCATCAAGCCCGATGTGGTGTTCATGGATATCCAGATGCCCGAGATGACGGGGCTGGAGGTGCTGCGCCGGCTCGAGCATTTGCCGGAGATCGTGTTCACCACGGCGTTCGACCAGTATGCGGTGACGGCGTTTGAATTGAACGCGGTCGACTACCTGCTCAAGCCGTTTTCGCGGGCGCGTTTCGATGCGGCGGTCGAGCGGCTGATGGACCCGGGCGAGGGCGGCGAGGGTGTCGGCAGTGCCGCTGTCAAGGCGGCGCTGGACATGGCCGCCGGACGGGAATTGACGCGCCTTGATCGCATTCTTGTGCGCGACCGTGGCCGCATCTTTCCACTGGCAGCGGCCGAGATCGAGTATCTGAAGGCGGACGCCAAGTACACCGCCATAGTTGCGCGCGGCAAGACCTTCCTGGTGCGAATCGGGATTTCGGAGCTGGAGGCGCGGCTCGATCCGGCGCGCTTCGTGCGCATCCATCGGTCGGCGCTGGTGAACCTGGACTTTGTCGAGTCGATGCAGGCGGACGAACAGTCGCAGTTGCAGCTGATGATGAAGGATGGCAGCGTCCTGGTCGCCAGCCGCGACGGCTCCAGGATGCTGCGCGATATGTCGATCTAATAACGCGTGGGCACGCAGTGCCCACCCTACGGGCTGCATGTGGCGTA
>CBDDRJ010000005.1:0-69113 GCA_965233055.1 uncultured bacterium
AACTGCCAAAACCAATTCGCCGAGCGTAAAATCGGTAGTGTGAGCCGGTTGCATGTCGTTCTCCTCATTCTGATTGCTGGAACTTTCAGTTTAGGATTCGATTTGCAGTCGGCTCGCCTTTTTCACATCATAGGATCTACGCACTTGCACACGATGATGTTGTGGGTCAGTCAGACCGACTCACGTCGGACAATCACCGGGTTTCGAACTGCCAGCCGTTTGCCTTCTTTAACTCTTTTGCTTCTTCTACCATCCTGCGTTGCTCGATGCGCTTACGCATGATTTCCGCGTGCTGCACGGCGGTCATCGGTGGTACGGTCATCAAGTCCTTGAGCTGCGCGGTGTTGCTGTAGTTACTTTTCATAAGGCGGCTTTTACCTTCAACTCCGTGTTGGTCGGAATAGTTCCAACGGACAACTGCAATCCAAAGGAACTCCGGTATTGTGCATCAGATTTGCAGCGGTGCGGTGAGCACGCGCAATTATGTGGCGTTATTGCGAAGATTCTATTGCCACACGGAATGAATGATAAATGTTGATGAGCGGCAATGTGTCATGGCGACACAAAAAGGGGCATTGGAAGGCGCAAATGTGTGACTTCGGCATCATACATTCGGAATAGAAATAGTGACAGTAGTCACTATTTATATGATCTTTGTTACTTTTGGTTGTTGATGCGCACCAGCATTCGGATGAATTCGCGTGCAATTTGTCGGTGATGTTCGTCCAGGCGCTGCAAATCGGCAATCAATTTGACGTCCGCCGACTCAAAGCGCGACAAACCGGCCGGCGCATCGCCGCCGCCAGCCGAAATCTCGGCACCGCCAAAGCGCAGCCACTCGGCGGGTACACCGAGCCAGTGCGCGATCATCCGCAGCTTCTCCTGCGTCGGAATGGCCTCGCCGACCAGCCATTTGCGGGCAGCGTGCACCGTAATTGGCCTGCCATCGAAGCGAATGTTAAATTCCCGCGCCAGGCGGGTTGGACTGTCTGGTGAGTAATGGGCATTTTTCAGAGCCTGTTGCAGGCGTTCGCTGAAGCTTTCCCGTTCGTTTGATGAATTCATGGCACGCACTATTTCACGCTATGCCATGAATGTCAGTCTCTGTATGACACAGACCGATTGTGACAATCGTGACATTTTAAAGTAACAATTACCGACTATCGCTTCGCAAAATTGCGAACTGCATGATAGCGGCAGCGAATTATAAAATTGTTAATTCAGTTGGTCAAATCATACTTCCAGTCTAGTCCGGATTCTCACCCAATGTCGCGCGCTTGGTAAGCCGGAAATATTCAAGCGCGCTGAAAACGGATCAATCCATCGGCGGAAATGCTGCGCTGCAATATTCCTTGCTTCCACAAGAAATGCAGGTGGGCCAGCGCCTCGCCCAGCGCAAACGTCAGCTGGTGGACGTCGAGCGCCCGTTTGAACATCAGCGGAACGATGTCGGCCGCCGACTGCGGCAGCGCGCATGCCAGCACCACCTCGGCCAGGCGCTCGCTGTGGTGCTGCCTCAACTGGGCGATACGGATATGCAGGCCGCGGAAGGGCTTGCCATGTGACGGCAGCACCAGCGTGTCTTCCGGCAGATCGTTAAATTTATTTAATGAATCGAGGTACTGCTGCAAGGGGTTGCCTTCCGGCTCGACCGCAAACACTGACACATTGGTCGAGATGCGCGGCAGCACCATGTCGCCGGAAATGAGCACCTTCAATTGTTCACAATACAGCGAAGCGTGTTCCGGCGCATGGCCGAAGCCGGTAATCACGCGCCAGCGGTAAGGGCCGATGGGCACGCTGTCGCCGTCCTGCAGGCGGATATAGGACGCAGGCACAGCCGGGACCAGGCTCGGGTAATAGTTGCGGCGCCCCAGCAACTGCTCGACCAGGCCGGGCTCGCGCACGCCGTGGCGCTCGAAATGGGGCACGGCGGCCGGCCCGTCGACGCCGGGCAGCGCTGCCGCCATCATGCGGGCGAACGCATACTCGCCGGTCGTCATCAGCAGCGGCGCGCTCCACTTGCTGCACAGCCAGTCGGACAGGCCCACATGGTCGGGATGGCAATGGGTGGCAAACACACGCAACAGCGGCTGCCCCTGCATGCCGGTGGCAAACACCTGCTCCCAGTGGGCGCGCGTGTCGTCGCTGGCCACGCCGCAGTCGACGGCGCTCCAGCCCTGCCTGCCGTCGACCTCGTCCTGCAGCAGCCACAGGTTGATGTGGTTCAAGGCGAACGGCAGCGGCATGCGCAGCCAGCCCAGGCCCGGCGCCAGCGGGTGCACCGTGCCGGCGCCTGGCAGCAGCTCGCCGAGCGGGTAGTCGAGCTGGGATTCAAGTGCATTCATGGGGTGCGTTCTTTCTGATTCACAAACGCGGCGGGCGCGCTACAATGTGGTTGACGTTGACGTTAACGGAAATTCCGAACCGCCAGCGCGATTCTAAGCCATTTCACCCCGACCCTTTCATGTCCACCTACACGATCACCGAACTGGCCCGCGAATTCGACATCACGGCGCGCGCCATCCGCTTCTACGAAGACCAGGGTTTGCTCAGCCCCAGCCGCGAAGGAGCGGGCGGGCGCAACCGGGTTTACACGGCGCGCGACCGCACCCGCCTCAAGCTGACGCTGCGCGGCAAGCGATTGGGGCTGACTTTGTTCGAGATCAAGAGCATCATCGACATGTACGAGTCGCCCAAGGATACCGTGGCCCAGATGAACCGCTTCCTGGGCGTGCTGGCCCAGCAGCGCGAGACGCTCGAACAACAGCGCGAAGACATCGAAATGGCACTGGCCGAAGTGGCCGAACACGAAGACGAATGCCGCCGCCTGCTGGCCGCGCAGACGACGGAACAGGCATAGTTTCCCTGCTGTAATACACGCACCTTGCTTTACGTTTACGTAAACGTCACTTAAGCGTATGATAAACGCTGGATTTTTGCCCAATTGACCACCGTGAGGACCACCATGCTGCATCTTCCAGGCTTGACCTTTGACCATGGCGAAGACATCGCCGCCCTGCGCGAAGCCGTCCAACAGTTCGCCAGCGCCGAGATCGCCCCGCGCGCCGCCGAGATCGACCGCAGCGACCAGTTCCCGATGGACTTGTGGCGCAAGATGGGCGAGCTGGGCTTGCTGGGCATCACCGTCAGCGAAGAATACGGCGGCGCCAATATGGGCTACCTGGCCCACATCGTGGCGATGGAAGAAATCTCGCGCGCCTCGGCCTCGGTCGGCCTGTCCTACGGCGCCCACTCGAATCTGTGCGTCAACCAGATCAAGCGCAACGGCACGGCGGAGCAGAAGGCCAAATACCTGCCGAAGCTGATCTCCGGCGAACACATCGGCGCACTGGCGATGTCCGAGCCGAACGCCGGTTCCGACGTCGTCAGCATGAAGCTGCGCGCCGACTTCAAGGGCGACCGCTGGGTGCTCAACGGCACCAAGATGTGGATCACCAACGGACCCGACGCTGACACGCTGGTGGTGTACGCCAAGAGCGACCTCGAGGCAGGCCCGCGCGGCATGACGGCCTTCCTGATCGAAAAGGGCTTCAAGGGCTTCTCGATCGCGCAAAAGCTCGACAAGCTGGGCATGCGCGGTTCGCACACGGGCGAACTGGTGTTCCAGGATTGCGAAGTGCCGGCCGAGAACGTACTGGGCGGCCTGGGCAAGGGCGTCAATGTGCTGATGTCGGGCCTGGACTTCGAGCGCACCGTGCTGTCCGGCGGCCCGCTGGGCATCATGTCGGCCTGCATGGATGCCGTCGTGCCTTACATCCACGACCGCAAGCAGTTCGGCCAGCCGATCGGCGAGTTCCAGCTGATGCAAGGCAAGCTTGCCGATATGTACTCGACCATGATGGCTTGCCGCGCCTACGTCTACGCGGTCGGCCAGGCCTGCGACCGCGCCAACACGCCGGAAGCGGTGCGCAATCTGCGCAAGGACGCCGCCGGCGCCATCCTCTACAGCGCCGAAAAAGCGACGTGGATGGCGGGCGAAGCGATCCAGACCCTGGGCGGCAACGGCTACATCAACGAATACCCGGTCGGCCGCCTGTGGCGCGACGCCAAGCTGTATGAAATCGGCGCCGGCACCAGCGAGATCCGCCGCATGCTGATCGGCCGCGAACTGTTTGCCGAAACCTTGTAGGTTGGGTAAAGGCAGTATTTTACCCACGCGTGAAGCTGGCATGCCGTTGACCCGCGCGGGGACGATGAAACCGTTCCCACCCTACGACTGCCCAGCCGCACACAGCTGGCATGCCGTTGACCCGTGCGGGGACGATGAAACCTTACCCACGCTACGACTGCCCACCAGCACGGTGGGGGGGCAGAAATGCTGCAATGCGATAAAATGGATGTTTCAGTACAGGAGTCTGGCCCTGCATGGCCAGACCGTTACGCAGGGGTGAGGCGGTGCTTCACCAATTCCCTGCTTCACCGGATCGAGCCCAACGATGACCCAAGTCGCGTTTCCCAAGCTGCTCTCCTCGCAGATCGCGTTCGACATCGCGCGCACGATCCTTGACGGCTTCGACAAGCATTACCGCCTGTTCCGCGAGACCAGCAAGGTCGCCAAGCGCCATTTCGAACGGGGCGACTGGGCCGTGGCGCAGCAGGCGGCGCGCGAGCGGATCGGCTTCTACGACCAGCGCGTGCAGGAATGCGTGCAGCTGCTCGAGGACGAATACGACAGCGGCGAACTGACCGACGAAGTGTGGCGCGAACTGAAGCTCCATTACATCGGCATGCTGTCCGACCACAAGCAGCCTGAGCTGGCCGAAACCTTCTTCAACTCCGTGTGCTGCAATATATTGCACCGCACATATTTCCACAACGATTTCATCTTCGTACGCCCGGTCGTGTCGACCGAGTACATCGACACCGAGGAACTGGCGCCGACCTACCGCGTCTATTACCCGTCGGTCGACGGCCTGCGCTTTGCGCTCAAGCGCATCGTCACCAATTTCCAGCTGAACGCCGAATTCGCCGACCTCGACCGCGACATCGCCCTGGTCGAGCAGCGCCTGCGGCAACTGTTCGGCGGCGAGGCGCGCGAGCCGAACGAGCAGATCCAGGTACTGTCGTCGCTGTTCTTCCGCAACAAGGGCGCCTATATCGTCGGCAAGGGCATCAACGGCAACCGCGAGTTCCCGTTCATCGTGCCGATCCTGCACAACCGCCACGGCAAGCTATTCCTCGACACGGTCCTGTTCGACCACGAGCAGATCACGATCCTGTTCTCGTTCACGCGCGCCTATTTCCTGGTCGATATGGAAGTGCCGTCGGCCTATGTGCAATTCCTGCGCAGCATGCTGCCGCGCAAGCCGCGCAGCGAGATCTACACCATCCTCGGCCTGCAAAAGCAGGGCAAGACGCTGTTCTACCGCGACTACCTGCAGCACCTGAAACACACGTCGGACCGCTTCGAGATCGCGCCCGGCATCCGCGGCCTGGTGATGCTGGTGTTTGCGCTGCCGTCCTTCCCGTACGTGTTCAAGGTCATCAAGGATTTTTTCCCGCCGCCGAAAGAAACCACGCGCGCCCAGATCAAGGAAAAATACCTGTTGGTCAAGAACCACGACCGCGTCGGCCGCATGGCCGACACGCTCGAGTACTCGAACGTGGCCTTCCCGCGCGAGCGCTTCTCGGAAGACCTGGTCGCCGAGCTCAAGCACTTCGCACCGTCGCTGGTCGAGGAAGACGAGGCGGGCAACCAGATCATCATCAAGCACCTGTATATCGAACGGCGCATGGTGCCGCTCAATATCTGGCTGACCAATGCCGAGCAAGCGGGCAAGGAAGCGCTGATCGAGCATGGCGTGCTCGAGTATGGCAACGCGATCAAGGAACTGGTCGCCGCCAATATCTTCCCGGGCGACATGCTCTACAAGAACTTCGGCGTGACCCGCCATGGCCGCGTGGTGTTCTACGACTACGACGAGATCGAATACATCACGGACTGCAATTTCCGCACCATTCCCCTGCCCCGCAACGAGGAAGAAGAAATGGCGTCCGAGCCCTGGTACCCGATCGGCAAGTACGATGTGTTCCCCGAGCAATTCGGCACCTTTTTGCTGGGCAACCCGAAGATCAGGAAGTATTTTTTGAAGTATCACGCAGATCTATTGACGCAAGCCTATTGGCAGTCGCGCAAACAGCGCATCATGGATGGCTTTATCGAAGACGTCTTCCCGTATCCGCAGCAAATCCGTTTCAGCCATGTAAGCACCCACAACAACCCGGCCAGCCCGCTTCCGGCAGTGCCACTTTATTTGGAGCAATTGAATAATGAATGATCCAGTCGTTATCGTCGGTGCAGCACGCACCCCAATGGGCGCCTTCCAGGGCGATTTCTCTTCCAAGTCCGCCAGCGACCTGGGCGCAGTGGCGATCAAGGCGGCCGTCGAGCGCTCGAAAGTCGACCCGGCGCTGGTCGAGCACGTCTACTTCGGCAACTGCCTGATGGCGGGCCAGGGCCAGGCGCCGGCGCGCCAGGCATCGATCAAGGCCGGCTTGCCGCTGTCGACCGGCGCCGTCACCCTGTCCAAGATGTGCGGTTCGGCCATGCAGACCACGATCTTCGCCTGCGACTCGCTGACGGCCGGCAGCGCCGACATCATCGTCGCCGCCGGCATGGAGTCGATGACCAATGCGCCCTACCTGATCCCGAAGGCGCGCGGCGGTTACCGCATCGGCCACGGCGTCCTGTTCGACCACATGATGATGGACGGCCTCGAAGACGCCTACTCGCGCAACGAAAAAACCGGCGAAGGCCGCTCGATGGGCACCTTTGCCGAAGAATGCGCCACCACCTACGGCTTCACCCGCGAATCGCAGGACAAGTTCGCCATCGAATCGGTGACGCGCGCCCAGGCGGCCACCAACAGCGGCGCCTTCGCCTGGGAAATCGCCGCGGTGACGGTCAGCACCCGCGCCGGCGACGTCGTCATCGACAAGGACGAAGGCCCGCTCAAGGCCAAGGTCGACAAGATCCCTTCTCTGCGCGCTGCGTTCAAGAAGGACGGCACCATCACCGCCGCCTCGTCGTCGTCGATCAATGACGGTGCCGCTGCCCTGGTGCTGATGCGCGAATCTACCGCCAACAAGCTGGGCCTGACCGTACTGGCCAGGATCGTCGGCCATGCCACCAATTCGCAGGAACCGAGCCTGTTCACCACTGCTCCGGTGGGCGCCTTGCAGAAGCTGTTCAAGAAGACCGGCTGGACCGCCAGCGGCGTCGACCTGTTCGAGATCAACGAAGCGTTCGCAGCGGTACCGATGGCGGCGATGCACGACCTCGACATCCCGCACAGCAAGGTCAACATCCACGGTGGCGCCTGCGCACTGGGCCACCCGATCGGCGCCTCGGGCGCGCGCATCATCGTGACGCTGATGGGCGCGCTGAAAAAAACCGGCGGCAAGCGCGGCGTCGCTGCACTGTGCATCGGCGGCGGCGAAGCGACCGCAATGGCGATCGAGATGGCGTAACGCGGGCATGCGTGGGCTCGCAGAGCCCACCCTACGAGTCCCATACGGAGCTTGACATGCCTGCTGCACTGATCATCGGCGGTGAAACAGGGAATTCGTGGGACAAGGTCCCACGCCTGTGGAACAAATGGGCCTTGCAAGGCCCGTTTCCCATAGCCCCCTTCCATTACGGAGCTTAGCTTGCCTACTGCACTGATTTTCGGCGCCTCGCGCGGCATCGGCCACGAACTGGCGCGGCAATACCTGCAGGCCGGCTGGCGCGTCATCGCCACCGCCCGCAAGCAGCAAGACTGCGACGCGCTGGCCCGCCTCGGCGCCGAGCCGCACGCCCTCGACGTCACCAGTGCCGACGGCATCGCCGCCCTCGGCTGGAAGCTCGACGGCGAACAGCTCGACGTCGCCATCGTCAACGCAGGCGTGTACGGCCCCAGGCACGACGGCTTCCCGACCCAGCAGGAATTCGACCACGTCATGCGCACCAATGTACTGGGCGCGATGTGGCTGATGCCGATCATCGCGCCGATGGCCGCCGCGGCGCGCGGCAAGCTGGCCGTGATCTCGTCCAGGATGGGGTCGATGGGCGCGCGCACCAGTGCCAGCGGCAGCCTGTACCGTGCCAGCAAGGCGGCGCTCAATTCGGTGCTGGTCGACACCAGCCTGACTTACGGGCCGCAAGGCGCCACCTGCGTCGCCTTCCATCCCGGCTGGGTCCGTACCGATATGGGCAGCCAGGATGCCGACCTGTCGGTCGAACAGAGCGCCAGCGGCATCCGCCAGACGCTGGCCGACCTGACGCCGGCGGCCAACGGCAGCTACCTGAATTACGACGGCACCCTGATACCCTGGTAGCGTGGATAAGGCTCTGCCTTACCCACGCGGCCGGTCAACTCAGCACGACCGTCACGCGACACTCTGAAATCACAATAAATAACCAAAACGAGCACCCCATGATCCTGACCGAAGAACACCAAATGATCCGTGACGCCCTGCGCAGCTTTTCGCAGGAGGTCCTGGCCCCCAATGCCGCCCGCTGGGACAAGGAAGCCTACTTCCCCAAGGACGAACTGAAGGCGCTGGCAGCGCTGGGCGCGTTCGGCGTCGCCGTGCCCGAACAACTGGGCGGCGCGGGCCTCGACTACGTGTCGCTGGCGCTGGTGCTCGAAGAGATCGCGGCCGGCGACGGCGGCACCTCGACCATCATCTCGGTCAACAACTGCCCGGTATGCTCGATCGCGATGATGTACGCGAACGACGCGCAAAAGGAAAAATGGCTGCGCCCGCTGGCACAAGGCGAGATGCTCGGTGCCTTTGCGCTGACCGAACCGCACACCGGCAGCGACGCGTCGGCCCTGCGCACCACCGCCACCCGCGATGGCGACCACTACGTCATCAACGGCACCAAGCAGTTCATCACCAGCGGCAAATACGGCGACGTCGCCATCGTCATGGCCGTGACCGACAAAGCGGCCGGCAAGAAAGGCATCAGCGCGTTCTGGGTGCCGACCAATACGCCCGGCTATATCGTCGCCGGTCTCGAGCACAAGATGGGCCAGCATTCGTCGGACACGGCGCAGATCCTGTTCGAGAACTGCCGCGTGCCGCTTGATAACCTGATCGGCGCCGAAGGCCAGGGCTACAAGATCGCCCTGTCCGGCCTCGAAGGCGGCCGCATCGGCATCGCCTCGCAGTCGGTCGGCATGGCGCGCGCCGCGTTCGAAGCGGCGCTGGCTTACGCCCGCGACCGCGAAACCTTCGGCAAGCCGATCTTCGAACACCAGTCGGTGCAGTTCAAGCTGTCCGAGATGGCGACCAAGATCGAAGCGGCACGCCAGCTGATCCTGCATGCGGCATCGATGAAGGACGCCGGCCTGCCATGCCTGAAAGAAGCGGCGATGGCCAAGCTGTTCGCCTCCGAGATGGCCGAGCGCGTCGTGTCCGATGCGATGCAGATCCACGGCGGCTATGGCTACGTCAGCGACTTCCCGATCGAGCGCATCTACCGCGATGTGCGCGTCTGCCAGATCTACGAAGGCACCAGCGATATCCAGAAGATCCTGATCGCGCGCGCGCTGTAGTCTGGCAACGGAGGGGCGGGCGCCATATTGCTATACTCGACAGATCTTTCGCAATGTTGGCGCCGCAATGAAGCTAATTCCAGTAGTCGCAGTACTGCTTTTATTGGTAACGCCGACAGCGCTGGCGAAAGTGCCTCGTCCGTTGCGCGTCTGCGCCGACATCAATGACTTCGCACCGTTCACCGCCACCGGCAAGCTTGGCACCATCGGCTACAACGCCGACTACCTCAAGGCAATGCTCGATCCGATCGGCCAGCAGGCCAGCATTACCCGGCTGCCATGGATACGCTGCCTGGCCTTGGCTGCTGCCGGCCAGTTCGACCTCGTCCTCGACGCCACCAAGGTCGCCAGCCGCATGTCCGACTTTGCCTATCCGCGTCCGCACTACTGGCTTTCGCCGATCATCATGTACCGCAAGGGTTTCAAACTACCGCCCATCAAGACGCCGGCCGATCTGGCCCCGCTCAAACAGTGCCAGGTGCTGGGCTGGGATTATTCACTGGCGGGCATAAAGGAAATAAACGACGGCGTGACCAGGCCATCCACTCAAGGCGCTGCCATGGCGATGCTGCGTGCCGGTCGATGCGAGATCATGATCTACGACCTGGAGCTGATACCGGACCGGCAATTGAACCCGGGCAGCGGTGCGGGACTGGATTATATTCCGTTGCCATGGATGGCAACGGCGGAAATGCACATCATGGTCAGCCGCGCCGTCCCCTATGCCGACGAGCTGCTGGCCATGATCAATGCAGGCGTTGAGCGCATGGAGAAGTCCGGTGAAACGGCGCGCCTGCAGGCGCGCCACGTCCGCCGTTAAGCTGTCTTCGGTGAGCCGTCGCGGCCTGTTTCGGCAAGACTGGCCGGCGCCAGGCGGGCGGCCCGGGTGCGCGCCCGGCCTTCGCCTTTGGCCACATACAGCAATTCGTCGGCCAGGCGCATCAGGTCCTCGGGGTGCCCGCTATTGGCCGGCATGGCCGACGCCACCCCGATGCTGAGAGTCACCAGCGGCGATACCGCCGAAGCGGTGTGCTCGATGGCCAGCGCGGCCATGCCGGCTTCGATCGTGCGCGCCTTGACCAGCGCGCCATCGAGGCCGGTATTGGGAAACAGGCAGACAAATTCCTCTCCCCCATAGCGTGCCGCCAGGTCGTGCGGACGCGCGCAGTGCGAGCGCAGCAGCTGGCCGATCGCCACCAGGCAGCCATCGCCAGCCTGGTGGCCATAGTGGTCGTTGTAAGCCTTAAAGAAGTCGACATCGGCCATCAGCAGCGACAGCGGTTTGGCGTCGCGCGCACATTGGCGCCACTCGGCCTCGATGCGGCCGTCGAAGTGGCGCCGGTTGGCAATGCCGGTCAGGCCGTCCATCAGGGCCAGTTCGCGCAGGCGGTCGGCCTGCTGCTTGACCAGCAGCTGGGTGCGCACGCGGGCGCGCATGACATTCAGGTTGAAAGGCTTGGTGATGAAATCGACGCCGCCGACCTCGAGCCCGCGCATCTCGTCCAGCGCCGAGTCCCGGCCGGTAACAAATATGACGGGAATGTCGCGCGTTTCCGGGTCCTCCTTGAGGCGCTGGCAAACGGCGAAGCCGCCCAGGCCGGGCATGACGACATCGAGCAGGATCAGGTCGGGCTGGCGCTTGCGGCAAAATTCCAGCGCCTGCGCGCCATCGATTGCGACGCATACCTCGCAATCGTTCTCGAAGGCCGCGTACAGCAGCTCGATGATGACTGGCTGGTCGTCGACCAGCAATAGCAGGGGCCGGCCGGACTGGCCCAGGCCGCCCGCGTCGAGCGCTGCGGTGGTGTAGGTGGTATTCACGACAGTTCGGTCCTTAGTTGTCGGCAGCACAGCAAAGCCTGCTGGAAATCGAGACGTGCCATCCGGGCCGCCAGCGGCGCCAGCGCGGCGGCCGATTCGGCAGCAATATCGCGCTCCAGCGCGGCAAAGGCGGCCACCGCGCCCATATTGGATGCTTCCAGCAGGCGCTCCAGTTCGGCCAGCTGCTGCGCCAGCGAGGCAGGCGGCGCGCCACTGGCCGGTGCGCCCCCTGCCTCGCTGGCCCGCCGGGCGGCGAAGCTGGCGAGCTCCGCCAGGGCCGGCTCGATCAGCAGCTGCAGTTGCGCCAGGCTGGCCTTGGCATCGATGTGCGCCCCAGGCACCGTCAGTGCACGCTCGAGCTGGGAGCAGAACCGTTGCAGCTGAACGGCACCGACCACGCCGGCACTGCCCCGGAACGAATGCAGCAATGCCGCGGCCTTGCCGAACCCCGGCCGCGACAGTTCGCGCCGCAGCTGTGGCAGCCAGGTCTGCGCGTCATCGGGAAACAGGCGCGCCAGCGACAGGTAGAGTGCCACATTGCCGCCCATCCTTGCCAGCGCTGCGCTGCCGTCGATATGGACCGCGCCGCCCGCGTCCGCCTCCGGCGCGCTGGCGGTCGCAGGCTGCGCCGGCCCGCCGGGCGGCTGCGTGCCGCAATAGCGCTGCAGCAGCGCCACCAGCGCATCGATGGCGATCGGCTTGCCGATATGGTCATCCATGCCGGCCCGCAGGCAGGCGTCGCGGTCGCCGGCCATGACATTGGCCGTCATGGCGATGATCGGCAGCGCGTGCATGCGCGGGTCCTTGCGGATCAATGCGGTTGCGGTGTAACCGTCCATGTCCGGCATCTGGATATCCATCAGGACCGCGTCGAACGGCGGGTCGGCCTGCACGACCTTGTGTACGCCGCTGAAGCCGCCGCTGGCCACCTCGACGGTGGCGCCCGCCTTGGCCAGCAGTTCGCTGGCCACTTGCTGGTTCATGGCGTTGTCGTCGACCACCAGCAGCTTCAAGCCGGCCAGTCCGGTGGACACGCCGGCCTGGCGCGGCCGGCCGCCGTCCCGGGTACCCGCCAGTGCGTCGGTGATGGCGTCAAACACCATCGACGAGGTGACCGGCTTGGTCAGGAAGCCATTGAGCAGATTGCGTTCGCTCTGCTGCCGCTCGACCAGCGCGCCGCGGCCGCAGGCGGTGACCATGATCACGATCGGCGTGGCCGCGATGCCGGCATCGGCACGCACGGTCCGGGTAAACATCCAGCCATCCATGCCCGGCATGCGCCAGTCGACCAGCATCACATCGTACGGATCGGCCGCGCCGTGCCGGCCGATCATTTCCAGTGCCGCCTCGCCCGACGCGGCCGGATCGGCGCGCCAGCCGAACGACTCGACCGTCGCGGCCAGGTTGGCGCGCGCATGGTCGTTGTCGTCGATGACCAGCACGCGCAACGGCCGGGCCCCGACGGCGCCCGGGGCGGGCCACGGCGCCTGCGCTTGCGCCGCAGCGGCCACCGCGAAGCGCGCCGTGAAATGGAAGGTGCTGCCCTTGCCCAGCCGGCTCTCGACCAGCAGTTGCCCCCCCATTGCCTCGACCAGGCGGCGGCTGATGGTCAGACCCAGGCCGGTGCCGCCGAAGCGGCGCGTGGTCGATGCTTCGGCCTGCTCGAATCCCTCGAAAATCCGGACCAGCTCGTCCTCGCCGATGCCGATCCCGCTGTCCTTGACCGAGAACGCGATGTCGCATTGCTGGTCGCCGGCGCCGACCATGCGGATGGCGATGACGATTTCGCCGGATTCGGTGAATTTGACCGCATTGCCGGACAGATTGAGCAGGATCTGGCGCAGCCGCGCGGCGTCGCCCAGCAGCTGGGCCGGCAGCGCAGGATCGACCTCGAACAGGATCTCGACATCCTTGTTGCCGATCAGCGCAGACAGGATCACCGACAGTTCGCGCATCAGCTGGTCGGGCCGGAACGGCGCGCTTTCGAGCTCCAGCTTGCCGGCCTCGATGCGCGAAAAATCAAGGATGTCGTTGAGCAGGCCGAGCAGGGACTCGGCGGCCGAGGTCGACTTGTCGACATAGTCGAGCTGCAGCGCCGACAGGCCGGTATGCTGCAGCAGACCGAGCATGCCGAGGATGGCGTTCATCGGGGTGCGGATTTCATGGCTCATATTGGCCAGGAACTGGCTCTTGGCGATACTGGCCGCCTGTGCCTGGTCGCGCGCGGCCGCCAGCGCCTGGCGCACCTCGCGTTCGACCCGCACATCCTTGGCGATGCCGAGGAAGCCGGTCAGCGCCCCTTGCGCGTCGCGGATTCCGGTCACGGTCAGGCTCACCGGAACCGTGCTGCCATCCTTGCACACATAGGTCCACTCGCGCGTTTCCGACTGGCCCCGGCGGGCCCTGGCGACAAACACCTCGAAGCCGCTGACCGGCTGGCCGAGGGTCGACGAGATCGTCTGGCCGCGCACCACCAACTCGTCGTGCCGGTGCAGCACGGCCGGACTGGCCTTGCCGACCAGATCGGCCGCCTGGTAGCCGAGCATGCGCTCAGAACCGGCGCTGAACAGTTTGATGGTGCCGTCGAGATCGGTGGCGATGATCGAAAAATCGAGCGCCGCATCGAGCACGCTTTGCAGCTGCGCCAGCGCCTCGGCCTGGCCCTGCTGCGCCTCCTTGAGCTGGGTCACATCGCTGGCAAAGCCGTAGAAGCCCTTGACCTCGCCGTCGACGATCTCGGGGAAATACGAAAACAGCGCGTGTCGCTGGGCGCCCGAGGGCAGCTCGATGATGCGTTCAAACACTTCGCTATTGCCCTGCAAGACCGAGGCAATCTTGCTCTCGACATCGGCAAAGCTCTGCGGGCCGAGCAATTCCTGCATTTGCCTGCCACGCATCTGCTCCGGCGTGATGCCGAACCAGTCGACATAGGAGTGGTTGGCGAAGCGGTTGCGCAATTGCCTGTCCCAGTACACCACCAATGCGGGGGTGTGGTCGAGGATGGTTTGCAGGTCGCCCTGGGTGCGCGCCAGCTGGTCGACGCTGCGCTGCAGGTCGGCCTCGGCCAGGCGCCGCTCCGCGTTTTCGCGTTCAATCGCGGCCCGCGAACTCTGCAGCTGCTCGGTCATGCGGTCGAAGGTGCCGCTGAGCGTGCCGATTTCATTGCCGACTTTCATGTTCAGGCGCAGGTCCAGATTGCCGCGCATGACCTGTTCGGTCAATGCCTGCAGCGCCGCCACCGGCGCCAGCACGCGCCGGCGCACCACCAGCGCGGTCGCCACCGTCAGCGAACTGAGGATGACGATGCTCAGCAACATCGACAGCGCGGCCAGTTTCTCCGCTGTCGCCAGGTCGGCCCGGTTAAGGCGCATCAACTCGTACGCATCGTCGAGCATATCCTGGGTGGTCAGGAACAAGGCGCTGGCCGTGCTGGCCACCAGCGCCGCCTGGGGTCCCGAAGCGCTGCCATTGGCGACATGGCCGGTGCCCATCAGACGCTCGAACTGGCGCGCCAGCAATTCCAGGTTGGCCCGTTCGCGCGCCAGCAAGGCATCCTGGCTGGCATTGCCGAAGCTGCGCCCGGCAAGCGACTGGCGGAAGCGGGCAACATGGCTGCGCCATTGCTGCTGCGAGCGCTGCTCGCGATAGAGCACCGTTTCCATCGTCAGGTAACGGAAATTGGTGACACTGCGCGCAATGGCTTCGGCCAGCTCAATCTGTTCCGACTCGTCCTGCAGGCGCCGCAATGCCAGCCCGGAACTGAGCAGGGTGGCGATCAGCGCAGCGCCGGCCAGCAGCAGGAGCAGCGTACTTTGTCGGCGTAAGCTCATGGCAGTCTAGCGGATGATCTTGACGGCGTCCGGCGCTACCGCTTCCAGCGGTGCAATGCGCAGGTAGTCGAGGAAATTGGGCACTTGCGTGGTCGGCACGATGCCCTTGGCAATGGCCCAGCGGCTTTGGGCACTGAGGGCCAGCAACAGCGACTGGTCCAGGCTGAGGCCGAAGTCGTTGGCATCGAAGGTGCGCGCCATCTCGGCCGGATCGAGTCCGATTTCCCTGCCGATGATGGCGGCCGCCGCCGCCGGTTTGTCCTTGATCACGCGGTTGGCCTCGCCGATCATGCGCAATACTGCCTTGAGCTGGTCCGGGTGGCGGTCGAGGTAGTCCTGCTTGCCGACCAGAAGGAAACGGTAGACGAAGATGTCTTCACCGTAGAAAGTGCGCACGCCGGTGCCCAATTCCTGCTGCAGGCGGCTCAGGTCAGGATTCCAGACGGTCACGGCATCGACGCTACCATCGCGCAAGGCACTGACGATCTGCTCGGCCTTCAGGGCAACCACGGTGGCATCCGAGCTGGCAAGGCCGTGAACTTGCAGCAGGCTGTCCAGAAAGTACTGGGCATTGGTGCCGATGATCGTGCCGAGCCGTTTGCCGCCGAGGGCGGCTGGGGTGTCGATGGCGCGGTCGCCGCGCGCCATCAGCGCCATGGTGCGGCGCGATGCAAACACGGTGCCCACGGTAGCGATGCGTTCGCCACGCATGACGGCCAGCATGAACGGGGTATCGGCGACCATGGCGAAGTCGGCCTTTCCCAGCAATACGGCATCGAGCGCGTCTTTCCCCAGTAAAAACTTTTGCGAGGAAATCGCCAGTCCATGCTGGCGCGGCAACTGGTAATCGATGGCCACCGCCAGCGCTCCGATGCACATTTGCACCGGCCATGCAATCGTCACCGGCATCAGGGGCCGGTCGGCGCGGCGCGCCGGCAGCAACCACCAGGCCAGGCTGGCCAGCAGCGCCACCATGACAGCGGCCACCAGCGACCATCGCATCGTGGAGTGCGTTGATTTGTCTGCCATGGATGTCGCCTCGCAACGATAGTCTTGGTGCCAAAGACACATCATACTATCGGTAAGCAAGAAAAAGTGCAAATTTGCTATCTTTTTGGGGGCCTGTGGCGAGCCGTCCGATCAGCGGGTGGGCGGCAAGGGCAGGGCCTTGCCATCGGCGCGGTCGAGCAGGTCGGCCGGGTAGGTGAAGCGCCAGTCGGCATAGCGCTGCTTGTGGCGGAACGACAGGTCGCTTTCGTCGAAATTGTCCTGCTTGACCGGCACCCGCTGCGACAGTGAATGGACGCCGACCACGCGCCCCTGCTGCATGATCGGTGCCCATTCGCTCTTGCCCGTCATCGGATCGCGGTACAGGCGGCGCAAGTGGCGCTGCACGCCGGGAAAGCGCGGGTCCTTGAGCAGTTCGTCCAGCGACGCCGGGTAGATGCCCTGCTGACCGCCCGCATTGGCCTGCACATAGCGGCCGATCGCGGCGCGGAACTGGTGGCCCACGAACAGCAGTTCCTTCTCCTTTTCGCGCTGTTGCGAGGTCGCGTACAGGTCGCCGCCGATCGCCAGTCCGATGCCCATGAAGGCCACGATCATCAGCGTCCACAGGTAGGCGAACCCACCCTGGGCAGATTGACCGCGGCAGGACTCACAGCTGCTCATAGGGTACGCCTTCACGCGTTTTGCCTTTGGCGCCGCTGCGCACGTCGGCCACGCCGGGCTTGTCCAGGTCGGACGACGGCTGCACCAGCCAGGTGGCGCTCGATTCCGTCACCGGATCGAGCGGCACCCTGCGGAAGTATTTGTGCGTCACCAGGTCGGCCAGCGTGCCGGGGTAGGCGCCCTTGTCGGCGTAGTAGCGGTCGATTCCGGTGCGCAGCACCTGCAGGTTCTCGCGCAGCGCCACTTCCTTCGATTTGTCGACCGAGCCGAAGTAGCGCGGCACGGCGATGGTCAGCAGCAGGCCGACAATCGACATGACGATCAGGAGCTCGATCAGCGTGAAGGCGTGGCAGCGCTTCGATCTTGTCATCGGATTCACCATTGCTTGAGCGGCACGCCGTTCAGTCCAACAAGCTCGGAACGAGAACTGACGTCGAACACGTCGCTGCCTTCGGATGGATTATCGGGTGGCGACGCATAGGCGCGCTTGCTCCAGCTGTCGGCCGCGCGCTGCTCGCCGCGCGCGGAAAACGGATCGCGTGGCATGCGGCGCAGGAAGTACATATTCTGCCGCGTCGTGCTGCGTTCGTCGGGCACGCCTTCCACCAGGTCCTCGAGCCTTTTTGGGTAGCCGGATTCGCCCAGTCCCAATTTAATGCGCCCGCCGTCGGCGGCTTTCTTGTAGGCGTCGATCGCCTCGCGGATCTCGATCAGGGACGCGCGCAGGGTACGTTCCTTCTCGCGCTGCACCGCCACCTGCGCCATCGGCACCGCCACCATCGCCAGCGTGGCCATGATGGCAAGCGTGATCATCAGTTCGATGAAGGTGAAACCGCGCTGCATTACTGACCCTTCTTCGGTGCGTCCGTACCCGGGCCCTTGTCGGTCGCCTGTGCCGCCTCGTCGGTCATGGCGCTGCCGGTCATGCCGGACTGCACGCGCACCGGTTCCGGCGCCGTGGCGGGCGCCGGCACCGGGGCCGACACCTGGGCCGGCATCGGCACGCCGGCGACCGGGCTGCTGGTGCCACCGGCCATCGACTCGGTGCCGGAATTGAACTGTGCGGTGGCGAGGTCGGGGCGGCGGATCCCGCGCAGCACGCGCGGCGTGATCGACAGCACAATCTCGCTGCGCGAGCGGTCATCCTTCTGGCTGCCGAACAGCCGGTTCAATACGGGCAGGTCGCCGATGCCGGGCACCTTGTTGGCGCTGCTGCGGTCTTCGTCATTGATCAGGCCGGCGAGCACCTGGGTCTCGCCATCCTTCAGGCGCAAGGTGGTGGCGGCGCTGCGGGTGCCAATCTGGTAAGCCTGGGTGCCGGACTTGCTGATCACTTCGCGCACCACATTGCTCACTTCCAGGTTGACCTTGATCGCCACTTCGTCGTCGAGGTAGATGTTCGGTTCGACGTCGAGCTTGAGGCCGACGTCGACGTAGTTGACGCTGTCGGAAGCCTGCAAGCCGTTGGTATTGGTCGTCACGGTGATGACGGGGACGCGGTCGCCGATCAGGATCTTGGCCTTTTCCTTGTTGCGCACGCGGATGCGGGGATTGGCCAGGATATTGCTGTCGGTGTCGGTCTTGTTGGCGTTCAGGGTCACGCCGCCGAGGCCAAGATTGATATTGCCGCGGTTGATGCCGGACAGGTCGGCCAGGCGCAGGCCGCTGGCTGCAGAGCCGCCTGCCAGGCTGAGGGTGGCGTTGTCCGGCCACCGGATGCCCAGTTCCGTCAGGCGCGAGCGCTTCACCTCCAGCACCTCGACTTCCAGCATCACCTCCGGGTCGGCCACGTCCTGCATGGCGATGATGCGTTCGGCCATGCGGATCATCTCGGGCGTGTCGCGCATGATGATGATGCCGAGGCGGTCGTCGGTCACCAGGTCCTTGGCCTTGAGCAGGGTCTTGATCGAGAACGACACTGCCTTGGTGTCGCCGTTGGCCAGGTAGAAGCTGCGCACGACCAGCTGCTGGTAGTCCTTCACCTTCTGCGGCGTGTTCGGATAGATCATCACGGAGCGCTCATTGGTCACGCTCTGTTCCAGCCCGTTGGCACTGAGCAGCAGCGCGATCGCTTCCTCGATGCTGGTGTCGCGCACCGAGATTGTCGCGCGGATGTTCGGGTCCACGTCGCGGTCGAACGCGAAGTTCAGGCCCGACACCTTGCCGAGGAAGTCGAATACCGAGCGCAGCGGCGTGTCCCGGAACTCCAGCGTGACCGGTTTGCGATAGGCACTGGCGAGGCGGTTGGCGCCACCCTTGCCTGCCGCCTGTTCGCCGTCGATGCGCGATTTGAGGCGCGCCGCATCGCGATGATTCGGCTGCACCTGCAGGACCACGCGCAGCTGTTCGAGCGCCGCCGCCGCATTGGCGTCGCCGCCCCGCTGGTAAGTCGCCTGCGCTTCCTGCACGGCTTGCGCATGGCGCCTGTCCTGCGTCAGGCCGGCCACGCTTTGCAGTGCCACCGGATTGTTCGGATCGATCGCCAGCGCCTGCAAGGACACGGCCTGTGCCTCGTCCAGCTTGCCCTGCTGGCGCAATTGTTCGGCGCGCGCGTTGTAGTGGTTGACGACGGCGGCCCTGCGGCTCAGCAAGCCGATGCGGTACTCCGCGTTGCCGGGCTGCTTGCGGCTGGCTTCCTCCAGCTTGGCCAGTCCCTGGTCGATCTGGCCCCTGTCGAGCAGGGCCATGCCTTCATGATAGGTCTGGGGGGAGGCGCAGGCGCTCAATGCCAGCACGGCGACGAGGATGGAAAGATGGCGGTTCAATTGGTGTCCCCAGCGGCGAGTACTTGTTGTTGATTGAGTGGCAGATAGGTGAAGGTCAGGCCATTGGGGCCATCGCTGTCGAGGTGGAAGTCGTCGCCGACCTGATCGCCGACGCGTGCCAGGATATTGCGTTCGCCGACCTGCAGGAAGTAGGCGACCTTGCCGTCCTCGACATAGCGGCCCAGCACCCGGATCGGCGGCGCAGAAGGCGAGCCGGCCCTGGCGGCGCCGGCCTGCTGGAGCGCTACCCGGGCCGCCTGCGGCTTCAGTGGCGCCGGGTTCTGCCATTGCGCGGAGCCGAACACGCTGCCCGCTTCGTCATCCTGCTCGCGCGGACGGATCACCAGCGACAGGTCGGCGGCGGGTGGCGCCATCGCAACTCCCTGCTGCGCCGGACCGGCCGCCGGCGCCTGGCTGCGCGCCTCTGCCGGGGCGATCAGGTCGGCGTCATCGTCGGGCGCGAACCATGCCGCCGCCAGCGTCGCGACCAGCGCCAGACCGAGCACGGGCTTCTTCATGGCCGCTCCCCGCGGCCGGCCGCCTTGCGCACCAGCAGGATGAACTGCACGCGCGCTTCCACTTCGGCCGCGTCCGGCGCATTGCGCTTGAAGGTCACCGAGTCCAGCGTCAGGGTCGGCAAACCATGCAAGGCCGCCAGCATGAAGGACTGCACCCGCGCGTGATCGGCCTTGATCGGCAAGGTGATCAGGTAGCGCAGGAAGTCCGCGTTTTCCTCGGGCTGCACCTTGTAGTCCGCCTTGGCCAGCACGACCCCATTCTTGCCGGCGATGTCCAGCAGCTGCTTGAGCTGCTCGGGAATCGTCTCGTGGCGCGGCAGGTAGGCGTAGAAGGCTGCCACCTGGCGGGCCGCGTCGGCTGCGCTGTCGGCCGGCACTGGCACCGGCTTGCCTTGCTGCGCCTGGCGCAGCTGGACCTGCAGCTGCGCTTCGCGCTGCTTCAACTGCTGGCCCTGCCACAGCGCCAGCAGCGAAAATGCCAGCGCCGCCGCGCCGGCCATGCCGGCCCAGCCGAATCGCAGCGCCAGCCGGCGCGCTTCCCAGTTCAGGCGCTCGAGATTCATTGCCGCCATTGCGCCTCCAGCTGGAATCGATAGGCACTGCCGGCTTGTTCGTGCTTGACCAGGTAGACCGACGAGAACAGCGGCTGTTCGCTGAGGAAGGCCACGTAGTTCATCATGTCCTGCCCGGCTTCGGCCTCGCCGCCGATCTTGAGCGTGCCCAGGTTCAGGTCCAGCGCCAGCAGGCTGACGTGGATGTCGGCCGGCGCCTGCACCATCTTGACCAGGCGCGTCACCGGAACGTTCAGCTGGCGCACCGCTTCACCGACGATCTTCACCTGCTGCTCATGCTGCTGGCGGGCCGCGGCGGACATCGGCGCCACGGCTGCCACGCGGGGCTGGGCGTGCGCGATGCTTTGCTCGAGCTGGGCCACTGCGCGCTGCTGCAAGGCCCAGCTGGTGCCGCTGGCCACCGCCAGCGCGGCCAGGCAGGCCAGCACCAGCAGCGCCCACGGCGCGGGGCGGGCCGCAGCGGCGACGAAATTGAGGCTGGTATGCGCCATCTCAGGGCTCCATCATGCACACGGCAGCAAAGCCGGGCGCCAGCGTGTACGAAGCCAGCCGCACCGCATCGAATATCTCGCCCAGCGGGCCATGTGCGGGCGTGTCGTCCAGCCTGACCAGGGCGACGCTCCTGATATGGCCAAGCTCGGGCGCGCGCAGCGTCCACCGCTGCCACGCCTGCGACAGTTCGCCGTTCCAGTTGCCCCGGCAAGGCTGGGACTGGACAGCGACGATGCGCCCCTTTTCCAGCTGGGCCAGCACCACCCGTCCGCGCTCCTGCAACGCGAGGGCGGACGGCCGCTGCGCGCCGACGGCACGGCCCGCAATCGACAGCGCCGACTCCACGGCGATCAAAGGGTGGCCGCATTCCTGGGCCAGCGCATGCAGGGCATCGTGGAAGTCACTGTCGATGGCGCAGGCCAGGCGCATCTGGCCGTAGGCCGCATCGTCCCAGGTGATGCGCCAGCCATGGGCCGCATCGCCGTATGTCGCGGCAAACTGGGCCTGCGCAAAGCGCCGCCCGGCGTCCGGCGACAGCAGCGCGTCGCTCCACGGCAGCATCATCAGCTGGCACCAGCGGGCGGGCAGGCAGACCGCCATCGGCAGGCCGGATGCGGCATGCCCTGGCTGCAGCAGCCACGCCCTCAGCGCGGCGACCGCGCCCTGCCAGTGCGCCTGCGGCGGCTGCAGGGGGATGGCGGCAGCGGTGTCTGGCAGCACGCGCCTGCCGCTGCGGACAAGCATCGTGATCTGCTCGGGCGCCAGCGCGATGCACAGCACTTTGCCGGACCAGGGCAGCGCGCCGGACCAGCGGCGCAGTGGTAAAAATAGCTTAGTAAGTGACACGGTTAAGCTCCATCAGTGTCGATTCGCCCTTGCGGACCAGATCCAGCGCCGCCTCGCGGATCAGCCGGATTCCGCCGCGCGCCGCTTCTTCCTTCATGCGGCTGACCGGGGCGCGGGTAGTGATCATTTCGCGCATCACGTCGTTGAGGATCAGGACCTCGGCCACCGCCTTGCGCCCCTTGAAGCCGGTGCCGCGGCAATGGCCGCAGCCGCTGCCCGCCATGAAGCGCCAGCCCTTGACCTGCTCGGGCGTGAGGCCGCTGTCGGCGAGCTCCTGCGCATCCGGCGCATGGGGGACGGCGCAGTGTTCGCAGTTCTGGCGCAGCAGCCGCTGGGCCACGATGCCGTTGAGCGCCGCGGCGAAGCTGTAGGCGTCCACGCCCATGTGCAGGAAGCGGCCGACGACGTCGAACACATTATTGGCGTGCAGCGTGGTGAACACGAGGTGGCCCGTCAGCGAAGCCTGCACCGCGATCTGCGCCGTCTCGTCGTCGCGGATCTCGCCGATCATGATTTTGTCCGGGTCATGGCGCAGGATCGAACGCAGGCCGCGCGCAAAGGTCAGGCCCTTCTTCTCGTTGACCGGGATCTGCAGCACGCGCGGCAGGCGGTATTCGACCGGGTCTTCGATGGTGACGATCTTGTCGCGCCCGCTGTTGATCTCGGTGATGGCCGCGTACAGCGTGGTGGTCTTGCCCGAGCCGGTCGGCCCGGTCACCAGCAGCATGCCGTGCGGCTTGGCGGCCAGCCGGCGGATCAATTCGATCGCGTCCTCGTTCAGCCCCAGGCTCTCGAGCCGCAGCGAGGCGGCGGCCTCGGTCAGCGCGCGGCGGTCGAGCAGCCGCAACACCGCGTCCTCACCAAAGATATTCGGCATGATCGACACCCGGAAGTCGATCTCGCTGCCCTTGACCCGCACCTTGAAGCGGCCGTCCTGCGGGATGCGGCGCTCGGCGATGTCGAGGTCGGCCATGACCTTGATGCGCGAGATGATCTGTTCCGCCATCTGCAGGCCCTGCACCTGCCCGGCCTGCACCAGCACGCCGTCGACCCGATATTTGATGACCAGTTTGTCGAGGTCGCATTCGAGGTGGATGTCGCTGGCCTGGAACTTGAGCGCGTCGTAGATGGTGGAGTTGACCAGCTTGACGACGGGGCTGCTGTCCTCGCTGATCTTGATCAGCGAAATGTCTTCGATACTCTGGTCCAGGCTATCCGGGTCGATCGACTCGCCCTGCATTGCAGCCATCGCCTGCTGCGCGTTTTCCTGCTGCGCGAGGTAGGCCGTCAGTTCATCCGGATGGGTCAGGCCGACGCTGTAGTTGCCACCCAGCGCGCAGTCGGCCCAGGCCAGCGTGTCGTGCGCAAACGGGTCGCCGATCACCAGCACCGGGTCGCCGTCGGCCGCCATCAGCACGCAATCGCGCTGCGCGCAATCGGTATAGGCCAGGCGCTCAAAGACGGGGGTGCCGTTCTGCAGGTCGCCAATGGTCCACAGCGGATAGCAGAACAAAGCCGCCAGGCTGGCCGCGAAAGCCTCTGGCCGCAGGCCGGACTGCTCTTCCAGCACGGCCAGAAAGGGTTTGCCCTGGGCTGCGGCGGCAAAGCGGGCGGCCTCGATCAGGGCCGGCGCCAGGTTGCGGATCGAACCGGGCGCGTTCACGACAGGCTCCCTGCCAGTTCGAAGATCGGCATATACATCAGCACGACGACGCCGCCGATGACGATACCGATGAACGTCATCAGCAGCGGTTCGAGCAGGCGCGAGGCCCAGTCGACCCAGCGCGCAAATTCCTCGTCATGGAAACGGGCCGAACGCTCCAGCATATCGTCGAGGCGGCCGGTGTTTTCGCCTACCCGCAGCAGCGACTGCGCGACCGGCGTCGCCAGGCCATGCTGTTCGAGCGCCGATGAAAACGGCAAGCCTTCCTGCACGGCGCGGTGCGCACTGGCCAGTTGCTGCTGCTGTTGCGGCATTAACAGGCTGGCCACCATCGGCAACGCCTTGCTCAGGGGGATGCCGGCATGCAGCAGCAGACTGAGAGCGCGGTAGAAGCGCGCCAGCCTGAACTCGGCCGCCTTGCCTGCCACCACCGGCAGGCGCAGTGCCGCCAAGGCTGCCTTGGCGCGCGTCGGCCCATGGGCAAACAGGGCGATGACGGCGCCGAACATTCCGCCCAGGGCGCCCAGCGCCAGCCACGGGTGGGCCGCCAGCTTCTGGCCGAAGGCCAGCAGCAGTTGCGACATCCACGGAATATCGCGCCCCGAGCTTTCGTAGACCACGCTGAACTTCGGCACCACATAGCCGAGCAGGAACAGGGTCACCAGGGTGCCGACCACCAGCAGCATCAGCGGATAGATCGCGGCCGACACCAGCTTCTTGCGGATCGCATCGAACTGCAGCTGGTAGGCGACGAAGCGGCCAAGGGCTTCGGGCAGGTTGCCGGAGCGCTCGGCCGCATGGACGGTGGCGACGTAAATCTCGGGGAAAATCGCGGGGAAGGTGGCCAGCGTATCGGACAAGCTCTTCCCCTGTTGAAGGGTCTGCAGGATGGCGCCAATGGTCGCTTTGGCGGACGGGCGCAATTCCTTATTGTGCAGGGTGGAGATGGCTTCGGTCAGGTTCAGGCCCGCTTCGAGCAGGGCCAGCAGTTCCTGGCTGAACTGGAGCAGCGGGAATTCCTGCTTGCTGCGCGATGCCGGAGCCGCGCGCGGGCGCTCGACGGCGAGTACGCGCCAGCCGTTGCGGGCGGCGATGCGCATGGCGTCGGCTTCGCTGGCCGCTTCAATGGCGATGTGCTGGGCCTTGTTGGCGCGCGTTGCGCCGGCAACCTGGAGTTCGAACTGCATGATGACAACCCGCCAAACCCTGAGACAAAAATGGCTCCGGCCGAAGCCGGAGCCCAAACAAGCGGGGGTAGTGGACTGTAACGGATGAAACAGGAGTGAAAGACGCGTGCCTGCGGTACAGGGCAAGGCGCAAAGCACAGCAATAGTAGCGCTATTGCGAGCATTTGCAACGTAGCCATGTGCCGCGGGCACACGGCAGGCACTTCTGTTTTGTCAGTTACAGTTCACTTAGTCCCCCAGGGAGTTACCCGCGCATTACTGGGTAATGACGCTGACCTTGTCGACCACGAACGAGGTTTGCAGCGACGAGTCTTCGGTCATTGCGAACGACAGCGTGACCGTCTGGCCTTTGTAAGGCAGCAGGTTGAAGGTACGCATCTGATAGCCGGTGGCCTTGTTCAGGTTCGAATAGGTCGCCAGCGTGCCGAGCACGGTGCCGGACGAGTTCTTCACCCTGACGATCAGCTTGTCGTACATCGTGGAGGTCGTTGTCTCGGCCGTGTCGATATGCAGCGCGAACGACAGCTGCGCCGACGTTGCGGCCGATGGCAGCACGACCGACTGATTCAGCGTTTCGGTCGCCGTCGTGCCGTTGCCACCCAACCAGGCGAAACGGGTGCCTTCATAAGCCGTCTGGCCGCTGTAGGAACCGATCACGCCGGTGCTGCCGCTCCAGCCGGTGGTGCTTGACTCGAAGCCACCGTTGGTGACGCGCTCGGTCGGAACCACGGTCGACACGGTCAGCGTCGCGTTGCCGCTGGTGACGCTGCCAGCTGCGGCATCGCCGATCTGGACCGAGAATACCGCACCCGAGTCGCTTGCCTGCGCATTGGAGAGGCTGTAGCTGGCCGAGTTGGCGCCTGCGATATTGGCGCCATTGCGCTTCCACTGGTAGGTGTAAGGCGCGGTGCCGCCCGCAGCGGTGACCGAGAAGTTGGCGGTGGCGCCGACTGCCACGCTGACCGACGATGGCTGGCTGCTGATCGACAGCACGGCCGGCGTGCCCGTTTCGGCGACGTCGGTGCCGACGTTGATGGCCGCGTAGGCACGGGTCACCGCGATCACTTCCGCGCTGCCGGCACCATACAGCTCGGTCGCCGAAGCGATCATCTTGGTGCGCGCGTCGGCGTAGTTGGTCGATGCGGTGAACTTGGTGGTGTTGGCCTTGAACCAGATTCGGAACGCTTTGTCGGTGCCGATACCGGTCATCGCCAGCGGCTGCTTGTTCAGGTACGAGCTGTACATATCGCTCGACGAGGACGAGTTCGAACCCTTGGCCAGGAAGTAGAACATGCGGTTGTTCGGGCCGCTGCTGTAGTGCACGTCGATGTTCTTGAGCGTGCTGCTCCAGGCGTTCGGGGAGGAGCCGTCCAGGCTCGGCTTGTACATCCAGCGCAGCGGGGTGCCGGTCTTGCTGATCTCCGTGCCCATCTTCCAGTCATTGCCGGTGCTCGGAATGACGGCGCCGGTGCCGCCGGCGCGCGCGTAGGCTTCGATTGCCTCGCCGACGATGTCCGAGTTCGACTCGTTCAGGCCACCCGATTCGCCGCTGTAAATCAGGCCCGAGGTGGAGTCGGTCACGCCATGACCCATTTCGTGGCCGATGACGTCGATCGAACCGAGGTTCTTGAACGACGAACCGTCGCCGATGAACATGCACTTGCAGCTGTCGGAGTAGAACGCGTTGTCGTAGTTATTGTCGACGTGGACGGCGATATAGGTCGCGGTGTTGTTGCCGTCGAGCGAAGACCAGCCTAGCGTATTCTTCAGGCCGTCGTAGGTGTTCATCAAGCCCCACAGCGCGTTGACGGCTGCGGTCTGGCCATTGGCATTGGTGGTGCTGCCGCCGGAGATGTACTGCTGGCCGTCGCCCCAGGTGTTGGAGCTGTTGGTGTAGACCGAGCCTGGCTGCGGGTTGCTCTCCGGGCTGTGGTTGGCATTGGTGATGGCCATGCCGCCGAAGGTGCCGCCGATGCCGCGGGTCGAGTCGAGCATCTTGTAGGTCGAGCCCGACAAGGTGGTCTGGATCGGCACGGTGCCGTTGTACTGGCTGTTGCCGGTGCCGACCACGGTCTGCAGCGCATTCCACTGGGCCAGCACGCGGCCGTCGTTGGCCGACACGATGCTGTCGCGGTGCACCTGTTTGCCACCAGAGCTCATGCGGGTCTTGACGACATAGGCCAGCTCGTAGCCGGTGACGACGTCTTCCATGTCCAGCGCGTTCAGCGCCGCCTCGGCCTTGTTGGCAGCGCTTGCCACGCGGCGCGATTCGACCAGCGGATAGACGATCAGCTCAGCCTTCGGAGCGACCTGGTGCACGCCGTTTGGCGCCACCTTCTTGACCACCAGGTCGATGACGGCCTTGGCCGACAGCGGCGGGTCGATATCGAAACTGGCAGTCTTGGCCTTGAGCTTATTGGTCGCGCCATTGCCCAGATTCGAGCGGCGGTCCGAAATCGACTCGCTGACGATATTGCCGGCGCCGTCGGTGACGACCACCGATTCCGAGTTAAAGATGCGCACGCCCTTGAAGGTATGGTCGACGCGGCTGATGACGGTGCCGCCGGCGCCCTTGTGCGTCTTGTTGACCTTGAAACCGTGGTCGGCATCCAGACCGTGCTTGTTCTTGGTGCCGCTCAGTTTTGCCACCAGTGCGGCTGCCTCTTGTGAAGACGCCGTCGCGGCCTGTGCTGCGAACATCGGGGCTGCCACGACAGAGTGGCTGACCATCACCAGCGGAAATGCGGCGATCGATGCTGCAAGCAGTGTTTTCCGTAAATTCATTTCTTCTCCATAGTTATACGTCATTGATGTGGTTTTGATGTCGAACTTGGCCGTCCTGCTGGCCACCCGAGAGCACCGCACACCTGGTCTGTTTTCGTCCGCCGGGTGAATTGATAACCGCCAGAACTGTCGAGGAAGCCGACACTATTCCCATTGAACGGGCGAAGTCAAGAAACTAAACAAAATAGTCATGGGACAAACAAGTGTCTTGTTTTGGACATTCCGGGCCGACAACTAAGTGGCAAGAATGGCCATTCGCAATAGAATGTTTTGTTGATTGGCGTCAAGAGATAGCGAACTTTCAGTTACGCCAGATTTAGATGTCGTACTCTAGTTTCGGCATAAATGAAACAATTCGAGAGAATTGCGGCGTCAAACCGGTTGCCACAACAAAATTTGCGGTCTACACTCGTTGCAGCTGATCGGAAAAACTCCAGGTCACATTGAAAATAAGCGCACGGGGCACGACCCTGAAAACACAGCGCACTTAACACGGGAAAATCATGAACACAACTTTCGCTTTCGGCACCGCCTTCCATCCCCCCCCTCAGCGCCGGCACACCCGGTACTGAAGCGGCAGCAGCAACACTCGCAAGCCCGGCACCAACAACGCGCTATTCGACCAGGTCGAAGGGATGCCCGCATCCCGGGGCCAGACTGCATGGCGTCAATATTCCACTTTGAGGGGGGAATCGCTGCACCCGCGCACCTGGCGGGAAGAGGCGATCTGAACAGATATGCTATCGATTGCAAGCAAAGTTGAGCAAATAGTCACCGAGTCGCCTTTCCTGACCGAAGGCATGTCACTGGGCCTGATCAACCTGTCCGAGCTGGCGCGCCAGTTGCGCCCGGAACTCGAGACTGCCCTATGGAAGCCGGTCGGCCAGGCCGCCGTCGTGATGGCGCTGCGCCGCCTGTCGGGCCGCCTGCCGGAGCTGCAGGCGCCGAAGTCGGCGCCGATCCTGATTCCGCGCATGAGCGAACTGACGACCCGCACCGAACTGACCCTGTGCACCTACAAGTTGTCGGACAATAGCCATGAATGCCAGCGCCAGCTGCTGGCCCTGGCCGAGCCGTTTCCGGGCATGTTCATCTCGGTCACGCGCGGCGTGTCCGAAATCATGGTCGTGTGCAGCCGCCCGCTGACCAACCTGGTCGAAGACTCGTTCGGGCAGAGCGAACGCCTGCTGGCTCGGGTCGAAAACCTGACCGCGCTGACCCTGCGCCTGAACCCCGATACGCGCCGCACCCCGGGCGTCTACCATGCCGTGCTCAAGAAGCTGGCGTGGGAGAAAGTCAGCGTCGTCAACCTGATGTGCACCTACACCGAGCTGACCTTATTGCTCGATCCTTGCCAGACGGCCGGCGCTTTTTCGGTCCTGTCGCAGATTGTGTCGCATTAAAGAGACGGAATCTCGGTCACAATCAAGAATATGTTCGGTTCTCATTCGTGCTAACTTCTTGATTTGAAAGAGAAAATCGGCGAACCTGGCAGGCGCTAGCGTTTGCGCCCAGCCTCGTCGATGTCGAGGTAGCGCCAGTTCGTCATCTCGACCGGGTGGCGCATGTAATTCTTGAGCCAGGGGTGGCTCAGGTCGGCCGACAGCGGATGGGTCAGCACCACCCACGGATTGTAGGCGTGGATCAGCTGGTTCATTTCACCGTACAGGCGCTGGCGTTCAGGCGAATCGCCGATGCGGCGGGCTTGCTGATAGCGTTCATTGTAGGCCGGCAGGTTGAAGCGTGCATAATTTGCCCGCCCGCTATTGGGGCCGTACAGCAGCTGGAAGTAATTGTCCCCGTCGGGGAAGTCGGCCAGCCAGTTGGTCTCGAACATCTGCACCGTGCCGAGGCGCGAAGCCTTGATGATCTCGCCCTTCTTGTCGCTCTTGAAGCGCACGCGCAGGCCGATCGACGTCAGGCTCTTGCGCCACAGCTCGTCGCGCAGGCGCCCGACCGTCGATGCTTCCGTATGCATGGTCAGCGTCAGCGTGGTGCCGTCGGGCGCGCGCCGCATGCCGTCCGGGTCGCGCTTGCCGTAGCCGAAGCGGTCGAGCAAGGCATTGGCCAGCACCGGATCATACGACACCGGGTTGCGGTAAGCCGGGTCGTAGCCGAGCACATTCGGCGGCAATGGCGACTGGGCCGGCAGGGCCAGGCCCTTCTTGAGCAGGCTGACATCTTCCTGCGCGTTGTACGACAGCGCGATGGCGCGGCGCAGCGCCACCCTTTGCTTGCTATAGCCGCCCAGTTGTGGATCGGCCATATTCATCCACATATAATACGTCTGCAACACCGGGAACGGTGCATAGCGGATGCCCTGCCGCGCCAGCTTTGGCTTGAGCTTGCCCCCGGTCAGCACCATATCGGACATCGACTCCGGCACCTGCTCGATCAGGTCCAGCTCGCCTTTGATAAAGCCCAGCACGCGCGACTGGTATTCCTCCATCACCTTCACCTCGACCCGGTCGACCAGCGGCAGGCGCCGGCCTTCGAGCCGGGCGGCGATCGCCTGCGACTCGGCGTCGCCGGCGGCGGCGGAATGGAATACCGCGGTCGAATCCGGATTGGCCACCAGCACGATCTTGTCGCTGCGCTTCCACTCACCGACATAGAACGGGCCGGAGCCGACCGGGTGGTTGCCGACCTGGCCGGCATAGGCCTCGACCACTTCGCGCGCGACCACGCCGGTGGCGGCAGTGGCCACATAGAACAGGAAATTCGGATCGGGAGCGGCCAGCACCACGCGCAGGGTATAGCGGCCGATCGCCTGCAGGCCGGCAAACGGCGCGTCGTAGCTGAAGCTGGCCTTGAGCGCGGCGTCGCCGGCGATCTTGCCGTCGAACAGGAACAGCCAAGGCGACTTGTTGGCCGGATCATACAGGCGCTTGAAACTGTAGACATAGTCGGCCGCCGTCACCTCGCGCCGGGCGCCCTTGAAAGCGGGGTCGGGCGTGAAGAACTGGCCGGGGCGCAGCTCGAAGGTGTAGCTCAGGCCGTCGGCGCTGACCGCCGGCATGGCAGTCGTCGTATTCGGGCGCAGCCGCACCGGGCGCGCCAGGTAATCGTAGCGCAGCAGCGGGTCGAACACGTTTTCCAGCAGCGACAGGGTGGCGATATCGGAGGCGACGGCCGGGTCCATGCCGGTTTCGCCCGTCGTGATCATCACGCGCAGGGTCTTGGCGGAGGCGGGCACGGCCAGCAGGGCGAAGATCAGGACGAGGATCAGGACGAGGACGGAACGATAGCGGCGCATCCCGCAATCATAAAGCAAGGTTATGGCCAGGCGCTCAAATCTTAGTTCCAATTGCGACTGGCTCGCCTATACTCTTGTGCAACATCGAAAACCACCGCGGGCGCTTTACGACATGGCACTGAACTATATCTGGTCCGGCTTCTTCCTCATCGGCTTCCTGGCCGCCCTCATCCAGTGGCTGTTCATGGGCGACACGGAAATATTCAAACGCATCATGGACGGCACCTATGAGTCGGCCCGCATGGGGGTGATGGACATCGCGCTGCCGCTGGCCGGCGTCATGACGCTGTGGCTGGGCATCATGAACGTCGGCGAAAAGGCCGGGGCGATCGGCGCGCTGGCCAAGATGATTGCGCCTTTCTTCTCGCGCATCTTCCCGCAGGTGCCGAAAGACCATCCGGCCAACGGCCATATGGTGATGAACTTCTCGGCCAACCTGCTGGGGCTAGACAACGCCGCCACCCCGTTCGGCCTGAAGGCGATGGAAAGCCTGCAAACGCTCAACCCGAACAAGGACGAGGCGACCGACGCCCAGATCATGTTCCTGGTGCTGCACACCTCGGGCCTGACCCTGATCCCGCTGGCCATCATGGCCCAGCGCGCCATCCTCGGCGCCGAGGACCCGTCCGACATCTTCATTCCCTGCCTGATCGCGACCTATGTGGCGACCGTGGTCGGCATCATCGTCGTCGCGATCCGCCAGCGCATCAGACTGTTCGACACCGTCATCGTCGGCTGGCTGGGCGGCATCGCCTTGGCCATCTGCACCATGATCTGGTACTTCACCAACTACATGAGCAAGGACGAGATCCAGCTGTTTTCCAAGATCTTCAGCAACGTCGTGCTATTCTCGATCATCGCCGGCTTCATCCTCGGCGCGCTGCGCAAGAAGGTCAATGTCTACGACGCCTTCATCGAAGGCGCCAAGGGCGGCATCCAGACCTCGCTGACCATCATCCCCTACCTGGTCGGCATGCTGGTGGCGATCGGCATCTTCCGCAATTCGGGCGTGATGGGCTGGGTCAGCAGCGGCCTGAACTGGGTGTTTGTCACGATGGGCGTCAATACCGACTTCGTGCCGGCCTTGCCGACCGCGCTGATGAAGCCGCTGTCGGGCAGCGGCTCGAAGGCCATGATGATCGACGCCATGCAGACCTACGGCGTCGACTCCTTCGTCGGCCGCCTTGCCTGCATCTTCCAGGGCTCGGCCGACACCACCTTCTATATCGTCGCCCTGTACTTCGGTTCGGTCGGCATCCGCAAGACGCGCTACGCCATCACGGCCGGCCTGATGGCCGACCTGGCCGGCATCATCGCCGCCATCTTCGTCGCTTACCTGTTCTTCGGCTGACATCATGAGACACTCCACCTTCGCCGCGCTGCTGCGCCAGCTTGCGCTGATCCTGCTGCTGGCATCGTTGCCGGCGGCCCGGGCCCAGCTGCCGGAACCGGTCAGCCAGGCCATGCTGGCCAACGGCATCGGGCCGGAGGGCGTCGGCGTCATCGTCCTGCGCGGCAAGCAAGTGCTGCTGGCCCACGACGCACAGCGCAGCATGCATCCGGGTTCGACCATGAAACTGCTGACCACGATGGCCGCGCTCGACCGGTTCGGCCCGGTCTTCCGCGCCCGCACCGAACTGCGCACCACGGCGGAAGTCGTCGACGGCACCCTCAATGGCGACCTGATAGTACGGGGCGGCGCCGACGGCGACTTGTCGCTGGACGCCATGCGCGACATGCTGCAAACCTTGCGCAATATCGGCATCAAGAGGATTGAAGGCAACCTCATCCTCGACCGTAGCTTGTTCCAGCCTGCCCGCAGCGACCTCGGCCTGCCGCCGTTCGACGAAGCGCCCGAATTTCCATACAACGTCATCCCGGACGCACTGCTGCTCAACACCAACCTGGTGCAGGTCGAATTGCGTGCCACCCGCATCGGCTTGCAGACGGTGATGCTGCCCGCGATGGACGGCGTCAGCGTGAAGTCGGGCATGCGCCTGATCGACGCCGAATGCAGCAAATGGGAGGATGGGTGGAAGATTCCGCTGGTCCAGCGCAGTGCCTTCGGCAAGATCAAAGTCCAGCTGCACGGCACCTTCCCGCGCAATTGCAGCAAGATCGTCTGGCTCAATGTGCTCGACCGCGACGACTTTGCCGAACGCTTCGTGCGCACCACATGGCGCAGACTGGGCGGGCGCTGGAACGGCGACGCCATGCCCGGCAACACCCCGCCAGGCGCGCGCCTGCTGGCCGAGCACGTCGGGCGCGCCCTGCCCGAGACGATACGCGACATCAACAAGCTGTCGAACAATGTGCAGGCGCGCGCGCTGTACCTGAGCATGGGCAGCCTGGAAACCGACACCGAGCTGGGCAGCCGGCCCCTGCCTTCGACGGGTGAAGACACGCGGCTGCGCGCCGAGGCATCCGTCCGGCAATGGCTGCGCAGTTACGGCGTCAGCGATGAGGGCCTGGTGCTTGAAAACGGATCGGGCCTGTCGCGCATCGAACGCATCACCCCATCACAACTGGCAGCCGTGCTGCAAATCGGCCTGGGCAGCAACTGGGCGCCGGAGTTCATGGCCAGCCTGCCGATTGTCGGGCTCGACGGCACCATGCGCAAGCGCCTGCGCGACGGTCCGGCGGCGACGCGCGCCCGCCTGAAGACGGGCACGCTGACCGGCATGACCGCCATTGCCGGCTACGTCCCGGACGCCAACAAGCAAATGTGCATCGTGGTAGGCTTCATCAACCACCCCTTGGCCGGCAACGGCCGCGGGCGGGCCGTGCTCGACGCGCTGGTCAACTGGGTAGCCAGCTCAGGCGCCGAAAAATAACCGGGGGTCAAACCCGGCAATCGGACACTCTTAAACCGGGGGTCAAACCCGGCAATCGGACACTCTTAAGAAAATCCTTTAATTTTGTCCGGTTGCCGGGTTTGACCCCGGTGTTCAGTAGGCGTGGAAGCCATCGAAGTTTGCCTTCCCAATTTCCACTCCGATGTGGCGCAGGATGGCGAAGGCAGTTGTGGCGTGGAAGAAGAAATTCGGTAGCGCATACTGCAGCAGGAACTCCGGGCCATTCAAGGTCACGGTTGCCAAGCCTGCCTGGCTAGTACATTGTCGATCTTCACTGCCTTTCAGCTGGTCCGGCGTCAATGTGCGTAGAAAGGTGCTTGTGCTAGCAAGGTACTTTTTCAGTGATTCAAATGAATCGCGGTGTTCGGTGAATGGTGGAAGGTCCCGTCCGGCAAGGGGTGCGCAGGCCCGTATCGCGAAGTTGGCAGCGACTTCCACTTGAACGGCGAACGGGAGCATCGAAGGTGAAAGGCGTGCCTGCAGTACTGATTGCGGATCAATCTGATTCTTTGCGGTATGCGCTTCGGCCAGCTCCAGAAGGGTTGCCAGCTGGCCCAGGTAACGCGAGAACACCGGCACCGATGCCGTGTACATGGAAAGTTGGGCTGTCATTGTCTATCTGCGCGTGGCTGGTAAAAGGTGACCAGATTATTGTCGGGATCGAGAATGGCAAATTCGTCGCTTCCCCATGCCGTGGCCGACAGTGCAGCGTTCGGGTGCACGATACCAAGTGACTGGCAGCGCTGATACAACTGGCCAATCTCCCTTACCTGGACTCGGCAACCGGTCGCCTTGGGAATGGCCGGATCGGAACATGCCCAGAAATGAATGCTGACCGGGCCGTTGCGGATGACGCCGTACTCGCCTTGCTTTGCGTACAGCGAATCGAAGCCAAGCTTGTTGACGAAAAAGTCGACGCTGCGCTGGATGTCCAGCGAGGCGAGTACTGGCGTTGCGTCGACGAATTGCACGGAATCGGACATGGCTAGCTCTTTCTATTAGGTGTGGATCAGGCGGCCGCCGCCGAAGGACCAGTTTTCCCAGCTGGTCTCTTTGAAACAGATCATCACGTTTTCCGGGTTCAGGCCCGCCTTGGACAGTTCGCGCATCATGTCTTCCAGCACCTTGCGCTTGACCTTGACGCTACGGCCAACTGACCACAGAACTTCGATCAGTACAAAGTCGTCATTGCGTTCCGATTGCAAATCCGGGTAGCTGGCATCGAAGCGGAAATCGTCGGCATCCAGTTCAAGTACGCGCTGGAACTTGTCGGTGACGGGTACGCCAGATCCGACCAGCGCAGCATGAACGGCGTCGAAGACCATCGATTTAAAGGCACTGGACTTCGGCTTGCGAACTGTGAGTGTTACGAGTGGCATGGTGTCTCCATGATGAAAAACTCCGGCTAGAGGCTGCTCCAGACCTGGCGCAGTCCAATGAGGTGGACAGCGCCAATTGCCAGGCAAATTGCCGACGACGTGAACCAGAATGCCGTGCTATTGCCCGGAAAGCGAGGCATCAGAAAGATGAAGGCAACTCCACGCACCAGGTAGACGGCGGTGATCGCGCACAATGCCAGCCGCAGCAACGGCAGTTTGCCTATCACCCCTGCGCCAGACAATGCGTACGCCGACCAAATGGAAAGAATGCCAGTGATGAAAAGGGTGGCGACCGTCGGATACCAATGGCCGGCCGCAGCCATTCTCGCCATTTTCTCGCCGGCCCCAAAGAAGCGGTACCAGTCAGCGCCGAACGCGATGCACGCCAGGTGCAATAGCGCCGCCACTGCGCTCAAGGCAGCGCCAGCGATCAGAAATGGATTTGCATTGGCAATCAACCCAATACCTCCAGCGCCAGCCTGGCCACCATGAACCACAACACGAGGCTGGACAGGAAATAGGCGGTGAATCGGAGTTTCACTGATTTGACCGTGCAATGTATCCAGCTATGAAGAGCGCGCAGGCCGACATAGGCCCAGGCAGTATTGAGAAACAGGGCATCGACTCGCTGCGTCAACAGCAGGAATGCACACACCGCATAAAACACCACCGGCATTTCAAACAGGTTCTTCAGGTTGTTCGATGCAAAATTGATATGTGCCGGTAGCGACGCGCTCATTAATTCAGGGGTGGCAACACTTTGGGGATCAATCTTATGGGCGAACATATAGGAAAGGCGATGAATATACATGACCACCCAAACGATGCCCGTGAGGAGGAACAGTGACACGACCGGTTCGACTATGAGCTGTTGATTCACCAGTGCTTCCTTTGCTTGGGACGGAGAGGATTACTCGCCCGCAGGGAAAATGAGTTCTACGCCATTGCCGGCCGGATCGCGGAAGAACAGTTGCCGCCTTCCCGATTGAGGCACGACACCCTCGGTAAATGCCACTCCTGCATCCTTCAGCGTTTGCACATGGGCTTGCCAATCGCTCGCCTCCAGCGCCACATGGTCAAACGTCAGGTCGGAACCGATCCGCCGGTTTTCGCCGGGCCGCTGTTCCGACAGGTGCAGCACGTCCTGCTTGCCCGCGTACAGCCAGTAGCCAAACGAGTTCAATGGCCGCGGCCCATTATGGAGTCCGACCACCGACTCATAAAACGTCCGAACTTGCTCCATCAGCTGCCGGTTCAGGCGAAAATTGTAGTGGGCAATACCGTGGATTGGCATGGGGATGGTCAGATCGCGCGGCCGTCGTAATGCGTGACCGGAATGGGCGCGAGATCGATTCCTTCAAGGCAGCGGATATTAATCGCCGCGACGTGGTTGCCCTTCGGGTCCAGCGCTTCGCCATAGGGGTGGATGCCGCAATTGGCGCAGAAGCGATGCTTGATCTTGTGCTGGTTGAAGGTGTAGGTGCTGGCGTTCTCGTCCGGCGTGAGCAGATGCAGTTCGGCGCGCGGCACAAACCACAGCAGCGAACCTTTGCGCTGGCACATCGAGCAGTTACAGGCCAGCGCCGACTCGATCCTGCCTTCCACTTCGAATGCCACTTTGCCGCAGTGGCAGCTTCCCCGATATTTCATGTTTATTCCTCCAGGTTCTAATTGGCCTGCTTTGGAAGCAGGGCCATTGATTCTATGTGGAACCCCATTATCTGCCAAATATCTCCGTTACAGGACGCGCCGATAAGTCAGGCGAACCAGTTCGCGTTCACCACAATCAAAATGCCACCACTCGCTGTTGATGCCGACCCAGCCTCCGTGCAGCATTGCATTGCGCAGCAGTTGGCGATTGGCAAACTGCTCCTGGGTCAGGTCGCCGCGCGCAAGCATAATGCCTTCCTGCGCCGGATGCGAACGTTCCGATAAGTCGTCGAAAGCCGTGCCCATATCGAGTTCGACGCCGTTCTCTCCGATCACGGTCAAGTCCAGCGCCATGCCGAACGAGTGCACCGAACCGCGCACAGGGTCGGCAATATAGCCAATCAGGTCCGTTCCCTGCAAGGCTTCCCACAATTGCTCCTGCACCCGCTGCGGCCGCAGCGCGTCGAGGATCAGCAAGGTGGCGCCGGGCCGGTACTCGGCCAGCCACGCGACCGACAGTTCGAGCGCAGCGGCCGCGTCGCGGTGCAGCCAGGCGCAGTCGAGGCCCTGGTACAGGTCCTTGCCGAAGAAATTGTCCGGCCTTGCATAGCGCAAGTCGACGGCGATGCCGGCAATATCGCTCAGGCGCCGGAATTCGGGGCAGTTGGCCACGCCTTCGCTGTTAACGGTCAGCATGTTGCGCTGCGCTCCAGGGCGGCACGGGCGGCGACGCCGATGCAATTGGCCAGCGCGCGGGCGCCGCGCGATAGCGGCGCATGGCTCGGTGTCAGCAAGAAGAGCTGCACCGCAATGGCGGGCGTCCACAGGCGCCGCTGCACCCGCGATGGCGACGCCGACGCCGCAGTAAAGGGATCGACGACGGCCATGCCCGCGCCCGCTTCGACCAGCGAGCGGGCAATCTGGTAGGTCTGCACGACGGTGCGGAAGGTCGGCTGCACGCCCGCTTCCGAGCAGGCAGAATCGACCAGTTCACCGAGCGGGTCGTTGTCGGCATGGCCGATCAGCTCGCCCTGCAGGCCCGCCGCGCCCAGCGGCTGCGCACAGTCGGCGGCACTCCACGTGCCGAGCGGGGCAATGGCTGTCATCACGCCTTGCGCGATGGCTTCCGCTTCGATGCCGGGATGGCGCGGGTCGTGCAGCGACAGCGCCATGTCCGCTTCGCCCAGCCGCAGGATGTTGACGATTTCGCTGGTGTGCTGGGTGGCCAGCTCGCAACGCGCATGGGCAAAGTCCTTGCGCCACGCCGTCATCGCATCCGGCACCACGCTGATGGCCACCGTCGGCGTCGAGCACAGGCGCACTGTTTCGACGTCGCGCCCGCGCATGCCGGCCGCCAGCCGGCGGATGCCTTGCAGGTCGCGGTGGATCTTTTCCGATTCGGCGAACAGGCGGTGCGCTTCCGGCGTCGGGTACAGCTTGCCGCGCACGCGCTCGAACAGGGACAGGCCAAGCTGCTGCTCGCACTGCTGCAAGATCTTGGTGACGGCCGGCTGCGAGATGTGCAGCACCTGCGCGGCGCCGCTGATTGAGCCAACCTGCATGATGGCGTGGAATACTTCGATATGGCGCAGGCGCATTATGCTTTTCCGTTAGCGCTTGGTCAGCGCTTCAAGCAGCGCTGCCGTTTCCGCGTCCGGCAGGCCGTCGATATTGGCCGGGCGGTACTTCATCTGGAATGCCGCCACCACGGTGCGGGTCGCCAAGTCCAGTTCCCCGCTCTGCGGCACGGCATAGCCATGCTGGGCCAGCCTGGCCTGGAACCAGGCGAGGTCCGGCATCTGCACATCGAATTCGGCGCGCGCCAGCGCGACCTTGGCCGCATCGGGCCACACGATCAAGCCGGCCTTGGCCAGCTGCAGCCACGGGAACAGGGGGCCCGGGTCCTGCTTGCGTTGCGGCGCGATATCGCTGTGACCAAGTATGTTTTCCGGCACCACCTTGTGGCGCTCGGCGATTTTGCGCACCAGCCACACGATGTCGTCGACCTGGGCTTGCGGGAACGGGTCCCACACGCGTCCCTCCGGCGTGTCCTTGTAGCCGGCATTGACGATTTCGATGCCGACCGAGCTGCCGTTGAGCAGGGTGTGGTTTTTCCAGTTGCTGACGCCGGCATGGTTGGCCTGGCGGTTTTCATCGACCAGCTGGTAGATGACCGGTTTGGTCTCATTGGTGACCAGGTAGTGGCTGCTGACCTCGCCCTGGGTCAGGATCTTGATCGATGCCGGCAGGTCGCTGACGGTGTAATGCAGCACAATGTATTTGACGCGGCTGCTTTGGCTCTTGGCGCTGTAAGTGGTGGTGTCAATGACGGGGCCGATGGCGCAGCCGGACAGCAAGGCGAACGTCAGCAATAGGAGCAGGTTTTTCATTGGCGGCTAGTGTTAGGGCAACGGGCAGATTCTACTGCGATTTTGCTGCAAAGAATGCAGCGGCGACGTGGGCGGGTTCATTCGCTTCCAGCAGCACGGTACCAGACGGCAGCGCGGCGCGGAAACTGGCGCCAATGGCCGGGTGTAGCTGGAAGGCGCGACCGGACAAGGCGACCGGGCGCGCGCCGAAGCGCTTGAGCAAGGCGATGGCCAGGCGGGCCAGTTCTTGCCCCGCTTCCTTCAGGATGGCCATGGCGACCGGGTCGCTGTCGGCGGCGCTGGCCACGGCGGTGGCCAGCTTGCCGACCGTACCCCTTTCCTGCGTATACATGAATTTGCGCGAAGCATCCCATTGTTCGCTGCCGATGTGGGCGAACACGGCATGCGCCAGCGGCGACTGGCGCCAGCTGCCGGGCGCCTCGTCTTCGCCGCGCCAGATGTGGCGCAGCGCGGCGCGGGCGATCGAGAAGCCGCCGCCGCCATCGTCGAGGATGACGCCGCGTCCGCCGGCGCGGTGGAATTGCCCGTCGGCGTCGATCCAGGCGCCGATCGATCCGGTGCCGGCGACTATCAGGTAACCTTCGCCCAGGCTGAAGCGAGCCCGATAGGCCAGTTCGATATCGCTGCACATGGTGATGGCGGAGGCGGGCAGGGACAATTGCTGCGCCAACACGCCGGCCAGCTGCGTATTGTCGCTGCCGAAGCCGGTGATGCCGGCAAACACGCGGGCCGGCCGCGCCTGCGCCGTCACGGCGGCGGCCATCGCGGCGAACTGGGCGTGGATGGCATCGCGGCCCGCCGCGCTGCTCATCTGCAGAGCCGAGATGCCGCCCACTTCCCCCTGCGCGACGACGCTGCCGGCCGCATCGGCCAGTGCCCAGCGCGTTGCGGTGCCGCCAGCGTCGATGCCCAGGCCGTATTCCATCAGTTCAGCTTTCCAAGGGTGAGGCGTTCGCTTTCATTGCCGACCCGGTCGATGCTGGTGACCACCAGCGCCGTCGCCGAGTCGGCCAGCAGCAATTGCGGGCGCTGCGCCGGCACGGTGGTAAAGCGCCACGCGCCGTCATTGCGGATCCACACGCCAAACAGGGTGGCATCCTTGCCGGAGAGCGTCAGCATCTTGCCGCCGGCCTGGCGGCTGATCGATGCGCTTGGCAATGGCGGCCTTTGCGTGCCGAGCCATGGCGTGGCCGGCACCAGCGCCGCGCTGGCATAGGCGCTGGCCTTGATATTGTCGCCGACGCCCTTCATCAGGGCGCCCATGCTGAAATGGACGTGGCCGCTCGCACCAAGGCGGCTGCGCGTGACGCCGATCTGCTGGACGATTTCGTCCGGCTGGAATCCCTTGTCGACCTTGCTGGTAAACATGCCCGGCCACAGATGCCGGCCCATGCGGTTCTGCTTGACCCAGTAGTCGAGCAGCACGTCATAGGCTTGCGGCGCCTGCGCGATCGGCCAGTAGAGCTGGGGCGACAGGTAGTCGAGCCATCCCTTTTCCAGCCACAGCTCGGCGTCGGCATACAGCTTGTCGTACTGGCTGAAACCGGTGATGCCGGCCGGGCGCCGGTCCGGACGGCCGATGCCGAACGGGCTGATGCCGAAACGCAGCCACGATTTTTCCTTGTGCACGCCGGTGTACAGGGCCTCGATCAGGCGGTTGACGTTGTGGCGGCGCCAGCTGGGGCGGTCGAGCTTGCCGCCACTTTTCAGGTAGCGCTGCCACGCAGCGTGGTCGGGGAAATCGAGGTCGACGTTGGGGTCGGCCACGTCGGGCGCATCGACCGGGTAGGGGTAGAAGTAGTCGTCGATATGCACGCCGTCGATGTCGTAGCGGCGCACCACGTCGAGCACGACGTCGAGCGTGCGCCTGGCGGCGCCTTCTTCGCCCGGGTCCATCCACAGGAACTTGCCATAGGGCTTGACGAGGGCCGGATCGGTATTGGCGATGTGCTCGCGCGCCAGCGGCGACTTGGCGGCCGAATGGCGCGCGCGGTAAGGGTTGAACCAGGCATGCAGCTCCAGCCCGCGGGCGTGTGCGTGGTTGACCCAGAACGCCAGCGGGTCGTAGCGCGGCTGCGGCGCCTGGCCCTGGGTGCCGGTCAGCGACTCCGACCACGGCTCGATGCTCGAGACGTAGATCGCGTCGGCGCTGGGACGCACCTGCAGCACGATGGCGTTCAGGTGCATCGCCCTGGCGCGGTCGAGGATGGCCAGCGCCTCGGTCTGCTGCTGGATGACGGTCAGGTTGCTGCGGCTGGGCCAGTCGATATTGGCGATGGTCGACACCCAGGCGGCGCGAAACTCGCGCGGGGCGGCGGGCGGCGCTTCAATGTCGGCATCGAGGACGGACCTCGCTTGCGGCGCCGGGCCCGGGACCGGACCCGGGCCGGGGGCGGGGGCGGGCACACTGCTGCATGCGCTGAGCAGGACTGCTGCCAGCGCGGCGACGATGCCCGGACGGTTCTTTGTTATTAAGAGCAATCTATTTCCGTAGGGTGGGCACTGCGTGCCCACGCGTGACATTTGCGGCCAGTTGGCCCCAAAAGCAAGCATGGACGAGAAACCCGCATTCTATCAATCAGCAGCCTTCTTGCCGAATTGGGGATCGATCCTGACCAGGCTCGCCATGATAAACGCAGGAATTGTCGCGAAGCACACCCACAGGAAGAAGTGCTGGTAGCCAAGCTGCTGCTGGATCCAGCCGCTGGCCATGCCGGGCAACATCATGCCAAGCGCCATGAAGCCGGTGCAGATCGCGTAGTGGGCCGTCTTGTGTTCGCCTTCGCTGATCATGATCATGTAGAGCATCAGGGCGGTGAAGCCGAAGCCATAGCCGAATTGCTCGACGGCCAGGCTGGCGCAGATCAGCATAAAGTCCTGCGGCAAGGCAGTCGCCAGGTAGACGAACACGAGGTCCGGCACATGGACGGCGAACACCATCAGCCACAGGCAGCGGCGCAAGCCCAGCCGCGAAATCGTATAGCCGCCCAGCAAGCCGCCCAAGGTCAGCGAAATGATGCCGACGGTGCCGTAGGCAATGCCGACCTGCGAAGTCGTCAGGCCCAGCCCGCCATTGGCCAGCGGATCCTTGAGGAAGGGAATGACCAGCTTGAGCAATTGCGCTTCGCCCAGGCGGAAGGTCAGGATGAAGCCGAGGATCAGCCAGATGTCGGGTTTGGTGAAGAAGGCGCGGAAGGTGCCGAAAAATTCCTTCATGTGGTCGTTGCCGGCGGCGACGGCATGGTCGGTCGCCGGCCGCGGCAGGATAGTGCTGTGGTAGGCGAACAGGGCCAGGAACATGCCGGCCAGCACAAAGAACACGACCGACCAGGCAAAGCGCGGATCGCCCGTCGATTCGCTCAACTGCCCGGCCAGGTAGACCAGCGCGCCCTGGCCGGCGATGGTGGCCAGGCGGTAAAAGGTGCTGCGCACGCCGACGAAGGCTGCCTGCAAGTCTTGCCGCAGGCCCAGCATATAGAAGCCGTCGGCGGCGATGTCGTGCGTGGCCGAACTGAACGCCATCAGCCACAGCACGGCCAGGCTGACCTGGAAGAAGTTGTCCATCTTCATCGTCAGCGCCACCATCGCCAGCGACGTGCCGACGACCAGCTGCATCGCCACCGTCCACCAGCGCTTCGTTCTGAACATGTCGATGAAGGGCGACCACAGCGGCTTGATCACCCATGGCAGATAGAGCCAGCTGGTGTAGAGCGCGATATCGGTATTGGAGACGCCGCTGTCCTTGTACATGATGACCGACAAGGTCATGACGACGACATAAGGAAGGGCCTGGCCGAAATACAGGGTGGGAATCCATGACCATGGATTGCGGGCTGGAGCAGTTTGCATAATTCTTTCGTCTAGGCGGCCAGTGCCTTGCGCACGCTGCCGCCGGCGGACTCGAGCAGGCTGATGGCCTGGTCGATGCCGATGTTTCTGGACAAGGCCACGATGGCAACCTTGACGTGGAAGCCGCACTGTTCCAGCGTGGCGCGGGCGGCCGTCGCATCGGCCCCCGTCGCGAAGACCGTCAGGTTGACGGCACGCTGCACCAGCTTGGCGTTGCTTGCCTTCAAGTCTACCATCAGGTTGCCGTAGACTTTGTTCAAACGCACCATCAGCGCGGTCGAAAAGGCGTTCAGTGCAATCTTTTGCGCCGTGCCTGCCTTCATCCGTGTGCTGCCGGACACGATTTCGTGGCCGGTATCGAGGGTGATGCCGATGTCGGCGGCGCCGGCCAGCGGCGAATCGGGATTGTTGGCGATGCCGATCGTCAACGCCACCGCGCTGCGGGCGGCGTCGAGCGCGCCCAGTACATACGGGGTGGCGCCGGAAGCGGCGATCAGCAGCACCACGTCGTTGGGGCCGGGGCCGAGGGCCTGCAGGTCGCGCGCGCCCTGTTCGCGGTCGTCCTCGGCGCCTTCGACGGCAGCGAACATCGCCTGCTCGCCGCCGGCGATCAAGCCCAGGGCGCGGCTGCGCGGCCACGAAAAGGTCGGGTTCAGCTCCACGCCGTCGAGCACGCCAAGGCGGCCCGAGGTGCCGGCGCCGACATAGATCAGGCGCCCGCCCGCTTCGATCAGGGGCAAGGCGGCGCTGACCGCTTCGGCAATCTGCGGCGCGGCCTTGCGCACGGCGGCAAGGGCATCGGCCTGGTCGTCCACCAGCACATTGACCAGCTTGTCGACCGGATACAGGTCAAGCTGGCTGTGCTGCGGGCTTGGCAATTCGGTGTTGAGCATATTGCCAGTGTAATACCAAACTGGGCCATTGGGGCTGCCCCGCCCATTCCTATAGATAGGAATGATTGGAAGTCGCGTTATGGCGGATAATGTCGGGATGTCTTCCAACGCCAAGATCGCGGCCTGCCCTTGCGGCGGCCCCTCCTTTTTGACCTGCTGCGGCCCCTACCTGGCCAGTGTTGCCGTGCCCGCAACGGCAGAATTGCTGATGCGCTCGCGTTACACTGCCTATACTTTAGGCAATGAGGCCTATTTGCGGGCGACCTGGCACTCCAGCACGGTGCCGCAGGACGCCCTGATTGACCCGAATGAAAGATTGCAATGGGTGGGACTTGAGGTAAAATCTGCTTTACGTTTACGTCAACGTAAAGCAGAGTTGTCAGAAACACCAGACGCCGACAGCGTCGAGTTTGTCGCCCGTTTCAAGGTCAATGGCCGCGCCCACCGTCTGCACGAGGTGAGCCGCTTCGTGCGTGAAGGTGTCGACGGCGTACAACGCTGGTTTTACCTCGACGGCAGTTTCCCAGAATAACGAAGAAACAAAGGAATCCCATGCCCCAAATCGACAGCAAACTAGAACCCCGCAGCGATGACTTCAAGGCCAACGCGCAAGCCATGCAAACCATCGTCGACGACTTGCGCGCCAAGGTCGCGCAGGCGGCACTGGGCGGTGGCGCAGCGGCCAGCGCAAAGCACGTCGCCCGCGGCAAATTGCTGCCGCGCGACCGGGTCCAGATGCTGCTCGATCCGGGCACGCCCTTCCTTGAATTGTCCCAGCTGGCCGCCTACGGCATGTACAAGGAAGCGAACGGCAACGACGCCGCCCCGGCTGCCGGCGTCATCACCGGTATCGGCCGCGTGGCTGGCCAGGAATGCGTGATCGTCTGTAACGACGCCACCGTCAAGGGCGGCACCTATTACCCGATGACGGTCAAGAAGCACCTGCGCGCCCAGGAAATCGCCGACCAGAACAATCTGGCCTGTACCTACCTGGTCGATTCGGGCGGCGCCAACCTGCCGAACCAGGACGACGTGTTCCCGGACCGCGACCATTTCGGCCGCATCTTCTTCAACCAGGCAAATCTGTCGGCCAAGGGCATCCCGCAGATCGCAGTCGTCATGGGCTCGTGCACGGCGGGCGGCGCCTATGTGCCGGCGATGAGCGATGAGTCGATCATCGTCAAGGAGCAGGGCACCATCTTCCTCGGCGGCCCGCCGCTGGTCAAAGCGGCCACCGGTGAAGTGGTCACGGCCGAAGACCTCGGCGGCGGCGACGTCCATACCCGCCTGTCCGGCGTGGTCGACCACCTGGCGCAGAACGACCTGCACGCGCTGTCGCTGGCGCGCACCATCGTCTCGAACCTGAACCGCACCAAGCCGCAGCAAATGGCGCTGCGCGAAGCGTTTGAACCAAAGTACCCGACCCAGGAGCTGTACGGCGTGATCCCGGTCGACACCCGCAAGCCGTTCGATGTGAGGGAAGTCATCGCTCGCATCGTCGATGGCAGCGACTTCGACGAATTCAAGGCGCGCTACGGCACCACGCTGATCTGCGGCTTTGCCCACATCTACGGCGTCAAGGTCGGCATCATCGCCAACAACGGCATCCTGTTCTCGGAATCGGCGCTCAAGGGCACCCACTTCATCGAGCTGTGCTGCCAGCGCAAGATCCCGCTGGTGTTCCTGCAAAATATCACCGGCTTCATGGTAGGCCGCAAGTACGAAAACGAGGGCATCGCCCGCAATGGCGCCAAGATGGTCACCGCCGTCGCCACCGCTCAAGTGCCGAAGTTCACCGTCATCATCGGCGGCTCTTTCGGGGCCGGCAACTACGGCATGTGCGGCCGCGCGTTTTCGCCGCGCTTCCTGTGGATGTGGCCGAACGCGCGCATTTCCGTCATGGGCGGCGACCAGGCTGCGTCGGTGCTGGCCACCGTCAAGCGCGACGGCATCGAAGGCAAGGGCGGCCAGTGGACGGCCGACGAGGAAGCCGCCTTCAAGCAGCCGATCAAGGAACAGTACGAACACCAGGGCCACCCTTACTACGCCACCGCGCGCCTGTGGGACGATGGCGTGATCGACCCGGCCGACACCCGCATGGTGCTGGGCCTGGGCCTGTCGGCCGCCCTCAACGCAGAGATTCCGGACACGAAGTTCGGCGTCTTCCGCATGTAAAGGAAGGGTCGACATGGCATACACCACGCTCGAGATCACGATTGCCGGCAAGCTGGCCAGCGTGACCCTCAACCGCCCGGACGTGCGCAATGCGTTCAACGAGACCACCATCGCCGAGATCGCGCTCGCTTTCGACGAGCTGGGCCGCGACGATACCGTGCGCGCCATTGTGCTGGCCGCGAACGGCCCGGCCTTCTGCGCCGGCGCGGACCTGAACTGGATGAAAAAGATGGCGGGCTACTCGCACGCCGAGAACAATGCCGACGCCTTGCAACTGGCCGACATGCTGCGCACGATCTACCTGTGCCCGAAGCCGGTGGTGGCGCGGGTGCAGGGCGATTGCTATGCCGGCGGCATGGGCCTGGTCGCCGCCTGCGACATCATCGTCGCCGTCAACGAGGCGAACTTCTGCCTGTCCGAAGTCAAGCTGGGCCTGATCCCGGCCACCATTTCGCCTTACGTCATCAAGGCCATGGGCGAGAACGCGGCGCGCCGCTACTTCCTGACGGCCGAGCGTTTCTCGGCGCAGGAGGCGCACCGCATCGGCTTCGCGCATGAAGTGGTCGATGCCGCCGAACTGGACGCCAAGGTCGCATCCATCGTCAAGGCGCTGGTGTCGAACAGCCCGAATGCGGTCAAGGAAGCCAAAAAGCTGGTGCGCGACGTCGCGGGCCAGCCCGTCACCGGCGCTTTGCTGGCCGACACGGCCGAGCGCATCGCCCATATCCGCGCATCGACTGAAGGGCGCGAAGGCGTCGCCTCCTTCCTCGAAAAACGCAAGCCGGGCTGGCTGGCGTAAAGGAGCAATGTGAACATCGACAAGCCTTCCGACTGGGTCGCGCGCAGCCTGCGCAGTGTCTGGCATCCGTGCACCCAGATGCAGCACCACGAAAGCGTGCCGCTGATCCCGGTCAGCCATGGACGCGGCGTGTGGCTGTACGACCATGAGGGCAAGCGTTACCTCGACGCGATCAGCTCGTGGTGGGTCAACCTGTTCGGCCACGCCAACCCGCGCATCAATGGCGCGCTCAAGGACCAGCTGGACAAACTGGAGCACGCGATGCTGGCCGGTTTCACGCACGAGCCGGTGATCGAATTGTCGGAGCAACTCTCCGCATTGACGGGCGGCGTGCTTGGCCACAGCTTCTACGCGTCGGACGGCGCGTCGGCGGTCGAGATCGCGCTCAAGATGAGCTTCCATTACTGGCGCAATAGCGGCCGCAGCGACAAGCAGGAATTCGTCTGCCTCGCCGGCAGCTACCATGGCGAGACCATCGGCGCGCTGGCCGTGACCGATGTGGCGCTGTTCAAGGATGCCTACGGGCCGCTGCTGCGCGCCTCGCGCGTGGTCGCTTCGCCGGACGCACGTGGCGCCTTGGCAGGCGAAACCGCCCAGGACGTGGCGCGCCGCGCCGCCAAGGACGTCGAGCAGCTGTTTCTTGATCGGGCTGACAAGACCGCCGCCATCATCATCGAGCCGCTGGTGCAGTGCGCCACTGGCATGGCAATGCACGACCCGCTCTACCTGAAGCTGGTGCGCGAATTGTGCGACCGCCACCAGGTGCACCTGATCCTCGACGAAATCGCCGTCGGTTGCGGCCGCACCGGCACCTTCTTCGCGGCTGAACAGGCTGGCGTGTGGCCCGACTTTGTCTGCCTGTCCAAAGGCATCAGCGGCGGCTACCTGCCATTGTCGGTGGTATTGACCCGAGACGAGATCTACCAGGCCTTCTACAGCAGCGACGTCACGCGCGGTTTCCTGCATTCGCATTCGTACACGGGCAACCCGCTGGCCTGCCGCGCCGCATTGGCCACGCTGCAGATCTTCCGCGACGACGATGTATTGAAAGCCAACGTGGAACGCGCCGCCAAACTGACGGCTGCGCTGCAGCCGCTGGCCGACGACGCGCGGGTGCGCAACTTCCGCCAGCGCGGCATGATCTGGGCCTTCGATGCGGTGGAGCCGGACGCTGCGCGCGCCGCCACCTTCTCGCGCCGCTTCTTTGCCAGCGCGCTGGAGAACGAACTGCTGCTGCGCCCGATCGGCCGCACGGTCTACATGATGCCGCCCTACGTGCTGTCGGACGAAGAGATCGGCGGCCTGGCCAGTCGCACCGGCAAGGTATTCAACACGGTGATGGCAGCCTGAGATGGACATGATAGCCACCCTCAACCGCCAGCTGCGCGAGCTCGACGAGCGCAGCCTGACCCGCCAGCGGCGCGAGGTCGAGTCGCCGTGCGCGCCACGGCTGGTGGTGGGTGGGCGCCAGATGCTGGCGTTCTGCAGCAATGACTACCTGGGCCTGGCAGCGCACCCGAAGGTGGTCGCCGCCCTGCAGGAAGGTGCGCGACTGTATGGCGCCGGCAGTGGCGCCTCGCACCTGATCAGCGGCCACGGCAAGGCCCACGCCATCCTGGAACAGCGGCTGGCGGAATTCCTCAGTCCACAACTGGAAGCGGCGCGGGCACTGTACTTCTGCACCGGCTATATGGCCAACCTCGCCATCCTGACCACGCTGGGCAATGACCCTGACGCGGTGATCTTCTCGGAGTCGTTGAACCACGCCTCGCTGATCGACGGTGCCCGGCTGGCGCGCGCCGAAGTCAAGGTGTTCCCGCACGCGGACCTGGACGCCCTCGGGGCGCTACTGGCGGCGTCGAACGCCTCGACCAGGATTGTCGTCACCGACAGCGTATTCAGCATGGATGGCGACCTGGCCCCGCTGCCGGCCATGCTGGCCCTGTGCGAACGGCATGGCGCCTGGCTGGTCATCGACGACGCGCATGGCTTCGGCACCTTGGGCGCCAACGGCCGCGGCGCGCTGGAGCTTTTCGGCCTGCGCTCGCCCAACCTGGTTTATGTCGGCACGCTAGGCAAGGCCGCCGGCGTCGGCGGCGCCTTTGTGGCGGCGCACGAGAGCGTGATCGAAACGATGATCCAGCGCGGCCGTCCGTATATCTACACCACCGCGGCGCCGCCGGCGCTGGCGCACGCGCTGCTGGCGAGCCTCGACATCATCGCTGGCGAGGAGGGTAAGCACTTGCGCACCCACCTCAATTCGCTGATCGCGCAGTTCGGCGCAAGCCTGCAGCTGACCCGCTGGCAGCGCGTCGAGTCCTCGACGGCGATCCAGCCATTGATCATCGGCGAGAACGAAGAGGCACTGCGCATCGCCGCCGGCCTGTATGGCCAGGGCCTGTGGGTGCCTGCGATTCGCCCGCCGACCGTCCCGGTTGGTACTGCCCGCCTGCGCGTGACCTTGTCGGCGGCCCACACCGCCGACGAAGTGGCGCGCCTGGCCCGCAGTCTGAACGAACTTGAAGGAGCATGAGATGAGTCTCAATGATCCAGTTCCCGTTGTAGATCCCGTCCTGGAAACACAAACCCAGGTGGCACTTGCGGACGGCTTGCCGTCGCGCTTCGCCTGCTTCGTGACGGGCACCGATACCGGAATCGGCAAGACACTGGTGTCGGCGGCGATCCTGCACAGCCTGGTCAAGGCCGGCGTGCGCGCCTGCGGCATGAAGCCGATCGCTGCCGGCGCCGAGCTGCGCGACGGCGTGCTGCACAATGACGACGCCGACCTGCTTATCGCCGCCGGCAACGTCCACCTGCCGTCGCACATCACCACGCCTTATATGCTGCGCGCCGCGGCCGCACCGCACATCGCGGCCAGGCTCGACGGCGTAGCCATCGAGTCGGTGCCGATCATCGCGGCCTACGCCGAAGTGCTGGCCGCATCCGATGCGACCGTGGTCGAAGGGGTGGGTGGTTTCCGCGTTCCGCTCTCGATCGATTACGATACCGCCGACCTGGCCGGGCAGCTGAACCTGCCCGTGATCCTGGTCGTTGGCCTGCGCCTTGGCTGCATCAGCCAGGCCTTGCTGACGGTCGAAGCGATTGCCGCGCGCGACCTGGTGCTGGCCGGCTGGATCGCCAATGTGGTCGACCCTGAAATGAAGTTTGTAGATGAGAATATCGAAGCACTGCTGCAGCGGATCCCGGCACCGATGCTGGGCCGCGTGCCGCGCCTGAAACAAGCGACGGCCGAAAGCGCCGCCGGCTATCTTGACCTCGCGGGCCTGCCTGGCTGGCCGCGAGCAAACCACTGAAGGAGCATCATGTCCCAATCCCAAGCCGTAGCATTCCACCCGACCGCCAAGCCAGTCAAACTGCCTGACGCCGCCACCTGGCCGCTGGCCGATGTGCTGGCCCTGTTCGACCTGCCCTTCAATGACCTGATGTTCCAGGCCCAGACCGTGCACCGCGCGAACTTCCCGGCCGGCGATGTGGAGCTGGCGACGCTGTTGTCGATCAAGACCGGCGGTTGCGAGGAAGATTGCGGCTACTGCCCGCAGGCGGCACGCTACGACACGGGCGTCGAGGCCAAGAAGATCCTCGATATCGATACCGTGATTGACGCGGCCAAGCAGGCCAAGTTGAATGGCGCGACCCGCTTCTGCATGGGTGCGGCATGGCGCGGCCCGAAGGATCGCGACATGGACAAGGTCGAAGAGATGGTGCGTGAAGTGAAGGCGCTGGGGCTGGAGACCTGCGCTACGCTCGGCATGCTGGAAGAAGGCCAGGCAGATCGTTTGAAAGAAGCCGGTTTGGACTTCTACAACCACAACCTCGATACCGCGCCTGAGTTCTACAACAATGTGATCTCGACCCGCGAATACCAGGACCGCCTCGATACCCTGGGCCGCGTGCGCAATGCGGGCCTGAAGGTCTGCTGCGGCGGCATCGTCGGCATGGGCGAGTCGCGCATGCAGCGCGCTGGCCTGATCGCCCAGCTGGCCAACCTGAATCCGTATCCGGAGTCGGTGCCGGTCAATCACCTGGTGCAGGTGGAAGGCACGCCATTGCATGGCCTTGATCCACTCGATCCTTTCGAGTTTGTGCGCACCATCGCGGTGGCCCGCATCACGATGCCGAAGGCGCGCGTTCGCTTGTCGGCCGGCCGTCGCCAGATGGGCGAGGCAGTGCAGGCGATGTGCTTCCTGGCGGGTGCCAATTCGATTTTCTATGGCGACAAGCTGCTCACGACCGAGAATCCTGAAGCGGAAGATGACCGTGCGTTGCTGGCCAAGCTGGGCCTGGTGACGCGCGCTTCGACGCTCGATTCAGCGCCAAAGGCAAGCTGCGGCGGCTGATCGTAGTTTCGGTGGGCACGGGGTCGCCGCACGGATTTTAGTGCGGCGACATGCCCACCCTACGTGTGAAAACGACGAACCCGTTGTTTCGGTGGGCACGTGGTCGTCACACGGTTTTTTGTGTGGCGGCATGCCCACCCTACGCGTGGAAGCGACGAACCCGTAGGGTGGGCACTGTGTGCCCACCGGAACAGAAGTCACATTGACAGGTAGCTGCGCGGAATACCACCATTTAAACGGAAACGATATGTTCAATAAAATCCTCATCGCCAATCGTGGCGAAATCGCTTGCCGCGTCGCCGCTACGGCGCGCCGCATGGGTATCAAGACCGTCGCCGTGTACTCGGAAGCCGATGCCGGCTCCAAGCATGTGGCCGTGTGCGATGAGGCAGTGCTGCTCGGGCCGGCCCCGGCCAAGGAAAGCTATCTGTGCGGCGACAAGATCATCGCCGTCGCGCTGGCCACCGGCGCGCAGGCGATCCACCCCGGCTACGGCTTCCTGTCCGAGAACGCCGAGTTTGCCGATGCCTGCCAGCAGGCTGGCCTGGTCTTCATCGGCCCGCCGGCATCAGCCATGCGCGCAATGGGCTCCAAGTCCGCCGCCAAGTCGCTGATGGAGAAAGCCAATGTGCCGCTGGTTCCCGGCTACCATGGCGACGAACAGGATGCCGACTTCCTGCAGACGCAGGCCGACCGCATCGGCTACCCGGTGCTGCACAAGGCCAGTGCCGGCGGCGGCGGCAAGGGCATGCGCGTCATCGACAAGTCGGAAGACTTCAAGGCCGCGCTGGCATCGTGCCAGCGCGAAGCAATCAGCTCCTTCGGCGACGACAAGGTACTGGCAGAGAAGTACCTGATCCGCCCGCGCCATATCGAAATCCAGGTGTTTGCCGACACCCTCGGCAACTGCGTCTACCTGCACGAGCGCGACTGCTCGGTGCAGCGCCGCCATCAGAAGGTGCTGGAAGAAGCACCGGCGCCAGGCATGCTGGAAGAACGCCGCCGCGCCATGGGCGAGGCAGCCGTAGCCGCCGCCAAAGCGGTCGGCTATGTCGGCGCCGGCACCGTCGAGTTCATCGCCAACCAAGATGGCTCGTTCTACTTCATGGAGATGAACACCCGCTTGCAGGTCGAGCATCCCGTGACGGAAATGATCACCGGTACCGACCTGGTGGAATGGCAGCTGCGCGTCGCCTGCGGCCAGCCGCTGCCGAAGATGCAGTCGGAACTGGCGATCCACGGCCACTCGATCGAGGCGCGCGTGTACGCGGAAAATCCGGAGAAGGGCTTCCTGCCTTCGATCGGCACGCTGCGCCATATGGATACGCCTGCCGCCGTCAACTTTGAACTGGGCGGCACGCCGGGCGGTGCGCCCGCTGCCGTGCGGATCGACTCGGGCGTGCGTGAAGGCGATGCCATCTCGCCGTTCTACGACCCGATGATCGCCAAGCTGATCGTATGGGGCACGGACCGCACCCAGGCGCTGGCCCGCATGTCGCAGGCGCTGGCCGAGTTCCAGATCGTCGGCCTGGCAAGCAATATCGCTTTCCTCAAGCGCCTGGTCGAAGGCAGCGCCTTCTCGCAGGCCGACCTCGATACCGGCCTGATCGAACGCAACCAGCAGGCGCTGTTCCCGACGGCCAAGGCGGCACCGGTCGGCGCGCTGGCGCTGGCCGCGGTGTCCCTGATCGAGTCCGAGAAAGACGCGTCAGCTGCCGTGTCGGCCAATGCTGCCGACCCTTGGGGCAATGCACTCGGCTGGCGCCTGAACAGCGCTTTCCTGCGCCAGCTGTCGTTTACCGACGAATACTCGGCCGGCACCGAAGCCAAGGCCTACCAGCTTGACATGACTTACCACCAGCATGGCTGGAACCTGACAATCGGCGGCATGGACCTGGAAGTGGCACTGGTGGCGCGCAATGGCGCCGACCTGTCGCTGCGCCTGGGTGAAACCTCCCTGCACGGCACCGTGCGCCGCGACGGCGAGACCTTCCATGTCTTCACCGGCGGCCGCCATTTTGTCCTCGGCTACAACGACCCGATGGCGCACGCCGGCGAAGCGGAAGCGGCCGGCGGCCGCCTGACCGCGCCAATGCCGGGTAAAGTCGTGGCCGTCATGGTCAGCAAAGGACAGGAAGTGAAGAAGGGCGAGCCGCTCGTCATCATGGAGGCGATGAAGATGGAGCACACCATCGGCGCGCCAGGCGACGGCCTGGTGGAAGACGTGCTGTACCAGGTCGGCGACCAGGTTGCCGATGGTGCGCCGCTGCTGGCCTTCAAGGCAGCTTGAGTGGAGCCACGCATGCGAATTCTCCTTCATCGTGCCGACGGCATTACCGATCCGTGGATCCAGGATTTTGGCAGCGTACTGCCGCAAGCCGAGGTCGTGGTATGGCAGGAGGGAGTAACCATCCCCCCGTGCGATTACGCTGTGGTGTTCGCGCCACCGCCAGCCATGCTGGCCGACCTGGCACAGGTCAAGGCCATCTTCAGCACCGGCGCCGGGGTCGACGCGATCATGAAACATAGCGAAGCATTCCCGCATGTGCCCGTCGTGCGCCTGTCCGATGTCGGCATGGGTGTCCAGATGGCGGAATACGTCACGCACTACGTGCTGCGTTACTTCCGGCGCTTTGACGAATACGATGTGCAGGCACGCAGCGGTACCTGGCAGCCGCTGCCACAGCACCAGAAGGCGGAATTTTCCGTCGGCCTGATGGGGCCTGGCGTGCTCGGTGCCCACGTGCTGAAGGCGCTGGCCGCATTCGGGTTCCCGCTGCGCTGCTGGAGCCGCACGCCCAAAGACATCAGCGGCGTCACCAGCTTTGCCGGCATGGACCAGCTGGACAACTTCCTGGCCGGCACGCGGGTGCTGGTCTGCATGGTGCCGCTGACGCCAGACACCAATAATCTGCTCGATCGCGCCCGCCTGTCAAAGTTGCCGCAAGGTGCTTACCTGATCAACGTCGCACGCGGTGCGCTGGTGGCTGAACCCGACCTGCTCACGCTGATCAAGTCCGGCCACCTCAAAGGTGCCACGCTCGACGTCTTCCGTAACGAACCGCTGCCGCCGCAGCATCCGTTCTGGCAGGAACCGCGCATCCTGATCACACCGCATATTTCGGCATTGACCTTGCGCACCGAGAGCATCGAACAAATTGGCAGCAAGATGGCAGCTCTGGCAAAGGGCCTGCCGATTGCCGACATCGTCGACCGTACACAAGGATATTAACCATGACTACCCTGCCAAAGAAGGTCAAGATCGTTGAAGTCGGTCCGCGCGACGGGCTGCAGAACGAGAAGGAATCGGTCAGCGCCGACATCAAGATTGCGCTGGTGGACCGCTTGTCGTCGGCCGGCTTTGCCAATATCGAAGCGGCGTCGTTCGTGTCGCCCAAGTGGGTGCCGCAGATGGCAACCAGTGCCGACGTCATGGCTGGCATCGCGCGACGCAAAGGCACCATCTATTCGGCGCTGACGCCCAATATGCAGGGCTTCGAAGCGGCCCTGGCGGCCAAGGCCGACGAAGTGCTGATCTTCGGTTCGGCCTCGGAGGCGTTCTCGCAAAAGAACATCAACTGCTCGATCGAAGAATCGATTTCGCGCTTCGAAGGCGTGGCCAGGGCGGCCAAGGACAACGGCTTGCGCCTGCGCGGTTCGATCAGCTGCTCGTTCGGCTGCCCTTACCAGGGCGAGGTTCCTGAGGACGCGGTGGCCTATATGGTCGGCCGCATGCGCGACCTCGGCTGCGACGAGATCGATATCGCCGACACCATCGGCGTATCGACGGCGCGCAAGACACAATCGGTGATGCTGCGGGCGGCGAAGCAATTCCACATCAACCGCATCGCCGGGCATTTCCACGATACCTATGGCCAGGCACTGGCCAATATCTACGCCAGCATGGAAGTGGGGGTCGAGATTTTCCATTCGTCCGTGGCCGGACTGGGCGGCTGCCCGTATGCAAAAGGGGCGACCGGCAATGTGGCGACCGAGGATGTGCTGTACCTGATGCAGGGCCTCGGCATCGAGACCGGGATCGACCTCGATATCGTGGTCGATGCCGGCCAGTTCATTTCGCAACACCTGGGCCGAAAAGCGGCTAGCCGCGCCGGCAATGCGCTCGCTGCCAAGCGCGCCAGCTGATACCGCGTGGCTAGCCTTGCTACCCATCCTACGAGGACTTCGGCAACTGATGTTGTAGGTGGGTAGCGCAGCTACCCACACGGAACAATGGAAACGTGCCCCGGAAAAGACGAAAGGCCTAGCAGATGGATCTGCTAAGCCTTAGATCTGAAACAAATTTTGGTCGGAGTACAAGGATTCGAACCTTGGACCCCCTGGTCCCAAACCAGGTGCGCTACCGGACTGCGCCACACTCCGAGGAACAAGATAATAACCCTTCCCCCGTGTTTCGTCAAGGGTACGCCGTTCAATTACTTTTAGGCTTTGGGCCAAATGCTCACGGTTGCAGGGAAGGTCGGCGCCTTGCGGTGCAGGGTCGCCTGCTCGAAAGCGTAGGCCATCCGCAATAGCTTGACCTCGCTGTAAGCGGGGCCGACCAGCGACAGGCCCACCGGCAGGCCAAGCACATAGCCAGCTGGCACGGTGATGTGCGGATAGCCCGCCACGGCCGCCGGCGACGAGAACCCGCCCCCCGAATGATCGCCATTGATGAAGTCGGTCAGCCAGGCTGGCCCGCCGGACGGCGCCACCAGCGCGTCCAGCTGGTCAGTCTTGAAAGCCAGATCGAGTCCTTCGTCGCGCGCATAGCGGCGGCAGTTGGCCAGCGCGTCGAGGTATTCCTGGCTGTCGAGCCCGCCTTTGGCGTCCGAGCGCACCAGATGCTCCTGCGCGAAGTAGGGCATGGCCGCATCGCGGTGCTTGAGGTTGTAGGCGATCACGTCGGCCATGTTCTTGACCGGCGCGTGCGGCGCATACGCTGCCAGGTAGGCGGCCAGGCCGGCCTTGAATTCGTACAGCAGTACCTGCAGTTCGCTGTCGCCGACCTTGCCGATATTGGGCAGCTCGACCGGATCGACCAGCACCGCGCCTTGCGCCTGCAAGGCCAGCAGGGCCTTCTCGATCACCGCGTCGCGCATATCGTTGCGGCCAAAGTTGCGGCGCACGACGCCGATGCGCATGCCCTTCAATCCTTCGACGCTCAGTGCGCCCAGGTAGTCAGGCACCGTGGCCGGGCTGCCCAGCGTCGCCGGATCCTGCGGGTCGTGCCCGGCCATCGCGGCCAGCAGCATCGCGCAGTCGGACACCGTGCGCGTCATCGGCCCCGCCGTGTCCTGCGAGTGAGCGATCGGGATGATGCCGCTGCGGCTGACCAGGCCAACGGTCGGCTTCATGCCCACCAGGCCGCAGGCATTCGACGGCGACACGATCGAGCCATCCGTTTCGGTGCCGACCGTCAGGCTGGCCAGGCCGGCCGCCATCGCCGCGCCGGAGCCGGAACTCGAACCGCTGCAATTGCGGTCGAGCGCATACGGGTTGCGCGTCAGGCCGCCGCGCCCGCTCCAGCCACTGGTCGAACGGGTCGAGCGCATATTGGCCCATTCGCTCAGATTGGTTTTGCCGAGGATGACAGCGCCCGCCGCGCGCAGCCTGGCGGCGACATGGGCGTCGCGCACGGCGCGCACGCCGGCCAGCGCCAGCGAGCCGGCGCTGGTGCTCATCTTGTCGATGGTCGCGATATTGTCCTTGAGCAGGATCGGGATGCCGTGCAGGGGGCCGCGCACCTTGTTGTCGGCGGCCCGCTCGCGGTCGAGTTCCTTGGCCTGCGCCAGCGCGTCGGGATTGAGTTCGAGGACGCTGTTCAGGCGCGGACCAGCCTTGTCGATGGCGGCGATGCGGGCCAGGTAGCCCGCCACCAGTTGTGCCGAAGTGAGCCTGGCCGCCGACATCGCGGCCTGTTGCTCGAAGGCGGTGGCATCCAGATAGCCGGCCGCCGGGGCCGCCAGTGTCGGCGCAGCCATGGCGCCGGCGCCAGTGACCAGCCCAAGTCGAATGAAATCCCTGCGCTCCATCGTCCCTCCCCATGTGCGCCGGCCCGGAAGGCCCGGCCTCTGCCTGCTTATTCGTGCTCGCCCTTCATTTGCAGCGCGCGCTCGTACAAGGCGTTTTTCTTGCGGCCGGTGATTTGCGCGGCCAGGCTGGCTGCCTGCTTGACCGAACATTCCGACAACAGAATAGTCAGGATGCGTTCGGCCTGCGCATCTTCAGCGTCGCCGGCCGCCGAGGCGCCCTCGAGCAGCACCACATACTCGCCTTTTTCGCGGTTGGCATCGGCCTTGATCCAGGCCACGGCATCGGACAGCGGGCAGCGGTGGATCTCCTCGAACAGCTTGGTCAGCTCGCGCGCGAACACGACCTGGCGGGTCGGCTCGAATACCTCGGCCAGCGCGCCGACGCAGTCGAGGATGCGGTGCGGCGCTTCGTAAAACACGATGGTCGCCGTCATGCCCAGCAGCTCGGTCAGCGCCGTCTCGCGCTGCCTGGCCTTGGCCGGCAGGAAGCCGAAGAAATGGAAACGGTCATTGACCAGCCCGCTGGCCGACAGGGCCGCCAGCGCCGCCGAGGCGCCCGGCAGCGGCACCACGCGCAGGCCCGCCGCCCGCACCGCGTCGACGATGCGCGCGCCCGGGTCGGACACGGCAGGCGTGCCGGCGTCGGACACCAGCGCGATCCGCTCGCCCGCCTGCAGGCGATGGATCAGTTTTTCCGCCACTTCGCGCTCGTTATGTTGATGCGCCGCAATCATCTGCTTATGCAGGCCGAACCGGGTCAGCAAATGCCCCGTATTGCGTGTATCTTCGCAAGCAACCGCATCGACCATCGCCAGCACGTGCAGGGCGCGCACGCTGATATCGGCCACATTGCCAATAGGTGTGGCAACCACATACAGGGTTGCGGTAGGATAGCCTTGCGAGGCAGCCTCATTCAATACGGGTAGCTGAGCAATCAGGCTGGTCGTTTGTGCTGTCATGGGGGACGGGATGTTGAGAAAGGGTGTCTGGTTTCTGCTCGCGTGCATCGCCATCGGCATTGCCCAGGGATGCGCCACGGCCTGTGACGGGCCGGACAGATTGTGCGCGCCTCTGATCGCAAACACAAGGGCAGCCACGATGCCGGCCCAGCAAGCGCCGCCCGCCGCACCGGCCCAGCCTTCGATGACGCCAGCCGCGCCGGCCCAGCCGTCCGCAGCGGCCGACGCGCAGGGCGCGCTGCCGGCCCAGGCCGGCACCGCCGCCGCGACGATCCGCATTGCCCTGCTGCTTCCGCTGCGCTCCGACACCCTTGGCGGCCCGGCCGACGCGGTGCGGGCCGGCTTCATGGCCGGCTACGAGCGCGAGCGCGGCGGCATCACCGTCAATATCGTTGCCACTGGCGACGGCGCGCAGGAAGCGCTCGACGCCTATGCGGCGGCGGTGGCCAACAACGATATCGTGGTCGGCCCGCTGACCCGCTCCGCCGTCAGCGCCGTCGCCGCCAGCCCCGTCCAGGGCAAGCCGACCATCGCCCTCAACAGCCTCGAAGCGCGTCCGGCCGGCGCCGAATTGCCCGTCCCCGAGCGCATGCTGATCATCGGCCTGTCGATCGAGGACGAAGCGCGCCAGGCGGCCAACTGGGCCGCGGCCGAGATGGGCAAGCCGGCCGCGCTGGTGCTGGCCACCGGCAGCGCGTGGCAACAGCGCATCGCCAACGCCTTTGCCAACCACTGGAAGCAGCTGGGCCTTGAAGTGGCCATCGTCGAGCTGGGCGCCACCACCAATGGCACCCTGCAGGACACGGCCCTGCTCGAACTGAAGGCGCTGGCCGAGGCGGCCCCGCCCCCTTTTATCTTTGCCGCCCTCGACTCGGACCAGCTGCGCCAGGTGCGCGGCATGCTCGGCACCGACATCCCCGTCTACGGCACCTCGTCCGTCAACCCCGGCATTGGCCAGGGCACGGCAACGTCAGAGCTCGACGGCGTGCGCCTGGTCGACCTGCCGTGGCAGGTGCATGTCGACCACCCGGCCGTCATGGCTTACCCGCGCCTGCAGCGCAACACCAGCATGGACATGGACCGCCTGTATGCGCTGGGGATCGACGCCTTCCGCGTCGCGCGCGAGATTGCAGGCCAGGCCGGCCCGCAATTCACGCTCGACGGCGTCACCGGCAAATTGACGGTCAAGTTCGGCAACGGCCCGGCCCAGTTCGAACGGCAGGAAACCGGCGCCATCTACCAGGCCGGGCGCTTCGTGCCCCCGCCCAGCATCAGGAAGTGAATGCAAACCGCCAGGCAGCGCCAGGGCGGCGCGTGCGAGCAGCAGGCGCTGGCCTACCTGAAGCGCCACGGCCTGCGCCTGGTTGAAACCAATTTCAGCTGCAAAGGCGGCGAAATCGACCTGATCATGCGCGACGGCGACAGCCTGGTGTTCGTCGAAGTGCGCCAGCGGGCCGACTTGCTGCATGGCGGCGCCGCCGCCAGCATCACGCCGGCCAAGCAGCGCCGCATCGTGCGCGCCGCCCAGTTCTACCTGCTGCGCCACCAGCCGGTCCCGCCCTGCCGTATTGACGTCGTCGCCATCGACGGCGCCGAGCTCAACTGGATCCGCAACGCCATCGAGGCCGGCTGAATTGATTATTTTGTAAGCATTTTTTACTGCGCTTGCCCGAAGCAAGCTGCCACTGCACTATAATCGCGACATGAATATTCAACGCATCCAATCCCACTTTCACGAGAGCGCAGAACTGAAGATCCAGGCCGCAGCGGCGCTGGCGATGCCGATTGCCCAGGCGATTGAGCTGATGTTCGGCGCCCTGTCCAACGGCAATAAGATCTTGGCTTGTGGCAATGGCGGTTCGGCCGCCGACTGCCAGCACTTTGCCGCCGAGCTGGTCGGCCGCTTCGAGCGCGAGCGTTTCCCGCTGCCGGCGCTGGCCCTGACCACCGACACGTCGATCCTGACGGCGGTCGGCAACGACTACAGCTACCGCGAGATTTTCTCGAAGCAGGTGCAAGCGTTCGGCCAGGCCGGCGACGTGCTGCTGGCCATTTCGACGTCGGGCAATTCGGCCAACGTGATGGCGGCGATCGAAGCGGCGCTCGAGCGCGAAATGCGGGTCGTCGCGCTGACCGGCAAGAACGGCGGCGCCATCGGCAAGATGCTGACCGATGCCGACGTCCATATCTGCGTGCCGCACGACCGTACTGCCCGGATCCAGGAAGTCCACCTGGTGACCATACACTGCATTTGCGACGGCATCGATGTCGCCCTGTTCGGAGGAGATGTGAATGATTGATGTGCGCCCTGGCATGAAAGCCTTATTGCTGATTTCCCTGCTGGCCAACCTGTCGGGCTGCGTCGGCCTGGTGGCCGGCGGCGCCGTGATGGGGACGGTCGCGGCGGTCGACCGCCGCACCTTCGGCGCCCAGACCGAAGACACGGCGATCGGCGTCAAGGCCAGCCTGCGTCTGTCCAAAGTGGTGGGCGACGCCGGCCACGTCAACGTCAACAGCTTCAACCGCAAGGCGCTGCTGACCGGCGAAGTCAAGGACGAGGCAATGAAGGCCGCGGTCGAAAAGGAAGTGGTGGCGATCGAAGGCGTGCAGTCGGTCGTCAATGAACTGGAAATCGCCGGCCCGGCCAGCTATACGTCGCGCTCGTCCGACACCCTGATCACGACCAAGGTCAAAGCCAGCCTGATCGACATGAAAACCATCTCGGCCAATTCGTTCAAGGTCGTCACCGAGCGCGGCATCGTCTACCTGATGGGCCGCGTGACCCAGCGTGAAGGCATGGTTGCGTCCGACGTCACGCGCGGCGTCAGCGGCGTGCAGAAAGTCGTCAAAGTGCTCGAATACATGAGCGAGGAAGAACTGAAGGCGATGCAGCCGCAGTCCTCGTCGATCAGCCTGTCGGAAACGAAATAATGTTGATGCCTGCCGCCGCCTCCCGCCCGCGCTGGGTCAAGCCGGCCGCGATCGCTTGCGCCGTGCTGGCCATCGCCGTCGGCGTCGGCCTGTCGATGAACAAGAGCGTGGCCGCGCCGGACGTCACCTACATCAGCCTGACTGGCGAAAAGATCAGTTCGCATAGCCTGCGCGGCAAGGTGGTGATGGTCAACTTCTGGGCCACGTCCTGCACCACCTGCGTCAAGGAAATGCCGCAGATGGTCGAGACCTACCAGAAGTTCAACGCCCAAGGCCTCGAATTCGTCGCCGTCGCGATGCAATACGACCCGCCCAACTACGTCATCAACTTCACCGAGACGCGCAAGCTGCCGTTCAAGGTCGCGCTCGACTCGAACGGCGCGCTGGCCAAGGCCTTCGGCGACGTCGCGCTGACGCCGACCACCTTCGTCATCGACAAGCAGGGCAATATCATCAAGCGCTATGTGGGCGAGCCCGACTTTGGCACCCTGCATGAGTTGCTGAAGAAGGCGCTGGCGGGCTGAATCACGTCACCATTTTCGACAAAAATGTGAAATAAGTTAGTTGTCAGCAAGGGGGTGGATGCGCTACCCTTTGGCGCTATGCCCGTCAAATCGCTCGATCCCCAACAACTGAAAACCTGGCTGCTGGCCACCGGCCAGCGCGACACCGTCGCGTTCCGTTCGCTGTATGAATCGACCTCGTCCAAGCTGTTCGCGTTTGCCCAGCGCATCCTGGGCAGCCCGGAACTGGCCGAAATCGTGCTGCAGGACAGCTTCGTCGCCATCTGGCACCAGGCTCCCGCCTACCAGGGCCATGCCCACAACCCGATGACGTGGATGGCCACGCTGGTGCGCAGCAAGGCATTCGAGCACCTGCGCTGCATGGAAACGCCGCCCGCCTTCGACCTCCAGCCATTCGCCGACGATGTCATGCTTGCCTTGCAGAACCCAGGCAAGCAGGCGATCGACGCGCTGCACCTGTCGGGCGACGCCAAGGCGCTGGCCGATTGCATGAGCAGCCTCGAGCCCGTGCAGCGCCAGGCGCTGGGCCTGGCCTATTACCATGACCTGTCGCACGGGGAAGTGGCGGCCCAGCTGGCGGTGCAGCCCGGCACCATCAAGGACTGGACCCGGCGCAGCCTCGACAAGGTGCGCGGCTGCCTCGGCAAGCGGGAGGGGACTTGAATATCCGCCACAACACGGCCTTGCGCCACAAGCTCGCTGCCGAATATGCGCTGGGCACGCTGCGGGGCGGCGCGCGCCGCCGTTTCGAAGGCTGGCTGCACCAGGATGCCGACTTGCGCCGCCTGACGGCCCAATGGCAAGCCAGGCTGGGATCGATGGCCGAGCTGGCCGGCAGCGTCAAGCCGCCCAAGACCGTGTGGAAGGGCATCGAACAGCGGCTGAGCCTGAAGCGTCCTGCCCGCCTGTGGGAATTCTGGCTCAACGACAACCTGACGTTCTGGCGCAACCTGGGCATGGTGTCGACCGCCTTTGCCACCTTGCTGGTGGTGGTGGTGATGAGCAAGAGCATCGACCCGCCGATCATCAACCTGGTCGCCACCCTCAATGACGCGGCCAACAACACGGCGATGGTGATTACCGCCGATTCGCGCCACGCCAAGATGGACGTGCGCCTCGTCAACAGCGCCCAGTTTGCCAAGGACCGCAGCCTGCAATTGTGGGCGGTGCCGGCTGCCGGCGCGCCGCGTTCGCTCGGCGTCATGGTCAGCGCGCATACGCGCTTTGCGATCCAGAAGCATGCGACGTCGGACGATGTGGAGATGCTGGCGATCAGCCTCGAGCCCAAGGGCGGCTCGCCCGACCCGGCCGGACCGACCGGGCCGATCCTGTATCGGGGGCAGTGGGTCAGGCTGTAAGGCAGTCAAACAAGAGTACAAACCTGCTGTTGATTGGTGCCCGGTAAGAATCCCCGGAAGCGCCAAATGATGTTGGCAGCCAGCTGCTACTAATTATTTGATGGTGACCATGTCGCGGTGCATCGGCGCCAGCTTGGCCACCAGCTTGTTTTGAATCCGCGACGGCACATGGTGCTGCTCCATCGCCACCTGCAACTGCTCGGCCAGCGCATTGAATTGCGCCGTCGTGATGTTCAGGCCGTCATGGATGTCGACCATCGACTTGCCGCCGTACTTGCATGGCCCGCCGCTCAGTTCGCAGAATTGCTCAGCCAGCCGCATTTCCAGGTTCACCTTGTCGGTATCCCTGAAGTTGGCATTGATGCGCTGGTCCGCCAGCACCAGCTTGACGAAGGTCGAGACGATATTCTTGATGCCTTGCTTGCCGCCCAAACCCTGGTAGGTCGAATCGTCCGGAACGGGTGCCTGGGCCAGCGCCGTGCCGGCGGCCAGCAGCAGGGCGCACAGCAGGACGGTCGGGAATTTCATGGCAAGTCCAATATGCATTGTGTTGCTCGGGAATCTAGCACAGGCCGGATTATTTTGGATAGAGGATCATTTGCGTGCACCGGAACAACGCGATGGTCTTGCCGTTTTCCGCATTGCTGACCACCACGTCCCACACCTGGGTGGTGCGGCCGACGTGGGCCGGCCTGGCCGTGCAGCCGATGGTGCCGTTGCGGGCAGTGCCCAGGTGGTTGGACTTGATCTCGATCGTCGTGAAGCTGTTGGCGCCTTCCGGCAGATTGCTCATGCAGGCATAGCCGGCCGCCGTATCGGCCAGCGTGATGATGGCGCCGGCATGCAGGTAGCCATTGGGTGCCAGCAGGTGCGGCAGCACGTCCAGTTCGGCATCGACTTCGCCGTTGTCGACGCGCGTGATACGCACGCCCATGAAGCCGGGCAGGCAGCGCTCGCCGGCATTGATCAGTTGGTCCAGGGTCGGGGCTAGAGTTGACATCGGCATTCTCGGTAAAGGGGGCAACGGGGTCGAGAATAGCAGAACATCGGCAGGGGCATCGGTACGTCTTATATGCTTTTGCAGCAGATCTATCGACTTTATATAAAAAATAGTTTGGTGTGACAAAGGGAGCTTTTCGGGCAAATATCAATGCCTATACTCAATTTATAGGGTAGGCGTTGCGTCGAGGCTGTCCCTTTGCCCGGGCGTAGCAAGCCCTGTGTTCTGAGTCCCAACCACCGGAGCCGAATATGGATCAGCCAATATCCTCACTGATTGAAGGGGATGCCATTGCCACCGTCGATTGCGACGACACGATGGACAAAGTCGAAACTATTCTGCGCATCCATAATGTCACCTATGTGCCCGTGCTCGACAAGGATGGCCGCATCTTCGGCATCATCACGGCACGCGACATGATCAATTTCCACGCTTCCCGCAGGCCGTCGAAAGGCGTCCGCGCGTGGGAAGTATGCACGCACAAGACGGTGGAAGTGAGTCCTCACAAATCTGTTGCGCTCGTCGCCCAGATGATGGTCGACCACCACATCCACCATGTGCTGGTCAGCGAGGAAGGCATGCTGCGGGGCGTCATTTCGAGCTTCGACATCGTCGAAAAATACATGCTGCGCAATATGCTGGCGCTCGAGGCTGCTGCATAATCGGCCGATGTGCCGCAATATCAAGACCCTGTTCAACTTCGCGCCGCCAGCCACGGAGGACGAAGTGCGCGCGGCGTCGCTGCAATTCGTGCGCAAGCTGAGCGGCTTCAACAGCCCGTCCAAGGCCAACCAGGCCGCGTTTGACCAGGCCATCCTGGAAGTGAGCTTTGCTGCCGCCAAGTTGCTGGCCGCGATGGTCACCCATGCCGAACCGCGCGACCGCGAAGTCGAGGCCTTGCGGGCCCGTGCCCGCAACGCGACCCGCTTCAAGCGCGTCGCCTGAGCCCTTCTTGCCGTCGCGACCGCCTCAGCCTGTCGTATCCCATTGCGGCAGCGAGGCGAAATACTGCTGCAGGTGCCCGATGAACAGCTTGGCCTTGACCGGATGGGAGCGCCCTGGCATCCGCAGTGCATGGATGGCCGAGTTCGATCTGGCGCGCGGCGCGCGCTCGCCGTCGAACAGCGCCACCAGCTGGCCGGCCGCCAGCGCCTCGCCGACCATCCAGTTCGCCAGGTGCAGGATGCCGACGCCGGCGATGGCTGCCTGCAGGATCGAATCGACATCGTCGGTGCGCAAGGTGCCGCTGACCGGCAGAGCCTTGCCGTTGTTGACCTCCGGGAAACACCACCAGTCTGTGCGCGGCAAGGGGCTGGCGAAAGTCAGGCAATTGTGGCCCAGCAAGTCGGCCGGGGTGGCAGGCCTGCCATGGCGCGCCAGGTAGTCGGGGCTGGCGCAGGCGATGCGGCGGTTGGGGGCGAGCAAGGTGGCCAGCAGTTCGCTGGCCGGCAGGGCGCCGATGCGTACGGCCACATCGACCCGCTGCACGGTCAGGTCGACGACGTCGTCGCTGATGTGCAGGTCCACTTCCAGCAAGGGGTAGTCGCGCAGGAAACTGGCGATGGCCGGCACGATGTGGCGGCGGCCCAGCGACGGCGGCGCGGTCACCGTCAGCAAGCCGCGCGGGGCCGGGTCGGCATCGCCGACGGCGGTCTTGGCGTCGGCCATTTCGGCCACGATCATGCGGGCGCGCGGCAGCAGGCGTTCGCCGGCGTCGGTCAGCAGCACGCGGCGCGAACTGCGGTGGAACAGCCTGGCGCCCATATGGGCTTCAAGCGCGTCGATCTTGCGCGAGACCGAGGACACTGCCAGCTGCAGGCTGTGGGCCGCCTGCGACAGATTGCCGCCATCGACGACGGCCAGGAAGCACTGCATGGCATCAAACATATCGGGGTACTTTAAGTTTGCGCAAACTGCAAAGATTCTTTGCACATTGCCATATTGTTCTGCTTTGCGCAAGGATGCATACTTGCTATTCCTTTCCACCCACCGAAAGTCCACGATGACCAAAAACCTCGCATCGCCCCGCCTGTTATTGCTGGCCGCCTTGACCAGCCTCGCCGTTGGCACCGCCCATGCTGCGGCACCGATGGCCAAGACCAATGCGCCGGGTTTCGCCCGCATGATGCTGGGCGACTACGAAGTGACTGTCCTCAGCGACGGCACGGTCGACCTGCCGGTCGACAAGATCCTGCACGCCAAGCCGGGCCAGGTCGACAAGGCGCTGGCCCGGCACTTCCTGAAGGCCCCGCTGGAGACCTCGGTCAATACCTACCTGATCAATACCGGCACCAAGCTGGTGCTGATCGACACCGGTGCCGGCAGCCTGTTCGGCCCGACCCTGGGCCGCCTGGCCGCCAACCTCAAGGCCTCGGGTTACCAGCCGGAACAGGTCGACGAGATCTACATCACCCATATGCACGGCGACCACCTGGGCGGCCTGGCGCCGGCCGGCACTGCCCAGTTCCCGAACGCCATCGTGCGCGCCGACAGGCATGACGCCGACTTCTGGCTGAGCCAGGCCGTGATGGACAAGGCGCCGGAAGCGGCCAAGGGTTCCTTCAAGGGTGCGATGGCTTCGGTCGGGCCTTACGCGTCGAACCAGCGTTTCAAGCCCTTTGATGGCGACACCGAACTGGTGCCGGGAATCAAGTCCGCTGCCAGCTATGGCCACACGCCGGGGCATTCGAATTACGTGGTGGAAAGCCGTGGCCAGAAACTGGTGCTGGTGGGCGACCTGATCCACGTTGGCGCCGTACAGTTCGACGCGCCGGGCGTGACGATCCAATTCGACAGCGATACCAAGGCGGCGGCAGCGCAGCGGCAAAAGGCATTCGATGCAGCGGCCAAGGAAGGCGCGCTGGTCGGCGCGACCCACCTCCAGTTCCCCGGCCTGGGCCACCTGCGCAAGGCAGGCAAGTCCTACCAGTGGATTCCGGTCAACTACACCCAGCTGCGCTGATCGGCCAAGGCGGCGCAGCGCTGCGCCGCCTGCCTGGCCCGGGGGGGGCAGCTCACAGCACTTTGATCACGACCTTGCCTTTGACGCGCCCGCGGTCGACGTATTCCAGCGCCTCCCTGGTCTGCTCAAACGGAAAGACGCGGTCGATCACGGGGCGGATGATGCCCGCTTCGATCAGCCTGGTGATCTCGCCCAGCTGCGCGCCGTTGGCCGTCATGAAGTGGAAGCCATAACTGGCGCCGATGCGGGCGGCCGCCGAGCGAATGCGGTAGCTGAGCAGCCACATCACCAGGCGCATGAAGCCGTTTGCGCCGAGTTCCTGCGCGAAGGCCGGGTCTGGCGGACCGGCAATTCCGATCAGTTTGCCTCCAGGCTTGAGTACGCTCAACGACTTTTTCAGCGTGTCTCCGCCCTGCGTATCGAGCACCAGATCGTAGCCTGACAGCCTGGTCGAGAAGTCTTCCGTCTTGTAGTCGATGACGATGTCGGCGCCAAGGTCTTTCAGCATCGCGGCGTTGGCTGCGCTGGCAGTCGTGGCGACGGTGGCGCCGATATGCCTGGCCAGCTGGATGGCGATGGTGCCGACGCCGCCCGAACCGGCGTGAATCAGCACTTTCTGCCCCTTCTTCAGCTGGCCTTTTTCGACCAGCGTTTGCCAGGCCGTCAGTGCCACCAGCGGAATCGACGCGGCTTGCTCCATGCTCAGGTTGGCTGGTTTTTTGGCCAGCGTCGTTTCCCTGACCGCGATGAATTCGGCGAAGGTACCGATGCGCTCGGTGTCCGGCCGCGCATAGACCTGGTCGCCCACCTTGAAGCGGTTCACCTTTGCACCGACGCGCTCGACCACGCCGGCCAGGTCGCTGCCCAGGATCAGGGGCATCCGGTATGGCAGCAGCAGCTTGAACTCGCCGCTACGGATCTTGTTGTCGACCGGATTGACACCGGCGGCGTGGATCCGAACCAGCACATCATCGTCGTGCATTTCCGGTTCGGGCAAATCGCCCGCGACAAGCTGGTCGGCCTTGCCATACGCCCGGATAAAGAATGCTTTCATATCGTACCCCCATCATTTTAAATTATGATAACCGTCATATTCAATGACGAACAAAACCAACGGCGTGGACTGCCGGACCGGCCCTATTTGCCGGTCTCTGAAAACTGTTTGAGCGTGGCCTCGAGCAAAGTGGCGGACAGGCCGGGGTCATCGACGGCACGCGCCACGACCACCGCGCCGATCATCGCGCTGACGATGAACATGGCCTGTTGATGCGCGGCGGGCGTGCCCCAGTCCGGCAACTGGCGCGCCACCAGGTCGATCATTTCCTTGATGTGGCGGGTCGCAGCGTGGCGCACTTCCGGCGCCTGGCGGTGCATTTCGGAGCCGAGCGCAGCGACCGGACAGCCACGCTCGACGCTCTCCAGATGCTGCTCGGACAAATAAGCGCGCACCAGCGCCTGCAGCGACTGGCCGGGCGGGGCGGCGGCGGCGATATCAGCCGACAGCTTGACGGCGTCGGCGCCGGCGCGGTCGGCCGCTTCGGCCAGCAAGCTCTCGCGCGAGGCGAAGTGAGCATAGAAGCCGCCGTGGGTGAGGCCCGCTTCCTTCATGATGTCGGCCACCCCGGTACCGGAATAGCCGCTGCGCCGGATGGCGCGCGCGGCCACCTCGACGATGCGCTGGTGGGTGGCTTGCTTGCGGCTCTGGGTGGCGCGGCTGGCGCTTCGGGGCTTGGATTTGATCGGCATGATGTTCATCATATATCGATTCGAGAAAACGTGCAGGAACTGCACGAATCATAGTTTGTCCGGGAACCGGAGCGATGGCGTCGCCAGGCGAATGGCGCGGCGGAGTCAAACCGGCACGGCGGGGTCAAACCCGGCAACGGCACGGCGGGGTGAAGCCCGGCAGCGGGCCACATGCCTCGCCCACTGCACTTCTGTGTGTCCTGTTGCCGGGTTTGACCCCGCCTGTGCCCCCAATTGCGCTTTGACCCCAGTTTCTGGGAGTGGCGGGGTGGCGTC
>CBDDRJ010000006.1:0-37785 GCA_965233055.1 uncultured bacterium
AGCTTCTGCCGCGCAGGCTCCTAGGCGCCCAGTGCTACCATTGTGCTGGTGAGCAGCATGGCGCCGGCGACCGGCGCCCACAGCATCCGCTCGCGCTTGCTCGGCGTGGCGAGGTTGAGCACGACGCTGACGCCACAAAACGCCACCGCTGCCCAGACCCATCCTTGCGCCTGCAGCTGCCGTTCGAGGCCGGCCAGGCCGGCACTGCCAACCACGACCGCTGCCAGCAGGGCCAGCACACCGCTTTGCAGCACGCAGGCCAGCCGCATCGGCAGCGGCAGACGGCCGCGGAATTTGCCGCCCATGGTCAGTTCGCCCCATGGCGCGCCACTTGCCAGCGCCAGCAGGAAAGCGATCACGACCGCCGTCAACGCCGCATAGGCCAGCGCCGCCAATCTACTTCAACCTGGACAGCGAGGCCAGGAATTTGGCCGGGTCCTGGTAGCCGATGACACGGCTGTCCGGGATTTCCTGGCCCTTGCTGTCGAACAGGATGATGCCGGGCGGGCCGAACAGCCTGAAACGCTTGAGCATGGCCTTGTCATCAAGGTCGTTGGCGGTCACGTCGACCTGCAGCAGCAGCGTGTTGGCCAGCCTGGCCTGCACTTGCGGGTCGACGAAGGTCAGCTTTTCCATCTCCTTGCAGGAGACGCACCAGTCGGCATAGAAGTCGAGCATGACGGTCTTGCCGCCCGTTTGCGCCAGCGCCTGCTCCAGCTGCGCCACCGTCTTGACGCGGGTGAAGACCAGACCCTGGTGCTGAGGCCCGCCGCGCAAGTGCGCCAGCGGCGCCAGCGCATCGCGCCCGCCGCTGGCCACGCCCACCAGCTGCACTGCGCCCAGCACGGCAAAGGCCACGCCGAGCGCGGTCGCCGCCCAATGCTTGGCGCGCAGCAGGTAGCAGCCATAGCCCAGGCCCAGCGCGCTCCACAGCAGCATCTGCAGCGCCGCCGGCAGCACCGGCGACACCAGCCACACCGCCATCGCCAGCAGCAGCACGCCGAAGAAGCGCTTGACCCCTTCCATCCAGGCGCCGGTGCGCGGCAGCAGTGCGCCGGCCGACACCCCGACCAGCAGCAGCGGGATGCTCATGCCGATCGCCATCGCGAACAGGGCGGCGCCGCCGATCAGCACATCGCGCGTCTGGCTCAGGTAGACCAGCGCGCCGGCCAGCGGGGCCGCCACGCAAGGGCCGACGATCAGCGCCGACAGCGCGCCCATCGCAAACACGCCGGGCAGCTTGCCGCCGCGCTGGCGGCCCGACGCATGGGCCAGTCTGGTTTGCAGCGACGCCGGCAGCTGCAGCTGGTACAGGCCGAACATCGACAGCGCCATCGCGACCATCAGCAGGCCGAAGGCGCCCAGCACATACGGATTCTGCAGCGCCGCCGACAGGCCTTCGCCGGCCAGTCCGGCCGCCACGCCGAGCGCCGTGTAGACAATCGCCATGCCAAGCGAATAGGCCAGCGCCAGCACAAAGCCGCGCAGGCGCGTCACGTGCGCGCCCTCGCCGACGATGATGCCCGACAGGATGGGCACCATCGGCAGCACGCAAGGGGTGAAGGCCAGGCCGAGGCCCAGCAGCAGGAAGGCTGGCACGATGGCCAGCAGCTTGCCGCCGGCCAGGATGGCGGCGATCGAGCCCATGTCGGACGGTGCGCTGGCGGCTTCGGCCGGCAGCGGCGCCGGCGTGCTCGACGCGGCGGCGGCGGCGGGCATGGTCGCGGCTGGCGGATAAGCGGCCGGCGGCAGCGATCCGGCCGGCGCGGCATCAGCAGCCGCTGCGTCCTGGCCGGCGCCGCTGACTTGGTCGCCAGCAGTGCTCTGGCCCGCGGCAGTGCTTTGGCCACCTGTAGCGCTTTGGCCACCTGTTGCCCCTTGGCCACCTGTAGCGCTTTGGCCGGCTGCAGCGACCTGGCCAACGGCGCCGACCAGGCGCACCGTGGCGTCCTGCGGCGAATAGCACAAGCCCTTGTCGGCGCAGCCCTGCGAAGTCGCCGTCAGGCTGAACATGCCGTTGGCCGACACCGGAATAGTGACGGTGACGAGTTTGCGGTAGGTTTCGACATCCTTCTGGAAGGTCTCGTCGTACTTGATTTTTCCAGGCGGCAGCCGTGGCATACCCAGCGTGGCCCCGCTGGCGGCGAACTTGAAGCGCTCGCGGTACATATAGTAGCCATCAGCGATCTCGTAGCTGACGGCGATCGTGTTCGGGTCGAGCATGCGGGCCGAGAACTTGAAGGCCTGGTCAGGTTCGAGGAACTCGTCATCAAACGCCGACGCGGCAGGCGCCAGCGCAAAGCTGAGCCACGTCAGCAGCAGCAACGCCAGCGAACGCACTGTAAATGAAAACTTCATCGTCATCCTTGTTTGGTATCCGGTCCGGCCATGCCACGACAAAGCAGGAGTGTACACCCGCCCGAGTTGCCAAGTATTAAGCCCCCGTTAAGGCGCAAGAATGCTGCCAGAACCAGAACCAGCCGCCCGGCTACGCCAAGCAGAAACTGGACGCCTATTACGGCACCGATGATCATGATGTGCACGACATCCTGAAGCCGGAGCTCGACTTCGGCGGCGCCATCGACGACCTGCGCCTGCTGCTGGCGCTCGGCCTGGACGCGGCGCAAAGCGACAACAAGCCGCACTGGTACGCCAATTCGGAATTCAAGGCCGTGCGCGACGCTTCGCAGAAGGCCAAGTAGCGCCGTCATCGGCGCCTTGTGGCCGCCGCAGGCCAGCAGACCTACGGCGCGTCGGGCGACTCGAGCGACTTGCGCATCGAGCGGAAGCGCTTTCGATACTGGGCCGGGGTCAGGCCGACCTGGCGCCGGAACAGCCGCCCGAAAAAGCCCGCGTCCTCGTACCCGACTTCGCCGGCGATCGCGGCGATGCTGTCGGTGCCCGTCTCGAGCATCTGCTTGGCTTCTTCCAGGCGCAAGGTGTGTACGTATTCCAGCGGCGGCATGCCGGTCGCCTGTTCGAAGCGGCGCTTGAACGAGCGCTCGGGAATGCCGCTCAGACGCGCCATGGCGGCGACCGGCGCAGGCTGGCGGTAGTGTTCGGCAATCCATGCCTGGCATTGCGCCACTGCGGCGTCGTCGACCTGGCGCTTGCGGGTCAGGCATGCATACGGTTGCTGCCCCACCGTATGCCAGTCCACCAGGTAGACCTTGGCCAGCTGCATCGCCACATCGGCACCGACACTGCGCGCCACCAGGTATAGCGCCAGGTCGATCCACGACGTGCCAGCGCCAGCCATGACGAGCCGGTGGCCGTCGCCCGACACCACCAGCGCACGCTGTGCGCGCACCTTCACTTGCGGATAGCGGCGCTGCAAAGTGTCGCAGAATGCCCAGTGAGTGGTCGCCTCATGGCCATCGAGCACACCGGCCGCCGCCAGCAACAGCGCCCCGGAGCAGGAGGCGGCCAGCGTCGCGCCTTCCTTGTAGCAGAGCGCCAGCCACGCGATCTCGCGCCCGAACAGCAGCGCGAGATCGGCGTCGAACGGCACGTTCAGGTCCGGCACGCAGATGATCGAAGGCAGCGCGCGGCCACCCGGGCCGAACTCGGCGATCGACGCATGCAGCGTCACCGGCACGCCATTGGTGACGACGACCGGTCCCGCTTCGCGTCCGACCAGGATGGCATGCATCAGGCTCGGCCCCGGCTCGCCACCGACGATATAGCCCCAGTCGCGCCCGGCCGACATGAACAGGTCATACATGCCGAACACGGTCGACGCGCTCGTTTCGGGGAAAGTCAGGATGGCGACCGTCGCCGCCGGTGCAGTTGGATGCATCGCCGATATGTCCAGTTTGTAGCCGAATCGGCTTTATGGGTTTGGTCCGAACCCCGGTAAGGTTGCGGTTCTTGATTTTCCGACCATTCTTACCCAAGGAGCGCTGCATGCCAAGCCCTATTTCCCTGTTGCTCGACCCAATATCGCTGTGGCTGTTCGCCATCTACGGTGTGCTGATACTGTGGGAATGGCTGGCGCCGGCGCGCCGCCTGCCGCTGGTGCCGTTCTGGAAATTGCGCGGATTGTGCGGCTTTGCCGTCTATTTCTTCCTGTCTTCCTACCTGCCGCTGTTGTGGACCAGCCAGTTTGCCAGCTGGCAGCTGCTCGACCTGTCCGCGCTCGGCACCTGGGCCGGCGCGCTGGTCGGGCTGCTCGTGTATGAGGCGGGCGTCTACTGCTGGCACCGCGGCATGCACGGTTCGACCATCCTGTGGCGCCTGTTTCACCAGACCCATCACAGCGCCGAGCGCATCGATACCTATGGGGCATTCTGGATGAGCCCTTGGGACATGGCAGGCTGGACCGTCCTGTACAGCATCTGCCTGACCTTGGGCATCGGTCTGACGGCGGAGGCGGCAACCGTGACGCTGCTGGGCTCGTCGTTCCTGTCCGTTTTCCAGCATGCGAATGTGCGCACCCCGCGCTGGCTCGGGTTCATCGTGCAGCGCCCCGAAAGCCATTCCTTCCACCATGGCCGCGGTCTGCATGCCTACAACTATTCGGACCTGGCGCTGTTCGACCTTCTGCTTGGCACGCTGTACAACCCGGACGATTTTGCGCCGGAGGCGGGCTTCTACGATGGCGCCTCGCAGCGCGTGGCCGACATGCTGCTGATGCGCGACGTGTCGACTCCGCCAACGACCACCTGAGACAGGGGACATTTCCATGCCAAGCTAGCGCCACGACCTGCCGCATCTGTCGGTGATGGGCGGCTGCTGTGGCACCGACCGCCGCCATGTGGCAGCCAGTTGGACTGCCTTGCATCCAGCGGCTGCCGACCATAGGCCGACGATGAGCTCCGCTGCCTATCTTGATCACAATGCCCTTACCTCCCTGGAACACATAGGATGCAAACACCTTTCCTGCGCAGCCGCCACAAGATATGCGCGAGTGATTTTCGGCCCCTCATTACCTACTGCCATGAGTCGGAGACAGCGCCGCTGGCCTCGATCGTGATCGCTCCCGGCATGGCCATCGGGCAGCGGTTTTACGCCGATTTCGCCCTATACCTGGCCGGTCTTGGCTACCGCGTGTGGACCTTTGACTACCGCGGCATGTTCGAATCGGCCACAGGTCCGATGCGCCATTGCACAGCAGACCTGAACGACTGGATCCTGCTCGACACCGACGCCGTGGTGCGCCACGCACACGCGGCAGGCCATGGTCACCCCGTGTTCCTGGTCGGCCATAGCCTGGGCGGCCAGGCCGCGCCGCTGTTGCCGTCTGCCGCACAACTGAGCGGACTGGTCAATATTGCCGTCGGCAGCGGCGCCATGCGCCATAACCAGCCCGCCACCCGCCGCAAGGCGCCGCTGCTTTGGTTTGGGCTGGTGCCACTGCTGTCGACGCTGTTCGGCTATTTCGCCGGCACCCGCGTCGGACTCATTGGCGATGTGCCGCGCCATGCAATGGCGCAATGGCGCAAATGGTGCCTCAATCGAGACTACCTGCTCGGCGCTGTGGATGGCGCTCGCGCGGCGTACGCCCGCGCCCGCTATCCGGTGCTGGCCCTGGCCTTCTTCGACGATGAGTTATTGCACACCTCGGGCAGCCGGATGTTGCATGATGCCTACACCGGGACCGAGGTCGACTACCGCGAACTGTCCGCGGCGCATCTCGGCGTGCCTCGCATCGGTCATGTCGGTTTTTTCCGCCGGCAAGTCGGCGCGGCCTGCTGGCCAGTTGTCGGCGATTGGTTGCGCGGTCGGATGACACAACTGTCGCCGCCGCCACTTGCCCTGGCGCCCTCTGCTGACCTCTGCATACCCATCCCAGCAGCTCGCGATGTCGGTAGTCCAGAGGCACGCATGCAGGCCGGAGCCGGGCTTCAACGATGGCGCCTCGTAGCGCGTGGCCGACATGCTGCTGATGGGTGCCGTGTCTACGCCGCCTGTGGCCGATTAGATGCGAAGAAACTGGGGCGCCGCGACGGCTGTGTGGAGAGAGCGCAGACAGCCTTTGATGGCTAAAGAAACCAACGGATCTTCGATCATGCCGAGCTCACCGAGCTTGGTGCCCAGAAGTGGAATGCTCACCGATGCTGTCTCGACGATGACCGCGGACATTGTTTTGAGTGTTTCGCGTAGCGCTGAATCCGCGTGTTGGGCGCGCGGAGACGCATTGAGCACGGCGACGGGTTTGCCGATGAACGGCTCGAAGCTGACTAACCAATCGAGAGCGTTCTTGATTGCGCCGCTGACACCATGGGCGTACTCGGGACTCGCGAACAGGAGCGCATCGGCTTCGGCGACTGCCGCATGGAAGGCCACCACATGGAAAGGCAGACTCGTCTCGAGATCTGGGTTGAACAGCGGCAAATCGCCCACACCACCATAGATGACGAGGTCCATCTCTGACGGCGCCAGGTGCTTGGCAGCACGAAGCAGCGCTGAATTGATGGATGCCTTACGCAGGCTGCCGGATATGCACAGAACTCTCATGATGCCCCATGTTAGCGCAGTTAGGCGTCACCAAGGTAGCCACGCTCCAACTGTTGCTGTTGGTTCTCGAAGATGGCCATGGCGGTCTTCATGCGCAGTAAGCCAAACTTCTTGTAGAAGGGCTCCTTGCCTGGCACCGCGTAGAGGATGATCTTCTTGTGGCCGCGAGACTTTTCAACGAACAGGGGTCAAACCCGGCAAATGGACAAACCTCATGGAATTCCTCAAGATTGTCGCATTGCCGGGTTTGACCCCGCCTTTCTTGGTGCTCATTTGAAGCAATTTACAACAAAAAAGCCGCTCAATGAGCGGCTTTCTTTTGCTTGCAACGCGCTAATTACTCAGCGGTTGGAGCAGCTTCTACATCGCTGACTTCTGGACGGTCCAGCAGTTCGACGTAAGCCATTGGTGCATTGTCGCCAACGCGGAAACCCATTTTCAGGATACGCAGGTAGCCGCCGTTGCGGTTGGCGTAACGTGGGCCCAGTTCAGCGAACAGCTTCAGGACCATTTCGCGGTCACGCAGACGCGAGAAGGCCAGGCGCTTGTTTGCCAGGGTGTCGGTTTTGCCCAGGGTCAGGATCGGCTCGATGACGCGGCGCAGTTCCTTGGCTTTTGGCACGGTGGTTTTGATGGCTTCATGACGCAGCAGGGATACGGTCATGTTGCGCAGCATAGCCAGGCGGTGGGACGAAGTACGATTCAGCTTGCGAAGGCCGTGACGGTGACGCATGGTAATTCCTTTCGGTTTGTTTAAGTTCCAGCTCTTCGATCAGCTTGCGCTGCGGGCCGGTTTTAGTTTGGTTTAATCACCTGCAACAACACGTTGCAGATGGGTACAACAGCGTGGGCAGCGAAGCTGCCCACCCTACGATTACTTCTCCAGGCCGGCAGGCGGCCAGTTTTCGAGTTTCATGCCCAAGGTCAAGCCGCGCGATGCCAGCACTTCCTTGATTTCGTTCAGGGACTTGCGGCCCAGGTTCGGCGTCTTCAGCAGTTCGTTTTCCGAACGCTGGATCAGGTCGCCGATGTAGTAGATGTTTTCTGCTTTCAGGCAGTTGGCCGAACGGACCGTCAGTTCCAGGTCGTCCACCGGACGCAGCAGGATCGGATCGACCAGCGGCGCGCGCGATGGGGCTTCTGCAGCCGCTTCGGTGCCTTCCAGTGCAGCGAATACGTTCAGCTGGTCAACCAGGACGCGGGCCGACTGGCGGATCGCTTCTTCTGGCGTGATGACGCCATTCGTTTCGATATTGATGATCAGCTTGTCGAGGTCGGTACGCTGTTCGACGCGGGCCGATTCGACGAAGTACGACACGCGGCGCACCGGCGAGAACGAAGCGTCCAGGATGATGCGGCCGATCGTCTTGTTGGTGTCTTCCGACAGGCGGCGCACGTTGCCAGGAACGTAGCCACGGCCTTTTTCGACCTTGATCTGCATGTCGAGCTTGCCACCAGCGGTCAGGTGGGCAATCACGTGGTCCGGGTTGATCAGTTCAACATCATGCGGCAGGTCGATGTCCGATGCCAGGATCGCGCCTTCGCCTTCCTTTTTCAGGGTCAGCGTCACCGAATCGCGGTTGTGCACTTTGAATACGACGCCTTTCAGGTTCAGCAAAAGGTCGACGACGTCTTCCTGCACGCCGTCCAGCGACGAGTACTCATGGACCACGCCGGCGATCGTCACTTCGGTTGGCGCGTAGCCGACCATCGACGACAGCAGCACGCGGCGCAACGCATTACCCAATGTGTGGCCATAGCCGCGCTCGAACGGCTCCATCACGACTTTGGCGTGACCGGCACCGAGGGCTTCTACATCGATAATACGTGGCTTCAACAGACTGTTTTGCATGAATGATGTCCTTTTCAATACCCTCGGCTCATTACACCGATAAGGCTGATGGCATTTAAGTGAAAACGCCCACTCGTTTTACCGAGCGGGCGGGTGATGCTGAATTGCGGATTAACGCGAGTACAGTTCGACGATCAGCGATTCGTTGACGTCGTTGGCGATCTCGTTGCGCTCTGGGAACGAACGGAAGGTGCCTTCCATCTTCTTCGAGTCAACCGACACCCACGAAGGCATGCCGACTTGTTCCGCCAGCGACAGCGCTTCGACGATACGCACTTGCTTCTTCGACTTTTCACGGACGGCGATGACGTCGCCAGTCTTGACTGCGTACGAAGCGATGTTGACGACCTGGCCGTTCACGGTGAACGCCTTGTGCGATACCAGCTGGCGCGCTTCAGCGCGGGTCGAGCCGAAACCCATGCGGTAGCAGACATTGTCCAGACGCGCTTCCAGCAAACGCAGCAGCGTTTCGCCGGTGTTGCCCTTGCGGCGGTCGGCTTCAGCGAAGTAGCGGCGGAACTGGCGCTCGAGGACGCCGTACATGCGCTTGACTTTTTGCTTTTCGCGCAGCTGGTTGCCGTAGTCCGAGGTGCGGGCGCCGGATTTGACGCCGTGCTGGCCTGGCTTGACGTCCAGTTTGCATTTCGAATCGAGCGAACGACGTGCGCTCTTGAGGAACAGGTCCGTACCTTCACGGCGGGACAGTTTTGCTTTAGGTCCGATATAACGTGCCACGATGCTTCCTTTTTTTAAAATAAATGACGCCCCAAGCCATCCCGAGGACGGTTTAGGCGCTAGTCCGTATCATCTGATCGAACGGTGGGCTTACATGCCTGTTGCGAAATACACACAGCAGGCGACAATAGCCGGGCAGTATACCCCGAAAGGCACTGCGCCGGCAATCATTATTTACTTCTTGCGAAACGTCTTAGATGCGACGACGCTTCGGTGGACGGCAACCGTTGTGCGGCACTGGCGTCACGTCCTGGATTTCGGTGATCTTGATACCCAGGTTGTTCAGCGCGCGAACAGCCGATTCGCGACCAGGACCTGGGCCCTTGATGCGCACTTCGAGGTTCTTGACGCCGCATTCAACCGCGACCTTGCCTGCTGCTTCGGCCGCAACCTGCGCTGCGAACGGGGTCGATTTGCGCGAACCCTTGAAGCCGGCACCGCCGGACGTTGCCCACGACAGAGCATTGCCTTGGCGATCGGTGATCGTGATGATGGTGTTGTTGAACGAAGCGTGCACGTGGGCGATGCCCTCGGCAACGTTCTTCTTAACCTTTTTACGGACGCGCGCTGCTGCTGCGCTGCTTTGTTGCTTAGCCATAGTAGTTTCCTAGATTATTTCTTCAGCGATTGAGCGGCCTTACGCGGGCCCTTGCGGGTACGCGCGTTGGTGCGGGTTCGCTGGCCGCGGCAAGGCAGGCCTTTGCGATGACGCATGCCACGGTAGCAGCCCAGATCCATCAAACGCTTGATGTTCATGGACAGCTCACGGCGCAAATCGCCTTCAACGACAAACTTCGCGACTTCGTCACGCAGCTTCTCGAGTTCGTTATCGTCCAGGTCTTTGACCTTTTTATTGGTCGCTACACCCGTAGCGTCGCAGATCTTCTGCGAACGTGGACGGCCAACACCGTAGATGGCGGTCAAGCCGATGACGGTGTGCTGATGATTTGGGATGTTAACCCCTGCAATACGTGCCATTCGTTATTCCTCAATAAATAACGTTAAATTAACCTTGACGCTGCTTGTGACGCGGTTCGATGCAGATGACGCGGACGACACCCTTACGCTTGATCACTTTGCAGTTGCGGCAGATCCGCTTGACTGATGCGTTGACTTTCATGATGTGCTCTCTTCTTGGTTCGATTACTTAAATTATTTGGTCCGGAACACAATGCGGGCCCGGCTCAAATCGTAAGGTGTCAATTCAACCGTCACCTTGTCGCCGGGGAGAATGCGGATATAGTTCATCCGCATTTTACCCGATATGTGTCCGAGCACTACGTGCCCGTTTTCCAGCTTCACTCTAAACGTTGCATTCGGAAGATTCTCAAGAATCTCGCCCTGCATCTGAATTACGTCGTCTTTTGCCATTCGGTCCGTGGTCTCCTGGGCGCTTATCGCGTCGGAATGCCGCCCTTGAAATTTGCCTTGCGCAGCAGACTTTCATACTGCTGCGACATGACGTAGTTTTGCACCTGAGCCATAAAGTCCATGGTCACAACCACAATAATCAACAGGGAAGTGCCACCGAAATAAAATGGTACTTTCCATTGGGCTTGCATAAATTCCGGCAACAGACACACCAGGGTGATGTAAGCCGCACCGGCCAGTGTCAAACGCATCAGGATCTTGTCGATGTAGCGGGCGGTCTGGTCGCCTGGGCGGATGCCCGGCACAAACGCACCGCTCTTCTTCAAGTTATCCGCTGTTTCCTTGCTGTTGAACACCAGCGCGGTATAGAAGAAACAGAAAAACACGATTGCCGCTGCATAGACCAGCGCATAGATCGGCTCACCTGGAGACAACGATGCTGCCAAATCTTTCAAGAATCGAATCACCGGGTGGCTAGCGTCCGCCCCCTTGGTGAACCAATCAACGATCGTCGCCGGGAACAGGATGATCGACGACGCAAAGATCGGTGGAATCACGCCCGACATGTTCAGCTTCAAAGGCAGGTGGCTGGTTTGGCCGCCGTACACTTTATTGCCTACTTGCCGTTTGGCATAGTTCACCAGGATCTTGCGCTGGCCACGTTCAACGAATACCACGAAGTACGTCACCGCCGCCACCAGGAGCACAATCACCAAAGCCGCAAAACTGCTGATCGAACCGGACGACACCAGGGTGAACAAGCCACTCAGCGCCGAAGGCAGACCGGCTGCAATACCGGCAAAAATAATGATCGAAATCCCGTTACCCAAACCACGCTCGGTAATCTGCTCGCCCAGCCACATCAGGAACATGGTGCCCGTCAGCAGCGTCACCGTCGTAATCAGACGGAATGCCATGCCAGGATCCAGAACCAGACCAGGTTGCGATTCGAGTGCTACTGCGATGCCGAAAGCCTGGAACAGCGCCAGCACCACCGTGAAGTAACGGGTGTACTGCGTGATCTTGCGGCGTCCTGCTTCGCCTTCTTTCTTCAGTGCTTCCATTTGCGGCGACACGATCGACAGCATTTGCATGATGATCGAAGCCGAAATGTAGGGAGTGATCCCCAGGGCAAAAACCGCGAACCGGGACATGGCGCCGCCCGAGAACATGTTGAACATGCCCAGGATGCCGCCTTCCTGCTGTTTGAACAGCAGGGCCAGTTGTACCGGGTCAATCCCTGGAACAGGGATATGAGCACCGATACGGTACACGACTAATGCGCCAAGCAAAAACCAGAGCCGATTCCACGGAAAACCGGAAGCGGCACTTTTAGCCAGTTGTTGATTAGTCGCCAAAGCTTAGCTCCTTACGCCGGTCAGGCTGGTAAACAATTAAGCTACCGTTCCGCCAGCTGCTTCGATTGCCGCTTTCGCGCCTGCCGTTACCTTCAGGCCCTTGAGGTTCACCGCCTTGGTGATCTCGCCGGACAGAATCACGCGCACATCGCGCGCCAGTACTGGCAATACGCCTGCTTGCTTGAGCACCAGGATGTCGACATCGCCGACCGCCAGGTTGTTCAGGTCCGACAGACGAACTTCTGCTTTAAAGGTTGCATTCAGCGACTTGAAACCACGCTTAGGCAGACGGCGTTGCAGAGGCATTTGACCGCCTTCGAAGCCGACTTTGTGGAAACCGCCCGAACGCGACTTCTGACCCTTGTGGCCACGACCCGAGGTCTTGCCCAGGCCGGAGCCGATACCGCGGCCGACGCGACGCTTGTAATGCTTGGCGCCTTCAGCTGGTTGAATCGTATTCAATTCCATTGTTTTCTCCGTTTGCTCAAGCCGGGGCTCAAGCAACTACTTTAACGAGGTACGAGACTTTGTTGATCATGCCGCGAACCGAAGGGGTGTCTTCCAGCTCGGAAACCGAGTTGACGCGACGCAGGCCCAGACCACGCACGGTGGCGCGGTGCGATTCACGGGTGCCGATCAGGCCCATGACCAATTTGACTTTGAGAGTTTTCTTAGCAGTCATCGTGTTCCCCTTAGCCCAGGATGTCTTCGACCGACTTGCCGCGCTTGGCGGCGATGTCGGAAGCGGTGCTCATTTTCGACAGACCGTCGAGCGTTGCACGCACCAGGTTATAAGGATTGGACGAACCGGTCGATTTCGCGACCACGTCCGTGACGCCCATGACTTCGAAGATAGCGCGCATTGCGCCACCCGCGATGACGCCGGTACCAGGCTTGGCCGGGTTCATCATGACCTTCGACGCGCCGTGACGGCCGTAGACGGTGTGATGCAGCGTACCATTCTTGAGCGGCACCTTGATCAGGTTGCGACGCGCTTCTTCCATTGCCTTCTGCACGCCCACTGGCACTTCTTTCGATTTGCCCTTGCCCATGCCGATGCGGCCATCGCCATCGCCGACGACGGTCAGTGCTGCGAAGCCCATGATACGACCACCCTTGACCACTTTGGTCACGCGGTTGATCGCGATCATTTTTTCGCGCATGCCATCATCCGGCTTGTCGCTTTGCATTTTTGCTTGCATTTTTGCCATGACGTCTATTCCTTAGAACTTCAGACCGGCTTCGCGTGCGGCTTCCGCCAACGCTTTGACACGGCCGTGGTAACGGAAACCGGAGCGGTCGAACGCAACTTCGGTAATCCCTGCTTTCAGCGCCTTTTCGGCGACGCGCTTGCCCACCAGGGCGGCAGCGGCGGCATTGCCACCCTTGCCGGTCTGGCCTGCCAGCGCGGTGCGCACTTCGGCTTCGAGCGTCGATGCCGACACCAGAACTTTTGCATCCGGGCTGATCAGGCTGGCGTAAATGTGCAGGTTGGTACGATGTACCGACAAGCGATTGACACCCAGTTGAGCGATCTTGATGCGGGTCTGGCGTCCACGACGCAGACGTGATTCTTTCTTGTCCATGGTCAGCCTTATTTCTTCTTGGTTTCTTTAAGCTTAACCACTTCGTCCACATAGCGGACGCCCTTGCCTTTGTAAGGCTCAGGGGAGCGGTAAGCACGCACTTCAGCTGCGACTTGGCCAACCTGTTGACGGTCGATACCCTTGATCAGGATCTCGGTCGGGGTTGGGGTGGCGCAGGTCACACCAGTCGGCATTTGATGCGCAACTGGATGCGAGAAACCCAGCGAGAGGTTCAGCTTGTCACCAGCGGCCTGGGCTTTGTAGCCCACGCCGACCAGCGACAGCTTTTTCTCGAAGCCCTTGGTTACGCCGGTCACCATATTGTTGACCAGGGCGCGCAAGGTGCCGGACATCGCATTCGACTCACGGCTGTCGTTGACTACGTCAAACGTCAGCGTGCCGCCATTGTTTTCTACTTTGACCAGGCCATTCAGGCTCTGGGTCAGGGAACCCAGCGGGCCCTTGACCGTGATCGCTGCTGCAGTGATCGCCACTTCGGCGCCAGCTGGGACAGCGATTGGCATTTTAGCTACTCGGGACATGTCTTCTCCTTAAGCGACGTAGCAAATAACTTCGCCACCGACGCCGGTTGCGCGCGCTTTGCGGTCAGTCATGACGCCTTGCGGGGTCGACACGATCGCCACGCCCAGACCGTTCATGACGGTAGGGATATCATCTTTGCCCTTGTAGATGCGCAGACCCGGACGGGACACGCGCTCCAAGCGCTCGATGACCGGACGGCCAACGTAATACTTCAAACCGATTTTCAGTTCCGACTTGCCGCCTTCGGAGGCGACTGCGAAATCCTCAATGTAACCTTCGTCCTTGAGGACTTTGGCGATGGCCAGTTTGACTTTCGACGACGGCATTGCGACCGTGGTCTTCTGTACGCCCTGGGCATTGCGGATACGGGTCAACATATCGGCGATAGGATCGCTCATACTCATTGCTTATTCTCCTATTACCAGCTGGCTTTGGTCATACCCGGGATTTCACCACGCATGGCGAATTCACGAAGCTTGATACGACCCAAACCGAATTTACGGAAAGTGCCACGTGGGCGACCGGTCACGGCGCAGCGGCTACGCTGGCGCGACGGTGCCGAATTGCGCGGCAGTGCCTGCAACTTCAGGCGAGCTTCATACTGCTCTTCTGCGGTCTTCGACTGGTCATTAATGATTGCTTTCAGAGCGGCACGCTTCGCGGCGAATTTCTCCACCAGGTCTGCACGCTTCTGTTCGCGATTAATCAGTGCTAGTTTTGCCATGATCTCAGTTCCGGAACGGGAATTTAAAGGCGGCGAGCAAAGCTTTCGCTTCATCGTCGGTCTTAGCGGTCGTCGTGATGCTGATATTCATACCGCGCAGCGCGTCGATCTTGTCGTACTCGATTTCAGGGAAGATGATCTGTTCCTTGACGCCGATATTGTAGTTGCCACGACCATCGAACGAACGGCCATTGACACCGCGGAAGTCGCGCACGCGCGGCAGGGCCACGGTGATGAAGCGATCCAGGAACTCGTACATGCGAGCGCCGCGCAGGGTCACCATGGTACCGATCGGGTAGCCTTCACGGATCTTGAAACCCGCAATTGCCTTACGCGATTTGGTGGTCACCGGCTTCTGGCCAGCGATCTTGGTCAGGTCGCCAACAGCGTGCTCGAGGACTTTTTTGTCCGCGATCGCTTCGCCGACACCCATGTTCAGGGTGATCTTGGTCAGACGTGGCACTTCCATTACCGACTTGTAACCAAACTTGCTGGTCAGGTCGGCAACGACTTTTTCTTTATAAAATGCTTGGAGACGGGCCATGATTGCTTACGCCTTTACTACGTCGCCGGACGACTTGAAGATGCGGACTTTTTTGCCATCCACTTCCTTGAAGCCAACACGGTCTGCTTTGCCCGTCGCTGCATTGAACAATGCGACGTTGGACACGTGAATAGGCATGGTCTTGTCGACGATGCCACCAGTTACGCCGGTCATTGGGTTCGGCTTCATCGCTTTTTTCGCGACATTGATGCCTTCCACCACAACGTGCTCAGCATCGATACGCTGCTGAACCACACCGCGCTTGCCCTTGTCTTTCCCGGCCAGCACGATGACTTCGTCGTTTTTACGAATCTTATCCATTACGACTCCTTACAGAACTTCAGGTGCCAGGGACACGATCTTCATGAACTTTTCAGTGCGCAGTTCGCGCGTGACTGGTCCAAAGATACGGGTACCGATCGGTTCCAGCTTGGCGTTGAGCAGTACGGCAGCATTGCCGTCGAACTTCACCAGGGAGCCGTCTTGGCGGCGCACACCTTTAGCGGTACGCACAACCACAGCGTTATAAATTTCACCTTTTTTGACACGGCCGCGTGGTGCAGCAACCTTGACGGTTACCTTGATCACATCGCCAATGCCAGCATAACGGCGCTTGGAACCGCCCAATACCTTGATGCACATGACTTCCTTGGCACCGGTATTGTCGGCTACTTCGAGCCGGCTTTCAGTTTGAATCATAGTGTTCTCTTTCCCAACTTAAGCCGAAGAATTCCCACATCGTGGGCCTGCGGTCAGTCTTGGTCCCGCCAAGTCCGCCTGCTGGCTCGCTCGATTGGGTGATGGACTTACCAAAAACTTACGTTTCTAGACCGCAGCCACAGTAGTGACTAACCTTTGCGGCAACTACATGAACGAAGCCCGCTAGTATCACATAATACTGGCGGGCCTGCAAGCACTATTTGCAGGGTGGGTAGATTTTCTAGCCACGCGTGCGGCCAGCGAACTGTTGGCTTCACGCGTGGGCAAGTGCCTTACCCACCCTACGAATCTACTATTTTGAAGGCGGGTTATTGCTAACCCGCCAACATCGCTATTTTTTCTTCTTAGATCACTGGAGCGGCTTGCACCACTTTAGTGACGGTCCAAGCTTTGGTCTTGGAAATAGGACGGCCTTCCTGGATCTCGACGGTGTCGCCCATCTTGACTGCATTGCTTTCGTCATGCGCGTGATACTTGTTCGAACGCATGATGATCTTGCCGTACAGTGGATGCTTGACGTGACGCTCGATCAGGACGGTAACGGTCTTGTCCATCTTGTCGGACACGACTTTACCAACCAGCGTGCGCTTGAGCGCTACTTTAGTAGTTTCAGTCATTTTGCATCCTTCGAGTTCATTACCGTTTTTACACGCGCGATATCGCGGCGTACCTTCTTGAGTTGCGAAGTATTGCTCAGCTGTTGCGTTGCGATTTGCATGCGCATGCCGAACTGTGCCTTCAACAAATCATTCAACTCTTTCTCGAGAGCTGCCTGGTCTTTGCCGCGGAGTTCTGTTGCTTTCATTTACAACTCCTTTTATTGGCCAACTTGGCGAACGACGAAGGTCGTTGCCAGTGGCAGTTTGGCAGCGGCCAGACGGAATGCTTCCCGTGCCAGAACCTCGTCGACGCCGTCCATTTCATACAGGACTTTGCCTGGCTGAATTTCAGCGACGTAGTACTCTGGATTGCCTTTACCGTTACCCATACGAACTTCAGCTGGCTTGTTCGAAATCGGCTTGTCCGGGAAAACACGGATCCAGATACGGCCGCCACGTTTGATGTGACGGGTCATTGCACGACGCGCCGCTTCAATTTGACGGGCCGTGATACGGCCGCGAACAACTGCTTTCAAGCCGAATTCGCCGAACGAGACAGCGGTGCCGCGCGAGTGCGAGATACCGGTGTTGCGGCCCTTCTGCTCTTTACGATACTTCCTGCGTGCTGGTTGCAGCATGATTATTCTCCTGCTTTCTCAGCTGGTGCAGCGGCGCCTTCAGCAGCCGGCGCTTTTTTAACAGCAGCGCGGGCTTTTGGGGCAGCGGCTGGAGCAGCAGCTGGGGTTGAACCTTCAGGACGCTTGGCAGCAGTGCGTGGACGGCTTGCTGGCTTGCCATCGTCGCGGCGTGGGCCACGGCTCTTCTTGTCGTCGGCCGGGGTATCGATGACTGGTGCGTCGCCGTTTGGCGCGCGGTCACCTTTGTATACCCAAACCTTGACACCGATGATGCCGTAGGTCGTCGAAGCTTCGCTGGTACCGTAGTCGATATCGGCGCGCAGCGTGTGCAGAGGCACGCGGCCTTCGCGATACCACTCTTTACGGGCGATTTCGATACCGTTCAGACGGCCGGAAGACATGATCTTGATACCGAGGGCACCGAGGCGCATTGCATTTTGCATTGCGCGCTTCATTGCACGGCGGAACATGATGCGCTTTTCCAGCTGCTGCGAAATCGAATCAGCGATCAGCTGCGAGTCGATTTCCGGCTTGCGGATTTCTTCGATATTCACGTGCACAGGCACGCCCATGATCTTGGTCAGGGCCGACTTCAGTACTTCGATGTCTTCGCCTTTTTTACCAATGACCACGCCTGGGCGCGAGCTGTAGATCGTGAAGCGAGCATTCTTCGCCGGACGCTCGATGACGATGCGGCCAACCGAAGCGTTCTTCAGTTTCTTTTTCAGGAACGCGCGTGCCTTGAGGTCTTCGTTAAGCATCGAGGCAAAGTTACCATTGCCTGCGTACCAACGCGAAGCCCAGTTACGGGTTACTGCCAGGCGGAAGCCTGTTGGATGAATCTTCTGTCCCATCGTGACCCCTTAGTTACCAACGGTCACATAAATGTGACAGGATTGTTTCGAGATACGATCGCCCCGGCCCTTAGCGCGTGCGGTGAAGCGCTTCAGGATCGGGCCCTTTTCAACGTAGATCGTCTTCACGACCAGCTCGTCGATGTCAGCGCCATCATTGTGTTCTGCATTGGCGATTGCCGATTCCAGAACTTTCTTGATGATCGTTGCACCTTTCTTCGGGCTGAATTGCAAGATGTTGAGTGCTGCGTCAACTTTCTTGCCACGGATCAGATCAGCAACCAGACGGCCCTTTTGGTCCGACAGGCGCACACCTTTGAGGATAGCTTTGGTTTCCATTATTTCTTCGCCTTCTTGTCAGCGGCATGGCCCTTGAACGTACGGGTCAGTGCGAATTCGCCGAGCTTGTGACCAACCATGTTCTCGGAGACATACACTGGCACGTGCAGCTTGCCATTGTGAACCGCGATCGTCAGGCCGATGAAGTCAGGCATGATGGTCGAACGACGGGACCAGGTTTTAATTGGCTTTTTGTCCTTGGTCGCTTGCGCGGTTTCGACTTTTTTCACCAGGTGGGCGTCGCAAAACGGCCCTTTTTTCAATGAACGTGTCATGTCTTATCCTTATTTCTTGCCGCGGCGCGAGACGATCATCGAAGTCGTACGCTTGTTACGGCGCGTCTTCTTACCCTTCGTCTGTTGGCCCCAAGGCGACACTGGATGACGACCAGCTGCGGTTTTACCTTCACCACCACCGTGCGGGTGATCGACCGGGTTCATGACCACACCGCGGACGGTAGGACGAACACCGCGCCAGCGCATCGCACCAGCTTTACCGATCTTGCGCAGGCTGTGCTCGGCATTGCCGACTTCGCCCACGGTTGCACGGCACTCGATGTGCACGCGACGTACTTCACCCGAGCGCAGGCGCACTTGAGCGTAGGTACCTTCGCGTGCCATCAGCACAACGCCAGCGCCGGCGGTACGTGCCATCTGGGCACCTTTACCTGGCAGCATTTCGACGCAGTGCATGACCGTGCCGACTGGGATGTTGCGGATAGGCAGGCAGTTGCCCGACTTGATCGGCGCTTCCGAACCGTTCATCACCGAGTCACCAACGGCCATGCCCTTGGTAGCGATGATGTACTGGCGCTCGCCGTCGGCGTAGCACAGCAGGGCGATATTCGCGGTGCGGTTCGGATCGTATTCGATACGTTCCACTTTCGCAGGAATGCCATCCTTCTGACGCTTGAAGTCGATCAGGCGATAGTGCTGCTTATGACCACCGCCGATGTGGCGGGTGGTGATGTGACCGTTGTTGTTACGGCCGGCAGTCTTCGATTTCTTTTCTACCAGGGCTGCGAACGGACGACCTTTGTACAGGTCTGGGTTCACAACCTTCACCATGCCGCGACGGCCTGGCGATGTTGGTTTCATCTTAACGAGTGCCATTATTTAGCCTCCTCGGAGAAGTTGATTTCCTGGCCAGGCTTCAGGCACACGAAAGCGCGCTTGGTATGGTTGCGACGACCGTTGAAACGGCCCGAACGCTTTTGCTTACCTTCGCGATTAACCGTCTGAACCGACAGTACTTCAACCTTGAACAAGAGTTCAACGGCTGCCTTGATTTCAGGCTTGGTCGCGTCCGGCAGTACGCGGAACACGATCTGCTCGTTCTTTTCGGCGACCATGGTGGCCTTTTCCGAAATGACCGGAGCCTGCAGCACCTTCATCAGGCGCTCTTCGCTGAATTTGATTACGGCGCTCATGCAAACATCTCCTCGAGCTTGGCCAGTGCAGCTTTGGTGACCAACACTTTCTTGTAGAACACCAGCGACATTGGGTCAGCGTGACGTGGCTCAACAACCAGCACGTTCGGCAGGTTGCGCGATGCCAGCAGCAGATTCTCTTCCAGCGTGTCGGTGATCACCAGGACCGAGTCCAGGCCCATGCCGGTCAGCTTTTGCGACAGCAACTTGGTCTTTGGTGCTTCGATCGACAGGTTTTCAACAACGCTCAGGCGGCCTTCGCGGGCCAGCTGGGACAGGATCGAGCAGATACCTGCGCGATACATCTTCTTGTTGACTTTGTGGCTGAAGTTTTCGTCAGGCGAGTTCGGGAAAATCCGACCGCCGCCGCGCCACAGAGGCGAGGACGACATACCAGCACGAGCGCGGCCGGTGCCTTTTTGGCGCCATGGCTTTTTCGTCGTGTGGTGAACTTCTTCACGGTCCTTCTGCTTGCGGTTACCCGAACGGGCGTTTGCAGCATAAGCGACCACGATTTGGTGAATCAGGGCTTCGTTGTAGTCACGGCCGAATACGGTATCGGCAGCAGCTACGTTAGCACCAGCTTGACCTTGCTCATTCAGAAGCTTGAGTTCCATATATTAAGCTCCTTTCTGTGCTTTGGCTTTAATGGCTGGCGAAACAACGACCTGACCATTTTTCGCACCTGGGATCGCGCCTTTGACCAGCAGCAGCTGGCGGTCGGCATCGATACGGGCGATTTCGAGATTCTGGATGGTGCGGTTGACGTCACCAAGGTGACCCGTCATGCGCTTACCTGGGAACACGCGGCCTGGATCTTGCGCCATACCGATCGAACCTGGGACATTGTGCGAACGCGAGTTACCGTGGGTTGCGCGACCGGAAGCGAAGTGATAACGCTTGATGACGCCAGCGTAACCCTTACCGATCGTGACACCTTGCACGTCAATCTTTTGACCAGCTTCGAACACCGAACCGGCTGCGACAACGTCGCCTGCCTTCAGTGCCGCAGCCTGGGCGGCATCGACGCGGAATTCTTTCAGCATCGTACCGGCTTCCACGCCAGCTTTGGCGTGATGACCCGCAACTGCCTTGGTCACGCGGGATGCGCGACGTTGACCGAATGCGACCTGAACAGCGGAATAACCATCCACTTCAGGAGTTTTGATTTGCGCAACACGGTTGTTCGACACGTCCAGCACGGTAACTGGGATCGAGTCCCCGTCATCCGTGAAGATGCGCATCATACCAACCTTGCGACCGAGAAGGCCTAGGCTCATTTTTTCTCCATTCCCACCTGCGATTGGGCGGGGCTGACTGTTTAACTACCAAGTAAAGGACAGATTCAACAAAGACGAATCCATACCGAAGCCGGCAAGTATATCGTTGTTTGGGGCTTGACGCAACTGCTTTGTTGGGGGTATGTCGAGGTTTTCAGCGGAAAATTGGCGCTTTGGCCGGATCGGCCCCAGGGTATCGAACCCACGGGTGGGCGAGCAAGCTTACCCACCCTGCTTCATATTGCTGTCTTGCCAATATTATACCAATCGACCTTGCGGGTGACGACCATGATGGCGGCAAGCATGCCGAACAGCAGGGCGCTGCCCAGCACGAGGGCCATGGTTTCGGAACTGAGCAGCCCGAACAATGCGCCATATAGGAGGGTCAAGCCGGTGCCGAAGGCCAGGCCGCGCCGCCAGTCGCGCAGCACATGGCTAACATAGAAACCAATCAATACTATGCAGGCGGCACTGGCAAGCAAATAGGCAAGCAAGAAATCGAGGTGCTCCGACAGGCTCACCAGCAGCAGGAAGAACAATGCCAGCGCCAGCCCGACCAGCAGATATTGCACCGGATGGATAGGCAGCTGCTTCATGATTTCGAACACGAAGAAGGCGGCAAAGGTCAGCGCCACGAACAGCAGGCCGTACTTGGTGGCGCGGTCAGCCTGGGAATAGATATTGACCGGCTCGATGAAGGCGATGCTGAAATGGTCGACATCGGCATGGATGCCGTCGGCGAGCTGGCCCGGCTTGGCCGGAGGCCTGCCGCCGAGCGCCCCCTGCAGCGCCTGCTGCTGGGCGCCCGTTGCCAAGGATGAAATATTCCAGCTGGCCTGGAAGCCGCTGTCGTCGATGCGGCGGTGCTTCGGCGACGGCAGGAAGCGGCCGCCGAACTGGGGGTGCGGCCAGTTCGAGCGGATGGTGAACTGGTTATTCCTGGCAATCGGGATGAAGTGCTGGCGTTCGATGCCGTCCAGCCCGAGCTCGAAGGCGAATTTGACGGTGTCGCCCTGCTTCAGGTCGATGGCGTCGAGCGGCGCATGCAGGCCCGGCGGGAAGCCGGCCAGGCTTGACCCCTGCTGGAACTCGTGGCGGCTGCCGCCCCAGTCGATGGTGGGGATATTGCGCACGCCGCGCACATCCTCGATCGACAGCGCGACGTAAGGGCGGCCCAGCACCAGCTTCGACTGCGGCTGCGAGCGCTCCAGCGACTCCAGACGTGGCAGCCTGAAGTCGCCCGCGAAGCTGTACTGGCCGCTATAGACGAGGACCTTGTGGATGCCGCGGTAGCGCTGGTCGGTGTCGATCGTGCCGTTGACCCGCATTTCATTGGGGAACACCAGCGCCTGCCGATTGAGCACGCGCGGCACGGTCTTGGCCTTATCCGAGCGGCCTTCGGCCGTCGGCACCAGTTCCTCGTATTCCTCGGTATACGGCAGCACCAGGATCGGGCCCAGCAGGGACTGGGCGCGCACCGAATCGGCGGCGACGCTGCGCACAGCCTGGTCGCGGAACGCCATGCGCTCGGCGATGGTCGCGTTAATCATGATCAGGGCTATACCAATCAGCAACATCAACCCGAACACGGCCAGGATCTTAAACAGCAGGCTTTTTTGCACGGCAGCTCCTTCTATTTGGGGGAGCCGCCAGTCTAGAAAAGCTGTGTGCGCTGTTGATGCGCTCAGTGTGAAGTGGCCAGGCGGGGCAGCCGCAGCGAGGCGCGTACGCCGCTGGCCGCGTTGCCGACGCTGACCGTGCCGCCGTGCAGGGACATCACTTCGCGCACAAAAGGCAGGCCCAGTCCGGTGCTCTTGCCGCCGTCGGGGCGTGGCAGCGAGTAGAAACGCTCGAACAGGCGATGCTGCGCGTAGTCCGGCAGCCGGGGGCCATCGTTGCTGATCTCGACCAGCGCTGCGCCCTGCTCCACGCCGCAAGCCATGCGGATGGTGCTGCCGGGGGTGGCGAAGTCGATCGCATTGTCGAGCAGGTTGCCAATTGCCTGGCGCAGCATCAGCGGGTCGCCCTGCACCACGCAGGGCCCGGCCTGCACGGCCAGCGTCAGCGAGCGGGAGCTAAGCCTGGCGGAAAAGTCGGCGCCGACCACGGCCAGCAGAGCAGGCAGGTCGACTGCTTCCGGTGCGCTCAGGGCTTGCTGCTTCTCCAGTTTGACCAGTGCCAGCAGCCTGTCGATCAGTTGCCGCTGGCGCGCGTTCTGGCTGAGAATATTGGCAAGGAAGCGCTGCCGGTCGGCGGCCGGCATGTCTTCCTGCATCAGCTCGGCCGAACTCTGGATCGCCGCGATCGGGCTCTTGAGCTCGTGCGCCAGCGTGTGCATCAGTTCCTCGACGTACTCCTTGCCTTCGAGCTTGAAGCGCAGCGCTTCGAGCGCGCGGCCCAGCACGCCGATCTCGTTATTGCCCAGGTCCGGCAGGCTCGCCTTGCGGCCCGCCTCGGCGTCGGCGATATAGGTCATCAGCCGGCCCAGCGACTCGTTGAGCCACCACGCAAACACGGCGCCCACCAGCAGCGACAGGCCGAGCAGCACCGCGCCGCGCCGCAGGATCTTCTGCTCGCTGCGCACGACGAAGGGCTGCACGGTCGACATCGGCTTGGCCACGCTGAGCACGCCGATGACGGCTTTGCCGTCGCGAATCGGCGCCGCCACATGCATGACGGTCGAGGCATCGTCATCTTCGCGCTCGCGCGACATGCGGGCGCCGTACTTGCCCGAAAGCGTCAGGTAGACATCGTTCCAGCGCGAATAGTCCTTGCCGACATCCTTTCCGCCCGAATCGAACAGCACCTTGCCTTTGGCGTCGGTGATATAGACGCGGTAGTCCAGCGCATCCTTGGCGATGCCGCCGATCTTGACGCCGGCCTGGCTGCGATCGGCGCTGCGCACCCGCTCGAGGATGGCCGACTGCCCGATGCGGCCGGCCTTGACGTCCTCAGCGACCACCAGCGCCAGCAGGTTGGCGGTGTCGACCAGCGTGTCTTCGAGCGCGGCGCGCACGCCGGGCTTGACCTGCTCGACGAACACGCTGAGCAGGAACCAGGCCGCCATCCCGACGATCAGGAAGTAGCCCAGCAGGATGCGCAGGCCTATCCTCATTGACCAGCCAGGCTGTAACCCATGCCGCGGTGGGTCTGGATCGGATCCTGCTGCGGATCGATCTCGCGCAGCTTGGCGCGCAGCGCCTTGACGTGGGCGTCGACCGTGCGGTCGAGCGTGTCGGGGGCGTCGGTCCAGACCTTGTCCATCAGCTGGGCACGCGACAGCACATGGCCCGGATGCTCGATGAAGGCCTTGAGCAGCAGGTATTCGTAGCGGGTCAGGTCGAGCAGCTGGCCGCAGAAGGAGATGCGCGCCTCGCTGGCGCGCAGCTCGAAGCGCGCCGGCGCCCTGGATACCGCATCACTGCGCGCCACGCGCCGCAGGATCACGCGGATGCGCGCGACCAGCTCGCGCGGCGAGAACGGCTTGCTGATGTAGTCGTCGGCACCGATCTCGAGCCCGACGATGCGGTCGATCTCGTCGTTGCGGGCGGTCAGGAAGATCACGGGCACGTCGGAGAACTGGCGCAGGCGGCGGCATACTTCGAAGCCGTTGATGTCGGGCAGGCCGACGTCGAGCACCACCAGCGCAATATGGCCGCAGGCATCGAGCGAGATCGGGGTGTGCATGACGTCGGGCGCGCGCAGCACGTCGAGGGCCAGCTGGCCCAGCGTGACGTGGTGGGGGACATAGCCTTCGGTGCGCAGCGCATAGGCGATGCTGTCGGCGATCGCCGCTTCGTCCTCGACGATCAGGATGGAATCGGGCATTAATACGGGCCGATGCCTTTCCTCGACGTCAGCTTGAGTTCGGGGATGATTCCCGACGAGTCGCCGGCAGCGGCGGCCTTGGCGGTGCCGGCCTCGCCGTGCGGCTCCGGCCCCGCTTCGCCTTCAGGCTTCGCAGCCAGGCCGGGCAGCGGGTCGAGGTTGCTGCCCATGTCGAACTCCAGCTCGTCCATCGGCTTGATCTTCTTGATGAAGTGGGCCGGCGTGTCGTCGGGCTTGGGGGCGCCCTGCCTGGCCGCTGCCGCCTTCGGGTCTTCGGCGTCCTCGTCTTTTTCATAGGAAACGAAATCGGCGCCCGGTTTTTTCATCGCTTCGACCAGTTCCGCCGATGGCGGCGGCAAGCCGCCGCGCGCGTCTTCGCGCGCCTTCTGGTGCAGTTCCATCACGACGTTATTGGTGTTCTTGAGGCGCTTGACGAGGATCTTGGCGATATTGTGGTACAGGCTCGACAGGATCTCCGGCGCGGTCTTGAGGCGCTGCAGCGGGAAGTACAGCGCGGTGCTGTCGCTGGTGGCGCGCACCCGCGCCGAGCGGACCTTGTCGTCGACCAGGATCATCTCGCCGAAGCTGTCGCCCGGGTGCAGTGCTGCCAGTTGCACCCATTTGCCGTTCTTCGACTGCTCGACCACGACATGGCCGATGATGAGGATGTAGAAGGAATCGCCGGTATCGCCTTCGTTGAAGTAGGTCAGGCCTTCCATGATCTCGACCTTGTCGGCGAACGAGATCAGTTTGCCGAGCAGGTTCATTGGGATGCCGTTGAACAGCTTCACATTGCTGGCCAGCGTCATCAGGCGGCTAGTCTGTTCCATGGTTCACCTTTTGGTTCAATCGGGCCGGTCAGGGCCACTGCTGTTCGATATGCTTGACCCGCAGGATCTCGACCGTCGCGGGCAGGTTCCGGTATACCACCACATAGTGGTCACTGGCGATCAGTTCACGCACGCCGCGCTTGCGCCCGGTCTTGCCCAGCTTCGGGTGCTCGGCCAGCGGCGTGACGCGGCTTTCAATCAGGCTGACCAGGCGCTCGGCACTGACACGGCTCGTTGCGGCGATCCGCCTGCCGATGCCGATCAGGTCCAGGATCGCCTGGCGCTTCCACAGAATCGCATGGGCCATCATAACGCGCCCGCCTTGATGCCGGTGCGCACCTGGCGCATCGCCTTGTCGTGCGCCACCAGCGCATCGGTGTCGTCGAGTGCAATCTGGATTTCGGCCTTGAGCCACCTGGAATAGGCGGCGGCCGTCTTGGCGCCGGACAGCGCAGCCTTGCTGTCGCGCCCGCTGCCGGCATCGCGCTCGGACGCATCGACCTCGAACTGCAGCACGCCCAGGCTCATGAGGTGGTCCGATACGGCGTCGAGCTTGCTGAACACGCGCGGCGGGTGGCTGCGGTCGGCAGCCAGGGCGCGCTCGTCGGTGCCGTAGCGGATCAGCACGACCCAGCCATGGTCGCGCCGCACCGCATTGGCGGTCAGCGCAATGCCTGCCTCCGCCATCTTGGCAAGGGTCGTATGATCAATGATGTCTGTGCTCATGTCGTCGCCCAGCACTAAGCCTGGGGACAACTATATCATGGTCTGAGTAGCAACAAAACAGGCTTTTGAACGCGCCTTCAGTCCCGGTAGATGTCGCGCTGAATCTGTTGCATTTGCTGCTCGTGGCGGAATTCGGCCGCCCTCAGGTCCGACAGGCGCTCGCCGATGTGGCGCAGCGCCTCGCGCAGTTCCCTGCGCTCCTTGTCGCGGCGCTCGTCATGCTTGTCGTTGTCGGCATTCCGCGGACGATTCTTGTCGTTTTGATCCCTCTTGATCTCGGCGTCGAGGCGCTCGAGCTTACGGTGCAGGTCGCTGCGGCGGTCGTAGGCGGACGCGGCGTCGTGCTTGACGTGGCGCAGCTTGCGGGCCAGGTCGTCATAGTCGCGCCCGCTGATCCATGCGCGGCGCGCGCGCCGTTCGTCGCGGCCCTGGCACACTTCGGTCGCCATGCGCCTGCCGTCGCGCCCCATCTCGAAGGCATTGTCGACATGGCAGTACTCGGCATTGCGGGCCGACCAGGCCTGGTTGTACAGGTCGCGGCTCTGGGCGATGACGAACACATTGTCGCTGCGCGCCTTGGCGATGCGCTGGTCGACGCTGTTGTGGTGGCCAAATCCGTCGGCCTGGCCGGCATCGCGCCAGTAGGCCTGCAGGCGCTGCTCCCACTGCTGCTGGTATTCGGCTTCGGCGAACACCAGGCCGCGCTGGCGGGCGTCGGCCCGGCGCATATGGACGTCGCGGCCGTCGGTGGCGTCCTGCGCGCCGAGGCGGCGCCAGTACTCGACGATTTCCTTATTGTAGGCGGCCTGGTAGGCATCCTCGCGCACCTGCAAGTCCTTGGCTTGCGCCTGCCGGGCGCGGTTTTTCAGCTCGCGGTCGGACAGGCCGTCGTGTGCGTCCTGGAAGCCGATGCGGCCCCAATACGCATAGTTGCCGTCGCGCCAGCCCTGCAGCCAGGCCCCTGCATTGAAACCGATCGCGCTGCCGCTGGCGGCACGCGCCGCTTCGTCGCCGGCGCCGCGGCCGGCCCTGCCATCCTGGTCGCCGATCGCGTGCCAGTAATGGGCGTTGCCGGTGGCCCAGCCCTGTTCATAGGCGGGGCGGTTGGCGGGGGTCTTATTGTCGGCCACCTTGCCGGTAACCAGGCGGGCGCCGAACTGGGACGCCGGCAAGCCCTTGCGGCCGTCGGCATTGCCCAGCTGCGACCAGAAGCGCTCGTTGCCGCCGGCCCAACCCTGCTGGTACATGGCGGGCGCGTCCAAGCCGATCTTGCTGCCGTCGACGCCGGCGCAGAACTCGCGGCGCTGCTCGAAGCGCGGGGCCAGGCCGTCGCCGCCGTCCTTGCTGCCGATGACGCTCCAGTCGCCGGCCCTGCAGTCATTGGCCTGGCGGATCGTGGTCTGGCAGCCCGCCAGCGGCAGGGCCAGCGCGGCGGTCATCAGCAGGGGGCGGGTGGCGGCCAGCAGCGCGGTACGGAACGGGGTCGACATTGACTTGCATCCATTATGGTTAATGTAGGCAATCAACGCGCCGGCCGGCACCTTGTTGACAAGGTCGCAAAAGTACCGCGTGGCGCTACCTTGGGCAGCATTTTCCGGTGCGTCACGGGCCAGTCATGGTGGGCATGCAATGCCCACCCTACGCCGGGTGCCGCTCATTGCTTCTTCTGGGCTTCCAGGTAAGGCGCGGCCAGCTTATTGTTGGTGTTCCATTGCGGCGCCTTCGGATCGTTGGCCAGCGTCCACAGGCCGAGTGCGACCATGCGGCCGACCTTGGCCATATTGTCGTAGTCCAGCTTATGCCATTTATCGCCCAGGCCATGGTAGTCCGGGAAGCCGTAGGCAACCGACAGCGTGTGGGCCGGCACGCCCTTGTCGGCCAGCGCCTGGTTGTCGCTGTGGGCGAAGTATTTGTCGCTGTTGACCTTATGCTTGAACACGTCGACCCCGATCCTGGCGCCGGCGCCGGCGAAGATCGCGCCCATGTCGGAGAAGTCGAAGCCGGTCATGCCGGTGCGGCTGATCTGCGGGCCCTCGTCGTCGTCGGTGCGGCCCATCTGTTCCAGGTTCACGTCGGCCACCGTCTTGGCGAACGGCACCAGGGGATTGCGCCCGTAGTAGCGCGAACCGAGCAGGCCGCGTTCTTCGCCGAAGACCGCCAGGAACAGGATGCTGCGCTTGGGCCGCTGCTTCATGGCCGCCATCGCGCTGGCGATCTCGATCACCGAGACGGTGCCGCTGCCATCGTCATTGGCGCCGTTGTAGATCACCTTGCCGTTGGGCGTATTGACCATGCCGAGGTGGTCGTAGTGGGCGGTCAGCATCACATAGGTGTCCTTCAGCGCCGGGTCGCTGCCGCGCAGCACGCCGGCCACATTGCGCAGCTTAACAAAGCGGGTGGTGGCGGCGGCCAGCTTGACGTCGGCCGTGGCAAGGCCGGCGCCCGCCGCCAGGCCATCGACGAACTTGATGGCGGCCGGGCCGTGCAAGGTCAGCACCTGCACCGGCGCTGCCGATTGCTTGGCGGGCTGGCTCGGATCGGCCAGCTCGCCGTTGCCGCCCGCGTTGCCGCTCGGGTTGGCGCGGGCAAGCGCCAGCACCAGCAGCGGCTTGTGGGCGGCCACCCGTTCGGCAAAGGCGGCGCGCGCCTGCATCATCTCGACGTATTCCTTCTGGCTGGCTGGTTTGCCGCCCGGGTACTCGGTGACGACGACACTGCCGGCCAGCTTGTCCTTGACCGTGTCCAGCGTCATGTCCTTGAAGTCGACCTTGACCACGGCGGCCTTGCCCGCCACCGCTCGGCCGGCCTTGAAGCTGACGTCGAATGGCGTCAGCGCAACCGCTTCGGCCCCCTGCTGCAGCACCAGCTTGAAGCCGTCGAGATTGGCCTCGGTGAATTGCCAGTTGGCGGTCTGGAAATAGCCATCGTCGCCGATCGGCTCGAGCCCGGCCCGGCGATACTGTGCGGCAATATATTCGGCGGCCAGGTCGGCCCCGCGCGACGGTGAGCCGCGCCCTTCGAGCAGGTCGGAGGCAATGAAGGACAAGTGGCCGCGCAGCGACGGGGCGGTCACTCTTTGCAGCATGGCATCCACTTCGGCCGGCAGCGGCGCTGGTTTGGGAGCGGCAATTGCCGTGCCGAGGGCGGCCGACAGGGCCAGTGCAGTCATCCAGCGCATGTTCGCTTCCTTCAAGAAAATAAAAGAGTGCAAGGATTGCATAGCTTGCAAGGGGCGTCAATTTGCCGCAACAGCCGTACATACAGCAGCCATATTGAGGTTGACTATTGCGGGGGCACTGCCATACTCATGGGCTGCCCGACCCAGGCCTTCCTTCTCGATCCATTCACGACCACACGACAATGAAAAAATCGCTCCTCGCGCTCGCCATCCTGAGCACCGCCGCCCATGCCGACGAAGGCATGTGGATGCCACAACAGCTGCCACAAGTAGCCAAGCAATTGAAAGCCGCCGGCCTCAAGCTCGACCCCGCTGCGCTGACCAAGCTGACCGAATTCCCGGCTGGCGCCATCGTCAGCCTGGGCGGCTGCTCGGCATCGTTCGTGTCGCCGCAGGGCCTGGTGGCCACCAACCACCACTGCGTCTACAACAGCGTCGCCGTCAACTCGACGCCGGACAAAGACTACCTGGCCAAGGGCTTCCTGGCCAGGACGCTGGCCGAAGAAGTGCCGGCCGCGCCTGGCAGCCGCATCTGGGTTACCAAGGAAGTGAGCAATGTCAGCGACAAGATCGTGACCCCCGAGGTAGCCAAGCTGGCCGGCAAGGCGCGCATCAACGCGATCGAGAAGAACCAGAAGAAGCTGATCGCCGAGTGCGAAAAAGACGCCGGCCACCGCTGCAGCGCGCCGAGCTACTACGGTGGCCTCGAGTTCTACCTGATCAAGCAACTGGAAATCAAGGACGTGCGCCTGGTGCACGCGCCGCCTGCCGGCGTGGGCAAGTTCGGCGGCGACACCGACAACTGGATGTGGCCGCGCCACACCGGCGACTACGGCTTCTACCGCGCCTACGTCGGCAAGGATGGCAAGAGCGCCGAGTTCTCGAAGGACAATGTGCCCTACGTGCCGAAGCATGTGCTGAAAATCGCCAGGGAAGGCGTCAAGGAAGGAGACTTCATCATGGCCATGGGCTACCCGGGGCGCACCAACCGCCACCGCCTGCCATCGGAAGTGGCGTACACCTTCAGCACCGACTACCCGGCCTTCGTCAAAGCGTCGGCCGAAACCCTCGCCATCATCGAGCGCGAGACCAAGAACGATCCGGCCGCCAAGCTGGCCTATGCGGGCCGGGTTGCCAACGTCAACAATTACTACAAGAACCGCAAGGGCATGCTGACCAGCTACGGCGACAGCGACTTCCTGGCGCGCAAGACGCGCGAACATGCAGAGATGAAGGCATGGATCAATGGCACGCCGGCGCGCCAGAAGGAATTCGCGGCCGACATCGAAGTGATCGAAAAACTGATCGCCGAACGCGACGCCATCGCCAAGCGCGACTACTACCTGGCCGGTTCGAGCCCGCGCATGCTCGATGCGGCGCGCACCCTGTATCGCCTGGCCAACGAGTCGCAAAAGCCGAACGCCGAACGCAAGGCTGGCTACCAGGAACGCGACCTGCCACGCCTCAAGGCCAGCATCGAAGGCATCAACAAGACCTATGTGCAAAAGGTCGACATGGCCCTGGTCCTGAACAATCTGTCCAAGTACGCGGCGCAGCCGGCGTCTCATCGCAACGCCAACTTCGACGCAGCCATCGGCATCAAGGACGGCATGTCGCAGGCGGACCTGAAGGCCCTGCTCGGCACCCTGTACGCCGGCTCCAAGCTGGGCGACAAGGAAATGCGCCTGGCGCTGCTGGGCAGGAAGCCGGACGAGTTCAAGACCGTCGAAGACAGCTTCGTCAAGGCAGCTGTTGCCATGTACGAAGGCGCGATGAAGGCCGAAGCGGAACAGGAAGAACTGGCAGGCAAGATCCAGCAAGCCTACGCTTCGTATATGAAGGCGAAGATCGCCTTCATGAACAGCAAGGGCCAGGCGGTCTATCCTGACGCCAACAGCACCTTGCGCGTTACCTTCGGCAAGATCGCCGGCCGCCCATGGGGCGCCGACGGTACTGGCGGATGGACTGCGTTCACCACCGTCAAAGGCGTGCTTGCCAAGGCCACCGGCGAAGGCGAATTCAATGCGCCCGAAGTGCAGCTGGCAGCGATCAAGGCCAAGGACTTCGGCAAGTATGTCGATCCCAAGCTCAAGACCGTGCCGGTCAACTACCTGGCGACGCTCGACATCACCGGCGGCAACTCCGGTTCGGCCGTGCTCAACAGCAAAGCCGAGTTCATCGGCCTGGCGTTCGACGGCACGCTCGATTCGATCATCTCGGACTGGGACTTCAACAAGGCCAACACCCGCGCGATCCAGGTCGACGTGCGCTACATGCTGTGGAATATGAAGCATGTCGACAAAGCCGACAACTTGCTCAGGGAAATGGGCGTCGAGTAAAGTCTGCCGCATGGGTTCGGATGCATCGAACCCACGCGTAGACCAGCGCAACAGCCACGTGACGTTCACGTGGCTTTTTTCATTTCCGGGGGCCTGTTGCTGCTCACCCTGCCCTGCAGAACGCGACCAATCCGGGAAATGTGCAACACTGAACAAATGTTAGTACTCGCTGAACCGAAGGCCTTGCACCGGCGCGTGCTGGCCGCCGCTGCCGCCACCCTGCTGCTTGCCAACGCCTGCTGGGCGCAACAGGCTGCCCCGCCGGCGACAACGGTGACGGTCAGCACCCTGCGCAGTCCGGTCGACAAGTCTTACCGCAAGATGGTGCGCGGTATGGATCTGTTCGACAAATTGCACGCATTGGCGCCGGCGGCGACCTTGCGCTTCAAGCTGCTGCCACGCTTGCAGGGCACCAATATGGACGGCATCACCCTCAAGATCGTCGGCGACACCTTGGTGATCCCGGTCGCACTGGCGCCGGACAACACTTTCACACTGGGGCGCAACGCGATCGCACTGGCCGAAGACGCTGCCGTGATGCCCAACCGCAAAGTCGACAGCATGACCTGGCGCACCGACATTCGCAGCCCCGGCCTGCCGCCGGGCACGCGTCGCCTCGGCGACTTGCGGCTCGAATGCAAGGTCGGCGTGGAAGCGGGCCTGGTGTCGCAGGGTTTGCCGCTGATCGGGCAAATCGCCAATCTGGTCAGCACCTTGCTGCCGGCCTGTGACAGCGCCAACGAAAACTACTTCTTTTTCACCGACCGGCCATTGTTCAATGTGACGCTGGTGCACGGCCAACGGCGGGTCAGCCTGCCGCTCGACCGCTTGTATGCGGGCTTCAGCGAAGATCCGCTCGACCGGGCCAATATGAAGTATTTTGATGTCGAAGTGCTGCTCGATCGCTCCTACTATGCGCCGCTGGGCGACCCGAGCTGGCCCGATGACACCTTGATCGAATTCGATTATATGGACGATGCGCCTGCCGCGGCGACGCAGGTGAAGCCATGAGGCGGCTGATTGTTCAGTCGCTCATCGCGCTGGCCAGCCTGGCGCTGGGTGGATGCGCCGCGCCCGCCATGCGGCAAGGATCGGGGCCCGCTTCGCCCGCAGCTGCGATGGATGCTGTCACGCCGGGCACCAGTACCAAGGCCGACGTCCAGTCGCGTTTGGGAACCGCCCACGCGATGGTGAAATTCGACAGTGCTTACGAAGTGTGGGCTTACCAGTTCGCTCCCTCGCGCTCGCTGATCGAGAATATCAGCACCGTATTCCAACAGCTGCAGTCCAGTACCGCGCTGCCGGGCATGACCGAAGTGGTGATCCTGTTTGCGCCATCCGGCGTGGCCAGCAAGATCCGGCTTCGGCAGGCGCCCGCAGCCGTCAAGCCATAAGGTGTACTGGCTCATGCTTGATCTCGTGTCCGAATACTGGAACTGACCATTGCTCGATCGCCTGTCTTGCTATCCCGTTGCGCAGGACGGAAACGCCGGCGGCACGCAAGCGTGCAGTGCAGCCGGCACTGCGCACAGGCAATCAAAGCGGCATCGCGTCGCCATCCGTTTCTTGCATCAAAAGCGCCAGCTACCTTTGACGAGGACGTTGCGCGCTTGTCGCGACACCGTATTAAATTCAAAATGACCTGGGCTGTTCAAGTTGCGCACGGTGAGCGACAGATCGATATTGGACCGGGGCTGCCATGCCAGGCTGGCATCCACCGCTATGTATTGTGGAACTTTCAGATTTGGCAATTGGCTGACATATCTTGCGCCCACAAAGACACTGATATTGCGCGGAAGGTCGAGATTGGAAAACAGCGACAATTGGTGGCGCGGACTATTGCCGGCAATTCTGAGCGCGTTCTTTTCGACACTGCCCGGATCGGTGCGCAGTGTCAGCTGGACGTTTGCGTAATGCATTTGCATGCGCCAGTTAGGCAGCGGTTGCCACTTGACTGCCATCGTGGCGCCGTGGGATCGGCCCGACACGCCATTGGCCCGCGTATTGGGCAATATGATATGGGGTAAGGGCGGCTTGGTGTTCACCACCGGCAGCGAGGGTTCGGTCGATGCCAGCTTGTCGTAATGATTGCTGAACATGGCAAAGTCGAACGATAGAGTCTCATGCGGCTGGATACGGTATCCGGCCTCGTAGGCCACCAGGGTCTCGGCTTCGACAGCGCTGCTGCCACTGATTTGGGCATAAACCGGGAACGGAACGGAGGGTACCGGAATCGGTGTGGTGACCCGGACGTCGGTGTCAATCCGCGAAGGAATGCGCAAGGCACGCGACACGCTCATCCAAATGTTTTGGTGCGGCGTAGCCAGCCAATTGAGGCGCATATTGGGCTGGACAGCGTAGCCGGTATAGTCGTTATGCTCGACCTTGGTCCCGAGGCTCAGGAACAGCTTCTTGTTCGCCAGGTCGATCTTGTCTTCGATGAATATATTATAGGTCTGGTCGCCGCGCCTGGCCGGCGTGAAAGTTGAGAACAGGCTGCCAGCGACTGTGTCACTGCTATGCCGATATCCGGCGCCCATGACGATGTCATGGCGTTCTCCCCATAACAGGTGGTTCTGGACATCCAGATCGACGGTGTGGCGCGCTTCGCTAAAGGTGTTTGGAATATTGCGCTCGGTATAGTCATAGTAGGCTTGCCACTGCTGCCCGCCGCCATCGGCCTGCTTGCGCGTCCAGCGCGCCAACAAATTGCGTCCAGCCAGGCTGGAATTGCCACTGACACTGGCCCCAGGTAAGGTGCCAATGGTAAACAAGCCACGAAAATTGCCTGGCTCCTGTCCCTTGTAGATATCGCCTTGCAGCACGAAGTGATAGGCATCGGTATCTTGGTCAAGGCGGAAGCCGCCGCGCACGATATGCCAGGGATCTCCGGTGCTGGCACCCGCTGCATTCGTGCCATGGTCCTGGTCGAGATACTTCAGGTAAGCACGCGCGAACGTGCCTGGTGCCACTTGCCTGCCGTGGCGTAAGGCGGCCACGCTGGACGACTCTTTGCCACCAGCAATCTCAGCATAGGAGTCGGCGGTCTCGGCGGCATGCCGGGTGATGATATTGATTACGCCATTGACGGCATTGGCACCCCACATGGTCCCGCCAGGGCCGGAAATGACTTCAATCCGGTCCAGGTCGCTCAACAAGGTATCCTGGACGTCCCAGAACACGCCGGAGTAGAGCGGCGAGTAGACGCTGCGCCCGTCGATCAGGACCAGTAGCTTGTTCGACAGGTCATTGTTGAAGCCGCGTATCGAGATGGTCCAGCTATGCACGCCTGTGCGGCCGACTTCCACGCCCGGGGCCAGGCGCAGCGCTTCCGGGATGCTGGTGATGCCGGCGCGGTGGATGTCCTCGCGCGAGATGACGAACACCGAGGCGGCAGCATCGCGCACGCGTTCTGGCCGTTTGGACAGGGAAGTGATGCGGATATTGCCCAGTTCCTCGATGCTCAGATCGACGATGTCGGCGGGGGTGCCGTAGGCGAGCATCGGCACGGTGATGAGCGCGACCAGCGCAGGCCGCAGGCAAGGCCTCGCGCCACCGTGATGCTGAGGGCTTCGCACGCGCCGCAAGGGTAATCGCACTTTTGCTGCAGGCATCATTCTAGCCCTCATGAATTGCCAGTCTTAAATTGTCCGCCGTTTTCTCACTCCAATTCTCTCCAATTTTTGCAAAATTGAATGATCAAGTCTTGTCACAATCGTATTTGCGAAACGGCGCCGTTGATGCCAGGCCTGGGAGCCGGCAATAGGGCGTTACTGACTGTCACATTGTTGGCTGACCCTGCCCCGTCAAGAGGGGAGGCTTGAGCTCGATCTCACCTGACAAGTCCTGTCCTTTCAAACCGGGCCAGGCGCGGCAAGACCGAGGTAGTGGTGTTGTTCGCGCCGTCCGGCATCGCCACCAAGATGCGCCTGCGTCCCATCCCCGAGGAAGTGGCCGCCACGCCGTCCAAATAGCAGCGGCATCAGGTCAAGTAACGGATCATGGCGAATGTCGCCGCCAGTTGGGTGGCGGAAAAGCCAAACATCCACTTGATCATGTCGGCCCGCATCGCCTCAAGTTTCTCGTCAATATTGAAATCCTGCGCGTCGAGGCGTCGGCCTACTGCCGCGAAGCGTTCCTCCATTCGGTTGGACAGGTGAACGGTCTCAAGCCTGAATGAGGCAATCGCTTCGGCTTGCGCCACCGAAATGCCAGCCTCGGTCAGCTGTTTGACGAATGCATGCGTGTCGAAAGAGTGAAGTTCCATCGCATGCTCCCACTTCTCAGCTTATGCACTCTGTATAGCACTGGCGCACGCTTGCGCCATTGTGCTCGCGCACGGTGCTGCTGAGATGGCACGCCTGGAGTGCAGGCGAAAAAAAACCGCGCACTGCGCGGTTTCTCTTACAGCCTGAATCAAGGATTACTGCAGCTTGATTTCGACGTCGACGCCAGCTGGCAGGTCCAGCTTCATCAGCGCATCAACGGTCTTGTCGGTTGGGTCGACGATGTCCATCAGACGCTGGTGCGTACGGATTTCGAACTGGTCGCGCGAAGTCTTGTTGACGTGCGGCGAACGCAGGACGTCGAAACGCTGGATGCGCGTTGGCAGTGGAACCGGACCCTTGACCACAGCGCCGGTGCGCTTGGCAGTTTCAACGATTTCCAGTGCCGACTGGTCGATCAGCTTGTAATCGAAAGCCTTCAGGCGGATACGAATCTTTTGGTTTGGTGCGGACATGGACTTTCCTTTAAAGAGCGAACCGGGCTTGTCGCCGCGGCAATATGAATAAGGTGCTACTTCCTGCTTACCAAAAGCAGGGGGCAGAGTATAACCCAGCCCCCTGATTCAGTCTATCGATTAATTATTGCTAATTAAGCGATGATCTTGGCAACAACGCCGGCGCCGACGGTACGGCCACCTTCGCGGATTGCGAAGCGCAGGCCTTCTTCCATCGCGATCGGGTTGATCAGCTTGACGGTGATCGACACGTTATCGCCTGGCATCACCATTTCTTTGTCCGCTGGCAACTCGATCGAACCGGTCACGTCCGTGGTACGGAAGTAGAACTGAGGACGATAGTTGTTGAAGAACGGAGTGTGACGGCCGCCTTCGTCTTTCGACAGCACATAGATCTCGCCGGTGAAGTGAGCATGCGGCTTGATCGAACCTGGCTTGGCCAACACCTGGCCACGCTCGACGTCTTCACGCTTGGTGCCGCGCAGCAGCAGGCCAACGTTGTCGCCGGCTTGACCCTGGTCGAGCAGCTTGCGGAACATTTCGACGCCGGTGCAGGTGGTCTTGACGGTGTCCTTGATGCCGACGATTTCGATTTCTTCGCCGACTTTGATGATGCCGCGCTCGACGCGACCGGTCACGACGGTGCCGCGGCCCGAGATCGAGAACACGTCTTCGACTGGCATCAGGAAGGCGCCGTCAACTGCGCGCTCTGGGGTCGGGATGTAGGTATCGAGTGCTTCGGCCAGCGCCATGATCGCTTGCTCGCCCATCGGGCCGGTGTCGCCGTCCAGCGCCATACGTGCCGAACCCTTGATGATTGGCAGGTCGTCGCCTGGGAATTCGTACTTCGACAACAGCTCGCGCACTTCCATTTCGACCAGTTCCAGCAGTTCTGCGTCGTCGACCAGGTCGCACTTGTTCAGGAACACGATGATGTATGGAACGCCAACCTGGCGGGCCAGCAGGATGTGCTCGCGGGTCTGTGGCATCGGGCCGTCCGCTGCCGAGCACACCAGGATCGCGCCGTCCATCTGCGCTGCACCGGTAATCATGTTCTTGATATAGTCGGCGTGGCCTGGGCAGTCAACGTGAGCGTAGTGGCGGTTGGCCGT
>CBDDRJ010000007.1:0-79489 GCA_965233055.1 uncultured bacterium
TCGCGGAAGCAGGGCGAGCGCAACGTCATGTTCCTGACTCCATTACAACGCTGCGCGCGCTCATCGCCAGTGCAATCGCTACACAATTACAGCGTTGCCCTTGCTGTCTCAAGGTAAAACTAATTTTATGACACAGTAAGATTAGCGGGTCCTTGGCGGCGCCGGGATCGATTCGGTCTCGCCTGCGACCATGGCGAAACCTTGCCGCTCCCACTGGTCGGCGGCCTGCATCAGCCGCTCCTTGCTCGACGAGACGAAGTTCCACCAGATGAAGCGGCGGCCATCGAGCGCGGCGCCGCCGATCAGCACGAAGCGTCCTGCCTGGGTAGCTGTCACCTTCACACTGGCGCCGCCCAGCAAAGCCATGGTGTGCGCGGGCAGCGGCTGCCCGTCGACGTCGATACTGCCCTGGATAGGATAGACGGCCGCTTCTTCGGGCAAGGCGTCAAGACTGAACACGGCGCCCTGCTCCAGCGTCACGTCGAGGTACAGCGTCGGCGAAAACGTGGCCACCGGCGAGGTATGGCCGAACGCGGAGCCGATCAGCACGCGCACTTCGCCGCCTTCGTTGGCCACCACCGGGATGGCATCAAACGGCGTATGCGAAAACGATGGCGCCACTTCCTCGAACTGGCGCGGCAGTGCGGCCCACAGCTGCAGGCCGTGGCTGCGGCGCGGCTTGCCGACCATGTCGTCGGGCGTGCGTTCGGAATGCACGATGCCGCTGCCGGCCGTCATCCAGTTGATCGCGCCCGGCTCGATGCGCTGCACCGAGCCGACACTGTCCCTGTGCTCCATCGCGCCTTCGAACAGATAGGTCACGGTGGCCAGGCCGATATGCGGGTGCTGGCGCACATCGTGGTTGGCGTCAAGCGGCACATCCAGCGGGCCGAAGTGATCGAAGAAGATGAACGGGCCGACCGCCTGCCTGACGCCAGCCGGCAGCAGGCGGCGCACGATGAAGCCGCCGCCGAGGTCTTTTTCGTGAGGCTTGAGCAAATGGGCGATCGGCATGGTTCAGGCCAGGGTCGTGGTGATTTCGGTGGTCACGGTGGTCATCAGCTTGTGGACCGGGCACTTGCCGGCGACGGTCAACAATTGCTGGCGCTGCTCCTCGCTCAGTTCACCGACCAGGTGGACCCTGGCGTGCAGGCGGTAAGTGCCGCTGCGTTCTTCGCTGGCGTCGCGCTCGACGGTGACGGTCGCGTCGATCAGCGGGATGCCTTTGCGCTTGGCGAACCAGATCATCGTCAGCGCCTTGCAGGCGCCGACGGCAGCGTCGTACAGGTCATGCGGCGTCGGGCCGCTGTCGGTGCCGCCTTCTTCCAGCGTATTATCGGCAGTCAGATGGAACTGGCCGATCTCGATGGTCTGGGCCATCGGTTCGGACAGCTCGCGTTTTACGGTAATCGTCATGGAATGCTCCGGCGTTGATTGGTTTCGATTTAGCCCGGCAAAGTGCGCGCAACGCGGAAGCCGACCACATCGTTGCTCAGTATCGCAGAAAAACCGTTGCGCAGCGCCGAGCGCAGGTAGCGCGGGTTGTACAGCCAGCAGCCGCCGCGCAGGATGCGCCGGCCCTGGTCACCGCCATCTTCCCACGCCCGCCCGGTTGGCGGCGCACCGACGTAATTGTCGTGCACGACGTCCTGCACCCATTCCCACACATTGCCATGCATGTCGAACAGGCCCCAGGGGTTCGGCGGAAAACTGCCTACCCGGCTTGTCCCTTCCCGGCACACCCCGGCGGGGCCGCCATTGTAGGTGAAGTTGCCATCGTAATTGGCCTGGTCGGTCGTGATGGTGTCGCCAAAGCTGAAGGCGGTCTTGGTGCCGGCCCTGCACGCATACTCCCATTCGGCCTCGCTCGGCAGCCGGTAAGCCTGGCCGGTTTGCTCCGACAGCCAGCGCACATAGAGCTGGGCGTCGTCCCAGCTGACGCCGACGACCGGATGGTCGTCCCCTTGGGCGAAGCCGGGCTTGGTCCAGTCGGTTTCGCCCAGGCTGGTCCAGTCGGTCGCGCGCACGAACTGGCGCCATTGCGCAACCGTGACCGGATAGCGGCCCAGTGCAAACGACTGCTCGATGCCGACCCAATGCTGCGGGGTTTCGCGCTCTACCCAGGATGGCTGGGAACCGGCTGCCATCGCCTGCCTGCGTTCGTGTTCGTGCGATCCCATCTGGAAGCGGCCGGTGGGAATCAGCACCAGGTCGGGGCCGGTCCCCTTGCCGTCCTTGAAGGCATCGCGCAGCACGCCTTCCGGGTTGGCGACCGGGCTGGTCGGCGTCGGCAACAGCGCCGCCAGTTCGGCAGCGCTGCGGGCCGCGATGTCGGCCCGCGCGCGCTGCTGCTCGGCCTTGTAGGCTTGCGCTGCCTTCAGCTGCAAGGCCTTGCGTTGCTGCTCTTCCTTGGCGAGACGGGCCGCCTCGGCATCCTTGGCACGGCGTTCGAGCAATTGCTGGCGCAGCCGCTCCTTGCGCACCTTGGCCTGCGCCTCGGCCTCGACCCGTTCGATTGCTTCGCGTGCCTTGCGTTCCTTGTCGGCGATGACCTTGGCCGCAGCGGCGGCTTCGAGTTCGGCCTTGCGCCTGTCGGCCAGTTCCTTCTGTTGCCGCTCTTGCTCGGCGCGGGCGGCAGCGTGCTTCGCTGCCAGCTCCTTTGCGCTCGGGCCGGCGGCATGGAAGATGGACGTCAACAGGTCGGCCACGCTGGCCGGGCGCTGCTCGCAGTCGTAGGCGAAGCCGGCCTGCAGGGCATCCCATTGGGCGGTCGTCAGCAGTTGCGGCTTGGAAGGTTGCAGCGCTGCGCTGCGGGTGCCGTCGAACGGCATGCGCCCTTCGAGCATCTGGTAGATCATGACGGCCACGGCGTAGACATCGAGTGCCTGGCTGGGCTGGCGCAGGTGGGTGCCTGCTTCCGGTGCGCGGTAGCCGAGCGTGCCGGAAGTGGCCGGCGCTTCCAGGCCAAGGCTGCTGCCGCTGCTGCGGGCGCGCGCGGCAATGCCGAAGTCGAGCAGCTTGATGTCGCCGCGCTGGGTGCGGAATACATTGGCAGGTTTGAGGTCGCGGTGCACCAGCTTGTGCTTGCTGTAGGCGTAGGTCAAGGCATTGGCCACCGGCTGCAGCAGCTGTTCGATGCGTGCCAGGTCAAGCTTGCCTTCGCGCGCCAGCACGCTGTCGAGGTCTTCGCCCTCGAGGTATTCCATGATGATGAAGTAGCTCGACGTGGCCGGATCCTGCGCCCACTCGTAGATGCGCACGATGTTCTCGTGGGCGAGGCGGCGTGCCTGGGTCGCCTCCTCGATCAGCAGCTTGGCGTGGCTGACACTCTGGGTCAGCTGGGGCGACAGGATCTTGAGCGCCACGATGGCGCTGTGGCCCAGCTCCGCGTGGGTGGCCAGGTCGGTCGCCTGCCACACCTGGCCCATGCCACCAAGAGCGATCAGGCGATCGAGCCGGTAGCGGCGGTTTTGCGGGCCGATCTCCTGGCCCGCAATGAGTCCAAGTTCGGTGCCCTGCTTGATATGTACGGGCGTGGCTTTGCCTCCTGGCGGCGGGAACGAAGCGTCCAGGATCGCATTCTTGCGCTCGTCGAACTCCTGCTGGCTCAGTAAGCCATCTTCATGCAGGGCCCGCAACTGGCTGATTTTCTCTCTTGCTGTCTGCATTGCGTCGTTAGTGAAACGTAACAGTGAAATGCGGAGTGCCTGTCGCGCCGGCAAGTTGCAGGGCAAGGCGCACGGCGCAGCGACAGTGCTCACTATCGCGAGCAATTGTAACGCGGACATGCGACTTGCCGGCGCGGCAGGCACTCTGCACTTCATTGTTGCGGTTCACTAAGATTGGGTCCCCGATTCAGCTTGTTTATCATGCCCTGCAGCGCGCAGTTGCGCAAGCGCGCCCAATTGGTCGGCCTTCATGGTTCCCAGCGTCTGCAGCATGGCCAGTTCATGCTGCCATTGGGCCTGGCGCTCCTGCAGGCGCATGGTGTGGCGCTTCTGCTCCGCGTCCAGTTCGACCTGCGCCTGCTGGCGCGAGTCGATGCCGTCGGCTTCGATCGCGCGCAGCAGCTTTTCGTGCTGGGCGATGCTGTCCTGCCGCGCGCCGCTGCGGCGCAGCACTTCGAGCTGTTGGCGCACCTCCTCGACCTGGACCTGCGAGTGCCCTTCCTTGAGCTGTTGTGCGCGCAGCAACTCGCGCTTGCGGTCAAGGTCCAGCTGCTCCTCCCATTCCTGCACCCGTTCGGCGGCGCGCCGCTGTCCGGCATGGGCCAGTTGCAGCAGCTTCAATGCAGCCTGGTGGTGTTCGGCTTCGATGTTCGCCGCATGGTCGAGGGCAGCGGCCTCCTTGGCGCGCAAGCGTGCCAGCTCGGCGCGCTTATTCCCCTCGTCCTCGATCGCCAGGGCCTGTTCGATCTTGTTGGCGATCTGCTGCTGCAGCAGCTGGTGCGAAAAGCGCTGCTGCGCCAGCGTACGCTGCTGCGCTGCGTCCTGGCGTGCCAGTTCCAGCTCGCCCTGCATTCGAATCTGGGCCAGCTGGCGCAGCTGGCCCCACTGGACCGATTCGTCTTCGCGCAGGGTGCTCTTCTTGGCCAGTTCATGTTCCAGCTCCGCCAAGGTCTCGGCGGCGCCCCGTGCTATCGCATCCTTGCGCGACTTCGATTCGAGGAAGCGTCCATACAGGTCGATCTCGCGGGCGCGCATCGCCTGCACGCGCTCGGCCTCCTGCAAAGTCAGTTGCAGGTTATCGATACGTTCGTCCTGCCGCATTTCGCCGCGGCGGTGTCGCAGGCGCGCTTCATGCTCGTCACGCGCGATCTGCTGCCATTGCTCGTCGTTGTAGATCTCGTCGAGCTGCTTGCGGTGTTCCAGCTGTACGTGGCGTTCATCCGCCACCAGCCACAGGCTGCCGATGCGCTCGCGGTTTGCGTCGTACTGGTCATGGCGCAAGGCCAGCGTATCGACCTGCACCACGGCCAGCCCGAACTGGGCCAGGCGCAGCTTGAGCGCGCCTTGCAAGCGCTCATCGAGCTGCGGACGCAGGTCGCGGTTGCTGCACATATCGCGGATCGACTGGCTGGAGATGAATTCTGCCGCCAGCTGGCGCACCGATGGCGCCAGCAGATCACGCAAGTGCCCGGTGGTGACCGCGCCCGGCGCCGTCATGAAGTACTGGCCGAATGCCGCCAGCTGGTCCACCTTGATGCTGACAGTGAATGTGGCCGATACCTTCAGCAGTTCGGCCGTCTGCAGGCCGTCGAACTCGAACGACACCGGCAGTGCATTTGTGCGGGTGATCAGGATTTCGGCATGGTCGTCGCGCAGCAGATGGTTCAGGCGCTTGAAGAAGCCTTCGATCTCGTATTCGCCTTGCGGCACTTCGGTCGCCTTGTCGCCCTGCAGGATGTAGGCGCGCGTGGTCGCGGGCACGTGCAGGGTCTTGACAAACAGGCCGTCGAGGTCGGCCACGCCGAAGAACACCGCCAGTTCATTGTCGGCCGGGATCCAGCGGTTCTCGCGCAGCACCGCCGCATTGCGCGGCGCCGACAAGGTCATGCCGCAATGACTGCAGTAGCCAGAGTCACCCTTGCTGGTCCGCTCGCAGCGCGGGCACTTTGTGCCACCAAATCCGAACATCTGGAACATCGCGCTCTCCTCGCTCTCTTAAATCAGGCCGATACGACCGATGCATGCCAGGCTGGCGCCGCTGCGCTTGAGCGCCGGCAAAAAGTCGGCCGCCAGTTTGCCCTCCCAGGCGCTTGGCAGCAGCACGCGGTCGCCCGCCTGCGCCAGCTTTGCAATCAGCGCGCACTTAGGCTCGCGCCCTTCGACCGAATCGACCCGGCCGGCATGCCACTGACTCGAACAGCCGCTGGCAATCAGGCGCCCGCGCGGCAGGAACTCGCGGCCGCGCGCGATGCGGTCGGCCATCACCAGTGCCAGTTCGTAGGAATTGCCCTGGAAATTGGATTGGCCAAAACGCACCAGGGTGCGCCAGCGGCCAAGGCCGCGCCCGTCAAAATGGCGAGCGCCAGCCAGCGCCTGGCGTACCGCCAGTTGGCTGGCCAGGTCCATGCCGGGGGCGGAAATCGTGTCCTCCTCGTCGCCGTCAAGGTTCGAGGCCGGATAGACGCTGACCTCGACCCAGCACAGACTGTCGTTGATGCCGCCGCTATGGAGCGGGAACCAGGCGCGGCTGGATGACACGGCCGACGAGGGATCCGGGTGGCCTAGCAGGGCACCAAGGTGGGGCAGGCACATCGCGCGCTCGCCCTCGACGGCTTCGCCACCGAGCAGCATCTCGATATGGTCGGGTACAAGGCGCAGGTCGTGGCCCTGGATGCGGCCGGTGTGCCAGCTGTCGGACCAGCCATTGGCATGCAGGTGGCCGCTGCCTTGGCAGACGCCGCGCACCAACCGGTCGGCCAGCACCACGGCCAGTTCCCAGTCGCGCTCATGCGCCATTGGCTGCCGGTCGACGCTGATCACCACCTGGTCGCGGCTGTCGAAGCGCCCTTCGGTATGGCGCGCCAGGCGCACCACCTGCTGCATCCGTTCGCTAAACGCAGCCGGGCCGGGCGCGCTGCATTTGACGTCGGCGCGGCTGGCGCGCGGCCGGCGCGTCGCCGTCACGGTCAGCACCGAACCATCGGCCAGGATGCTGCGGCACTGGGCTTCGGCTGGAATTGGGCAGCGGCCCGCCAGATCTTTTCTCGAAGGATTCATGCGATGCGCCGCTCCGCACTGTCAAGTTCCAGGTTGGCGATGATGCGGTCAGCTTCGTCGAACAGCGCCGGCAAACGTGTTGGCTGAGCCAGCGACAGGCGCGCCAGCAAGGCCCAGGCCTCGTCGAGGGCGGCACAAGCGCGCTGGCTGTGGCTGGCGCGGCGCGCCTGCCGTGCGTCCGGCAACGGCTGGCCGGGCGCGGCCCATGCGAGCGACGGCATCGTGTTGACGGACAGGTTCAGGGCATCGAGCCGTTGCAGCAAAGCCTGCTGCTGCTGGAACAGCTGCTGGCCGGACGGCAGCACGGCCAGCCGCAATCCCTGCATCACGCCTGGCAGTTCGAGGAACAGGCGGCGCAGGCAGTGTGCGTCAACGCTGGCAGGTTTGCCGGCGACGGGCGGCGTTTCGTTGGCAGACATCAAGGGCTGGTCGGACGCCTCGACCACCTGGGTCGCGCGCGCCATCAGGGCAGCTGCAAAATCGATCACCTGGCCCAGGTCGACCGGGACGCAGTCGTCGACGGTGACGCCAAAGCGGGTATAGAGAAGCTGATTGAGGCCGGCGCGGAACTGGTTCCACTCAGCGTCGGTCGTGCAGGGTGGCAGTTCCAGGTTGCCCTGGGCCAGTTCGTGTTGCAGCGCGCGCTCGACCATGCGCGCAAACGTGGCCAGTTCCAGCCGTTCGCCCGCCTCGCTCGACAGGAACAGGTCGAAGCGCTGCTGCGCCACCCGCGGATCCGGCGTATTGACGGCGATCTGCAGCTGCAGGCCCAGTTCGGGCGCGGCCGCAAACGGCACCACGTCCATATTGTAGGGACCGGGGTGGAAGCAGGTCGCCAGCTCGCCATCGGCCAGCACCAGGCGCGCGCCTTCCGGCACCCGGCGCGTATTGCCGCCGGAGCGCACCACCACGCCGACGCAGCCGTCCGGGATGGCGATCCCGTTCGGCACGCGCAGCGCCATCGTCTGCCTGCCCAGCGTGGCGCAGTCAACGCTGATGGTGCCTACCCGTTCGACCCATTTGAACAGTCCCATGTTCCTTCCTCAGGTGAGTACCGGTTCGACGATGAAGCCGGCGCCATGCCGCTGGAAATGCGCCGCGGGCTCACCGTCGAACGGCCAGGCCGCCTCGCATTCGCCGTCCGCATCGAGCTGACCCTGCAGGATGACACTGCCTGCGCCGTCGACCACGCGCAGCATCGCGCGCTCGTTCAGCAGGCGCGCCGCAAAAGGGGCCGACGGCGCCAGCCTGATGATGACCTGCCAGCGTCGTCCCTGCGGCAGGAAGTCCAGCGTCCAGTAGCCGTCGTCGGTCGTCAATTGATCGAGCGCCGCGTTGCCTGAAGCGGCGCGCAGCAGGCCAGTGCTGCCGTACCAGTCGGCGTCATTGGCCGCGGCAGGGCGTGCCTTGCGCTGGACCACCAGCTGGCGGAAGCGGCGCAGCGTCAGTGGCGAACCTTCGAGGGCCGCGCGTTCATTCGGTGTCAGCGGGCGGCTGCCGTCTAGCGCTGCGATGAGCACGCTATCGGCCAGCATCAGGCGGTCGTTCTCGAAGCGGCGCGCCAGCAGCAGTTGCTCCTGCAGCTTGCGGTCTATGTCGTTTGTCGTTTTCAACGCATTCTCCTTAGGGTCCGGTGGCAGCCAGCAAGCTGGCGATGGCTTCGTCGCGCCGCTTGCGCAGCGTCGGCAGTGACACCTGGTCGAGCGCCGCCAGCTGCTGCATGGTCGGCAGTTCGCCGGTGGCCGGGTCCAGCCATTCGTCGGGGTAGCTGTCGTCCTGGCTGCCCAGCATTTTCAGGTAGACCGCCAGCTTCACGGGCAGGGACTGTTCGCCCATGGTACGCGCAGTCCAGCTCGAGCGGTCCTGCGCCGCTTTCGCCATCTCGACAAAGCGGGGGGGCAGTGAAAGCGAGGCGGCAATGGCCATCTGAGGGGCGTCGTCCGGCGTGGTGAAGTCGGGCACGGTCTCCGGCGGGTCATCGAACTGTTGGTCCGGTTCAGGCGGCAGGATCTGGTCCTCGGCGCCCTGCTCCGCTTCGCCCAGCACGCGCCAGTAGTCGTCCAGCCAGTCGCCGGCCTCGAACGCGTCGGACTGCCAGTCGTTGTCACGGTTCGACGACAGTTCTTCATAGTCGCCGATTTCAAGCAGCATCGCCTCGATTCTTTCCGGGTTGTTCTTCAGGCTGGCGAAACGCTTCGATTTGGTGTGCAAGGGTCCCGGGCTGCCATTGAACCGCTCCAGCGTTTCGCTCCAGCGGATCACCCATTCGCCGCGGCACAGCCCGGCGCTTGTCATTTGCCGCACTTCGACCGGAATGGCGTCGCAAGGACGGCCCAAGATGGCGCCTACCTGGGCCGCGTGCTCGCGCCAGGACGCAAACAGGCGCGCCAGTTCGCCGTAGGCGGTATCGAGCATGCGGTAGGTGTACATCTTGTTGGCACTGCAGGAGCGTCCGCAGGCCACGCTGTAATTGTCGGCATCAACCTTGTCGCGCAGGACGGCGTACATATCGTTGATCTTTTTGCGCAGCACGGCCTCGCCGCCGGGGCGGGCCCAGAATTGGGGCGACCTGGCGTGTTCGGCCTTCACCGCCGCGATAAAGGCCTGCCAGTCGGCCGGGTGGGCCTGCAGTTCCAATGCCAGCCCGAGGGCCAGCTCGGCCACGCTGTCGCCGTAGCTATTGCCGTCTGCCTCGGCGCGCGCACTGCGCGCGCAGGCGCGCAGGCCCGCTGCCACCGCATCGACATAATGCTCCAGCAAGGCTTGCGGATCGTCCAGCGCCGCCAGTTCGCCATGGGCGAACGCCTGCAGCGAGCATTGCCCGAGCAGTTTGCGCACTTGTTCCCAACCGTGCTCCTGGTACCGGGTTCCCGGCAGACGCATAGCGACCCTGTCATGATGGCTTGCCCCGCGCCCGGCCGAATGGCGGGCAGGCGACGCACGCGTCATGATGATCGCACAACAGCCGGGCAGCCAGCACGGTTTGGAAGGCCCTATTTACCCTTCTGTTCCAGATTCCGGACGGCTAGCCGGGCGAGTATGGCGGCCACCACCGGCGCGGCATGCTCGCCCCCGCTCGCCTCGGAATGGCTGACGAAGGCGGCGATCGCCAGCCGGTGCGGCTGGTTTGGCAGACAGCCCGGTTCGAGGTAGCCGGTGAACCAGACCGTGGCCAGGTCCTGCAGGCTGGGCGAGGTGCCGGTCTTGCCGGATAGACAGTGCCGCACCTGCTCCATGCCGCGGAAGGCGGCGGCAGCCGTGCCCACTTCGACGACGCCCTTCATGCCGGCCCGGATCCGGTCCAGCCGGACCCCGAGTGCTGGCATCACTGGCACCACGCTGCGCTTGCCGTCGAGCTCGAGCAGCAGGCGCGGCGCCACCACCTTGCCCTGCCCGACTGCGCCGGCGGCCAGCGCCATCTGCAGCGGCGTCACCTGCATGCGCAGGCCGATGGCCATCTGGCGCAGTTCGTGCCGCGTGTGGATCGGGTCGATATGGGCGCTGCTTGGCTGCAGCGCGTCCCACTGGCCCCAGGCGTAGTCGGGCGGCAGCAGGCCACCGTCGAGCCGCAATGCCTGTTCAAAGCCCAGTTTGCGTGCCATCGCCGCAATCGGGCGCACGGCGTCCAGCGCGCCCGGTTCGAGCGCCTGCACGCCGGGCGCACCGCCTTCGGCGCGCCCGAACAGGCTGCGGTCCGACAGCTCACCCGACCACGCGAACCAGGTATTGAGGCTGTAGGTCAACGCCTGGGCCAGGCCGAGGCGGCCGTCCTGGGCGCGCCGGTCCAGTGCCTGCTCGCGGTAATTGGTGATGCGCACGCGGCGCGCATCGAACGGATACACCGGCGCATGGGTCTGGAAGGCAAAGCCGCGCGAAAGCGCCATCTGGTTGATGGCCGGCAGGGGCATGCCGCCCAACAGTGCGTCGAGCTGCCGGTCGCGCTGCGCTGCCAGCTCCAGCCCGAGGGCGGTGATGATCTTGAAGGTCGAGCCCGGGCTGTGGTGGATGCCGCCATCATGCTGCAGCGCCGGCAGGCGCAAGGGACTGCGGGCCGGGTTGGACTGGTCGAAGTCGCGCACCTCGCTCCAGTTGGCACTGGTGGCGGCACCTGTACCGGCGCCGGCAGCGGCCAGCACGTCGCCATTTTCCAGGTCGACAATGACGACACCGCCACGCCGCCCGTCAGGCGCTGGCTTGCCGCCGCTGCATTTTCCACCCTGCCATTGGCCGCGCCGCATGCCGACGCAGTCGAGTGCCTGGGCGCTGGCCGTTTGCATGGCCAGGTCGAGGCTCAATGTGGCACTGCGGGCCATCGGCAGGCGGCCCAGCATGCCGGCCACGCTGCTGGCGTGTTCGCGCCGGATACCCAGCAAGGGTCCGAGGCCGGCAGCCTCGGCTTGCGCGGTCGGCGCGCCATCGCTCCACAGCAGCGTGCCATGCCGGTCGCTCAGGGTGAGGTCGAACGCGCTACCCGCGCCCCGGCCTGCCGCCATGCGGGTCGCTCCCGGCACGCTGTGCCAGTCGAGCCGCCCTGCCGTCACGCGCAGGTGGCGGTGCTGCTGGTCGCCGCGCAGGGCCAGCGGGCCGATGTCGAGGGCGTCGGCGACGATATCGACGGTGCGCGTGCCGGCTGCCAGTGCCAGCACCAGCACTTGCACCGAACTGGCTGCCGGGCAGGCCCGGCCGGTACAGGCGTCCTGCGGCTGGCCGTGCAGCGTGGCGCCGGAAATCTGCTGCACTCGCCCAGCCAGCATTAGTTCCAGCAGTTCGCCGCCCTTGGCCGGCCGTGCCAGTGCGATGCTGATGCTGGCGCGCGTCCTGTCGCCGTGCGGCCACTGGCCGATGCGCGTCCAGTTGGCCCAGCCTTGCGGCATGTCGGCAAACAGGCGCGCGCTGGCCGGTGGCATGGCAGCGACGACGCGCACCGGCGTTTGCGCAACGGCGGCAGCAGCCGGACTGGCCGTTGCCAACTGTGTATCCGTCCGCTCTGGCCGCAGACGCCAGGCCAGCAAGCGGCGCTCGCTATTGAAGATGTCGATCTGCTGGCGTACATATTCGCCGTCGGCCAGCCGGTACAGGCGTTTGATCAGGGCGCGATCAGCCTCGCTACTGGCAACCTTGCCCCAGCTCGCCAGGTCGCTCGCTTGCACTGCCGCGCCACCGGCCTGCCATGCGGCCAGGTCGCGCGGCACCACGTCGATCAGGCCAGACGCCGTCAGGCGCAGCATGCCGCGAGCCTGCAATTGTCGGAACAAGGTCTGGTCCTCGAGGGCGGCCGGCGCCGCCGCGCCGAGCGCGTAGGCACCCGGGCGCAGCCACATGGCCGCCGGTTTGCCAGACAGCGGATAGGCCGCCACCAGAGCCTTGCCACCACGCCCGGCGGTGCCAACGACCTGCACCACCAGCTGGCCAGCCTGCGCACAGGCCGCACTGGCGCTGCGCTGAAAATGCAAGGCATGCAGGCCTCCCCACACCAGCCAACCATCGTCGCGCATGGCCACGCGGCCCTGCACGCCGGCCACGACTTGCCCATAGCTGGCATCGCTGACCCAGCGTGCCGGCTGGGCGCTGGTCCAGTCGACCTGCAACAGATCACCATCGGGCCTGAGCTGCACCTTCGGCATATCGGGCGAGCCCGGCGCCGCCAGTGCCACGCTGCGCAGCGCCGGCGCCCGGTCCTGCTGGCCAGGCACGGTGCCCAGCAGGCGCGTGACGTCGTTGAAGCTGTAGCCGACCCGCACCAGCTTTTGCGCGCACAGGTCAAAGCGGACCGGCGCGGCAAGGCTGGCGCCTGAGGCCACCAGCAGGCTGCCACCCAAGGCCGTGTCGAGCATGATGCCCGGCTGTTCCGGCACGCTGAACTGCGCGCCGGGCAGCGCTGCCTGCAGCGCATCGGTACGCCCGGCAGCCTGGATCATTGGCCCAGCCGTGGCGGCCAATTGCCTGGCATGCAAGGCGATGACGGCTGCGCCAAGGGCGACAAACAGTACAAAACAGCATGCCCCCATGACCATGAAACGCGGCGCGCCTGCAACGTGTGCCCGGCTTTTGCCTTGGGTAGGTGCATGGCTTGGCGTGTGCAGCAAGCCGGCGCGCAGATTGCGCTCGCGCCGCCGCTGCCGCATGCGCTGCGCGATCGTTCCCATCCATTGCTCAAACCAGTTCATGCGCCCCCCGCCAAAATGCCTGCCCCGTACTGGTCCACTTAGCTGGGGGGCAAGCGAAAACTTCTTTGTTGGCAAGCCGCAAACAGGCCGCTTGTGACGTTCTGATGTCAGTTGTAAGGGTTTGCATCAAGGTTTCCGTGCGAACCTTTGCATTGCTATAGTCAAGTTACCGCTTCCCACCGGAGAGTCACCATGAAACGCCCACTGATCGTACTGTCCTTGCTGGCCCTGACTGCCATCTCGCTATTGCTGCCTTTGCAGGCCAGCGCGCGCGCAGACATCGGCGTGGCCATTACGATCGCGCCTCCGCCGCTGCGCCATGAACCTGTTCCGCCATCGCGCATCGGCTACGCCTGGGTGCCCGGATTCTGGAACTGGGATGGGCGTGGTCATGCCTGGATCTCCGGCCACTGGGAAATCGCGCGCCCAGGTTACGTCTATGAACGCAGCGACTGGGTCCGCGACGGCAAAATGTGGCGCCTGCGCCATGGCGGCTGGCGCAATGGCGGCAGCTACAATGGCGGTGGCTATAACAGCGTCCAGGTCATCCCTGCCCCACCACCACCGCGCTGGGAACGCTCGCCGCACCCGCGCCACGGTTATATCTGGTCGCCGGGCCACTGGGAGTGGCAGGGCAACCGCCACGCCTGGGTCACCGGCATCTGGATCGAGGCACGCCCTGGCTATGCCTATGCAGCCCCGAACTGGATCGAGCGCAACGGCCGCTGGGAAATGCAGCAAGGCCACTGGCGCCGCCACGACCGCGACCACGACGGCATCCCCGACCGCTTTGACCGCGACCGTGACAACGACGGCATCCGCGACCGCAATGACCGCGACCATGGCCGCGGCAGCGAGCGCCGCGACAGTGACCGCGATGGCGTGCCTGACCGCGCCGACCGCGACCGCGACGGCGACGGCGTGCCGAACTATGCCGACCGTGACCGCGATGGTGACGGCGTCCCGAACCGGGTCGACCGCCGCCCGGACAATCCGCGCAGGTAAGCCTGGCCACCGGAGCCGCGGCCGGGACCGCCGCAATGGCAGCTGCGGCGCTGGACTGGCCGGCCAGTCCAGCATAAGCTAGCGGGATGACCGATTTTGAACGCCTGGCCCGAGCGGCCTTTCACCGCGAGCGCGTGGCCAGCCGGCGCCTGGCGCGCACCAATGGCATCACCGAACATGAAGCGCTGCGCCTGACCCTGCAGGCAGGCGCCGGCCAGGGCAGCTTGGCAGCCTTACTGGAAGCGCGCGAATCGGCCGCCAGGGCCAGCGTCGACCGGGCCAGCGAACGGCGCGCCAGCCAAACCCTCGCCCACCAACTGCGCAAGGCCCGCCACGACGGTGTATTGACGCCATGGCGGGCCTGGTTCGACGGTTCCGCCCACCCCAATCCCGGCAACTGCAGCATCGGCGCCGTCCTGCAAGGCCCCGACGGGCAGCAGCAAACGATCAGCCGCCAGGCCGGTTACGGCAACAGCAGCGAAGCCGAATACCACGCGCTGATCGCCGTGCTGGAAGCGGCCGTGGCAGCGCGGGCCAGTGATTTGACGGTCTACGGCGACAGCCAGGGCGTCATCGACGACGTGCACTGCGCGGGCGGCGCCGCATCGCTGGCAAACCTGCGGCAGGCAGCGCGCAGCTTGATGGCGGCACTGCCGAAGGTGACGCTGCGCTGGGTCCCGCGCCACAAGAACGGCCACGCCGACGCCCTGTCCCAACAAGCCGCACGCGGGCCCGGCGTTATGCGTTAAACTACGCGATCACTTTTTGGTCGAGACCTCCATGGAAAGTAGCGCAGCCACCGCCACCGCACCGGCCCCCGCCGGTAATTTGAACTTCATCCTGGTCTGCGTATTTATCGACATGCTTGGCATCGGCCTGATCGTCCCGGTGCTGCCGCTGCTGGTCGGCGAGTTCGTCACCGCGCGCGACAGCCAGGCCATGTGGTTCGGCATCCTGACGGCCGTATTCGGGCTGATGCAGTTCATCTTCATGCCGATGCTCGGCGCGATCAGCGACCGCGTCGGCCGCCGCCCCGTGATGATGTTCTCGATGGCCGGCATGTGCGTCAACTTCCTCGCCACTGCATGGGCGCCCAATCTGGCCTGCCTGTTCATCGGCCGCGTGATCGGCGGCATGTCATCGGCCAGCATGTCGGTCGCTTCGGCCTATGCATCCGACATCTCGACCCATGAGAACCGTGCCAAGAGCTTCGGCAAGATCGGCGCCGCCTTCGGCCTGGGCTTTATCTGCGGCCCGATGCTGGGCGGCCTGCTCGGCAGCGTCAACCTGCACCTGCCTTTCTATATCGCCGCGGCGCTGTCGGCCGCCAATCTGCTGTACGGCTACCTGGTCGTGCCCGAATCGCTGCCCGAGTCGCGCCGCACGCCGTTCTCGTGGGCCAAAGTCAACCCGCTCGGCGCGCTGGCCAGGCTGGGGCGCCGCCGCGACATCGCCGGCCTGGTGCTGGTCTACACCCTGATGATGTTCGCCCAGTCGATGCTGCAAACGACATGGGTGCTGTACACCACCTTCCGCTTCAACTGGACCCCGAGCGACAACGGCATCGCGCTGTTCTGTGTCGGCCTGACCGCCACCGTGGTGCAGGCGGCCCTGCTCGGCCCGCTGATCCGCCGCTTCGGCGAAGTCCACCTGGCCCTGATCGGCCTGGTCTCGGGCGGCATCACCTTCATGCTGTACGGCCTGGCCACCGAGGGCTGGATGATGTACGTCTTCATCATCTGCAATATGCTCGCTTTTGCCGCAGGCCCAGCTTTGCAGGGTATTATCTCGAAAACCGCCAGTGCTTCCGAACAGGGCGAGTTGATGGGTTCGCTCCAGGGCATCGCCAGCCTGGGCATCGTGCTGATGCCGCTGGCCGGCACCTTTATCCTAGGCAAAGTCAGCCACCTGGCCGCCAACGACTGGCGCATCGGCAGCACTTTCTTCGTCTGCGCCGCGATGCAGGCGGTCGGCATTGTCGTCGCATGGCGTTACTTCAAGTCCCATCACTGGCTTGAAAGAAAGCAAACATAGCTTGCTTTTTGGCAACAAATCAACGAAAATCGATTACTACTTGTCAATCCATCTGTTGTTGCCCATGAAGCGTTTTAGCCGTCACTGCCTGTCCATTTCAACCGTCCTGCTGCTGGCCCTGTCGCAGCCGGCCCAGGCCGGCTGCGCGCGCCCGATCCAGGTGGCGGTGTCGCCAACCGGGCACAGCGCCATCATCAAGGGCAATACCTTCACCGGCGTGTACCCGGAAATTCTCAAGTCGATCCAGGCCAAGGGCGCCTGCAAGTTCATCTTCACCTCGGTGCCGCGCGCGCGCCAGCAGGCCATGTACAACGCGGGCGATGCGGACTTGCTGTTCCCCGCCACCCGCACGCCGCAGCGCGACCTGGCCGGTTCCTTCATACCGATGATCTCCAGCCGCGCCGCCATCATGTCGATCGCCCCAAAGATCGAAGTCTTCCACTCTTTTGCCCAGCTGCGCGCGCGCAAGGACCTGCGCATCGCGCTGGTGCGCGGCTTCGACTATGGCGACGCCTACCGGGCGCTGGCCCAGGACCTGACCAATGAGCACCGCATCTTCCTCGAAGCAGACCCAATCGGTGTGGCGCGCCTGCTCAAGGCCGGCTTTGCCGACGTCACCATCATGTCGCCCAGCCTGTTCAACAGCGCGATCACCAGCGATTCGCGCGTCATCGGTATCGGCCCCAAGCTCCGGATCGACCCGATCGACGAGTTGCCGTGGACCGAGAGCGGCATCTACCTGTCGACCAAGTCGCTGTCGCAGGCGGACCGCAACGAGCTCGAATCACAGCTGCGCTCTGTGGTGCGCTCCGGCCAGGTATGGGAAGCCTATCAGCGTTTCTACCCGATTGAAACGCTGAAAAACAGCATACGGCCGCTCTAGCACATGCCCGGCTACGTCGTCGCCGCAGTATTGCTGGCCGCCCTGCTGCACGCCAGCTGGAACGCCCTGGTCAAGTCAGGGCGCGACACCTTCCTCACCACCGTCATGGTCGCCGCCGGCGCCGGTCTGGTCGCTTGCGTGGCACTGCCATTTGCCGACGCGCCGCTGGCGGCCAGCTGGCCCTATATCGCCGCCTCGGTGGCGGTCCAGCTGGTCTATTTCGAGCTCCTGATACTGACTTACCTCTCCGGCGACATGAGCCACGCCTATCCGATCATGCGCGGTACGGCGCCGCTGATCGTGACCGTGGCCGGCTGGCTGCTGCTTGGCGAGCAGCTGCTGCCGACCCAATGGCTGGCCGTACTGTGCATCTGCGGCGCCATCCTCGGCCTCGGGCTGGCCGGCGGCAGCGGCCATACCAGCGCGCGCACCACCGGCCTGGCGCTGGTGACGGCCTGCCTGATCGCCGGCTACACCCTGATCGACGGTGTCGGCGTGCGCAAGTCCGGCGCGCCGGCCGGCTACGCCCTATGGATGTTCATTTTCTCCGGCATCGGCGTCGTCGCAAGGACGATGCTGCTGCGTCCCGGCCAATTGCTGCCCTATGCAATGGCGCACTGGCATATCGCCCTGCTCGGCGGTGCCGGCTCGGCTGGCGCGTATGGCATCACCCTGTGGGCCATGACGCTGGCGCCGGTGGCTGCGGTGGCGGCACTGCGCGAGACCTCGATCCTGTTCGCGACCCTGATCGCCGCGCTGGTACTGAGGGAAAAAATCAGCAAGGTGCGCTATGCGGCGATCACCCTGATCACCGCCGGCGCCCTGCTGATGCGGCTGCACTGAAGCCTTCTGCCTGCTAGCTGCCTTATTTGGTATCCATCACATAGGTGCCATCCCAGCCGTCCGCCGGCGGATCGGCTTCGAGCGTGTCGCAGCGCTCCAGGTACATCTTGGCGGCCTTGTCATTGGGGTTCAGCGCCAGCACTTCGTGGAACAGTTTGCGCGCACCGTCCCATTCGCGCTGCCGATATTTGGCGATGCCATTGCGGAACAGGCCCATCGCATCGATCATGTTCGGGTAGCTGGTTTCGTCGTGATAATCGAGCACTTCATAGATCGCCACCGGCTTGGTCTTGCCCTTGACGACCACGATATCGAGCTCGCGCATGCGGTAGGTGCCGCGCAGCGCACGATAGGTGAATTCGCTGATCAGGATATGCGCGCCATACTGCTTGCAGGCCGATTCGAGGCGCGCCGCCAGGTTCACGCCATCGCCGATGATGGTGTAGTCCATCCGCTTTTTCGAGCCGATATTGCCCGACACGACATTGTCCGAATTGAGGCCGATGCCGATATCGACCGCCATTTTGCCGTCCGCCTCGCGCGCCACATTCCATGCGCGCAGTTCGCTGATCATCGCAATGGCGGTGCGCACGGCGCGGTCGGCGTCGTCATCATGTCCGACCGGGATGCCGAAGGCGGCCATGATGGCGTCGCCGATGAACTTGTCGAGCATGCCTTCTTCGCGCTGGATGCAGTCGACCATCAGCGTGAAGTACTCATTGAGCAGGGCCACCGTGCCTTGCGCGCCGAGCGATTCGGTGATGGTGGTGAAGCCGCGGATGTCCGAGAACAGAACGGTCGCCACCACATTCTTGCCGCCCAACAGATCGGCGCCATTGGCCACCATCTGGTCCGCGATGCCGGGATCCATATAGCGCGACATGGTCGAGCGCAGCCGCTTTTCGCTTGAAATATCTTCGATCATCAGCATCCAGCCGATGCGTTTTTTTTCCATCGACAGCAGCGGCTGCAGGCTGAAATTGACCGACAGCGTCTCCGCGTCGATGATCAGCTCGGCATCCATCAGCTGGTCGGAAGCCTGCCCGTCGCCCACCTGGCGCAGCCGCTCGACAACCCAGGCATTGGCCGCGCCGAAGAACTGGTCGGCCGCCTTGCCGAGGATGCTGGCATCGGTGCGCAGGATGCGCATGCCGGCCGCGTTGCAGGTGACGATCTTCTCGGCACTGTCCATCGTGATGACGCCGTTCGACATCGACTCGAGCATCGCCTCGTTATAGTTCTTCATCTGCTGGACGTCGGCAAACAGCTTGGCGTTCTCCAGCGCGATCGAAATCTGCGCGGTAAAGGCGCGCAGGCGCGATTCGTCTTCGATCGTAAACGGGCCGCCGCGCTTGTTGAGCACCTGGGTCACGCCGATCGTCTTGCCGTGCTTGTTGATGATCGGGACGCACAGGATCGAACGGGTAAAGTAGCCGGTCTTCTTGTCGAACGCCGGGTTAAAGCGCAGGTCGGCGTAGGCGTAAGGGATATTGATGGTCTTACTGGACGTGAACACCGCGCCCGCGATGCCGGCCGTATTGGGCAGGCGGATCTGCATCGAGGCCAGGCCCTGGCCCACTTCCGACCACAGCTCGTTGGTCTTTTCGTCATTAAGGAACAGGGTCGAGCGCTCGGCATTGAGCAGGCGCGTGGCCTCGCCCATCACCTTTTGCAGCAGGGAGCCAAGCTTGATATCGGCCGTCACCTCGGACACGACGTCGATGAACTCCATCTCCTGGCGCCGCACTTTCTTCATCCTCTCCAGGAAACGCGCGCTTTGCAGCGCCAGCGTGCCCTGGGTGGTGATCGCTTCGAGCGTGGTCAGGTCGGCCTTGGTGAACTTGCCGCGGCGCTTGTTGAGCGTCTGCGACACACCGATGATCTCGCCCTTGACGGTGCGGATCGGCACGCACAGGATATTGCGCGTCACGAAGCCGGTCTGCTCGTCGATATTGCGGTTGAAGCGCTGGTCGGCGTAGGCGTCCTGGATCATCACCGACTCGCCGCTGGTGAAGACGTGGCCGGCGATGCCGGTGTGGTTCAGGAAGCGGATCTCGCGCTGGATATTGCCCTGCGCGACCCGCGAGAACAGCTCGTTCGTTTCGGCGTCATTGAGGAACAGAGTGCTGCGTTCGACATCGAGCTCCTCGGTCGTCACCTGCACCAGCGCGCCGAGGATCTCGTCGAGCGTGTCGTAGGCGGCCATGCGGCGCGACACCTCGAGCAGCAGCTCGACCTGGCGCAGGCGGCGCTTGTGTCCGCTGTCTTCGGTGGCGCGCGAACGCGATGGCGTCGAAACTGGCTTGTCCATGGTGCCTTATGAATGGGTGGTGGCGTGTCGCGCTTCAAGCTCGTCGCGCAGCGCGCGGATCGTCTCGTGCAGCTGGACCATTTCGTCGCGGTGGGCGGAAGCTTGTGCCTGGATGCTCTCGGCCTTGTCGGTCCGGGCCAGCTCGAGGGCGTCGCGCAGGGTCGAGATGGTCTCGCGCAGCTGCACGATCTCGGCCTGGCCGGCCGCGATGGCATCCTTGACGGCGGTGTCCTTGTCGGCGCGCGCCGCTTCGAGCGTGTCGCGCAGCGACGTCACGGTGGCCCGCACCTGCTGCAGTTCATTGTGGGCGCCCGCCACCGCATCCTGCACTTCGCGCGCATGGCGGTGGCCGACCGCCTCGAGCTCGCCGCGCAGCACAACCACCGTGCGCTGCAAGTCGCGCACCTCGGCCAGGGCCTGGTTATGCATGGCAGAGTCGATGGTGGTGTCGGAAAAAGGCGTTTTCACTCTGAAATGAATGTTTGTTGGCGGTAAATGATAGTAAATCATACAGAAGGCTCTGTACAAGACTATCGTTGCCCCGCGGCCATAGCGCAGCCCCGCGGCGGGCGCCCGGGGCGCACAGGCTTACTTCCTGGCGATTTCGGTGACCAGGGTGAAGGTTTCCTTGTGGATTGCCGCTTCGGCCGCCTTCAGTTCCTTGTCCGCTTTCAGGTAGGCAGGCTTCTTGAGCTCGACCTTTTCTTCCCTGCTGGCCTTCGGTTCCGTCGCATACATGCCGGGGCCACTGTTATAGGCCAAGTGCAGGACCTTCTTGCCGTAGCTGGACTGGTAGAAGCGCGTCATTTCGAGCGCCGTTTCGGTGCTGACGAATGGGGCGACGCGCGGCGCCAGCCGGGCATAGACGTCGTTTGGTGCCACTTTTTCGATCTTGGCCATCACGTCCTGGCGCTGCTTGTCGCTGCCATAGCGGGCCATGCCGGCCGTCATGCGCAGCTTTTTCTCGGCCTGCATGGCAGCCATCAAGTCCTGCACGGCCTTGACATTGGCCGCATCGGGCGCGGCCGCCAGGGCCAGGTTGGACAGGGTCATGCACGCAGCGACCGCCAGTAAAATCAGTTTCTTCATTGTTTTGTACCCTAACAGGCGGACCCATGCCCGCGCGGCGGCATCATAGTATGAATCGGGAAAGCGTGCCACCCCGCTGGGCAGGAAGCGCCAGGAGCCTGCGCGGCAGAAGGAGCCGAGACCAAACGGGTGGGAGAAGAACCCAGTTCGTCGCCACTTTTGAGGGCTGTAGCCGGAGCTACAGCTCGAGCAATGGGGGCGAAGTGGGACTGTTCCCCACCTGTTTGGGCCGGCGAGCTTCTGCCGCGCAGGCTCCTAGCCGCTTTGCTGCTCACCCGGCGCCGTTTCCCTGGCGGGCGGCGCGGTGGTGTCGGGCTCCGCCGCCGGCGGCATGGCGCCTGGCACCTTCCTGGCGCGCTGCCACGGCTCGTCGCCGCCGGACTGGCAGCGTATGCGCGCAAGCAGGGCGGCGGCCATCTGGCACAGGCGGTCGATGTCGTTCCTGATTTCCTGGGCGGCTGCCGCAATTGCGGCAGCATCGTCCAGCCCGCACAGGGCCTCGATGCGCGACGCCAGTACCGCCAAGGCGTCGCACAGCGGCTCGCCGTGGGCAGCCTGGCTGCCTGCGCCCGCCACATCGAGCGCCTGCATCAATGCCGCCGCCGGCTCGCGCACGGCGTCGGCCAGCACGCCCGTATAGGTGCGCCAGGCGGCGCCGATCGAGCCGGCAGCAGCCAGTGCGTCCGGCACCGACCCGCCAGCGAACTTCCCGAGCAGGACCTTACTGTGTTCTGCCTGCAGCATGGCCAGCAGGCGTTCGGCGCGCGCCAGCTTGCCGGTGTCAGGCCCCGGCCTGGACTCGGCCCGTTCGCGCTGGATGGCGGCGCAGGCGCGGCGCTGGGCCAGCATGGCCGGGCTGCGCTCGATCATGGCGCGCAGCTGGTTGACCTGGCCACCCTGGCGGGCATTGCGGGACGCACCGACCCGTTGCACCAGATGGGGGATGCGTTCAGCGATTGGCGGTGCGTGCGTTTTCAAGTGGAAGCGCCTCCCTGCGCCATGGTGATCAGTGTGCGACGATCGAAGTGCCAAGTCAACCCACCGCCGAACGGGGTGGAACCGCTATAATTCGCCATCGTAATCGCCATAGGCCCCTACCGTGACCGACCGCCTCAAAGTCCTGCCCCAATACCTCCTGCCCAAGCTGGCCCTGACTTCGCTTTTTGGCCGCTTCGCCGGCGCCAAGGGCGGCAGCAAGACCACCAGCCTGATCCGCTGGTTTGTCGGTCGCTACCAGGTCAATATGGATGAAGCGAAGAACAGCGATATCGAAAGCTATGCCAGTTTTAACGACTTCTTCACCCGTCCGCTGAAGGAAGGCGCGCGCCCGCTGGCCAAGGCCGACTTCATCTGCCCGGTCGACGGCGCCATCAGCCAGTTTGGTGATATCGTCGACGACCAGATCTTCCAGGCCAAGGGCCATATGTTCACCACCGAGGCGCTGGTGGGCGGCGATGCGGAGCTGGCGGCCCGGTTCCGCAATGGCAGCTTTGCCAACCTCTACCTGAGCCCGAAAGACTACCACCGCATCCATATGCCGTGCGACGGCCGCCTGACCCGCATGATCTATGTGCCGGGCGCGCTGTTCTCGGTCAACCCGACCACGGCGCGCGGCATTCCCGGCCTGTTCGCCCGCAATGAGCGCGTGGTGTGCGTGTTCGAGTCGGAGCAGCACGGCCCGTTCGTGATGACCCTGGTCGGCGCCACCATTGTCGGCAGCATGGCCACCGTCTGGCATGGCCTGGTCAACCCGCCGCGCAGCAAGCAGGTGTGTGAGTGGCACTACGAAGGCGACCAGGTCGTCCTCAAGAAGGGCGAAGAGATGGGCCGCTTCCTGCTCGGTTCGACCGTCGTCATGCTGTTCAAAAAGGGCACGATCCGGTTCAACCCGAGCTGGGCCCCGGCGCGCAGCATCCGCCTCGGCGAAATGATGGGCGACACACCGTAGCGTGGGTTAGGCTCTGTCGAACCGGGGCGTGGGTACGATCAAACCGTACCGACCCTACAGTTTGCGCAGCGGGACCGAGCGCGCCTTTTCGCAGCACATTCCTTCCATCAGGTCGAGGAAGGCCCGGGTCTTGGCCGGCATCAGCCGCCTGCCCGGGAACACCGCCCAGCCGATCGCCGAGGGCAGCTCCCACTCCGGCAGCACCACCACCAGTTCCCCATTGGCAGTGTAAGCGTCCGAAAACAGGTTCGACGTCGCTGCGATGCCGCCGCCGGCGAGCGCCATGCGCACCAGCAGATCGGGCGAATTGGCTGCCAGGCGCGGGATCAGTTCGCGCTCCCATATCACCTTCCCATGCGACAGGCGCCACACCGGAGCCTGGCCGCCGCGCCGCAAAATGCACAGCAGGTCGTGGCCCTGCAAGTCGTCCGGATGGTCGGGCATACCGCGCTGTCTGATATAGGCGGGCGAAGCGACCAGGCGCATCTTTTCGAGCACCACCCGGCGCGCCGCCAGGCTCGAATCGTCGGGCAGTTCCCCCATGCGGATTGCGATGTCGAAGTTCTCGGCCACCAGGTCGACCCGGCGCGGCGACAGGTCGAGCTCCAGCAGCACCTGGGGGTAGCGCTCCATGAAGGTCGCGATCACCTGCGACAGGCCAAGGTTGGCGAAGTCGCCCGGCATCGAAATGCGCAGGCGGCCGCTGGGCTCGACCTGCCGGTGCAGGGCCATGGCGCTGGCCGCCTCGACCTCGTCGACCACCTTGCGGGCGTGCTCGAGCAGGCTGGCGCCGAACTCGGTCAGCACCAGCTTGCGAGTGGTCCGCTGCAGCAGGCGCTCGCCCAGCTTTGCCTCGAGCAGCGAGATCCGGCGCGACACGGTGGACTTTGGCAATTCCACCCTTAGGGCGGCCAGGCTGAAGCTCCCGGCCTCGACGATACGGGCAAACAGCAGCAGGTCATTCGGTTCGACTTCCATCGTATTGTCCCATCAGAGGAATAATGTTATCCATTTTAACGCCTTCCGCATTGATTTTGGAACAGCTAAAGTGTGTTCATCGCAGTTCAAATGAAGCACCCACTAAAGGAAACGCCATGAACATCCTGCAAATCAACTCCAGCGCCCGCAGCACCGGTTCCGAATCGTCCCGCCTTGCCGACGTCATCGTCGCCAAACTCAGCGCCGGACATGCCGCCAACCTGGTCAAACGCGACCTCGGCGCCGATCCGCACCCTGCCCTCGACGAGCCGACCCTGCAAGCCCTGTTCACCCCGTTTGACCAGCGCAGCGCTGAACAGACTGCCCGCGTGGCCCTCGACGATGCCCTGATCGCCCAGGTGCAGGCGGCCGACGTGATCGTGATCGGCGCGCCGATGTACAATTTCGGCATGACGGTGCAGCTCAAGGGCTGGTTCGACGCGATCGCCCGGGCCGGCGTCACCTTCCGCTACACCGAAAGCGGCCCGGTCGGCCTGCTGACCGGTAAAAAGGCCTATGTCGCGCTGACCCGCGGCGGCATGCACCGGGGCGGCGCCACCGACACCCAGGTGCCGCACCTGAAAACCATCCTCGGCTTCCTCGGCATCACGGATGTCCAGTTCGTCTACGCCGAAGGCATGGGCATGGGTCCGGATGCAGTAGCCAAGGCGAAGGCGCAAGCCCAGGCCGAAATCGACGCAGTACTGGTTTAATCAAAGGAGATCCGTATGAGCCAGCAAGTAGCAAGCGAGTCTGTCCAGCGTTCGCGCTCCATCGAGCGGCTCGTTGCTGGCCAGATGGTCACCGACGGTGCCGGCGTGCGCATCAACCGCGTGCTGACCAACACCCTGCAGCAGCGGCTTGACCCTTACCTGATGCTCGACGCCTTCGGCAGCGACAAGCCGGGCGACTACATCGCCGGTTTTCCCGAACACCCGCACCGCGGTTTCGAGACGGTGTCGTTCATGATCAACGGCCGCATGCGCCACCGCGACAGCGCCGGCAACGAGGGCCTGATCACCAACGGCGGCGTGCAATGGATGACGGCCGGGCGCGGCGTGATCCACTCCGAGATGCCGGAACAGGACGAAGGCCTGATGGAAGGCTTCCAGCTGTGGCTAAACCTGCCGGCCAAGGACAAGATGCGCGAGCCGTGGTACCGCGACATCCCGGCCGAGGAGATTCCGCGCTTTGCGCTCGACGACGGCAGCCTGGTTCAGGTCATCGCCGGTAGCAGCCACGGCGTGACGGGCGCGGTGGTGCGCGACGGTACCGAGCCGATCTACCTCGACATCGGGTTGCCGGCCGGCGCCACCTTTGCGCAGGCGCTGCCGCCGGGGCACAACGCCTTTATCTATGTGTACCGCGGCGAGGTGGCCGTTGGCGCCACCAGCGTGCCGCAGGCGCGGATGGCGATCCTGGCCAACTGGCCCGATGCCGACGGGGTGCGGATCGAAGCGAAGCAGGCAAGTCGCCTGCTGCTGATCGCCGGCCGGCCGCTGGGCGAGCCGATCGTGCAGTACGGCCCGTTCGTGATGAACACGGAACAGCAGATCCACCAAGCGTTCGACGATTTCCGCGCCGGACGGCTGGCGCGCTAGGAGCGTGCGCGGCAGAAGGAGCCGAGACCAGCTTCTGCCGCGCACGCTCCCAGCCTGCCGGGCCCCGCCCTGAAAACACGGCAAGCGGTTAGAATCGCGGTACAAAGATTCCACGCCGCTTGCCATGTCCCTCCTAGATCAGATCAGCACCCTGCTTTCGCATATCAGCCGCGTATGCGGTTTCGACACGCTCGACGCCTTCCCGCCGGGCCACCCGCATGCCCGCACGCGCTGGAATGGCGCCTACTTCGACATCCCGTCCGACACCAGGCCCGAGCAGATCGAGCGCACCCTGTGCGCGGCCATTGCCAACACGCCGAGCGTATTTGCCCACATCAGCAACCCGACGCCGGGCATGCAGCGCGAGCTGATGGCTGTGATCAGCAGCCGCATGCGGCGCCAGTGTGGCAATCCGACCGACCTGGTGGCGCTCCTGATCAACGCCTACCACAGCCGCCATACGCAGGAAGCGGTGCCGGGCCTGCGCGCCGCCATCGAAAACGGCATCGACGACGACCTGGCCCAGCAGGTGCGCAATGTGCTGGCCTTCCTGGCCCAGATGCCAAGCGCCTTCGACGTCATCGAGGCGCAGTAAGCGCTCCTATTTGGCCGCAGCCATCAGCGCGCCCGTTGTGGGGCTGGCGGCATTGCCTGGCACATAGCGCTCGCGCAGGCGCATGAAGGGCGACTCGACGCACACATAGAGCAGCCAGCCGGCCAATATCGTAGCAAAGGTCGCAGCCAGCAGCGTCACCAAGTCTTCCGGTCCATAGCCATGCGGCTTCAGCTCCCTCGCCACGATCAGGCAGGCCTGCTTATGGGTCAGGTAAATCGCATACGACCAAAGGGCAATCGAGGCGGCACCCGGGATGCGGACGCTGCGAAGGACCGAACGTTCGGACAGCGCCGCCAGGATCAGCAGGGAAAACGACAACGCCAGCATCGGGAAGCCGAACACCGTCATCGCAAAGCTGTAGTGGTGGTTGATCAGCAGGTAAAACGTCACCGCCGTGCTGGCCAGTCCCAGCGCCAGGGTCCGGTTGCCATGCGCCGTCATCCGCTGCCACAGCTGGCCATGATAGTTCCTGGCCATGGCCAGCGCCACGCCGGCAACGAGCTCGTCGAAGCGGCAGAAAGAGGAGTAGTAGATATTGCGGTAGTAGTCGATGCCGCCTTCACTGGCCAAATGGACCGGATCCCACAGGCTGGCGCGCATGGCGATACCCGTCCCGATCGTCGCCACGACCAGCGCCCACCCCCACTTGATTGAACCGCGCAGCGTTGCGACCAGCAAGGCAACGGCCGGCAGCAGCATGTAGAACTGCTCTTCGATGCACAGCGACCAGGCATAGGAAAACGGCGTGCCCGGGGTCAGCTGGTAATTTTGGGTGAAAGTCAGGAATTTCCACAACGGCAGCATCTCGCCTTTGACGCGGAACCACGGCCACAGGAAAAACAGCGCAAGCACGACATAAAAATTGGGCAGCGTGCGCAGGAAGCGGCGCACATAAAAATGCCGTAGCGAGAAACCGCCTTCACTGCGCATGGCCGCGAAAATCTGGTTGCCGATCAGGTAGCCGGAAAGGGCAAAGAACAGATCCACGCCAACCCAGCCAACGTCGCTCCAGATGCCAAAGGTATAGCTGCCGCTCACGAATACATAATAGTGGTAGCAGAAGACGAGGATGATGGCGATTGCGCGCAGCGTATCAAGGCCGTGGTTTCGGGAGCTGTGCATCAAAAATCCTGTCGATGGAAGAGGCAGGATTCTGCCATACTTATGGGTATGACTCCAGAACGCCAACCCCATTTCAAGTCCTTTAATTTTGCCGGCCTGGCCAGCGGCCCGCGCCTGATCGTTTGCGGCGCCGTGCACGGCAACGAAACCTGCGGCACCAAGGCAATCGGACGCGTGGTGGAGGAACTTGACAGCGGCGCCCTGCGCATTGTCGCCGGCAGCGTGACCTTTGTACCGGTGACCAATCCGCTGGCTTATGCGCGCGGCGAGCGCTCCGGCGAGCGCAACCTCAATCGCAACCTGTTCCCCAAGACTGAGCCCACGGATTTCGAGGACCGTGTCGCCAACTGGCTTTGCCCACTGCTGGCCCAGCACGACGTGCTGCTCGACCTGCACTCCTTTCGCGCACCGGGCGAACCGTTCGCCATGGTCGGCCCGCGCAATAACGATGGCCCGCTCGAACCCTTTACGCACGAGGCCAGGGAGCGCGCACTGGCGCGCCGGCTCGGGGTGCGACGCTTTGCCAGCGGCTGGCTGGCAACCTACGGCCAGGGCGTCATGCGGCGCCACGCCAATGCGGCGCAAGCCGAGCTGCAGATGCGCTACGGCGTCGGCACCACCGAATACATGCGCAGCCAGGGCGGCTACGCGCTGACCCTCGAATGCGGCCAGCACGACGACCCGCAAGCGCCGGAAGTGGCCTACCGCGCCATCATGAATACCCTCGCCTTCCTGGGCCTGGTGGTGGCGCCGCGCCCTGCCCCCATCGCAAAGGAACAGATGGAAGCCTACGCCATGGCCGAAGTGGTCGACAAGCTGGACCCGGCCGACCGCTTCGTCAAGACCTGGTCGAGCTTTGACCGGGTGGTCGAAGGCGAAACCATCGGTGTGCGCGCCGACGGCACCATTGTTCGCGCCAGCTTCGACGGCATGATCCTGTTCCCGGATGCCGGCGCGGGGGCAAACCAGGAATGGTTCTACCTGTCGCGCCCCAATCCCGACTTCGATGCCGCCGACTGAATCTTCCGTGGCCGGTCAGCCGGGCAGCCAATTGCCTGACGCGCTGGCGCAGGCGCTGGCGGCCAATCCGCTGTTTGCCGTCGGCCTGTTCGATGCCCTGCCGGATGTCGTATTTTTCATCAAGGATGCGCAGGGCCGCTATGCGGCCGTCAACCAGGCCTTGCTGGCACGCTGCGGCGCACGCGACAAGGCGGCACTGCTTGGACGCACCGCCCCCGAAGTATTCGGCGCCGCCTGGGGCGAGGCCTGGCTCGAGCAGGACCGCTTTGTTCTCGCCGGCGGCGCCGACATCGTCGACCGCCTCGAGCTGCACCTGTATCCGGACCGCGATCCGGGCTGGTGCCTGACCCGCAAGCTGGCCCTGCGCGGCCTGGACGGTAAGGTGGCGGGCCTGTGCGGCATCTCGCGCGACCTGGCGATGGCCGACCGCAAGAACCCCGCCTACCGCAAGCTGGAAAAAGCCGTGCGCGCCATCGAACACGACTTCGCCAGCGCCCTGCAGATCGGCGACCTGGCACAGGCCGCCGGCATGTCGGTGTCGCAGCTCGAGCGCTATTGCGTGCGGATCTTCCAGCTCACGCCGCGCCAGATGATCGTCAAGGCGCGCATTGGCGCCGCCTCCCGGCTGCTCGCTGGCAGCAAGGCGATTTCATTCATTGCACAGGAATGCGGCTACAGCGACCACAGCGCTTTCAGCCGCCAGTTCAAGGCGACGGTCGGGGTGACGCCGGCCGACTACCGCGCCATCATGCGCGCTGGCTGATACCCCAGGCGAAGGGGTCGGTCTCGTCGATCACCAGCTTGGCTTCCGAATTGACCCATGCGCGGCCGCGGATGCTCGGCAACAGCTGGCCGCCTTCAAGCCGGTAGCAAGCCTCGAACACGCTGCCGATGATGCTTTGCTGGCGCCACAACTCGCCTTCGGCCAGCTTGCCGTCGGCGGCCAGGCAAGCCAGCTTGGCGCTGGTGCCGGTGCCGCAGGGAGAGCGGTCATACGCCTTGCCGGGGCAAAGAACGAAATTCTGGCTGTCGACGCCGGGCGTTGCCGATTGGGCGAACAGTTCGATATGGTCGATCAGCGCGCCGTCGTCGCCGGTGATGCCCTGCGCCTCCAATGCCGCGCCAACTGCCTGCGTGAACGCGGTCAGCGCCTCGATATTGGAAGGCTTGAGGGCCAGCTCGTGGCGCGCCACCAGGAAGAACCAGTTGCCGCCCCATGCGACGTCGCCGGTGACAGCGCCGTAGGCCGGCACCTGCACCGTGACCGCGTGGCCAGTCCGGTAGGAGGCGACGTTATTGACGGTGACGCTGCCGTCGCCGTGCAGCTCGGCCTCGACCACGCCGACCGGCGTATCGACGCGGTGGCGCCCGGGCTTGATGCGGCCAAGGTAGGCCAGCGAAGCGATCACGCCCATCATGCCGTGGCCGCACATGCCGAGGTAACCGACGTTGTTGAAGAAGATGACGCCGGCCACGCAGGCGGCGGCATGCGGCTTGCACAGCAGCGCGCCGACCAGCACGTCCGAGCCGCGCGGCTCGCACACCACGCCGGCACGCACATGGTCGAAATCGCGGCGGAACACGGCCAGCCGTTCGGCCAGCGGCCCCGCGCCCAGCTCAGGGCCGCCAGAGAGGATCAGCCGGGTTGGCTCGCCCCCGGTATGCGAATCGATGATCGAGATGGTGTTCATGCATCAAGGATAGACGCTGTCCGGCATTTTGTCTTGTTGTTCGACCGGCAAGCTGGTGCCGATTTAGGCACAATAGGGCTGTTAAGGCGTCAGCAGCTTGAGGCCGGCGATGCCGAGCACGATCAGGGCGATGCAGCCGATGCGCAGCGCGCCGGCCGGTTCGCCCAGCACCAGCATGCCGACGATGGCCGTGCCCACCGTGCCAATGCCGGTCCACACGGCATAGGCCGTACCAAGCGGCAGGTGGCGCATGGCCAGGCCAAGCAGGACCACGCTGCCCGTCATGGCGGCGGCGGTCAGCGCCGACGGCACCAGCCTGGTAAAGCCTTCGGTGTATTTGAGGCCGACGGCCCACACTACTTCGAGCAGTCCCGCTGCGATCAGGATCATCCAATTCATCGCCGGCAGTATAGCACCGGGGGCCGCCAAGCAGCCTTGCGAGATCTCAGCGATAATCGCCGTTCTGCTTTACTTGCGCGGGATCGGCCATGGCCTTGCTTAAGGATTTCTCCGTATCGGCGGTCATCGCCGGATTTGTCTGCGTGCTGGTGGGTTTCACCAGTTCGGCCGTCATCGTGTTCCAGGCGGCCCACGCGCTGGGCGCCACGCAGGCCCAGGTAGCCTCGATGATGTGGGCGCTGGGCATCGGCATCGGCGTGACCAGCATCGGATTGTCGCTGCGCTATCGCATCCCGGTCGCGACTGCCTGGTCGACACCCGGCGCGGCGCTCCTGATCACCAGCAGCGGCGGCATCAGCATGCCAGAAGCCATCGGCGCCTTTGTCGTGTGCGGCGCCCTCATCATGCTGGCCGGGTTCAGCGGCTGGTTCGAACGCGCCATGCGCCGCCTGCCGATGGCGCTGGCCGCCGCCATGCTGGCCGGGATCCTGCTGCGCTTCGGCCTGGAGGCATTCGCCTCGCTCAGGACGGCATTTGCGATGGTATTCCCGATGCTGTGCGTCTTCCTGGCGATGCGCCGGCTGCTGCCGCGCTATGCGGTGGTGGGCGCCCTGCTGGTCGGCTGCGCCATCGCGGCAGCGCAAGGCCAGCTGCAGCTGGGCGGGGTGGCGTTTGCGCTGTCGTCGCCGGTGTGGATCAAGCCGCAGTTTTCGCTGCACGCCATCATCGGCATTGCGCTGCCCCTGTTTATCGTCACGATGGCGTCGCAAAACATGCCGGGAGTCGCCACCATCCGCGCATCCGGCTACGAGCCGAAGGTCTCGCCCATCATCGGCTGGACCGGCGCTGCCACCGTGCTGCTGGCGCCGCTGGGCGCGTTTACGGTCAACCTGGCTGCCATCACCGCTGCCATCTGCCTGGGCCGCGAAGCGCATGAAGACAGCAGCAAGCGCTATGTGGCGGCGATCGCCGCCGGCGTCTTCTACATCGTCATCGGCCTGTTCGGCGCTGCCGTGGCCGCCGTCTTCGCCGCCTTCCCGCGCGAACTGGTGCTGGCCATTGCCGGCCTGGCCCTGCTTGGTACCATCGGCAATGCGCTGACCCAGTCGCTGCAGGAGGAAGCGTCGCGCGAGGCGGCCGTGATCACCTTCCTCGTCACCGCCTCGGGCGTCAGCCTGCTCGGGATCGGGGCGCCATTCTGGGGCCTGGTGGCCGGCGTACTGGCACTGACCGTGCAGTTGGCCAGCGGCCGTGGCCTGCGCGGCATCCGGGGCGGCAACCGATGAGCAACCAGTCGACCATGAGCGTGACCGACATCCTGATCGCTCTTGGCGTTGTCGCCATCTGGGGCGTCAACTTCGTCGTCATCAAGATCGGCCTGCAGGACCTGCCGCCTGTCCTGTTTTCGGCATTGCGCTTCCTGTTTGCCGCGCTGCCGCTGGTGTTCTTCATCAAGCGTCCGGCCATCCCGATGCGCACGGTCGCCCTGTTCGGCATGTTCCAGTTTGCGCTGCAGTTCGCGCTGCTGTTCTTCGGGATCAAGCTTGGCCTGCCGGCCGGCCTGGCATCACTGGTGATCCAGCTGCAGGCTTTCTTCACCATCGCTCTGGCGGTACTGATGCTGGGCGAACGCCCGCGCGCGATCCAGCTGATCGGCGCCCTGGTGGCGCTGGGCGGCATGGCGGTGGTGGCCAGCCACCTGGAGGGCCAGGCCACGCTGATCGGCCTGGTGCTGGTGGTCGCGGCCGGCCTGTGCTGGGCCTGCGCCAATATCGTCAACAAAAAAATGGGGCCGGTCGAACCGCTGTCCCTGATGGTGTGGGGCTCGCTGATGGCGACGCCGCCCCTGTTCCTGGCCTCCTACCTGGCCGAAGGCGGGGCGGCGTGGGAACTGGCAGCGAGCCGCTTCGGCTTCAAGTCACTGCTGACCGTGCTGTTCCAGTCATATGCCAATACCATCCTCGGTTTCGGCATCTGGTCGATGTTGATGCGCAAATACGCGACGGCGACGATTGCGCCTTTCAGCCTGCTGGTGCCGGTGGCGGGCATGCTGAGCGCCGCCATCGTGCTGGGCGAGCCGCTGCAGTCCTGGAAGGTGCTGGCCGGCCTGATGGTATTGGCCGGCCTGGTGCTGAACCAGTTCGGCGCCCGCCTGTGGCTGCTGGTCCGGCCCCGGCTGCCGGGCAGTTGATATAGTATGACGGAACAAACCACTCATAAGGAGACTCCATGGCCGTCCTTGCCCAAATCCTGATCGGACTGATCCTGCTGCTGCACGTGTACATCGTCCTGCTCGAAACGGTGCTATTCCACACCCGCGGCCGCCGCGTGTTCGGCCTGACCAAGGAGAAGGCAGAGATCATGGCGCCAGCCATGTCGAACCAGGGCTGCTACAACGGCTTCCTCGCCGCCGCACTGGCGGTCGGCCTGCTGCACCCTGACCCCGCGGTGGCGCATGCCTTCGTCGTATTTGGCCTGGTGTGCATCGGCGTGGCCGGCATTTGGGGCGCTGCCACCGTCAAGAAGCAGATCCTGTTCATGCAAACGGTGCCTGCCGTGGTCGCCCTGTTCCTGCACTACCTCGCCTGATCCTGCCGGCGCCCGCGAGCGCCGAACCTTCACTTTTTTGTGTCGCCGGCACGCCGTCTAAATATATCGTATAATTTCGATATTAGGTTCGATAAAACCCGATATAAGGACGACGATGGACATCGACGCAATCCATAAGGCACTCGCCAACCCGGTGCGGCGCCAGATTCTGGAGTGGCTCAAGGAACCCCAGCTGCACTTCGCCGAGCAGGACCACCCGCTCGAGATCGGCGTGTGCGCCGGCTTGATCGACGCCCGCACTGGCCTGTCCCAGTCGACGGTGTCAGCCCATCTCGCTACCCTGCAGCGCGCCGGACTGATCTGCCCGCGCCGGGTCGGCCAATGGATCTTCTTTAAACGCAACGAGGAGACGATCGCCGCCTTCCTCGCCCATATGCACGACGCACTGTAAGCCCTCCAGGGAGAACCACACATGACCAGCATTTTCGACCCGATCAAGATCAAAGACCTGCAGCTCCCCAATCGCATCATCATGGCACCGCTGACGCGCTCGCGCGCCGTTGGCGGCGCGCGCGTGCCCAATGCACTGATGGCCGAATACTACGTGCAGCGCGCATCGGCCGGCTTGATCCTGACGGAGGCGACCGCCGTGACGCCGCAGGGCGTCGGCTACGCCGACACGCCCGGTATCTGGTCGGATGAACAGGTCGAAGGCTGGAAGGCGGTGACCAGCGCCGTGCACAAGGCCGGTGGCCGCATCTTCTTGCAGCTGTGGCATGTGGGCCGCATCTCGGATCCCGAATTCTTGAATGGCGAGCCGCCGGTGGCGCCAAGCGCCATTGCAGCCAGGGGCTTTGTCAGCCTGCTGCGCCCCAAGCGCGAATATCCAGTGCCGCGCGCGCTGCGCCTCGATGAAATCGCCGGCGTGGTCGAAGCCTACCGTAAGGGCGCAAAAAATGCCAAGCTCGCTGGCTTTGATGGCGTGGAAATACATGGCGCCAATGGCTACCTGCTCGACCAGTTTCTGCAGGACGGCAGCAATAAGCGCGACGATGCCTATGGCGGCCCGGTCGAGAACCGCGCCCGCCTGATGCTGGAAGTAACTGACGCCTGCATCGAAGTATGGGGTGCCAACCGGGTCGGCATGCACCTCGCGCCGCGGCGCGATTCGCACGACATGGGCGACTCCGACCCGCATGCCACCTTCGGCTATGTGGCACGCGAGCTGGGCAAGCGCGGTATCGCGTTTATCTGCGCACGCGAAAGCCTGGCCGAAGACCGGCTCGGCCCTCTTATCAAGAAGGAGTTCGGCGGCGTTTATATCGCTAACCAACAGCTGACCAAGGACAGCGCGCAGCGCCTGCTCGATTCAGGCGAAGCCGATGCCGTCGCTTTTGGCAAATGGTTCATTGCCAACCCGGACCTGCCAAAGCGCCTGCGCGACGATGCGCCGCTCAACGAGGCGCGGCCCGAGATGTTCTATCACCACAGCGCAGAAGGCTATACCGACTACCCGGTGCTGTGACCGGACCTATTGCGCTGCAATGGCTTCGACCTGGATGCTCAACGGCACTTCCATCTTGAAGCCGTAGTCCTTGCCGGCCGCCAGGCCGAAGTCGTCGCGGTTGAAGCTGCCGTGGACATCGGCGCCGCACAGTTCGCGCTTAAGCATCGGGTGCGCAATGCACTTGAACAGCTTGATGTCCAGGTTGACCGGCCGGGTCACGCCGTGCAGGGTAAACTGCCCTTCGACTCTGGTCGGCGCGCCATTGGCGAAGCCGGTCAGCTTGCCGCTGTAGCGCGCTTGCGGGAATTTGGCAATGTTGAAGAAGTCGGGACCCCTGGCCCACCCATTCAATACATCGTGGCCGAAATCGATGCTGGCCGGGTCAATTTCGACGTCCACCACGCCGGTGCCGGCTGCCTTGTCGAGCACCACCTTGCCGCTCGCCTTGTTGAACTTGCCGCGCCAGACCGAGATGCCCATATGGTCCGCCTCGAAGCTGGGGAAAGTATGGTCCGGGTCGATGTTGTAGTTCACCGGTGCCGCCAGGGCGGTATAGGGTAGCGCTACGGCGATCGTGATTACCGCGCATACCATTGAAAAAGCAGTCAGTTTCTTCATGCTGTTCTCCCCTGTAGAAATTCCTCGAGACGACCGAGGGTTTGCTTGCCGCCTTCAACGGCGCCAAATTTGACCATCTGCGCGCGCACTTCGTCGCTCGCGAACGTGGTATTCAAGGTGACCAGGGTCTTGCCGTCCTGGTCTTCAAAGGTGACGATGACGTCGAACGAAGCGGTATCGTCACCGCTATCGTCACCATGCCGGTAAGTCAGCCGGTGAGGCCGCTCGAGCGAGACATAGTCGATCCGGTTCGGGAAGTCGGTCCCGTCCGGTGCGTGCATCGTGAAGCGCCAGCTGCCGCCTGGCCGGACATCGGCGAAATGGGTGGTGGTGCGAAAGCCGTGCGGGCCCCACCAGTGGGTCTTGTGCTCGGTGTCGATCCAGGTATCGAACACCAGCTCGGGCGGCGCCGAAATCAGCCGTGTCAGTTGCAGCGTGCGCGCCGCCTTGTCGTCCTGTGCTCCCATCACTTCCTCCATGTCTGTGGCTATCATTGATTGTTTTCTTTCGCCTGCAGTTCCTTGAGGTAGGCGTCGAGCCGGTCCATGCTGGCGTCCCAGAACTGCCGGTACTGCTCCATCCAGCCGCTGGCCTGCTGCAGCGCCTTGCCTTCGATCCGGCACGGCCGCCACTGCGCATGCCGGCCGCGCGTGATCAGGCCGGCGCGCTCGAGCACATTGAGGTGCTTGGTCACGGCCGGCAGGCTCATGTCGAACGGCTCGGCCAGTTCCGATACCGTTGTTTCGCCCGACGCCAGGCGTGCCAGGATCGCCCGCCGCGTGGGGTCGGCCAAGGCAGCGAATGTGGCGCTGAGTGCGTCGGACGAGGTGTCTGACCTCATAGAAAACCAAATGGTTAATTAACTAGTTAGTAAAATAATCCAGAAAAAAAGAGAAGTCAAGCATTCTCGACTTCCCCTTCCGGATCGCCGCGGCTATGCGGGGCGCACCCGCTGGCCACTGGCGTCGATGACGACTTCGCCGTCTTCCTTGGTGAACGGGCCCTGCTGGGGCTGCGGCAGGATGTCGAGCACCAGTTCGGACGGGCGGCACAGGCGCACGCCCAGCGGGGTCACCACCAGCGGGCGGTTGATCAGCACCGGGTGGGCGACCATCGCCGCCAGCAGTGCCTCGTCGCCGGCGCCGGCCAGTCCCAGCTCGGCAAAGGCGGCTTCCTTGGTGCGCACTGCGTCCAACACTTTGACGCCGGCTTGCTTGACCAGCGCGCGCAGCGTTTCCAGCGATGGCGGGTTGGCCAGGTAGTCGACCACCACCGGCTCGGCGCCGCTGTTGCGGATCAGGGCCAGCGTATTGCGCGAGGTGCCGCAGCGGGGGTTATGATAGATCGTGATGTCCATGCTTACCTTTCTGATTCTATTATAAGCGTCTTGTCTGCCTATTCGCTAACCGCTAGAATCCATGCGTTAAAATTTCAGCAGGCCGCCCAATGAGCGATTACGAGCTACAACCGGCATCCCTTCCCACCCGCGGCCAGCGCACCGCCTTGCGCCTGCTGCAGCTGTTCGGCTGGCGCATGCGTTTCAAGCCCCTGCCCGGCCCGCACGGCGTGGCCGTGGTCTACCCGCACACTTCGAACTGGGATTTCGTCATCGGCCTGCTGGGCAAATGGACGCTCGGCCTGCCGTTCCGCTGGCTCGGCAAGGAGTCGCTGTTCAAGGGCCTGACCGGCAAGACGCTCGGGCGCATGATGCGTTCGTGGGGCGGCGTGCCGGTCGAACGGGGCCAATCGACCGGCGCCACCGCGCGGCTGGCGGCAACCATGCAGGCAGAGCCCTGGTTCTGGCTGGCGCTGGCGCCGGAAGGCACCCGCGGCTACCGCCCTAACTGGCGCAGCGGCTTTTACCACCTGGCGGTGGCAGCCAAGGTACCGCTGCTGATCGTCTATATCGACTACCCGAACAAGGAACTGGGCGTGGTCGACTGCATCGACCTGACTGGCGACCCGTCAGTCGACATGGCCGCCGTGGCGGCCGCCTACAAGGGGCACGAAGGCCTGCACCCTGAGCTGGCGGCGCCGATCACGCTCGCGCCGCCACGCGCGGGCGAAACCCAGCAGCAGGCATAGGCCGGCCAGCACCAGCAAGCCGGCAGCGACCGCCAGCAGCTGGTCCCAGCCCAGTTGCCCGTGCCGTGCGCCTGCGGCCAGGCTGTGCCCATGGCCTTCGTGGTGGGCCTGCGCCGGCAGCGCGGCCAATGTCAGTAGTATGAAGATGTATTTCATCGATCCTCCAGCAAGCCTTGTTCACGGATAAAGGCCTTGACCTGTGCCACGCCTTCTCCGCTGCGCAAATTGGTAAACAGGAAGGGGCGCTCGCCCCGCTGGCGCCTGGCGTCCTGCGCCATGATTTCGAGGTTGGCGCCCACATGCGGCGCCAGGTCGGTTTTATTGATGATCAACAGGTCCGAACGGGTGATGCCGGGGCCACCCTTGCGCGGTATCTTTTCGCCGCCCGCCACATCGATGACGTATAGCGTCAGGTCCGACAGCTCGGGGCTGAAGGTGGCGGCCAGATTGTCGCCGCCGGACTCGATCAGGATCAGGTCGAGCTGCGGGAAATCGGCCTGCATGCGCGCGATGGCTTCGAGGTTGATCGAGGCGTCTTCGCGGATCGCCGTGTGCGGGCAGCCGCCGGTCTCGACGCCCATCAGGCGTTCCGGCGGCAGCGCCTTGGCGCGCAGCAGGATCTCCATGTCCTCGCGCGTGTAAATGTCATTGGTGATGACGGCCATGTCGTACTCGTCGCGCATGGCTTTGCATAGTTGCTCGCACAGGGCCGTCTTGCCTGAACCGACCGGGCCGCCGATGCCGACCCGCAGCGGATTGGAATTGGGTGTCATGCTGTCCTTTCTAGGAACGGTAAAGCCGGCCATGCTGCACTTCGTGCCGCATCGACAGCAGGGATAATCCGGGCGACCAGCTGGCCATGTCGTCGTCGCTGGTGGCGAGCGCGGTACGGGCCGCCGCCAGCACCTCGTCGTGCATGGCCAGCAGCATGCGCTGACCAGCCACCTGCCCCAGCGGCACCGACTTGACGCACACCAGCACCTGGTTCTCGACCCAGGCAAACAGCATCGCCACCAGCGCGTCTTCATGCGCGATGCCGTGGGCGTCGACGGCGCAGGCAAAGGCGGCCGGGAAGCTCGGTTCGCTGCCCAGCGGCGTCACGTCCGTCACGCCCAGCTCGGCCAGCAGGCGGGTGAGCGAATAACCCATCTGGACTGTCTCGGCGCGAAATTCGCTGGTGTCGCGCGAGGCAAGGTAGCGCTCGCTCCACATCGCCACGGCTTCGTGGTCGCCCGCTTCGAATGCGCGCAGCAGGCGCAGCAACAAGGGGCCGTCCCAGCGCGCCTGCACTTCTTGCAGGTGGCGCGCTATCCATTGGTGGGCGCTGGGCGCGTCTTGCACCAGGCCGCCCTCGATCGCCGCTTCCAGCGCCTGCGAATAGCTGTAGGCGCCGACCGGCAAGGCCGGGCTGGCCAGGCGCAGCAGGTGCAGCAGGCGCCCCGCGTTCATTGCGCCACCTCGCGCGCGCGGTGGATCCTCTGGCGCACCGGCTGCGAAGCCAGCACGTCGTGGTGATGGCCGCCGCCGTAGGCGCCCGATTCGGGCTCGAACGGCGCCAGCTCCGGCGTCACCATTGCGCCCAGGCCGGTCAGCATGTCGCGCAGCACCGGGTCCTGGCGGATGCGCAGATTGCCCGCCCCGACTTGCGCCTGGGTGTGCCGGTTGCCGAGGTGGAAGGCGCAGCGCGCCAGTACCAGCACGGTCGGGCACTGGACCAGATAGGTCGGCTCGCGGGCCGCGACGACCTCGATCACGCGGCCGTCTTCGCCGGTCAGCAGGTCGCCGCCGCGCAGCACCGTGCCGCGCACGGTGAAGATGGCGACTTCCTCACCGTTGTCGAGCCGCGCGCGCAGGCGGCACTTCTCGCGCTGGTCGTAGGGCAGCACCAGGCGCGCCGCGATGCTTTCTGCGCTGTCGACTTTGGTATGGAAGGTGTGCATCGTGTGCCCTTTCAGAACAGGAAGTAGCGCTGCGCCATCGGCAGCACGCTGGCCGCTTCGCACACCAGCAGTTCGCCGTCAGCCCGCACCTCGTAGGTTTCAGGGTCGACCTGCATATGCGGGGTGGCGCTGTTGTGGACCATGTCGGCCTTGCGCAGCTGGCGCATGCCGCGCACCGGGATCAGGGTCTTGGCCAGGCCCAGCGCCTGGCCTATGCCGGCGTCGTAAGCAGCCTGCGACACGAAGGTGAAGGACTTCTTGAGGCCGCCGCCAAAGGCGCCGAACATCATCCGGTAGTGCACCGGCTGCGGGGTCGGGATCGAGGCGTTCGGGTCGCCCATCTGGGCCGCGGCGATCATGCCGCCCTTCAGGATCATCGACGGCTTGACGCCAAAAAAGGCCGGTTTCCACAGCACGATGTCAGCGATCTTGCCCACTTCGAGCGATCCGACCGCATGCGCGATGCCGTGCGTGATGGCGGGGTTGATCGTGTACTTGGCGATGTAGCGCCTGACGCGGAAATTGTCGTTGCGGCTGCTGTCCTGCGGCAGCGGGCCGCGTTGCACCTTCATCTTGTGGGCGCTCTGCCAGGTGCGCATGATCACTTCGCCCACCCGGCCCATCGCCTGCGAGTCGGACGACATCATCGAAATGGCGCCGATATCGTGAAGGATGTCTTCGGCGGCGATGGTCTCGCGCCGGATGCGCGACTCGGCAAAGGCCACGTCCTCGGCGATGGCGGCGTCGAGGTGGTGGCACACCATCAGCATATCGAGGTGCTCATCGAGCGTGTTGACGGTGAAAGGCCGGGTCGGATTGGTCGATGACGGCAGCACATTGGACTGACCGACGGCGGCGATGATGTCCGGCGCGTGCCCGCCGCCCGCGCCTTCGGTATGGAAGGTATGGATGGTGCGGTCCTTGAAGGCGGCGATGGTGCTTTCCAGGAAGCCGGCCTCGTTCAGGGTGTCGCTATGGATCGCCACTTGCACGTCCATGCGGTCGGCCACCGACAGGCAGTTGTCGATTGCGGCCGGCGTGCTGCCCCAGTCCTCGTGCAGCTTCAGGCCGACGGCACCGGCCAGCACCTGTTCCTCCAGCGGCTGCGGCAGGCTGACATTACCCTTGCCGAAGAAGCCCAGGTTCATCGGGAACGCATCGGCCGCCGCCAGCATCGAATGCAGCTGCCAGGGGCCCGGCGTGCAGGTGGTGGCGGCGGTGCCGACAGCCGGTCCGGTGCCGCCGCCGAGCATGGTGGTCACACCGCTCATCAGGGCTTCTTCGATCTGCTGCGGGCAGATGAAATGGATGTGGGTGTCGACGCCGCCGGCCGTGACGATCATGCCTTCGCCTGCGATGATCTCGGTGGCGCCGCCAATGGCCATCGTCACGCCGGGCTGGATATCCGGGTTACCGGCCTTGCCGATGCCCGCCACCAGCCCATGCTTGATGCCGATGTCGGCCTTGACGATGCCCCAGTGATCGATGATGACGGCATTGGTGATCACCGTGTCCATCACGTCGGCATGGCAGCGCTGCGACTGGCCCATGCCGTCGCGGATCACTTTGCCGCCGCCGAACTTGACTTCCTCGCCGTAGATGGCGTGATCAACCTCGATTTCGATGAACAGTTCGGTATCGGCCAGGCGGATCCGGTCGCCTGTGGTGGGGCCGAACATTTCGGCATAGGCGGTGCGGGAAATGCGCGCCATCTAGCCCTCCTGCGCGGGCAGCGCGCCCATCACCAGCCCATTGAAGCCGTATACGGCGCGCAAACCGGCCAGCACCACCAGTTCGACCGTGCGCTGCTGGCCCGGCTCGAAGCGCAAGGCGGTGCCAGCCGCGATATTGAGCCGCATGCCCAGCGAAGCCTGGCGGTCGAACAGCAATGCCGTGTTGGTCTCGTAGAAATGGAAGTGGGAGCCGACCTGCACCGGGCGGTCGCCGCGATTGGCCACCACGACGCTGGCGACGCTGCGGCCGGCATTGAGCTCCAGTTCGCCCGGCTCGCACAGGAGCTGGCCGGGAATCATCGGTGTGTTCATGCTGTTGCCTCGTCAGGGAATCGGGTGGTGGACGGTGACCAGCTTGCTGCCGTCGGGGAAAGTCGCCTCGACCTGGATATCGGGGATCATCTCGGGTATGCCTTCCATCACGTCGTCGCGCGTCAGCAGGGTGGCGCCGTAGGACATCAGCTCGGCCACGCTGCGGCCGTCGCGCGCGCCTTCCATGATGGCGGCGCACAGGAAGGCCACCGCTTCCGGGTAATTGAGCTTGAGGCCGCGGGCGCGGCGCCGCTCGGCCAGCAAGGCAGCGGTAAATATCAGCAGTTTGTCTTTTTCGCGGGGAGTCAGGTCCATCGGCACTCCGGTTCAAGTGAGCCAGGGGCGCGGCACGTGGGCCGCGCGCCCCAGCAAGTGGGGGCGCAGCAGCGCCCAGGCAGCCATGACGAGATTGCGCGCCGCTTCGCTGTCATCGCACAGGCAGCGCAGCACCAGCAGGGACTTGAGCTGACTGGCGCCCGCGTCCAGCTGCAGGCCGGGGCCGATGGCGCGCAGGGCGGCCAGCAGCGCCGCATCGGCCGGCTTGCCGACCGCAACCACGGTCGCGCACACGCTGCGCCCGGCCAGGCCGAGCGGGCTGGCCATGCCGGGCCCATCGCCGCTGACCCCGCCCTGTTCGTGCCAGATCAGTTTGCCGCCCTGCCGGATCTGCAAGAGCTGGCGCACCGTGCCCTCGGTGAAGGTTTCACCAAAGGCGCGGCGGCCGAAGCACAGGATATCGCAGCCGATATAGCTGGCGCCCGCCGCCAGTTCAACCTGCTGCTCCAGCACCACCCTGGCCTGGTGATAGAAGATCGATTCCTGCGGCAGCCATTCGATCGCGGCGCCGCGGCCAACATGAAGGCGCAGCTGCTGGCGCGACTGTTTGCCGTTGGCGCGGTACCATTTGCCGGCGCCGGGCGTCGTCAACAGCGCATGCGATCCGGCGGCCAGGTCAACCTCGATCGCCAGGCTGTCGCCGCCCGCAATGCCGCCGGGCGGATGGACCATGATCGCATGGCACACGGCCTCGCCTTCCGGGTAGAGCGCCTTCTGGACCCGCAGCGGCCCGCTGTGGCTGCGACCGGCCAGCCGCGTGGCAGCGCCGGCGCGTTCAAACTGCAGGCGCAGGCTGGCTTGCCAGCTGGTGGCATCAATCGAAGCAGAAGGAATCGGACAGTCGGGCATACCCTGTCCAACAGCACATTACGTGCCAGCGGCAGACCGGCAAATGGCGCGCCACGCGCACCAAAACAGGTCACGGCGCACCAGCGTGGCGCCCGGATCTGGGAGCCTGCACGGCAGAAGGAGCCGAGACCAAACGGGTGGGAAAAGAACCCAGTGCGTCGCCACTTTCGAGGGCTGTAGCCGTAGCTACAGCTCGAGAAACGGGGGCGAAATGGGACTTGTCTCCATCTGTTTGGGCCGGCGGTCTTCTGCCGCGCAGGCTAGGGCGCTGCGGCGTCGGCGTGTCCCAGTACGGGAGCGTTGCAGGGAAACCGCAGGGCAAAGCAGGTGTCGCCCGGCACGCTGTGCACATCGATGGTGCCGCCCAGTACATTGGTGACCAGGCCATGCACGATATTGAGCCCGAGGCCGCTCGAGCCCTGCCCCAGCCGGGTGGTGAAGAAGGGATCGAAAATCTTGGGCTGGTGCTCGGCCGCGATGCCGCTGCCGCTGTCGCACAGCTCAAGCAGCACATGCTGTTCGCCATCGCGCCGCGCCTTGATGCTGATGGTGCCGGCCGCGCCGTCGCCAAAGGCGTGGAACAGCGCGTTGAAGCTGATCTGGCTGACGATCTGGCACAGCGCGCCGGGAAAGGTGTCCATTGAAATGCCTGCTTCGGCATCGACCTGCAGCGTCACCTGCGACTCGTTGAACGACGGCCGCATGGTGGCAGCCATGTCGATCACCAGCCGCGCCAGGTCGAAGCGGCTGCGCTGCGAATTGGTCTGGGCCGCCGCGACCTGTTTGAAGCTGAAGATCAGTTCGGACGCCTTGTTCAGGTTGCGCAGCATCAGGCCCGAGGCTTGGCTGGCGTCGGCCACGAAGCTGTCGAGCTCGGAGCGCCGCAGGCCGTTGCCGACATGCAGGGCAAACTCCTCCGTGCGCGCGGCCAGCGTGCTGGCGGCCAGCACGCTGTTGCCGATCGGCGTATTGAGCTCGTGCGCGACGCCGGCCACCATCGCGCCCAGCGCTGCCAGCCGCTCGGAGCGGACGATCTCGTCGCGCGCGGTGCGCAGCTGGGCCAGCGTCGACGACAGTTCGGCATTGGCATTGCGCAGCGCATGCTGGGCGCGCGCCAGTGAGATATGCACGCGGGTGCGGGCCAGCACTTCCTCGGACTGGTAAGGCTTGCCGATAAAATCGACGGCGCCGACCTGGAAGCCGCGCACCTTGTCGTCGGTGTCGTACTGGGCCGACAGGAAAATGACGGGGATGCTGGCCAGCTGGGGCGACGCCTTGAGGCGGCGGCATACTTCGAAGCCGTCGATGCCGGGCATGCGCACATCGAGCAGGATCAGTTCCGGCGGACGCGACTGGGCGCTCCACAGTGCCAGCTCGCCATCGGGCGCCTGGCGCACCGTGTAGCCATCGGCGCGCAGCAGGTCGGTCAGCAGCTTGAGCGAGGCCGGCGTATCTTCGACGACCAGCACTTCACCTTGGTTCGCGAATTCGGCGGTTTCCATCAGCTCAATTCTCCTTCGATGCTGTCGATCAAGGCGCACAGTTGGGGATACTGGTGCTGGGCCAGCATGTGCTCGATGCTGTCGAGCAGGACGCCCTGCCCGTCCCTGAGCGGGGCCAGCAGTTGCGTCACGCGCGCCATATTGAGCTCCTGCAGGGCCTGGCGCAGCTGGCCGCGCACGGCAGGGTCGATCGCGGCCAGCTGGCCGGCCGACAGCGGGCCGGCCGGCGCCTTGACGGTGCGCTGGCGGTGTTCGAAGCGCAGGTGCAGCTGCACTTCGAGCACCTGGAACAGCTTGTCGTGCTCAATCGGCTTGCGCAGGAAATCGTCGGCGCCGGCCGCCAGCGCTTCCTGCTTTTCCTCTTCAAATGCAGACGCCGTCAATACCACCACGCGCGGCTGGTGCATGCGCGCATTGGCGCGCAGGCGGCGCGTCGCTTCCAGCCCGTCGAGGCCAGGCATGCGCCAGTCCATGAACACCAGGTCGTAGTTCTCGCGCTCCATCGCCTCCAGCCCGGCCAGCCCATCGCCGGCCTGGTCGACGATGAAACCGACCGGCACCAGCATGCCGGCCAGCAGGGTACGGCCATCGTCGTTGTCGTCGACCACCAGGATGCGCTTGCCGCGCTGGTCGCGCGACAGACCAAGCACGTCCTTCATCGACACCTGCGGCAGGTTTTCGGCGGCGCCGACGGTAATGGTGAAATAGAATACCGAGCCGACTCCGGGCTGCGACTGCACCGCCAGCACGCCGCCCATCAGGCGCACGAATTCGCGCGAGATGGCCAGCCCCAGGCCGGTGCCTTCGCGCGCGCCGGCACCATCGGCCTGGATGAACGGGTCGAAGATGCGGGCCTGGTCCGCCTCGGCGATGCCGATGCCGCTGTCGCGCACGGCAAAAGCCAGCGCATGCCTGCCCTCGCCCAGCGCGCGACCGCGCACTTCCAGAGTAACCCCGCCCTGGTCGACAAACTTGACCGCATTGGACATCAGGTTCAGCAGCACCTGGCGCAGCTTGGCGCCGTCGGCCAGCACGGCGCGCGGCATACCCTCGCAGTCGAGCACCATCGACAGATCTTTCTGGCGCGCGCGCGCGCTGACCATGTCCATCACTTCGCCCAGCATGTCTTGCAGGTCAATCGATTCGTTCTGCAGGCCGACCCGGCCCGCCTCGATCTTGGACAGGTGCAGGATGTCGTTGATCAGCGTGAGCAGGTGCTGGCCGGAGCGGTGGATGATGGCCAGGTTGCGCGTTTCCTCGGGCGACATGGTGCTCGAGTCGGCCATCAGGCGCGAGAAGCCGATCACGGAATTGAGCGGCGTGCGCAGCTCATGGCTCATGGTCGCCAGGAACACGCTCTTGGCCTGGTTGGCCGTTTCGGCTTCGCGCACCGCCACCGACAGTGCCGCGGTGCGTTCGTTGACCAGATCTTCGAGGTGGTTGCGGTGCTGCAGCAGCTCCTGTTCGGCCAGCTTGGTATCGGTGATGTCGTAGCTCACGCCCACCATCCGCTGCGCCACCCCTTTGCCGTCGCTGAAGGTCAGGGAGGTGGCGCGGATGTGGCGGATGGTGCCGTCCGGCCAGTGGATCCGGTATTCGACGTCGTACGGCCGATCGCCGCGCACGGCGGCATCGATCGCCGCGCGCACCATGCCGGCGTCCTGCGGCAGGATCGCGCCGGTCCACGCCGCATTCGGCGCCGGCACCACCGACCGCAGCAGGCGGAACTGGTGGTACATCTCGTCATCCCATACCAGTTCGTCGGTCTGGATATTCCAGTCCCAGATGCCGATGCGCGCCGCATTGGTTGCAATCGACAAGCGCTCCTCGGACAGGCGCATCGAGCGGTAGCGGCTGTCGAGCAGCGAGACCATTTCGCGGATCGACTCGTTAAGGGTGCTCAGTTCGCCGAAGAACCAGGACCGGTGCGGGGTGGCGCCGAAGCTGCGCCCGGCCTTGACGGTGGCGGCATACTGGCCGACGGCCTTGAGCGGCTTGAGCATGATGAACCACAGCAGCACGTAGACGCTCACCACCAGCGCCACGTCCAGCACCAGGATGATCGAGCCAAGCGCCAGCCGGCGCTGGCGCAGGTCTTCGAGCAGGAAGGCGGGATTGCCGAACACGGTCACGCTGCCGATCATCTGGTCGGCCACCTTGATCGGGCGCGACGCCTTGATCAGGCCCGCTTCGGCCGGTGCCGCATCGGCCGTCGCCAGCTCGCCGGTCGCATTGCGCTTGATGACGTAGCTGCGCTTGTTGGCGGTGGCGGCCACCACGCTGCCATGCAGCGCCTGGTTGTTCAAGCCGCTCTTCATGATGGCCATGATCTGGTTTTCGTCGAAATTCCAGGCCGGCAGCGCCACCGCCACCGCCAGCTGCTCGGTGCTGATTTCCAGCGAACGGTGCAGTTCATCCCAGCGCTGCTTCTGTTCGGCGCTGTAGAAGAACACCGCAAAGGTCAGCAGCACGGCGGTCACCACGGTCGTCAGCGCGACGCTGGCAATCAGGGCGATGGAGGCACGCTGCAGGCGCTGGGACAGGCGATTGAACATGGTATCGAATGGTTTAGTCGAGCGCAAAGCCCGGTTCGGCCGCGTAGCGCTTCATCAGCTTGCGGGTCGTGCCATCGGTCTTCATCGACGCCAACGCCGCTTCGAGCTTGCGCACATAGGCGCTATTGCACTGGCCCAACAAGGATGTCCACAGTCTCATATCGTGCCCGCGCCGCCTGGGCGCATTATTTGGCAGCCACCACCGCTGCCGCGATTGTTCATTTCCTGGCATTGATTGTACCCGTGCTGGCCGGCCGGCGCCCTCAGGCGACCAGCTTGCCGATCATGCCCATGTCCTGGCCGGACAACAGGGCTTCGATATCGACCAGGATCAGCATGCGCTCGTCCTCGGTGCCGATACCGACGATGTAGTCGGTGTTCATGGCGCCGTGCAGCGCCGGCGCCGGCTTGATGTGTGCGGCCGACAGGGTGCAGACGTCGGACACGCCGTCGACCACCAGGCCAACCGTGTGGCCGTGCAGGCTGACCACGATGACGACGGTGTTGAGGTCGAACTTCGCGTCCGGCAGGCCCAACCAGACCCGCAGGTCGACGATCGGCACGATCGAACCGCGCAGGTTGATCACGCCTTTCAGATGGGCCGGGGCATTGGCCATCGTCGTGACCGCGTCCATCTTGCGGATCTCCTGCACCGTCTGGATGTCGATGCCGTACTGCTCGCCGCCGAGGGCGAAGGCGAGGAATTCGTGTTCTCCGGTGAGCAGGGCGGTGCCCGACTGGCTGTGGCTATTGCTCATGGCAGGTTTCCTTCGGTGGTGGTGGCGCGGTCGATGGCCGCATGGAGTGCATTGAGCAGCTGGGGCGACGCGAACGGCTTGCGCAGGAAGGCCAGGCAGCCCATCGCATGGGCGCGTGCCTCGTAGCTGCCGTCGACCTGGCTGGTGATGAAGATGATCGGCGGCGCATCGCCCTGCTCCACCAGGCGCTGCTGCAGTTCGATGCCGGAGATGCCGCCCAGGTCAATGTCGAGCAGCAGGCAGGCGATCTTGCCGTCGCTGGGGCGGGCCAGGAACTGTTCGGCCGACGCAAACAGTTCGGCGGCAAAACCCGATGCGCGCAGCAGCCGTTCGAGTGCCTTGAGCATGGCCGGATCGTTCTCGACGACGGCCACGACTAATTTACCTATTTCCATGGTGCACCCTTACACGAAGACGGCTAACGTTGGCTCAACTGTAGTGTTTCGGCGGGGGTGCCGCAAGCTGTACCTTGGTACAATAAGGGCGCCGGCGACGGCGTGGCGCGCAGCTGCGACGGTGTGCCACCATACCAGCGGCGGAAAGTGCGGCTGAAATTCTTGGCGCCGCTAAAGCCCAGTTCGATGGCAATCTGGTCGATGCAAAGGTCGGTATTGCGCAGCAGCCACAGCGCGCGGGCGCGCCGCTGCCCGTCGACCAGGCGCTGGAAGCTCAGGCCCTGGATCGCCAGCCGCCGCTCCAGCGTGCGGGCCGACATCGCCAGCCTCGACGCCACCGGCTGCAGGCCGGCTTGCGCCAGGCCCATCAGTTCGAGCGCCGCCATCACCTGGCGCCCGACATCGTCCGGATCGACGCATTCAGACGCGCTGATATCGTTTCCGGAAGCAATGTTTGCAGGGAAGTCACACTGCGGGGTGGAGACCAGGTCGAGTGTCATGGCGTGGGGCAGGCAATGGATGAGTTGACCCCACTGTATGCGATCCGTCCCGAGCTGAAACTTGTACTTTGGTACAAGTTACTTGTACGAGCGCAAACGCTATAGTCCATCCATGCACACCCTACCGACCAGCTCCGAGATCTTCCTGCTCCCCGGCCAATACTTTGTCGGCGGCGCCCGCCACCGCGTGGGCACCCTGCTCGGCTCCTGCGTGTCGATGACGCTGTGGGACCCGCTGCGCCGGATCGGCGCGATGTCGCATTGCCTGCTGACCGGCCGGCGCCGCAGCGGCCGCCCGGATGCCCGCTATACCGAAGATGCGCTGGCGCTGATGCTGGCCGATCTGGCCGCCATCGGCGTGGCGCCCGGCGACCTGCAGGCCAAGGTGTTCGGGGGCGGCAATATGTTCCCTTCACTGGTCGGGCGCGACAGCGACGTCGGCCGCCGCAATGGCGAAGTGGCCTGCGCGCTGCTCGCAGCCGCTGGCATCCCGGTGCTGTCGCAAAGCCTGTACGGCACCGGCTACCGCCGCATCCAGTTCGACATCAGCAATGGCGACGTGTGGTCGCGCCAGGACAAGCCTGTTGCCATCGCCGCCGCCGTGCTCCCGCGGCACGCCCGGCCGGCCGCGCGGTCCTGGCCGACCGCACCGGCCCTGCCGGCGGCGGTCATGTAACAGCGCCTGGCAGCCTGCGCGGCAGAAGCTCGTCGGCCCGGACAGGTGGAGAAAAGTCCCACTTCGCCCCCATTTCTCGGGCCGTAGCGACGGCTGCAGCCCTCAAAGGTGGTGACGAACCGGCTTCGTTTCCCACCCGTTTGGACTCAAGTCCTGCTGCCGGGCAGGCTGGCAGCCTGTCCGGCTTAACGGAATCGGTCACGAAATCCGCCTGACCGGTCCATATTTCGTCGATTTTTGGGTCAATAGGAACCACTATTGACCCAAAAATTGCCAAAATCCGCCCAGCCGAATTCCTGCCTCGATTCGTTCAGTCCGACAGGCTGCTAGGAGCCCGTCACCAGGCCCAGTTGGACGCCCATCTTGACCAGGTCCGCCACCGAGTCCGCTTCGAGCTTTTCCATCACCGCCTGGCGCTGCGCCTTGACGGTGCGCTCGGTATTGCCCAGCGCGTAGGCGATCTGCTTGTTCAACTGGCCCTGGATCACCAGCGCAAACACTTCGTGCTCGCGCGCCGTCAGGCGCGCAAAGCGCTGGCGCAGGCCGGCAAGCTGGCCCTGATCAAAGGCAGCGGCAGCGTAGCGGTCCAGCGCGCGGCCGATCGCTTCGATCAGGTCTTCCTTGGCGATCGGCTTGGACAGGAAGTCCTCGGCGCCGGCCTTGATGGCCTTGACGCTCATGGCGATGTCGCCGGCCCCGCTCAAGAACAGGATCGGCAGGATGCAGCTGGTCTTGACCAGGTGCTCCTGCAACTGCAGGCCCGTCAGGCCCGGCATGTGCACGTCGAGCAGGATGCAGCCGGCGTCGAAGCCGGCCGGCCGTTCAAGGAAGGCGGTGGCGGAATCGTAGGCCACGGTGCGGTAGCCGGAGGCCGTCAGCAGGCGCGACAGCGCCTGCCGCAGCGCGGCGTCATCGTCGATGATGTGGATGACTGGACTGGCTTGGCTCATTGGGTTTGCTGGTGATGGAAAGGCAGGCTGAATGCCACGGTGGCGCCGCGGCCGGCATTGTTCTCGGCCCAGCAGCGCCCCTGGTGGTCGGCCACGATGGCGGCCGTGATCGACAGGCCCAGGCCCATGCCGTTCGGCTTGGTGGTGAAGAAGGATTCGAACACGCGGTCGACGTTGTCGCCGAAGCCGCTGCCCAGGTCGGACACCCGCACCGTGACCTGCTCGCCGTCGAGCGCAGTGTTGACGGCGATGGCGCGTTCGGCTTCGGGCGAGGCCGCCATCGCGTCGAGCGCATTGAGGATCAGGTTGATCATCACCTGCTGCAGCTGGACGCGGTCGGCCAGCACGCACAGTCGCCCCGGCGCCAGCACGGTCGACAGATTGGCCTTGCGCATGCGTACTTCGGACCCCAGCAGCGCGCAACTTGTGCGCACCAGTTCATTGATATCGAGTGCCGCGCTATCCGGTTCGGACTTGCGCAGCAGTTCGCGCATGCGCTTGATCAGTTCGCTGGCGCGCAAATCGTCGCGCCCGATATCGCGCAGGATCTCGGCCACGTCGCCCAGTGCCGGCGGGTCCATCCTGAGGAACAGTTCGGCCGCCTCGGCATTGCTCATGATGGCCGCCAGCGGCTGGTTCAGTTCATGCACCAGCGCCGCACAATAGACGGTGGCGCTGGCGTTGCGGTTCATGTGGGCGATTTCGGCCAGCCGCTGGCGCGACTCGCGCTCGGCGATGTCGCGGTGCTGGCGCTCGCTGATCAGGGACAGCTGGGCCTGCGACAGCTGCTGGGCCTTGGCCTCGACCAGCTCCTGCAGGTGTTCGTTCTGATAGGCCAGGCGCTGCTGCAGGCGCCCGATCTTCAGATGGGCCGCCACCCGCGCATTGACTTCCTCGAACTGGAACGGCTTGGAGATGAAATCGACGGCGCCGGCCGCAAAGCCCTTGACCTTGTCGTCGGTATCGGTGAAGGCCGACAGGAAGATCACCGGCACCTCGGCCAGCGCCGCGTCCTGCTTGAGCTGGCGGCACACTTCGTAGCCGTCCATGCCCGGCATGCGCACGTCGAGCAGGATCAGTTCCGGCGCCTGGGCGCGGGCCGACCACAGGGCCAGTTCGCCGTTGGGCGCCTGCCGCACCCGGAAGCCGGTATCGGTCAGCAGGTCGGTCAGCAGCTTGAGCGACGCCGGCGTGTCTTCCACCACCAATATATCGCCATTGTTTTGACTATCGGTCAACGGGTCCGGCCTCATGCATCGCGCTCCGTGGTGGCGTAGTGCGCCACGTTGAAATTGTCAGATTGAAAATAGTAAGCGCATTTGAGAAACACTGCACGTATTTCTGGGTTAGCTATGTACATTAACCAACAGTCGATTTCGGCCGGCCGGACTGCCGTGGTCAAAACTTGACGCCGACTGCAAAGCTGAGCAGGTCGCGGTCGGACAAGGCGTTGTAGTCGCCGCCCCAGTTGGCCGCGAACACCAGCTCGGCCAGGTAGCGCTGGCGGTATTCGGCCCGCAGGCCCAGGTTCAGGCTCTGGCGCTTTTCATTGACCTGGCCGTCATAGGACCAGCCTTTGACGTCGTCGGTGAAGGTCGCCGACGGCGCCAGCAGCAACCCGGGCTGCACATTGGCCAGGCGCGCATCGAGCCGCAGGCGGTAAGCCCAGGCGTTCGGCGTCACATAGCCATCCAAGCTGCACTGCTTGGCGGCCGAAGCGGAGTTGACCGTGCAGACGCTGCCCACCGGCCCCAGGCCGAACACGTCGGCGCGGCCGTAGCGCCGCCTGGCCGGATCCGGCAGCGAGCCGACATGCTTCCACACCAGCTCGGCCATGCTGTTGAACGGCGTGCCGCCGCTGGTGGTCCATTCCCGCCGCAGGCCAAGCTGGGCCTGGGTGGTTCTGAAGCGGTCGTAGGCATGGAAGGCGCCGCCTGGCGCCAGCGTCGCGATATCGGCGCGCACCAGGCTGCCTGCCGTATTGCTGATGAAGGCGCCAAGCACATCGCCGGCCGCCAGCTGCACCGGCAGATTGGGCCGGTAGCTCACTTCGCCGTACACGGCACCGCGCTCGAGCTTGCGGGCGAAGGTCAGCGCCGTCAGCGCTATCGCTTGCGGGAACTCGATGAAGTAGCGCACATTCCTGCCGTCCGGGTCGCCCGCAATGAACGGCAGGCCGGCCCGGGTCGACTTGATGCCGCCCGGGGTAGGGGCGCGCGAATTCATGCGCGCGTGGTACAGGCCAAACTCGGTGTCCAGAGCAAGAGACTTGAAGGTCGCGCCGATGCCGTATTCGCGCCGGCCGCTGCCGAACGGATTGGCGGTGCGGCTGACGTAGGCGCCGGCCACCTGGCGCATGCGGTCATTGCCGACCGGCGCCCCGGCGAACAGCTTGTCGCAGCCGTCGACCACATAGTCGTTGAACGAAAAGAAGGTGCCGCAGCCATCGAGGGCGTTCGGCCGCGCCGCCGTCTGCACATAGGCTTCCACCGCCAGCGCCGGGTTGAGCTGCAAGCGGCCGAACAGAGCCGGCACCGCAAGCCGCACCTCTTGCGGCACCGCGCCGGGACGGTGCAAGGCCGCGAAGTCGATCGCGTGCAGCGACTGCAAGCCACCGGCGAAACTGACGCGGTCGCCCCAGGCGATGGTCTGGCGCCCTGCCCTCACCAGCGCTTCGATGCCATCGAATTTGAAACGCCGCGCCACCCAGGCGTCGGCCAGCGCCACGCCTTCAAAGCGCGACAGCGCCGGGAAGCCGGCGTCGGACAATGGCGCGCCAGCCGTGTAGCGGTTGACCGCATTGCCCCAGTTGCGCCGCTGGTGGCTCAGGGCGTAGTCATACCAGGCCTTGACCCGCACCAGCGCGCTATAGTCGCCCGCCGCCAGGTTCAGGTCGACGATGGATTTGATGGCGGTCGATGTTGCGTCGTTGCGACGGAAATTGAGATTGGCGTCGTCGGCATTAGACGCATTGGCCAGGCCAAGCAGGCCGGCAGCGCTGGCATTGGAGGCGCTCAACAGAAGGGGATCGGCCGCTTCGAGCCGGTAGCTGCTACCGACAGTTACGCGGCCCGACAACCTGGCCTCGACGCCCTGGGCTGCAGCGGCCGGCGCCACCAGCGTGGACAAGGCAAGCGCAAGCCATAGTGCGCCGCGACGGATATCGATTAATGGTATCTGGCCTGGCTGCATAGTCTCCTCTGTTTCCAATGATCGTAGCCAGTTCGCGCAATACGGTCAACGGCTGGCGCGCCGCGCGGTTAATTGGCGACAGTGAGGGCGGCCAGCTCGTCGCAGGCGAGCGCGGTGCTGAGGAAGACCTTGCCGTTCAGGCAGCCGAACAAGTCGCTGTCCTTCAGGCGGTCCATCACCGGCCCCTTGACTTCGGCCAGGTGCAGGCCGATGCCGCGCTGGCGCAGCGCTTCGTTCAGTTCCATCAGGCCGAACAGGGCCGAAGTGTCGATCGAATTGACGGCCGACAGCACCAGCACCAGGTGGCGGCTGCCGGGATGGAGCGCCAGTTCATCCTCGATCCGGGCCGACACTGCTTCGGTGTTGCCGAAGAACAGACCGGCGTCGATCCGCAGCACCAGCACGTCGCGCAGGGTCTGGGCCGGATAGCGGTCGACATTGCGGAAGTGCTCGGTGCCGGCGATCCGGCCCAGCACTGCGATATGCGGACGGCTGGCGCGCCAGATCAGCATCCCCATCGACAGCGCGACGCCGATGATGACGCCGGCCTCGACGCCAAGCGCCAGCACGCCGAAGGTAGAGGCCAGCAGCGTCATGGCATCGCCGCGGTCGTAGCGCCAGGCCAGCCGCAGCGTGGCCAGCTCCAGCATGCCGAGCACGGCGACGATGATGGTGGCGGCCAGCGTCGGCAGCGGCAGCAGCGCCAGTGCGCCGTTCGGCACCAGCAGGGCCGCGGCCAGCAAGGCTGCGGTGATGACCGAGGCCAGCGGCGTGTTGGCGCCTGCCGAGAAATTGACGGCCGAGCGCGACATGCTGCCGGTGACGGGGAAGGCGCCGGACAGGGCGCTGGCCACATTGGCCGCGCCCAGGCCCAGCAGCTCGCTATTGGTGTGCAGCTTTTCGCTGCGCTTCGCCGCCAGGGTCTGGGCCGCCGACATGCTGGTCAGGAAGACGATGAAGGCGATCAGCAGCGCCGGCTGCAGCAAGGCGCTCCAGTGGTCCTGCGACAGCGCCATATTCAATTGCGGCAGGCCGGCCGGCACCTCGCCGGTGGTGGCCACCGGCAGGCCGAGCACGGCGACCAGGATCGAGGCGGCGATCACCACCAGCATCGGCGCCAGCCGCGCCGCCATCTCGGTCCAGGAACGCCGCATGCCGAGCGCGCGCAGGGCGCCGGCCAGGTAGCGCCGCGCCAGCACCAGCGCCAGCACCGAACCGATGCCCAGCAGCGCGCTTGGCCGGTCGATATGGGCCAGGTCGCCGCCCAGCAGCGGCTTGACCTGGCCGGCGGCGATCAGCAGTGCCGCGCCAATGGTGAAGCCGCTCATGACGGGGCGCGAGAAGAAGTTGGCGAGGAAGCCGATGCGCAGCGCGCCGCACAGCAGCAGGACGGCGCCGACCATCAGTGCCAGCTGGGCGGCCAGCACCATGTACAGGCCGGAGCCGCCTGCCGCCAGCGGCGCCAGCGCGGTGGCCGTCATCAGCGACACGATGGCCATCGGCCCGACCGACTGGGTCATGCTGGTGCCGATCAGCGCATACATCAGCGGCGGCAGGATCGATGCGTACAGCCCGGCCACCGGCGGCAGGCCCGCCACCAGCGCGTAGGCCATCCCCTGGGGCACCATCATCATCGCCACGACGATGCCGGCCGAGACGTCGCCGGGCAGTTGCGCGCGTTTGTACTGCCTGAGCCAGTGGAGCATGGTGAGTTTGGTCGATGGAATGCGCCAGCCTACCATGTGCTATGGAAAAAGTTCAAGCGCGCGGCTTGGCCGGGTTCAGCGTCATTGCGCGCACCGGCGCGCCGGGCGCCACGCCCAGCTGGCGCAGCTGGTCGACACCGAGCGGCAGCCGGCCCTGCCCCACGACGCCATCGGCGATCAGGGCGCGGAAGCCCGCCAGTTCGGTGGTCGAGACCAGCAGTGGCACGGCAGCGGGCGGCGGCGCGCCTTCAACGGCCAGTTCGATGCCGCTCTCGCGCACCGCCCGCAGCTCCGTCACGCGCGCCTGCAGCACCGGGCCGGCGTCGAAGATGTCGACATAGCCTTCGTAGTGCAGGCCCTCCTGCTCGAGCAGGCGGCGCGCCGGCGCGGTGTCGACATGGGTCTTGCCGATCACGTCCTGCGCTTCCTGTGGCAGGTAAGCCACGTACACGGGCAGGCGCGGCATCAGTTCGGCGATGAAGGATTTTTGACCGGGACCGGACAGGCCGTCGGCCCGGTCGAAATCCATCTTGAAGAAATGCTGGCCCAGGTGGTCCCAAAACGGCGAGGTGCCGTCGTCGCGCAGGAAACCGCGCATCTCGGCGATCAGGCGCTGCGGGAACAGCTGGGGGAACTGGGCGATGAACAGCATGCGGCACTTCGACAGCAGGCGGCCATTGCTGCCGGTGCGGTAGTCCGGATGCAGGAATAGTGAGCACAGCTCAGCACTGCCGGTCAGGTCATTGGACAGGTAGAGCGTGTCCATCGGCGACAGGATGCCGAGCTCCTTGCTGCAATGGACCAGCAGGCCAAGGCGGTAGTTATAGAAAGGCTCGTCGAGGCCGACCGAACTCTTGATCGCACACACGCCGACCAGCATTTGCTTGTCGGTATCTTCCATCACGAACATATAGTCGCGCGCCCGCACATCATTGTGTTCGCCAAACGAGGCGCAGGCGATCCCGATGCGCTCCTGCAGGGCCTGGCGGTCGGGCTTGAGCGTGGTCATGCCGCCACCCGCCTGCTGCGCCAGGCCCAGCAAGGCATCGAGGTCGTCTTGCCGAATCGCGCGAACCAGCAGCATGGGTGCATTCAAAGTAGCTCTGGCACGCAGTGTAACCGAAGACACGCGCGGCACGAAATGCCATTTATGTACGCCAGCGCACGGTGAGCCTCATGGCCTGCACCAATACTGTCATGAAGGCGAAAGGAAAGCATATGGATCTCAATAGCAATCCGGGCCTGGAACACGCGATGGCGGACAAGCCCCAGTTCCTCGCCCTCGGCTACCGCGGCAGCGGCAAGCTGGAAGGCAAAGTGGCATTGGTGACAGGCGGCGACTCCGGCATTGGCCGCGCGGTGGCGGTGCTGTACGCGCGCGAAGGTGCCGATGTGGCGATCGTCTACCTCGATGAACACGAGGACGCCGCCGAGACCAAAAAATTCGTCGAAGCGGAAGGCCAGCGCTGCGTCGCCATCGCCGGCGACATCCGCGATTTCGCATTCTGCCAGCAGACCGTCAGCCAGGTCGCACACGAGTTCGGCCATCTCGATATCCTGGTCAACAATGCCGCGGTCCAGCGTCACACCGAATCGCTGCTCGAGCTGTCGGACGAGCGGTTCGACGAGACCATCCGCACCAATCTGTTCGGCTACTTCCACATGGCCAAGGCCGCCCTGCCCCACCTCAAGCCGGGCGACGCCATCATCAATACCGGCTCGGTGACGGGCTTGCGCGGTTCGAGCCATCTGCTCGACTATGCGGCCAGCAAGGGGGCGATCCACGCGTTCACCAAGTCGCTGGCGTCGAACCTGGTCGAGCGCGGCATCCGCGTCAACGCCATCGCACCCGGCCCTGTGCTGACGCCCCTGAACGCCACCGATATGCCGCCCGACGAGTTTGCCAGGTTCGGGCAGGACACCGATATGCACCGCCCGGCCCAGCCTGAGGAAATCTCGCCCGGCTTCGTGTTCCTGGCCTCGAGCGTGTGCTCGAGCTATATCACCGGTATCGTATTGCCCGTCACCGGCAGCGTTGCCCGGTAAGTGCCGCTGACCTGCTTCGACACGCCGTACTACCTGGCGCCCGGCAAGGGCGGCGACAAGGTCTGTGCGCTGCGGCGCGCGCCGATGGGCAAGCCGGGCAAGATCGGCATTGCCACTGCCGTCATCCGGAGCAAACAGCACCGGGCGACCCTGGCAGAAAGCTTAGTCGAACGCTTTCAGGCGCAGCGACAAGGTGACCGCGCCATACAGCCGGTCCTTGTAGGTCGGCACGACGCCGATATTGAGGCCGACGCGCTCGAATTCGATGCTGGCGACCGGGATCGCCGCCAGGAACCAGCCGCCGTCGCGCATCTTCGGATAGCCGCTGAAGCCGCCGACGACGGCGCCGAGGCGGAACCGGCCGATCGACACCGGCTGGTAATAGACGCCGGCGTAGTTGGAATAGGCGCGGTCGCTGTTGTAGAAGCGTCCTGCCGTCCACGTCGTCACGGTCGAGCTGCGGAATTCGACGCCAAGGCCGGGATTGCTGTTATTGAGGCCCTTGTCGCGCTGGAAGTGGGCCGAATAGAAGCCGGCATTGATCCAGGCTTCGCTGAGCGGTTTGGATTCGATCGTCTCGAACAGATTGTCGGCCTGCGCAGTCGTGGCGAACGCCAGCATTAACGATGCCGCCAGCACTGCCGGCCTGAATGGGGAAAGTGTTTTGTTCAGATTCATGGCAGCAATTCTACTTGAAGCCGCCGCCATGTTAGGGCTCATAGGAAATTTTCTTGAATGCCCCGTCCAGCTTGCGCGCACTGCGAGCATAATTGCTCCAGCTGTCCTGCGAACGGTCGAGCCGGGTGCGCACATTGCTGACCGTTCATTGGTCGCCCGCCTTGAGCTTGCCCAGTTCATCCCATGCCAAAGGGACCGAGATGCCCATGCCGGGGCGCGCGCGGGCCGACCAGGCGCTGACCGTGGTGGCGCCCCGTTCATTGCGCAGGTAATCGACGAAGATGCGCCCGACCCGGTTGCGCGGCCCGCTCTTGACGGCAAAGTGCTCAGGCAGGGTGCTGGCCAGGTGTTGCACCAGCGCCTGGGCAAAGCCCTTGACCGTGTCCCAGCCATGGTCGGGTCGGATCGGCAGCACCAGATGCAGGCCCTTGCCGCCGCTGGTCTTGAGGAAGGCGCGCAGGCCGATGGCGTCGAGCAAGCCGTGGATGGTCTCGGCCGCCGTTTGCATATCGTGCCAGCTGACGCCCTGCCCCGGGTCGAGGTCGAGCACGATCCGGTCGGGCCACTGGTAGGCATCCGACCGCGCATTGTGGGTGTGGAACTCGATGACATTCCATTGGGCAGCAGACAGGATGCCTTCCTTGCTGACAATTTCAAGCAAGGGTGGCGTATCGATATCGATTTGCCTCACGCCAGGCAATTTGCTGACGTCAGCATGCTTCTGGAAGAACAGTTCGCCCTTCAAGCCGGCCGTGGCACGCACCAGCGCAACGGGCCGGTTCTTCAGGTGGGGCAACATCAAATCGCCGACCAGCGTGTAGTAGCGCAGCAAGTCCATCTTGGTCACGCCGCTCTGTTCGTCGATCACACGCTCGCCGTGGGTGACCTTGCGCTGCCTGCCGATACCGGGCAGTGGCTGTTCGCGGCCGATGTCGGTCGCTGGTTTGTCAGTGCGCAAGCCGCGGAAGCTCGCGTGGCGCACCGAGCCGCCGCGGGTCCACTCGGCAAAGCTGACTTCGGCCACCAGCACCGGCTTGACCCAGTGGGGTCTTCGCCCGCTCACAGCATTGGGAGGAAACGGGCTGGTCGACGCTTCCAGTTTCTTCAGCTGGGCGGTCAGCTGGTGCAAGGTCTGCTCGTTGAAGCCGGTGCCGACATTGCCGGCATACTGCAAGACGCCGTCGCGGTCGTAGACGCCCAGCAGCAGGGAGCCGAAATCGCTCCGGCTGCCTGCCGGGTCGGTGTAGCCGCCAATGACAAACTCCTGGCGCTGCCCGCACTTTAGCTTGAGCCAGGCTGGCGAACGGCGCGACACATAGGGCGCATCGCGGCGCTTGGCAATGATGCCTTCCAGGCCGATCTGGCAGGCGGCCGCCAGGATGCCATCGGGGTCTTTGCCCAGCTCATTGCTAAAGCGCACATGATCGGAAGGCCGTTGCCCGAGGATTTCCTGCAACTTGGCGCGGCGCTGCTCCAATGGCAAGGGACGGAAATCAATGCCATCATGAAATGGCAAGTCGAACAGGAAATAGACGATCTCATGCGAGGCCTTGTCGTCGACCGCCTGCTGCAACAGGCCGAAGTCCGGGCGCCCTGCTTCGTCATGGACGACAATCTCGCCGTCATACCAGCCGTCGGGCAAGGCCATCGCGGCGATCTCGTCATGGAGCGGCTGCAATTTATGGGTCCAGTCCTTGCCATTGCGGGTCAGTAGCTTGACCTTGTTGCCCTCAACCCGCGTCAGCAGGCGATAACCATCGTACTTGACTTCAATGATCCAATCGGCCGGGGCCGACGGGGCCGTATCGACCAGAGTTGCCAGTTGCGGGGCCAGGCAGGCCGGCATCTCCATCTTGCTGGCGACACTGCCCTGCATCTCCATCTTGCTGGCAACACTGTCCTGCATCTGATCCACCACCGAGAATTCCTCCGCGCTGCGGGCAAAACTGTCTTTCTCTTTGATCAGCAGCCATGCGGGTTTCTTGCCATCCTGGTCCTTCATGCGGATCAAGGCCCACTTGCCCTGCAACTTGACGCCATGCAGTTCGAACTCGAGTTTGCCCTGCTCGAGGCCTTGCCCGGGGTCGCCGACCGGCTCCCACCACCCTCGGTCCCAGATCATCACTTTGCCGGCGCCATACTCGCCTTCCGGGATCTCGCCTTCGAAACTCGAATAGGCGATCGGATGGTCTTCCACCTGAACAGCCATGCGCTTGTCGTGGGGATCGAAGCTGGGGCCCTTGGGGACGGCCCAGCTTTTCATGGTGCCATCGAGCTCGAGGCGCAAGTCGTAGTGCAGGCGGCTGGCCCAGTGCTTCTGGACAACGAATGACAGCGCATCGCCGCTCGCCTCGCCGCCTTCGGCAGGTTCCGGCGTGCGCGAAAAGTCGCGCTTGGATTGGTAGTGCCTTAGATCGGACATCTGCTCATTGTGATGGCAATGCGGCAAAATGCTGTGCGCTGGCTAACATTAGTTTGTTTGTAAGCGGATGTAAATACCGTCAACGGTGTTGAAGGCGAGCCCGTTTGAGGCTCAGTAGCAAGGGAAACATCCCAGAACTCGTTAAACCTTCATAAGGAAATACCATGACCAAAGTAATCGCCACCCTGATCGCCGGCTTGTTCGCCTCGTCGGCATTCGCTCAAGCTTCGGCACCTGCCGCTCAAGCAGCCCCAGCGGCTACCGCTGCCAAGCCTGCCGTTTCGGCACCAGCGGTACCAGCGGCAGCAGTCGTCGCATCGACGCCAGCAGCAGTGAAAGCAGCTGTGTCGGTACCAGCAGCTTCGGTTCCGGCTTCGGTTCCAGCAGTGAAGGCATCGATGTCGGCATCGGCTTCGGCCCACGCCAGCGTCGCTAGCGCCAAGGTCAAGGCCAGCAAGCCTGCCAAGGTCAAGGCAAGCAAGTCCGCTTCGGCTTCGGCTTCGGCTCCAGCATCGGCTTCGGCTTCGGCAGCATCGACCAAGTAATACGCACTAGTGGACCGTAACAGTGAAATGCGGAGTGAAGGACGCGCTGGCATTTGCGGGGCAAGGCGCAAAGCGCAGCGATAGTGCGTACTATCGCGAGCATTTGTAACGTAGCCATGCGATTTGCCAGCACGGCAGGCACTCTGGATTTCACTGTTACGGTCCACTAGAGCAAGGCGCGGGCAAGTTTGACTTGCCCGCGCCTTGGCCTATTCCGGCTTCACTTTTTGGGCGACTGGAGTTGTGCCAGCATTGACGCCGGCACCGGGTAGTCAGGGTTGGCAGCGCGGAACTTCGCGAACTCCTCGGCGGCTTCATACTTCAGCCCGGCCTTGAGCAGGTCGTTGACGACCGCCAGCCATTTCTCAGCATGGACAGTGCCGCCTTCAGGCCTTGCCGCTGTCGTGGCCGAGGCCACTCCCTCCACTGCCTGCCCTGTGACGACGCGCGCTCCGCCGTGGCGGGACTGCGCCGTATTTTGCTGGATCTTTGGCGCCTGCGCATGCGAGATCATCTCGCTCTCGCTCGTCGGTGCCTGGCGCGGGGCCGAATCCGTATCGCTGGAGCCGCCCGTCAGCGCCGGCAGCGGTTCATCCGGGCCGGATTGCCTGACGATCAAGCCAACCAGCGCAAGCGCGGCCAACACCACTGGAATGGCCCATAGCATCCACATCGACGTGGGCGATGCTGCGGCTGGCATCGGTGGCGCGACTTCGGCCGGAATCGGCTGATAGGTATCCTGTTCCAGTGCGAAGGTGACGCGTTTGAGAATCTGCGCCTCGGTCTGCGCACTCGGCTCGCCCTGCTCGATGGCACGCAGGTGCGGCGTCAGCGCATCGGAGCCGTTGATGAATTTCTCGAGCGCGATATCGTCAACGTCATTGACTTCCTTTTCGCCCGGTTTGAGCGGCTTGCGTGCCGGCGCGCCGGGCAGCAAAGGCTTCATGATGAAGACGGCGTCGCGCAAGCGCGAACGCACCTTGCCGACCGGGACGCCGACTATTTCGGCGATCTCGATCAGGGACAGGTCATTGAATTTCAGGAGGATGACGACCTCGCCCAGTTCACTGGGCATACTGTTTACCGCATCGATCCACGGATTGCGAAGCGGCTGGCGGCCGAAGATGGAACGCGGCGCCGGCTTGTCGCGCATCGCGTCGGCCATCACAAAGGCGTGGTCACGTCCATCCTTGGCGCTGCCGGCGGTCGACACCAGATGCTGGTTCTGCTGCAGCATCTCGAACAGGCGATTGCGTGCCAACAGGTAGAGACAAATACGAAAAGCCGCATTGGGTTGATAGCGGTTGCGCGCACGGAGAAGGTTGACCCACGTATCCTGCACAATCTCTTCAACCCATTGCGGCTGCGGCGTGCGCCACCATACGTAGCGAAACAGTTCGCTTTTATAACGACGATGCAGTTCCTGGAAGGCGAGGATATCGCCTTCCAGGAACTGCTGCATCAACTCGTCGTCTGGGGTATCTGGCATGGCGGCCCATTGTAGGGCCGTCCTGTTGAATCCGCAAACACTAGTTCCAGCCGCCGCCGAGGGCGCGCACCAGGCCCACCGTCGTCACCGCCTGGTTGCCGCGCAGCTGAACCGCGCTGCGTTCGACATTGGCCAGGTTGCGCTGGGCATCGAGCAGGTCGAGGTAGCTGGAACGGCCCGCGTCGTACAGTTTTTGCGCCAGCTCGGCCGAACGGCGCGCCGCCACCAGCGCCGCCTCGGTCTGTTCGGCCTGCCCCGCCAGCACGCGCAGGCCGGACAACTGGTCCTCCACGTCGGCAAAGGCCTGCAGCACCTGCTGGCGGTAGCTGGCCACCGATTCTTCCAGCGCCGCTTCGCTGCGGGCGATATTGGACTTGTTGCGGCCGCCATCGAGCAGCGGCATCGACATCAGGGCACCCAGCACCCACGAGCGCGTGCTCCAGTTGAACACATCGGAGAAGCCGTCGCTGTCGCGCCCGCCGTTGGCCGAGATGGTCAGCGCCGGGAACATGGCCGATCTGGCCACGCCGATGCGCGCATTCGATGCCGCCATCGCGCGTTCGGCTGCCGCCACGTCGGGCCGGCGCTCGAGCAGGGTCGATGGCAGGCCGGCCGGAATGGCAGGCAGCAGCGCCGCGTCGCCGATCGGGCTGGCAGCGGCCGTGAACATCGCCGCCGGTTTGCCCAGCAGGACGGCGAGCGCATGCTCCTGCTGCGCGCGCTGGCGTTGCAGGCCGATGGCCTCGGCGCGCGCCGTGGCCAGTTCGGTGCGGGCGCGCGCCAGGTCGAATTCGCCGATATCGCCCAGCTCATAGCGGCGCTGGTTGACCTTGACGCCCTGCTCGCGCAGGCTGGCGGTCTGGTTCAGCGTGGTCAGTTCGGCGTCGAGGCCGCGCAGGCGGAAGTAGGCTTGCGCCACGTCTGCCTGCAGCGACAGCAGCACCGAGCGGTAAGTTGCTTCGGCCGCGGCTGCGTCGAGCCGACCCGCGCTGGTATTGCTGGCGACGCGGCCGAACAGGTCGACTTCGTAGCTGGCCGTCAGGCGCGACTGCCAGTTTGTGGCCACTGCCTGGCTGGTGCCGCCGCTGCGCTGCGCGCCAACGCCAATGCCGATTTGCGGAATGCGGTCGGCGTCAAGAATGCCGGCCAGCGCGCGCGCCTGCTTGACGCGCGCAGCCGCCATGGCCAGGTTGGCATTGGCCTGGGTCGCTTCCTGCACCAGGGCGTCGAGCGCCTTGTCGTTGAAGGCGAGCCACCACTGGCCGCGCGGCTGGGCTTCGGCGCTGCGTGCCATTTTCCAGGTCGAGCCGTCCGGCGCCTGCACTTCCTTGAATGACGATGGCATGTCGACATGGGGCGGCTTCAGCTCCGGCGCGCTGGCGCAGGCGACCAGCAGCAGGGCCGCCAGCAAGGGCGCGATGCGTTGAATGGTCTTGTTCATCATGCGTTTCCTTCCAGGGTCGCAGCCACGGCCGCGGGTTTCTTTTCAAAGCGTTGTGCCAGGGTGCGCAGCAGGACGTAGAACACCGGCGTCAGGAACAGGCCGAAGAAGGTCACGCCCAGCATGCCGCCGAATACGGCCACACCCATCGCGTGGCGCATCTCGGCGCCCGCGCCGCTAGAGAACACCAGCGGTACCACGCCCATGATGAAGGCGATCGACGTCATCAGGATCGGACGCAGGCGCAGGCGGCAAGCTTCCAGTGCAGCCTGAACGACGGTGCGGCCATGGTCTTCCAGTTCGCGGGCAAACTCGACGATCAGGATCGCGTTCTTCGACGCCAGTCCGACCAGCACGAACAGGGCAATCTGGGTGAAGATATTGTTGTCGCCACCGGTGAGCTTGACGCCGACCAGCGCGCACAGGATCGACATCGGCACGATCAGGATCACGGCCAGCGGCAGGGTCCAGCTTTCGTACTGGGCGGCGAGTACCAGGAACACCAGCAGGACGCACAGCGGGAACACCAGCACCATCGTGTTACCGGACAAAATCTCCTGGTAGGTCAGGTCGGTCCATTCGAAGCTAACACCCTTCGGCAGCACTTCGCGGGCGATTTTTTCCAGCGCGGCCTGGGCCTGTCCGCTCGACACGCCAGGCGCGGCGCCGCCGTTGATATCGGCCGCGACGTAGGCGTTGTAGCGCTGCACGCGGTCAGGACCATAGCTGTCGGTGACGCGCATCACTGATGACAATGGAATCATCTCGCCTTTGTTGTTGCGCACCTTGAGCTGGGCAATGTGGTCGGCGTGCGAACGGAACGGCGCATCAGCCTGCACCCGCACCTGGTAGGTACGGCCGAACTGGTTGAAGTCGTTCACGTACAGCGAACCAAGGTTGATCTGCAAGGTCTGGTAGATCGTCGCCAGCGGCACGCCCAATTGCTTGGCCTTGGCACGGTCGACGTCGGCGAACAATTGCGGCACGTTGATCTGGAAGCTGGAGAACACGCCGGCCAGCTGCGGATCCTGCCATGCCTTCATTTGCAGCGCCTGCACGCCCTTGTACAGCTCGTCGTAGCCGACGTTGCCGCGGTCTTCGACCATCATCTTGAAGCCGCCGATGGTGCCGAGGCCGTTCACTGGCGGCGGCGGGAACACCATGATGAAGGCATCCTGGATGACGCCGAGACGCTTGTTGACTTCCTGCGCGATCTCGGCGCCGGACTGGCCCTTGCCGGTGCGCTGGTCGAACGGTTTGAGCGTGGTGAATACGATGCCGGCGTTGGGCGCATTGGTGAAGCCATTGATCGACAGGCCCGGGAAGGCGACCGACGATTCCACACCAGGCACCGACTTGGCGATGTCGGACATGCGGCGGATCACCGCGTCGGTACGGTCCAGCGAGGCGGCGTCAGGCAACTGGGCAAAGCCGACCAGGTACTGCTTGTCCTGGGCCGGAACGAAACCGCTTGGCACTACCTTGAACATGAAGACGGCAGCCAGGGCCAGCAGGGCATACACGGCCAGGGCCATCGTCTTGCGGCCAAGGACGCCTTTGACGCCGGTCTCGTAGCGGGTCGATGCGCGCCCGAAGAAGCGGTTGAACCAGGCGAAGAAGCGGCCGAACACCTTGTCCATGCCGCGGGTCAGCGCGTCTTTCGGCGCGTCGTGCGGCTTGAGCAGGGCCGCGGCCAGCGCCGGCGACAGCGTCAGCGAGCTGAATGCCGAGATCACGGTCGAGATCGCGATGGTCAGCGCGAACTGGCGGTAGAACTGGCCCGACAGGCCAGACACGAAGGCGATCGGCACGAACACGGCGCACAGCACGAGGGCAATGGCAATGATCGGGCCGCTCACCTCTTTCATCGCCTGGATGGTGGCGTCGCGCGGCGACTTGCCGTCGGCAATATTGGGCTCGACGTTTTCGACCACCACGATGGCGTCATCGACCACGATACCGATCGCCAGCACCAGGCCAAACAGCGACAAGGTGTTGATCGAGAAGCCGAAGCCGAGCATCACTGCGAAGGTGCCGATGATCGACACCGGCACTGCCAGCAGCGGGATGATCGAGGCGCGCCAGGTCTGCAGGAAGATGATCACGACGATCACGACCAGGGCCACCGCTTCGAGCAGCGTATGGATCACGGCCCGGATCGATTCGCGCACGAACTGGGTCGGGTCGTAGACGACGCTGAAGTCGACGTCCTCCGGGAAGTCCTTCTTCAGTTCGGCCATCTTGGCCCGCACATCGGAGGACAATTGCAGGGCGTTCGAGCCCGGTGCTTCAAAAATACCGATTGCCGCCGCCGACTTGTTGTTCAGCAGCGAGCGCAGGGAATAGGAATTGGAACCAAGTTCGATGCGGGCGACATCGCGCAGCATCGTCAGCGCGCCGTCTGCGCCGGTCCGCACGATGATCGAGCCGAATTCCTCGATCGACTGCAGGCGGCCCTGGGTGTTGACGGTCAACTGGAACTGGGCGTCCTTGGCTGGCGCTTCGCCGATGACGCCGGCGGCCACCTGCACGTTCTGTTCGCGGATCGCGCTGACGACGTCGCCAGCGGTCATGCCGCGCGCCGCCACCTTTTGCGGATCGAGCCAGACCCGCATGGCGTAGTCGCCCGCGCCGAACAGCTGCACTTCGCCCATGCCCTGAATGCGGGCCAGCTGGTCCTTGACGTTGAGCACGGCGTAGTTGCGCAGGTAGACGTCGTCGTAGCGGCCCTTGGGCGAGACCAGGTGGACCACCATGGTCAAGTTGGGCGAGCTCTTGACGGCAGTAACGCCGATCTGGCGCACTTCTTCAGGCAGGCGCGGCAGCGCGCGCTGGATCCGGTTCTGGATCTGCGACTCGGCCTGTTCGACATCGGTGCCGACCTTGAACGTCACCGTCAGCGCCAGTGAACCGTCGGAAGTCGACTGCGAGGACATATACAGCATGTTCTCGGTGCCGTTGATCTGCTCCTCGAGCGGCGCGGCCACGGTTTCGGCGATGACCTTGGGATTGGCGCCCGGGTACTGGGCCCGCACCACGACCGACGGCGGCACCACGTCCGGATATTCGGACACCGGCAGCTTGAAGATCGACAGCAGGCCGGCCACAAAAACGAGGATCGACAGGACGCCCGCAAAGATCGGCCGGTCGATAAAGAATCGGGAGAAGTTCATTATTGGTCCTTCGATTTGGCAGGAACGGCGGCAACCTTGGTCACGGCATTCGGGTCCTGGTCCATGGCAACGACTTGCGCCGTGACCGGCGCCCCCGGCTGAACGCGCTGCAGGCCGTTGACGATGATTTTTTCACCCGGCTTGAGGCCGTCGCGCACGACGCGCAAGCCTTCGACGATCGGGCCGAGCGTGACCGGGCGGTATTCGGCCTTGCTGCCGGCGTCGACGACATAGACGAACTTGCGGTTCTGGTCGGTGCCGACGGCGCGGTCGCTGATCAGGGTGGCGCGGGTCTTGGTCGTTTCGCCGCCGCCCAGTTGGACGCGGGCGAACAGGCCGGGCACCAGCAGGTTGTCGGCATTGGTAAAGGTGGCGCGCATGCGCACGCTGCCGGTGCTGGCGTCGAGCCGGTTGTCGACAAACTCGAGCTTGCCCTCGTGCGGGAAGCCCGCTTCGTTGGCCAGGCCGATCTTGACGGTGACGGGCATGCCACGCTGGGAAGCACGGCCCACGCGCAGGTAGGTCGCCTCGTCGCCGTCGAAGCTGGCGTAGATCTTGTGGCTGGAGACGACCGATGTGAGCACATTGCTGCCATCGATCAGGTTGCCGGTGGTGACTTCCGCCTTGGAGACGCGACCACTGATCGGCGACTCGACGCGGGTGTAAGCGAGATTGAGGCGCGCCGTTTCCAGGCTGGCCTGGGCCGCGCGGGCCGAGGCGTCCAGCTCTTTCATGCTGGACGCCTTTTCGTCGAATTCGCGCTGGGCGATTGCCTTATCCTGCAGCAGGCGCTCGGCACGGGCCAGTTCCAGCTTGGCCAGGTCGGCCCTGGCGCGAGCCGAGGCGGCTGCCGCTTCGGCGCGGTTCGCCTCGGCCTGGTATGGCCGCTGGTCGATGACGAACAGGACGTCGCCCTTCTTGACTTCGCTGCCCGGCTTGAAGTTGACAGAAGTGATGAAGCCGCCGACGCGGGCACGGATGTCGACCCGTTCGACCGCTTCGAGGCGGCCCGAGAATTCCTGGGTTTCATTGACCGATTTGTCGATCACGACGGCCGCCGTGATCGGCGCGCCGCCGCCCGCTGGCGGTGCTTCGCCCGCCTTGCCCTTGGCGCTGTCGCAACCGGCCAAGCCAAGCCCGGCCAGGCCGGCCAGCGCCAGGGCCGCTACCAGCGGCCGCGCAATCGATGGAATGGAGTGATTGGTTTTCATATTATTCCTTTTATGCATGAAAATTTGTAATAAACAGGACAGCGCAGCATCCGGTCGGCAATTGAGAGGCAAAACGGGCCCGGTACGCCGCTTGCGGGGCGCATTCAGGGTCGAACGGGGATCAGGTCAGGGCGGCGTCGGCTCGCTGTCCAGAGTGCTCAGGAAAGCACTGATTTCAGTCAGCGCCGAATCGCGGCAGGCACATTCATTGCGGGCGTCCGCTTCCTGCAGCGCCATTGGAGCCAGGCGCCTGACGGTCGTCGGGACACCGCAACAACACAACTTTTCGCCGTATAGTTCGGCCTCGTCGCGCAGCGGGTCGTCTTCGGCCGACAGGATCAGCGCCGGCGGCAAGTTCTTCAGGCGCGACGACTGCAGCGGCGACGCGTACGGGTGGCTGCGGTCTGCCGCATTGGGCAGATAGCGGCGGTAACCCGCCTCGCATTCGCCAACGGCGCTGGCCGTGCCGGAGCAGCGCGGCACTGCGCGCATGGAGCCGGTCGACAGGCCAGGGTCGAGCATCGGCATGATCAGGATCTGGCCCGCCAGCGCCGGGCCGCCGCGGTCGCGCGACATCAGCGAACAGACGGCTGCCAGGTTGGCGCCCGCCTCGATGCCGCCGACGACCATACGCTTGCCGGTCCAGCCCAGTTTGGCCTTGTTCTTCTTGGCCCAGGCCAGCACGGCGTGGGCGTCTTCCACCGCAGCGGGGAATGGCCGCACGGTGGCCAGGGTATACGTCGACGACAGCACCACCTGGCCAGGAACCTGGTGGACAAGGTAGCGCAGGAATTCGTCGGCTTCGTCAAGGTCGCCGGTATTGAAGCCGCCGCCATGAAAAAAGACGAGCAAGTCGTCTTTTTTTGCCTTGCTGTCGCCCGCCGAGTACAAGCGCGCCGGCAGCACGCCATGCTCGCCATGCGCGTCAATACTGCGCACGATGACGCTGCACTGCTGCTCGACGAACACTGCGCTCATTGGCTGACCACCTTGTTGGCGTCGTCATCGGCCGCAGTGCTGAACACCTGGTGGGCCAGCGCGTCGAAGCCGACGCTTTGCGCAGTGGCGGCTTGCGGAAACTGGTCGGTATAGGCCATGCCAGTCACGGTGATCAATGCCAGCACCAGAGTAACTATAGAAACGAACGTGTCCCGAATACGCATAACCTTCTCCTTTCCTTCCAAAAGCCGCAACAACCTTGATGCAGTACGTGTACTTTAAACTTGTTCTACAATCCGATAAATAGGGCAAAGTCGAATTGATTGTTCAGGAAACCGAACAATGGTGAGAAATGGAGAGAAATGAACAAGCTACAGGCAATGGAGGTGTTCGTTCAGGTGGTCGATGCCGGCGGCTTCACCAGGGCGGCCGACAATATGAAGCTGCCCAAGGCCACCGTCTCGACCCTGGTGCAGTCGCTCGAACTGGCGCTCGACGTCAAGCTGCTGCACCGGACCACGCGCCAGGTCAGCGTCACATCGGACGGCGCTGCCTATTATGAACGCTGCCTGCGCATCCTGTCGGACGTGCGCGACGCCGAGGAATCGCTGTCGTCGAGCCGCGCCAATCCGAGCGGGCGGCTGCGCGTCGACGCGTCGACCGGCATCGCGGCCGACATCATCATCCCTGCCCTACCTGACTTTTTCGCCCGCTACCCGGACATCGTGATCGACCTCGGCTGCAGCGACCGGCCGGTCGACCTGATCGAGGAAGGCGTCGACTGCGCCATCCGCGGCGGCGAGCTGGCCGACTCCAGCCTGATCGCCCGCCGCGTCGGCGTGCTCAACTTCGTCACCTGCGCCGCGCCTGGCTACCTCGACAAGCACGGCAGGCCGCAGCACCCGCGCGACCTGGCCAGGCACCGCTGCGTCAACTACTTCTCCTCCAAGAGCGGCAAGACCTATGACTGGGATTTCAAGCGCGACGGCGAAACCATCCAGATGCCCACGCCGGCCAGCCTGGCCGTCAACGACTCCAAGGCGTATATCGCGGCTGGCCTGGCGGGGCTGGGCATCATGCAGATGGCCGGCTACGTGATCGCACCGCTGCTCGAAGCGGGCACCCTGGAACTGGTTCTGGAAGACTGGACCAGCACGCCACTGCCGATGCACGTGGTCTATCCGCAGAACCGCCACCTGTCGGCCAAGGTGCGCGTTTTCGTTGAATGGATTGCCGATCTGTTTGCCCAGCACCCGAACTTGCAGGTACCTACAACCCGCGGTGCGCGCCGATGATGAAGATCGTTTTTCTCGACCGCGACACCTTGCCTGCTACCGTCAGGCCGCCGGCGTTTGCGCATCAATGGCAGGACTACCCGGCCAGCCAGGAGAGCGATGTCGTCCTGCGGCTGCAGGACGCCGACATCGCCATCACCAACAAGGTGCCGATTCGCGCTGGCCACCTGGCGCAACTGCCGAAGCTGAAAATGATCGCCATTTCTGCCACCGGCAGCGACATGATCGACCTGGCCGAATGCCGCGCACGCGGCATCGTGGTGTCGAACATCCGGAACTACTCGGTGGTATCGGTGCCTGAACACTGCATGTCGCTGATGCTGGCCCTGCGGCGCAATTTGCGCGCCTATGCGAACGATGTCGATGCCGGAAAGTGGCAGCAGTCCAGCCGCTTCTGCCTGTTCGACCACCCGATCGGCGACCTCGCCGGCAGCCGCCTCGGCATTGTCGGTTACGGCGCGCTGGGCAAGGCCGTGGCGCGGCTGGGCCAGGCGTTTGGCATGCAGGTATGCGTCGCTGCGCGGGCCAGCGTGACCGACCCGCAGGTGCTGGCGCTGCCGCTGGACGAGCTGCTGCGCACGTCGGATGTGGTGAGCCTGCATTTGCCGCTGACTGAGCAGACGCGCCACCTGATCGGCGCGGCCGAATTGGCCAGCATGAAGCGCACGGCGCTGTTGATCAACACCGCCCGCGGCGGCCTGGTGGACGAGGCGGCGCTGGCCGAAGCGCTGCGCAATGGCGTCATCGGCGGTGCCGGTTTCGACGTGCTGTCGAAAGAACCCCCGGTGCCCGACAATCCGCTGCTGGGTATCGACCAGCCCAATTTCATTCTGACGCCGCACGTCGCCTGGGCCAGCGCGCAGTCGATGCAGACTCTGGCCGATATGCTGATCGATAATATCGAGGCCTATCAGGCCGGGCGGCCGATCCATCTTCTGTCACCGTAGGAAGTGACACTTTTGGTGAGAATGTTTACATTGTTCCTCCGGTGAATTTGAGGTAATTTACGCTCACCATGCAGATACATGCCCGCCAAGACGCCCGCAACCCTGCCCCGACCAGTGCCAGGGCCGATGATGGAACGCGCGGCGCTGCGGCGCCGCGCACGGACAACCGGCCAGCTGCTGGCACATTGCAGCGACTGCAAAGCCAGGCCAATCACGGCCCGCGCGCGGCGCAATTGCAAGGCTTGCAGCAGCTAACCAGGCAAAGCAAGGCGCAGGCAAGCCATGGCGTGGCCCAGGCGCAGGCGGTGGCGCAGCTGACCAAGAAGGACCAGATTCAACAGTTGGGGTTTACCGCGACCGATGCCGACGATTTGAAGGCCATCACCCAAGGTTGGGAATCGGCCTATGCGCTGGCGCAAGTCACCACGGTTCCCTTCCTGAGAAGGATAGTCGCCACAGGCCACCCCCTCCTGCTCAAGAGGCGCATCCTGAACCAGCTGGACGATCACTACTACTCGGTGGGATTGGCAATGGCCGGCAACTACGGCGGCGATTTTGTCCAGTTGGTCAACAAGGGACTCAATAGCAAACTGGTCGATTCAATGACAGGCCAGGTCGCGCCGCTGCGGGCGCTGGTGATGACGATGTCGACCAATGGCGCCTTCACCGATCTTAGCAAGCTCGGATTCATCTACCAATACTATCCGGCGTTCGTGCCGATCATCAGCGCTCAAATTGGCGGCGCAGCGGCGATGGTGCAAACCCTGATCACCTGGCTTGGTGGATTGCGAGCCAATGTGCTGGGCATCATCGAGACGGCCACACCGAATTTTGTCCAACTGCAGGCCATGCAGCCGGCGCTGACCAATACTGCTTCGATGACGAAGATACTGGCGGCTTACCCCGGTTTCCAGGCCATTTTTGCGGCGCAGATGCTGGCGGCGCCGGTCCAGTTGCAAACGGTGATTACCCACCTGGGTGCGCGCCCGGACGATATATTGGCCTGGCTCGACGGCAACGCGCCGAGTTTCGCCGTGCTGGGTGTATTGGCAGCACAAGACCCCGACAAACCGACCCTTGGGAAGCTGGTCAGTTTCGCCAAGGAGGCAGCGCCGGCCGACAACGCCTATGAACAAATCGGCGCGAAAGCCAATTACTACCGTATCGGTCATTTTGCATTGGGCCACACCCTGCGCGGCATGGCGGCAGTACCGGCCCTGAATGGCACGAAAACATTGTGGCCCGCTGCCACCACGCTGGCACAGGTGCGCGGCGTGTGCCAGGATTTCGATGCCAACAATGGCATCACGCCTAATACCGCCGAGGCCTTTCCCAATTACACGCCGACCGTCGCACCGACTACGCCGATCTATGCGGCGAAAAATCAGGCCAACAACCGGTTCGATCAGCTGTACCCGCATAACGGCGACAACATCACCCCAGCCGACGCCACCAAACTGGGGGCGATCAACGCCGTCAAGAATGACTGGACTGCCGTTCCATAGTACTGGCCAGCAGGATGCGCCGGTCGACGTCGGCAATATCGCGCAGGCCGCAAAATGCCATCGTCAGGTCGAGCTCCTTGTGGATCAGGGCCAGGCATGTGCTTACGCCCGCCTCTCCCATCGCACCCAGGCCGTACAGGAAAGGGCGGCCGATGTAGACGCCTTTGGCGCCGAGCGCCACGGCGCGCAGCACATCCTGCCCCGAGCGGATGCCGCCATCCATATGCACTTCTATGCGGCTGCCGACCGCGTCGACAATCGGCGCCAGCGCGGCAATGCTGGAAACGGTGCCGTCAAGCTGGCGCCCGCCGTGATTCGACACGATCAGCGCGTCGGCACCGGTATCGAGCGCCAGGCGCGCATCGTCCGCATCCATGATGCCTTTTATGATCAGCTTGCCGCCCCAACGCTGCTTGATCCATTCGACATCCTGCCACGACAGCGCAGGGTCGAACTGCTGAGCCGTCCATGCCGACAGCGACGACATGTCGTCGACCGCCTTGGCATGCCCGATCACATTGCCGAAACCGTGGCGGCGCGTGCCCAGCATGCCCAGGCACCAGCGCGGCTTGGTCATCATGTTCAGCATATTGGCCAGGGTCAGCCGCGGCGGCGCCGACAGGCCATTGCGAATGTCCTTGTGACGCTGGCCCAGCACCTGCAAATCGAGCGTCAGCACCAGTGCCGAGCATTGCGCGGCGCGCGCCCGCTCGATCAGGCGGCTGATGAAGTCGCGGTCCTTCATCATATAGAGCTGAAACCAGAATGGCTTGGTCGTATGCGCGGCGACATCCTCGATCGAGCAAATGCTCATGGTCGACAAGGTAAACGGTACGCCGAATCGCTCCGCGGCGCGTGCGGCCAGGATCTCGCCGTCGGCATGCTGCATGCCCGTCAGTCCGGTCGGCGCAAGCGCCACCGGCATGGCGACCTCCTGCCCGGCCATGCTTGAACGGGTGGTGCGATTCTCCAGGTTGACCGCTACCCGCTGGCGGAATTTGATCCGTGCGAAGTCGGACTCATTGGCGCGGTAGGTCGACTCCGTCCACGAGCCAGAATCGGCATAGTCGTAGAACATGCGGGGCACGCGCTTTTTCGCCAACAAGCGCAGGTCTTCGATACAGGTGATCACGGTCATGGGGAATTGGTCGCCGCCACCAGCGGCAGGTCGACATAGAAGGTTGTACCCACGCCCAGCGTGCTCTCCACCCGCACTGAGCCGCCGAGCAGGGAGGTAACGATGTTGTAGGTGATATTGAGGCCAAGGCCGCTGCCGCCCTGCCCCATCTTGGTGGTAAAGAATGGATCAAAAATGCGCGCCAGATTCTCGGGGTCGATACCGGCGCCATCGTCGGAGAACGACAGCAGCACGCGGCCCGACACCTTGACGCTTGCCCTGAGCATCATGCGCCCGCCGGTGCGCTCGCTAAACGCATGCAGCAAGGCGTTGTTGATGAAGTTGATGATCACCTGGCCGTAAGGGCCGGGGAAGCTGTCCATCACGATATCATTCGGCATGTCGATCTCGACCAAGTGGCCGGCCTTGCGCACCTGGTTCATCATCGTGGCGACGATCTCATTACTCGCCTGTTCGAGATTGAACTGGCGCCGCTGCGCGCTGGCCTGGTCGACCGCCACCTGCTTGAAGCTGTTGACCAGGTCCGCTGCATTGCGAAGGCTGCGCATGATCAGCGCCGACGCCTCCTGCGAGGCGCCGATGAAGGACTGCAGGTCCGAGCGGCGGATGGTCTGTTCGTCGAACTTGGCGGAGACTTCATCGGTCTTTTCCTGCAGGGCGCTGGCCATCAGCAGGCTGTTACCGATCGGGGTGTTCAGTTCGTGCGCAACACCCGCAACCAGCGAACCGAGAGCCGCCAGCTTCTCCTGGGCGACCAGCTGCTGCTGCGTGTCCTTTAGCTGGCGGTAGGCATTGGCGTTGTCGAAGGCGACGCCGACGTAGGAAGCCAGCGTGCGCAACATGTCGAGGTGGATGCGCTCGTAGGCGTGCTTGTGATAGCTGTGCACGCTGATCACTCCAACGATGCGCCCGCTGACGGCGATCGGCACATACAGCATCGATTCCGGCGCGGTCGGCAGCGAGCCGTCGTCGAGCGTACCCAAATGTTCGTCGGACGAGGTGAGCTCGAGATTGTCGATGTAGTCGCTGTACTCGGCATGCAGGTCATTGATGAAGACTTCACGCTCGTGCTTGACGCACCATACGGCCAACTGGTTCGGCTCGTTCATGCTGCGCGAATAAGGCGCATAGCGCTTACCCATTTCGATGGCGAACGGGTAGTCGATCACGGCCCGCTCCGGCCGGTAGAAGCCGATACCGAACACGCTCGCATCCATCAGCTCATTGACGCTGCTGTAGAGCATCAGCATGATGTCCTCGGTGTCGAGGTTGGCCGTCAGCGCCCGGCCGATATCGGACAGCAGCGAGATATTGCGGTGCGCCGTTTCCACCGTCTTGTGCTGTTGTTCGACCGATTCCTTTTGCAGCAGCAGTTCGGCGGTACGAGCACTGACCTGGTCTTCGAGCATATTCTTTTGCTGCAGCAGCGCGCGGATGCGAATGCGGAAGCCGGCATACACCAGCCCCAATACCAACGCTGCCGCCATCAGGCGGAACCACCAGGTCTTATAGAATGGGGGCGTGATCGTGATCTTCATGACTGCCGCCGCCTGGCTCCACACGCCATCCTTATTGCTAGCCTTGACGCGGAAAGTGTACTCGCCCGGATCGAGGTTGGTATAGGCGGCAAAGCGCTTGTTGGCATCGGTGTCCATCCAGCCCTGGTCAAAGCCTTCGAGCTGGTAGGCGTAGCGGTTACGCTGGGGATCGGCGAAATGCAGGGCCGCGAACTCGAATGAGAAGACCGAGTCGCGCGACGACAAGGTCAGTTCCTTCGCATCGTGGATCGGCCCCTGCAGGCCAAGGGCTTCGCCGACGATCGAATTGCGCACTGACTGGTTAAAGACCAGGAAATCGGTGATCAGGATCGCAGGCGGGTGCGGATTGTCGTGGATGGTCTTGGGCGTGAACGATGTCAGGCCGTTGAGTCCGCCAAAATACATGACGCCGTTGTCGTCGCGATGGCCCGAGCCGACGAAATAGGAACCGTCGATCAGGCCATCCTTGGAAGTGTAGTTCTTGAACTGGCCATTGACCGGATCAAGGCGCGAAATGCCGGCCGTGGTACTGACCCATATCATGCCGGCGTGGTCTTCCAGGATGGCGCCAACCGGATCGGCCGCCCGGCTGTGGCTCAGCGAGTAGTACTGGAAGCGCACCTGGCCGTCGTTGCTGCGGTCGAGACGATTCAGGCCGCCGGCCGTGCCGACCCACAGTGTGCCATTGCGGGCCTCATACATATAGTGAACGCGGTTGTGGGTCAGGCTGGCCGGATTGCGCGGGTCGTGGCGGAAGTGGGTAAACTTGCCCGACTCGCGGTCGAAACGGTCAAGGCCATGGTCGGTGCCGACCCACAGGATGCCGCGCCGGTCTTCCAGCAACGAAAAGCCCCAATTCTCGCCAAGGCTCGACGGGTCGCGCGCGTCATGGCGCCAGCTTTTCACGAGCTTGCCGTTGTCGACCTTGTGCAGGCCGCCGCGCGTGAGCACCCACAGCACGCCGCTGCGGTCGATGCGCAGCCGCTGGATGTAATTCGATACCGGATCGGGACCGAGCGGCACATGGGTAAATTTGCCGCTGGCAGGATCGAGCCAGGACAGGCCCGTTTGCGCGCCCACCCAAACGCGCCCGCCGCCGTCCTCCACCGCGGTCAGCATATTATCGGGCAGGCTGGTGCTGATGGCCGGATCGTGCTTCCACACTTCGACCCTGCCAGTGACTGGATCGAGGCGGTTCAAGCCGCCGCCCGAAGTGGCCAGCCACAAGCGGCCCTTGCCGTCGGAGTCGATGCTGCGCACCTTATTGCTCGACATGCCTTGCTGCTCGCCGGCGGCATTTTGCCGATGGCGCTCGAACCCGCCGCTGGCCAGGTCAACCCGGTCGACCCCGGCATACCAGGTGCCGACCCACAGCGTCCCGGTGCGGTCCTGATGCAGGCTACTCACCTGGTTATCCGACAGGCTATGGCGGTCGAGCAGCTCATTGCGGTAGCTGGCAAACTTGCCGCTGGCGGGATCGCGCCATTTCAAGCCGTCGGTATCGGAGCCGAGCCACAGGTTCTGGTCATGGTCGCGATACAGCACCAGCACGCGCACCTGGCCGACGCCATCGGCCGTGCTGGCCGGCAGGCGCTGCGGCAAGCCCGGCCCGAGCTTCCACGCTTCGAGCCCGCCGGTGGTGCCGACCCACAGGATATTGTCGATACCGCCCGCCGACAGCGACAGCACGCCACGCTGCTTGCCGCCAGCGTCGCTGGCCTTGTCAAGGCTGAAGTGCTCGAACTGCTTGCTGCCTTTGGCCATGCGCTCGAGGCCACTGCCGGTGCCGATCCACAAGTCTCCACGTGCATCCTGCGCCAGAGCGCTGACGCGGTCGTCGGCCAGGCTGGCCGGATCCTTGGCGTCATGCCGGTATTCGGTGAAGTTACCGGTCACGCTGTCGATGTGTTTGAGGCCGTCGCCGGTGGCGAGCCACAGGCCGGTGTGGCCGTCGGAGGCGATCGCATACACCGAGCGATTGGCCGAGTTGCCGGCCGCCTTGGCGTCGGGCGCGTACCGGATGAACTTCTGACTGACGTGGTCGAAGCGGGTCAGGCCGCCCTTGGTACCAAACCACAGTCCGCCGCGTTCATCCTCGAACGCAGACAGCACGTAATTGTCGACCAGGCTGGCCGGGTCGGCCGGATCGTTCTTGTAGTTGGTGATGCGGTAGCCGTCCGAGCGCGACAGCCCGGCCTGGGTGCCGAACCACATGAAGCCCTGGCGGTCCTGCAAGATGGCCAGAACGGATTCCTGGGCCAGGCCCTGTTCGACGCCCAGGTGGGAGAAGCGCAGCGAATGGGCGGGTGCGCCGATGGCCAGATGACAGGCGAAGCTGAGCAGGAGCACAAGGCACCATCGCCACCAGCTGGAGTTCGCGCGTTTCGCGTCAGGCACAATGAAAGCTCACAAGTCTCAACAGCTACTAATCTACCAGATGAAAGCTTGTCGAAGTGAAATTAAATGGCACTCGGGAATTTCACAAATGGTGGACTTTCCACGATTTAACCCTAGACAAAGTCGGGACGACCGCCTACAATGCTGCTTCTTCGGGGGGGCAACCACCGGGGCTTCAAGAGAAAACGCAGAGGTTTTGCCGGTCTTGAAGCAAGTAATTGGTCGTAAAGTTGACGGTAGCGAATTGAAAAATGCGCACTTCCTGAAACAGAATGAACCTGTTATAATGTTGCTTTCGCGGCTGTAGCTCAGCTGGATAGAGTACTTGGCTACGAACCAAGGGGTCGTGGGTTCAATTCCTGCCAGCCGCACCAAAATTCGTAAGAAAATCAAGCCCTTAGGAAGAAATTCCTGAGGGCTTTTTTCTTTGCCGGGTGAGTTTTGGGTGACGCCCCCGCTGGCGTGTAACGCGCACACATCATTTCGGTCCAAACTACACCTTTCGTCTGGTTCGCTGCCTCATGGTGGTAACATTTCATATTTGGTAAATCCGCGCGCAAAACGGAGTTCACAACATGACTGACCTCGACATCCGTTGGCAACAACGCTTTTCAAATTTTACGAAAGCATTGTCACAACTGACCGATGCAAACGAGCTGAGCAAACAACGGCCTCTGTCACGCCTTGAAAAGCAAGGCTTGATCCAGGCATTCGAATTCACTTACGAGCTGGCCTGGAACACGCTGAAGGATTACTTGTCATTCCAGGGAATTCCAGACCTGATCGGTTCACGCGACACGACGCGCGAAGCCTTCGCGCACAAGCTTGTCGCTGATGGTGACGGTTGGATGATGATGTTGGCAGACAGAAATCGCACTTCGCACACCTACAACGAAGCGACCGCCGAAGACATTGTCCAGCATATTCACACTCGATATGTGGACCTCTTTCTTGCATTGGCAGAGACCTTGCGAGAACGGATCAAGGTCATATGATGCAAGACGCTGCCACCGAGCTTTATGGACTGAGCCGATTGGTCATTGCGAAGATCAACGCTGTCTTTGCACACCACTCTCAAGTGATGAAAGTGCTGCTCTATGGCTCACGGGCAAAGGGCAATTTCCACTCAGGTTCCGATATCGACCTTAGTATTATCGGGGAGCATGTCACCCATCAGCAGCTATTGCATATTGAGCGAGAAATTGATGATCTCGCCCTCCCCTACAAAGTCGACCTGTCGCTCTTTCATCAAATCGACAATAGTGACTTAGTCAAGCATATCGACCGCGTTGGGAGAGTCTTCTACCAGTCTTGACATCCTCTCCTCCCTAAAGGAAGGAGATTCCTACGGCACCGCACGATGATTTGCGGGTCGCTTCGGTGGGTTCCTGCTTCATCGAGCGGCCTGACTGCGCCGACTCTCCACAGGCCGGAGATTCAATGCGCTGCCCAGCGCAAAGCGGCATCGTCGCTTGCTGACCACCAGTTGGGCATTTTCTGCAATAGGCCACTTGGGTCAGCCATCAGGACTGCGGGAATTTTCCCAACCATTTGGAGTTTCGCCCTTTGCGCGATACCAGTCGGCGTCGAGTAATGCTCGGACATCGACTGGGTTGCATGCCTCATCAGTACAGTGCTGCCGTCGACTGCGCCGACGGTCAGGCCGACGTAATCGACAAACAGGCGCTCCCCCGGCGTGTGGGTCTGCAGCATCGACAGCGATAGGTACTGGCACCAGCGACGTTAGTGCTCGTAGAAAGCGCAGCAATGGAAGGCGCAGGGTGGTTCGGCCTTTTGCTCCTGCCACAGCAGTTCTAGCGTGACGCCCTGACGGCGAAGCTCTTGGCCTACTTCAAGCAGCTTCAAACTGTCCAGTTTGGAGCCGAATCAGTGTCCAGTTTGCGGTGGAATGGGTGTCCAGTTTGGCGCGAAAAAAGCAAACACGGCTTCAACTTCTCGGCGAGTTGATTGTTCAATATTGGAATTGAGGTAAGCGTGACGGCACTCTTCCAATTACCCATATCTTTCTGAGGCAAGATTGAAGCCAAGCTGCATATCCGCCAGCCGGCGCATGCCGCGCCACATGACTGTGTTTCCAGGTGGTGAGTCGTTGGCGCGCGCGAGGTAGC
>CBDDRJ010000008.1:0-109756 GCA_965233055.1 uncultured bacterium
TCGATCGGATAGTTCGGTCGGCCCTTCCGGTTGCCCGGCTTCATATCAGTATTCAAAGTAGTTCCCATCATAAAAGTAGTGGGAACCACAATGGAGTGTCCGGCTAGCTACGTCCAGACGTCACTGGCGTCACGCTTACGAATTGAGGGCATACTGGACAGACAAATCCGCCATTTCTTCATCCGGCCCTTACGAGAGGAATGTAATGAAGCGGTCTGGGCCGCAAGTAAAAAGCGCAATCGGCCAAACCATTGCTTTTCCGCTGTCGAGAAACATTATTTTTTTGCGGCGTCCCCTTCCGAAAGCCACGCTAGATGTTGCGAGTCTTCAATCGAATAGACTCCACGTGAACTCTTCCAGACTAAGGACTTCGTGCGCAGCGCTTCAAGCGCATACTGAATTGCCGAGTCATCAATCTTTGTTTCCTCATGCGTTAGCGTCTTTGCCACTGTGGCGTACATGTCGACAGTGTGCGGACGAAATGGCGCAAAATTTGTGCCGGTCCTTGCCATTACCATTAGAACGGCCGCCTGCATTGGCGGCAAGGAATTCACCTGGCGCATGAAGCTTTGCTTCGCCTCGGCCATTATGTGGTCCACCAGCGATTGAAACACGGAATCCACTGACGCCGCCGTCGTGTCAAATTTAAACGCCAGGTCGTCGAGCGCCTTGCGCAGAGCTTCAGGCCTATGGCCGGAGGCGATGAAAGCGTTCCTGATCACGCCCAACGAAGGCTTTACCTCACCGTCATACTGATCCAGCTCCCATTGCAAATAATCGTCGCCAAGCGGATCCAAGTCCATTAGAACGGCATTTAGAAACGCTTGGTCCTTTCCGTGGACGAGAAGGCTCAACTTGTCCCGGTTGGACCCGGTGGCGATAAGGCGGAAGCCATAATGCACGGAACCATTGAGTTGGTCACGCGCCGCCTTGAGGGCGAACAGCGTGGCGGCGCCGGCATCTGTCGTGATCGCATGCTGGGCCTCGTCGATGACCAGCACGATCACCCGCTTGGTGGCGTCGGATAGCTCGGCCAGGGCCTTCGCGATCGTCTTGCCAGTCCCGATGCCGACTTTGCTGATGTCGAGCTCGACCCCGCCGACCTTTACCTTGTCGAGCCCGCCTTTGCGCGCCCATTTCAGGATTGCTCCTTCGCGCGCCCGCAGATGGTCGCGTATTGCTTCGGCAATCAGCTCGCCAGGGTCGCGGCTTCTGTCGCTCCACAGGTCGACATAGATGACCTCTGCATCTTGCTGTTTGAGATACGGAACGATGTCCTCGTTGATCAGCGTGCTCTTGCCCGTGCGGCGAGGAGCCGAAATGAATACACCGGACAGCCCCTTGGGAGACAGGGTTCGCCTGGCGATGTTCTCAGCAAGCACTGTGCGGTGAAAAATCGGGGTATTGGACTTGTCGGCCATTGTGAACTCCTGCTGGGATGCACCGGACTATAGGAAATTATAGTTTATTATAGTTCATCATAGTCAGCTTGATTCCGGCCAATTATAGGGAATTATAGTTTCCCATAGTTTGCCCTTAGGCGCCGGGCAAGGTAGTCAGCCAGACCTGGCTGCTCGGCCGTGGGTCGCCTCTGGGGATACCCCGCCCCAATGACCTTGATGCCGGCCACCAGCCAATCGACAATATCCACACCTCAAACTCACCCCGTTTCAGCGCAAGTTTGGCGTTGCCAAGAACGCCCAAGACGCGCATTCCTGCAAGCTGGTTTGAGCCCCTCCGGACCGCACACACATTGAGGGAATTCCCGGTGTCGCGTGATGGTCTAAACGGAAATGGCAATAAACCGGGGCGCAAGATCGCATTGATGACGCAAACAACGCGAAACGAATCCAGCAGAAACAAGGCCGACGTCCCGGCGGTGGTATCGTGCGGAGGCCGGCCTAATTTTGGCTGGCCGGGCTGCACTTGCACGGGTGCGGGCACCGACGCTGCGCATCGTCGGCGGGCTCGACGACGTCGTCATTGAACTGAACCGCGCTGCGTTCTCGATGCTGCGCTGCGAGAAGCAGCCGGATATCATTCCGGGGGCGGCTCATCTGTTTGAAGAACCGGGATAACTGGAAGCAGTGGCCTGGCTCATGACGGCATGGTTCGCGCAAGACTTGGCAACAACCTGACGATATTTTCACCATTCACATCGGAGGCGACATGGAACGCTTAGACGATTCTGCACGACAAATTGTACTGTCCATGCTTGCAGCAGTGCCGGACATGACACTCGCCACGGTCCGTCCGGACGGCTACCCGCAGGCGACCACGGTCAGCTACAGCAGCGATGGGCTGACGCTGTATATCGGCATCGGCCTGGACGGACAAAAGGCGCACAACATCAGGCGCAACAACAAAGTGTCGCTGACCATCACGCCGCCCTACCGGGACTGGAACCACATCAAGGGCTTGTCGATCAGCGGCATCGCCGAATTCATCGATGACGCCGATGAAATACAGCACGCATCGCAGTGCATGCTGCGGCGTTTCCCGCAAATCAAGACCTTGACGGGTGGCACGGCCTCCCTGCCGTGGCAGGGTGCAATCCTGGTCAAGATTTCACCGCAGTTCATTTCGATCCTCGATTATGAACAAGGGTTTGGTCATGCGCAATTGTTTGCGGCGGCCTGAACCCCTTTGAGCAAGCGATGGTGCACGAAGGCTTCGCGTATGTGCTCGCGCAGCTGCTGGTTGTCCCACGGCTTGGTATAGAAGCGGTAGATCGCACCGCGGTTGATCGCACCCATGATCGACTCCAGGTCGGTATAGCCAGAGAGCACGATACGCAAGGTGTCCGGGTACAGGTCCTTGACCCGGTCAAAAAATTCGGTCCCGCTCATCGACTCCATCCGCTGGTCACACAAGATCACCTGCACCTCGTGCAAGGCCAGCAGCTCGAGCCCTTCCCGCGCCGAGCTGGCCAACAGAATATGGTATCCATCCTGCCGTAACAGGCGCTGCAATGCGGTCAGGATCGGCGCCTCGTCGTCGACCAGCAGCAGCGTCTGGCGCTGGGGCTCGGCGGTGCCGGTCGGGCGGTTCAGGCATTTTTGACTACGCAGCATCGCTTCCATCTCCGGCGCCGCCAGCGGCTCGCTAAAATAGAAACCCTGTATCTGGTCGCAGTGGTGCCGCTGCAGATACGACAGCTGGGCCTCGGTTTCCACCCCTTCGGCGATGACGGCCAGCTTCAGGCTGTGCGCCATGCCGATGATGGCCAGCACGATCGCGGCATCGTCCGGGTTGACCGTTACTTCGCGGACAAATGCGATATCGATCTTGAGCTTGTCGATCGGGAAGCGGCGCAAATAGGCCAGGCTCGAATATCCGGTGCCGAAATCGTCGATGGAAATATGAACGCCGACCCGTTTGAGCTCGTGCAGGGTGGCAATAGTGCGCTCCGTGCTTGTCATCAGTGAACTTTCGGTCAGCTCCAGTTCCAGCATGTCGGGCGCGATGTCGTTGGCGCGGATGGCGTTGGCCACTTCGATGTCCAGGTTTCCCATGGCAAACTGGCGACCCGACACATTGACGGAAACCTGCACCGGGCCGACCAGCGAGCGGCTCCACAGCCCGATCTGCCGGCAGGCGGCGGCGATGACCCAGCTGCCCACCCTGACGATGAGCCCGGTCTCCTCGAGTAGCGGGACAAAGACGAACGGCGGCACCAGTCCGTAGCCGGGGCGCTGCCAGCGCAACAGCGCTTCCACTGCGACGATGCGCCCGCTGCGCAAGTCCACCTTGGGCTGGTAGTGCAACAAGAATTCGTTGCGGTCAACTGCCATGCGCAGCGCGATTTCCAGGTCGAGCCGGGCCTGCGCATCGACATTCATCTGGGCGGTAAAGAAGCGGTAAGTGTCCCGTCCGGCCTGCTTTGCCCGGTACATCGCGGTGTCGGCGTACTTGATCAGCGTCTGCGTGTCGGACCCGTCATCCGGATAGATCGTGATGCCGATGCTGGCCGTCAGCGTCACCACATTGCCGTCCAGATCGAATGGCATGCTCAGCACTTCGCGGATCTTGTTGGCTACCTGCACCACGCCCTGCTGTTTCTCCGGCATCACGACAATGACGGCGAATTCGTCCCCGCCGAGGCGACCGACGACATCGCGCGCGCGCACGCACTGCAGCAGGCGGCGGCTGAAGTGGGCCAGCAAATCGTCGCCGACCGCATGGCCCAGGGTGTCGTTGATGTTCTTGAAGTAGTCCAGGTCAATGAACAGCACGCCAACCATCCATCCGCTTTCTCTCGCCTGCAGCAAGGTCTTGGTCAGCGTCTCGTGAAACAGCGTGCGGTTGGGCAAGCCGGTCAGCGCATCGAAATGTGCCATATGGTGCAGGCGCGTCTCGGCCGCCTTGCGTTCGCTGATGTCGCGCAGCACGCAGACGATGATCCAGCCGGTGTCGAAGCATTGGGCTTGCCGATGCACTTCCACTTCAACGAAGCTGCCATCCTTGCGCCGCAGGTGTGTCTCCGAAAAGGAATTGGCACCGCGCCCGGCGATGATGGCGTCGTACATCGCTTCGAGTTCCTCGGCGGCTCCCGCCATCAGCTGCGCCGGTCCCAGCAGGAACAGTTCCTGCCGCGTATATCCGAGCATATTGCAGGCCGTCGCATTGACTTCAACGAATAGCATCGTGCTGCGGTCAACCAGCATGATCGCGTCGGCCGTCGCGTCCATCGCGGTGCGAAAACGCTGCAGGTCGGCGGTGCGCGCCTGCACCTGCTGTTCCAAGTCCCAGCTGTGGCTGACGACCAGGTCGCTGAACGCCTTCAGCCGCAGCAGATTGCGCACCCGTAGCAACAGTTCAGCCAGGTCGACCGGCTTGGTCAGGAACTCTTCTGCCCCCGCGTCAAGGCCAGCCAGGCGCGCGGCGCGGTCGGTCTGCGCAGTGACCATGATGATCGGAATGCTCGCCGTCGTCGGATTGCCCTTGAGTATCCTGACCACCTCATTCCCATCCATGCCCGGCATCATAAAATCGAGCAAGACCAGATCCGGCGCCTGCTGTTCGATCATGGCCAGCGCCTGCTTGCCATTGGCGGCACTCCGGGTCAGATAGCCTTCCGGGCAAAGCATCGCCTCGAGCAGTGCGCGGTTCGGCAGCTCGTCATCGACAATCAGGATAGTGGCGTTGGACGGGTACATGGTTCTCTAAATCACCATTGTGTACTCCAACTCAACGCCCAACTCTCTCCCTTTGTAACAACAGTTCACAAAGATGTGACATTTGCGTGTATTTACGATCAAACTGCCAACACATAGCGCTCACTTCTCATGCGGCGCACCGCAAACAGCAGCGCCAGGCCCGTCACCAGCAAGGGCACTGCGTAGGTCAGCGCATACGATTGCAGCCCGACCGCCTGGCCTGTCGCCAGCGCCTGGAACATGGTCTGGTTCGACAGCACCGGCACCGCGTACATCCACCACTGCGTGCTCAGTTCGAGCATCGGCACCACCGCCAGCGGCAGCATCGGCAGCATCGATACGATGCTGGCGGTCGCCTGCGCTTCCTTGAAGGTCTTCGAATTCATCGCCATCGCCACCTGCACCGCACCGGCCAGCAGGCACAATGGAATCGCAGCAAAGATGACAACGGCGAGCATCGGCAGGCCGAGGCGCCACGACATGCCGATTTCCTCGAGCGGCAGGGTCGACAGCATGCCGTGCGCGACCACCAGCTCCAGCGTCAGGCCGAGCGCGGCGAGTGCGGCGGCCGCCAGCCACTTGCCGGCGATGAGTTCGCGGGCGCGGATCGGCTGGGCGATCAGCACTTCGAGCGAGCGGCGCTCGCGCTCGCCGGCCGTGCTGTCGATCGCCGACGACAGGCCGAACAGGAATACGGGGAAGAAGAACATGCCGAGCATGGCGCCGATGCGGCTGTTGGCGCGGGTGGCGCTGCTGGCCGTGTCGAAGCGCTGCAGGTTCAGCGGCGACAGGATCACCGGCGACACGCCGTGCGCCTGCATGCGGGCGCTGGCCACGCCATTGCCGTACTCGCGCAGGATGGCCTCGACTTCGTTGCGCTGGTCGCGTCTTTCGGCCGACGAATCGAACCACAGTTCAAGCGGTGCGGGCCGCAGGTTCGCGTAGTAGTCGGCAAATTCCGGGGCCAGCCTGAGCACCCCCACCACCTTCTTCTTGCGCAGCAGTTCGCCGATCTGCGCGTCGCTCAAGGCGCCGCGCTCGCTGATATTGACGTTCTTCTGGCGCAGCTGCGCCAGCAGGTTGGGTGCCTGGGCGCCGCCCACCACCACCAGTTCGATGCCTGCCTTCTCGGTGCGGGTGCCGCGCTCGATCGTCGTGTGCAGCACGAATCCGAGCAGCGCCGGGTACAGCAGCGTCAGCATCAGCAGCATGCCCAGCGTGCGCCGGTCGCGCAGCGCTTCGATCAATTCCTTCTTCATTACGACCAACCATAGTGGCGTCATGCTGCGATCCCTTCTTCTGTGCCGACCAGGTGGACAAAGGCGTCCTCCAGGCTGTCGATGCCGGTTTGTCTGCATAGCTGTTGCGGCGAGCCTTGCGCCACCGTCCGCCCGTTGGCGATGACGATGACGTCGTCGCACAACTGGGTCACTTCCTGCATTACATGGGTGGCCAGGATGATGCAGCAACCTTCGGCGCGCAAGGCGGCCAGCGCGCGGCGCAAGGCACGCGTGCTCATCACGTCGAGCCCGCGGGTCGGCTCGTCGAGCAGCAGGTTGCGCGGCCGGTGCAGCAGGGTGCGGGCCAGCGCGACCTTGATGCGCTGCCCTTGCGAAAAACCGGCGGTGCGGCGGTCGAGGATGTCTTCCAGACCCAGCAGGGCCGTCACTTCGTCGGTGCGGCGCGCCACCGCCGCCTGGTCCATGCCATTGAGGCGGCCGAAGTAATGCAGGTATTCGCGTGTGCTGAGGCGCTCGTACAGGCCGAACTGGTCAGTCAGCAGGCCGATATTGCGGCGCGCGCCGAGCGGGTCGGTGGCCGGATCGACGCCGTCGATGCTGACGATGCCGCGGTCGCGCTCGAGCAGGCCGACCAGCGTGCGCAGCAAAGTGGTCTTGCCGGCTCCGTTCGGCCCCAGCAGTGCGGTGACGACGCCGTCGGCTGCAGTGAAGCTCACGCCGGCCAGCGCCGGCACGGCGCCGAAGTGCTTGTGGATGTCTTGTACATGGATCATGGCGATGCCCTCAGGGATGGGTGCCGGCGTGGCCGAGCTGGAAGGTGACGGGCGCGATGTCGTTCAGGCAGCGCGCGACCAGCGGCTGGCCCGGCTGGTCGAGGAATTCGCGCAGCAGGCGCGGCGCGCAGCCCAGGCCCGACACACCGTGGCCGGCCTGGGCCACGATCAAGTGCTGCGCCTTCGGCATGGTCCGGGCGGCACTTCTGGCGCGATGGGGCGGCGTGACGGGATCGAGCGCACCCGATAGCAGCAAGGCCGGGGCCGCAATCGGCGCCGCTGGCTGGACGGCGGCGGCCGGCACATTGAGCAGCGGGCAGAACGACGCAATCAGTTCGGCACGGCCGCGCATGAACGAGGTGCGCTCGTCGGCCTCGCGCAGTGCCGGCGTCATGCGCGGCACGTCTTCGGCGCACACGACGGACAGGTAGAGCGGCATCGACAGCGGCCCCTCGGGCGCCATATCGTTGCCGGTGAAGGCGCGCGCGATGAACGGCGCCCAATTGTCCTGGTAGGCGCTGTGGATCATGTAGGGCAGGCGCTGGCTCGCCAGCGGCGCATACAGGCTGGTGTGGATGGCGGACACGAAGCGCGTGTTGGTCAGCGTCAGGCGGGTGCGCAAGGCGGTGCGCGGATGGGCGAAGTCGAGCTTGACGTCGCCGCGGTTGACGCGCGCCAGCACCGTATCGAATTCGGCCTTCAGGCCGGGGAAGGCTTTGGCGCAGGCCGGGTCGCCCGCACAGCGCTGGAACACGCCGTCGAGCGCGAGCTGCGCGTCGCTGGCACCGGCCGGGATCACCTGCTCGGGCGCGGCGACACCATCGAGTACCAGGGCGCGCACACTGGCCGGGTAGCTGCGCGCATAGTGCTGGGCCAGCCGGGTCCCATACGAGGCGCCGAACAGATTGACCTTGCCGTAGCCGAGCGCCAGGCGCACCCGTTCGATGTCATGCGCCGCGTTGGCCGTCGTGTACAAGGCCGGCGGATGCCTTAGCGCCCTGACGCAGGCGGCAAACGCCGCCATCTGCTCGGCCTTGGTGGCGATGTCGGCGATGTCGTCGTCGGCGCAGCGCAGCTTGCCAGACAAGCCGGTACCGCGCTGGTCGATGAATACGATGTCGCGCGTGGCGCGCACCCGCTGGAACATGGTGCCGAGCGTGGCGGCGACGTCCGACCCGGCCTGGCCCGGCCCGCCGGCCAGCACAAACACGGGGTCCAGGCTGGCGGCCTGGCGGAACGCCGGCGCCACTGTCACATGCAGTTGCAGCTGCGCGCCGCCTGGCTGGTGCGGATCGAGCGGCACGCCGACGGCGTGGCAGCGCAAGGCACCCTCGCTGCCGCGCAGGTGGCAATCCTGCCCGGGCTGGGCGATCGCCATCATGGCAAACACGGGGCTGGCGACAAATAGCAGGACGAGCACCGCCCTTGAAATCCGAATTTTCATTTTCTTATTCTCCTGGTTATACAAAGCTTAGGCACTGGCGCGCACCTGCCACAGGCAGGCGGCGGCTTCGCCTTATGGCACGGGATCGCGCAATTTTCGGATCCGCATCACAAGCCGTATGACCGCATAGGCCGTCACCAAACAGACGAACACCACCAAGGTCAGCACCACCGGCTTTTCACCGCGCAGGAAACGTGAGTCGCTTACCGTAAAAAACATCGGCAACAAGCCCAGGGCGAACAGATACAGCAAGCGCTTGTACTTCTTGATCTGCGATTCGACATCGGTAAAAATCTCCGGCACCCGCCCGCCCACCATCGGCGAGCGCCAGTACTGCCATCCCAAGGATTCGTCGACGTGTTCCCAGCCAGCATCATTAAACAGCTGGACATACTCGGGATCCTTGCGCAATAACAGGAAGTCGACGCGGTAGGCGACATCGAGCGGTTCGCCCCGTTCGAATATGAACACGGTCCGCAGGCAGGTGACGCGCCTCAAATGCAGCCCCTGGCGCGCCATGTCCTGCAGCCAGCGCTCCATCTGGTGGTCATTGTCGTCCCAGAACCACTTGAACTTTCTCACCCATTGCGCGCTCATGCTGTTTTTCCTTCCTGCGACGAGGGTGCGGTTTTCAGGCCGTTGCGCACCATAATTTGCAAGCGGCGCAGCTGCTCGGCCAACACTACCCTGCCCCGCTCCGTCAGCGCATAGGACTTGCGCCTCTCCTCTTCCTTGACCTTTTCGATCAGGCCCTGCTTCTCCAGCGTCGAAAAGGCGCCGTACAGGGTGCCCGGACCGATCACGACACTGCCCTCGCTCATCGCCTCGACCTTTTGCATGATGGCGTAGCCATGCAGCGGTTCGTCGAGCGCAACCAGGATGTAAAAGGTCGCCTCGGACAAGGGTAAATACTTCGAATAATCGCTTGCAGCCATGCTTGCTCCCCTATGAAACTCGTTACACCGATACTCGCTATACCCGTCCGCGATGCACCGTGCATCGATATATCGACTTCCGACATACTAACATCCACCAAGACTTTGTCAACCGGAGATTTTCCCGGGAAACCTTCTGACGTATGATTGGCACGCTGTGCCTTCGCCTGGCGCAATGAACGTTCCACCTCAAGGAAATATCGATGACCCGCTCTTATGCTGCAATTGCCGTACTCGCCCTTGGTCTGTTCGCTGCACGCGCCCAGGCGCAAGCCCCGCAGGTCGACGCAGCCTTGCGCGCCACGATCATCGACGCGCTGATCAAGCAGATGAATGACTATTACGTGTTTCCCGACGTGGCGGAAAGGGTCGGTACGGCCTTGCGCGCCAAACAGCAGCGCGGCGGCTATGACAGCATCACGGATGCGGAAACCCTGGCCAATGTGCTGACGGCGGACCTGCGCGAAGCCGGCCAGGACAAGCACCTGCGGGTCAGTGCCAGCCCCACGCCGCGCTCTGCCGCCACCGGGCCGACGCCCGAACAGCGCGAGGAATTTCAACAGCAGATGGTTGCGCGCGGCTTCGGCATCGCCAAGACCGACACCCTGGCAGGCAATGTCGGCTACCTCGACGTGCGCGGTTTCGACCGCATCAACTTTGCCGCGCCATCAACCCCGTCACCAAGACCAACTGGGAAGGCACCGGCGTTACGCCCGACATCAAGGTGCCGGCCGACCAAGCGCTTGCGGCAGCGCACAAGCTGGCACTGGAGAAGCTGACGCAGTTGAAGCACTAGCCGACTGCGTGGGCCGGCCAGGCTTGTCTTAAGCGCGAAATGGCAAGGCTATGCCGCCGGCCGGGACGGCGCGCCGAGCGGGATTGCCCGCACCGCCACCATCTCCCAGCCGCTGCCTGCCTTGCGCAGCAGGCCAAAGGTAAAGAATTCGCGCACCACGCGCTTGCCCTGGGCGCCATCGGGCACTTCGAGGTAGACGGCGCTATCGACGGCGATCAGGTCGCCGTCGAGCTTTTCAAGCCGCTTGATGACGGTCCGGTGGGTGATCCCGGCCGGCACGGCCTTGAGCGATTTGGTGAAATAGTCGAGGATCGCTGGCCGGCCGGTCAGCTCGACGGTGCCGATGGTCGAACTGGCATCGCTGGCGTAATAGGCTGCCAGGGCCGCCGCGTCACGCCGGTTCCAGACCGCGTCGGATAACTTGGCCAGGCTGGCCAGCGATTCCTGTTCCGCCGCCGTAATGACGCCAGGGGCGGCATTGGCGCCGGCGCCCAGGCACAGGGTCGTACCGAAAACAAGTGCAGCGGCCACGAACCGGTTCAAGCTGCGGAAGATCCAAGTAGTTGTCATATTGCCTCCTCGGGCGATAAATAGATAGAATCGCCATGCTATGCAGCCGGCCGGTTCCGCCATAGCGCGCCGTCGCCAATCAACCGCTGTTTTTCGCGAAAAGGATGCAATGCATTTCACGAATCGCCAACATCGCCTGCTGCGCATGGCGACCCAGCTCGCCATCGTGACTGCATTGGGTGTTTTTTTTGCCATGAGCGGCCCGTTCGGCACCTATACTGCGTTTGGCACCGCGACCCGCTACGCCTACTGGATCGGCCTGTGCCTGGTCGGTTATGTCAATATCGCGCTGATCGCCCATGCGGTGGCGGCGGTCGCCCTGCCGGTGCGGCACGCCGTGGTTATGGCCCTCATTACGCTCGGATCGGCCGTGCCCACCACCTTCGCCGTGGCCTGGACCGAATCGTGGCTGCGCAGGCAAAGCGCGATCCCGCTGGGTCAGCTGCCGGGACTCTATCTGTGCGTGGCAGCCATCCAGTTGATGGTCCTGCTGTTCCTGACCAGGCTGCAGCCGTCGCTGCACCCGCTGTTGCTGGTCAGGCAGGCGCCAAACGACGCCCCTGCGGCCGAGCCACCTGCCGCCGTGCCAGCTGTTGACGCCAGTATGGACCCGCCGGCGCAGGCCGGGCTGCCGTGCCGCTTCATGCAGCGCATTCCCGCCCACTTGGGCACCGACTTGCTGGCGCTGGGGGCGGAAGACCACTATCTGAGGATCGTAACGGCGCAGGGCTCGACCCTGATCCTGCTGCGCTTGCAGGACGCGATGGGCGAGCTGGCCGCCGGCAAAGGCATGCAGGTCCACCGCAGCTGGTGGGTGGCCTATGGCGCCGTCACCGGCATCAGGCGCGATGGCGGCCGCACCTCGCTGGCACTGAGCAACCAGCAGGAAGTTCCCGTCAGCCGCACCTACCTGACCGAGGTGCGCAGCGCTTTTGGCCTGAAGCGGAACGAGTAGAACAGCAGCCAGACACCGGAGATGGCCATCCACAGGCCGGCGCCTGTTTCAAATTGAAGCGTTAATGGCCGCCATGTCCGTGCGGCTTGCGCACGGTCACTTCGACCTCTGGCTTGTTCTTCACCGGCATCGAGCCGCGGCCTGCGTTGCCGTTGCGGTTCAAGGCGGGCAGTTCGCCCGTCCACTCGTAGGCGACGGTGCCGGCCGGGTGCTTGTACCAACCCGGATCGGAATAGTCGCCGCGCTTCTGGTCCTTGCGCACCTTGATCACGGTGAACATGCCGCCCATCTCGACGCCGCCGAACGGGCCTTCGCCCGTCATCATCGGCAGCGTGTTTTCCGGCAGCGGCATCTGCATGCCGCCCATCGAGCCGCCCTTATCGCCCATGACCATATAGTCAGGCACGACCTGGTTGATCTTCTCGGCCACGCCACGGTGGTCGACTCCGATCAGGTTCGGCACGTCGTGCCCCATCGCGTTCATGGTGTGGTGCGATTTGTGGCAATGGAAGGCCCAGTCGCCCGGCTCGTTGGCGATGAATTCGATGGCCCGCATCTGGCCGACGGCGATGTCGGTGGTCACTTCCGGCCAGCGCGAGGCCGGTGGCGTCCAGCCGCCATCGGTGCCGGTCACGACGAATTCGTGGCCGTGCAGATGGATCGGGTGGTTCGTCATCGTCAGGTTACCGACGCGGATACGCACCTTGTCATTCTGGCGCACATGCAGCGAATCGATGCCGGGGAACACGCGGCTATTGAAGGTCCACAGGTTAAACTCCAGCATGGTATTGGTCTTGGGCGTATAGGCACCGGGCTCGACGTCATAGGCGTTGAGCAGGAAAGCAAAGTCGCGGTCGACCGCATGCAGCGACGGGTCCTTGGGATGGGTGATCCACAAGCCCATCATCCCCATCGCCATTTGCGTCATTTCGTCGGCATGCGGGTGGTACATGAAAGTACCGGGCCGCCTGGCGACGAACTCATAGACGAAGGTCTTGCCGGGTGCGATCGCTGGCTGGGTCAGGCCGGAGACACCGTCCATGCCGTTGGGCAGGCGCTGGCCGTGCCAATGCACGCTGGTGATTTCGGGCAGTTTGTTGGTGACGAAGATGCGCACCCGGTCGCCCTCGACCACTTCGATGGTCGGCCCTGGCGACTGGCCGTTGTAGCCCCACAGATTGGCTTTCATGCCGGGAGCGAGCTCGCGCACGACCGGCTCGGCCACCAGGTGGAATTCCTTGACGTTGTTGTTCATCCGCCATGGCAGCGACCAGCCGTTCAAGGTGACGACCGGCTTGAACGGACGGCCGTTCGGCGGCGCCGGTGGCACCTGCGTGTTGGCGCTGTTCATGATGATCGCTTCCGGCAGCGACGCTGCGCCGGCGCTGCTGACCGCGGCTGCGCCAACGGCGGCCCCGGCACCCTTGAAGAAATCCCTTCGTGTGATCATGGCTTGTCCTTCACAGCAGTGCTACCACCATGAATAGCGGCTTGGAGTCTGGTGTCGGCGATCCAGAAGTCGCGCTGGGTTTCGATGGCGGCCTTGACGCTGCCGAGCTGTTCGCGCGCATCGGCGAGCAGTTCGAACACGCCGACCAGCATGCCGTTATAGCGCAGCAGCACCTCTTCCGACATGCGCTTGCGTAGCGGGACGATGTCGTCGCGGTACTGGCGCGCCACTTCGTAGTCGGTGCGGTAGGCGGAATACGCTTCGCGCACTTCCGAGCGGGCCCGGATTGCCGTGTCGGCGGCGCGGTGCAAGGTTTGCATATACACCGATTCGGCCTTGGCCACGTGCGCGCCACCCCAGTCGAACAGGGGCAGCTCGAGCGAAATTTCGTAGCCGTTCTCGCGTGGCGCGCCGCTGGCGCTCTTGTTCTTGTAGCCGGCGTCGAACACATTGACGAAAGAGGTGGCGCGGGTCAGGCCGAGGGCGGCAGCGGTCGCCTGCGCATCGCGCGTTGCGGCCAGCACGTCGAGCCGCTGCGCCACGGCCTGGGCCTCGGCGTCGCGCATCTCCCTGAGCTGCGCCGGCAGCTCGGGCAGGCGGTCCGGCAAGCTGAAAGCCAGCTGCTCGCCCGACAATCCCAGCACGCGCACCAGGTGTTCGCGCGCGGCAGTCGCTTCATGGCGGGCACGCGCCAGCTGGACCGTCACATCAAGGAACTGCGCGCGCTCGCGGGCCTGGTCAAGTTTGCTCCAGTTGCCCGCCTTGCCCATGCGCTCGCCCAGTTCGGACGACGCTTGCGCCGACAGGTGCACCGCGCCGACGAATGCGGCCGACTGGGCAGCGGCGACGGCGGTGTAAAAGGCTTTGCGCGCTTCGAACGCCAGCTCGACGACCTGGGCCGCCGCATGCAGCTTGGCCTGCTCGAAGCGGCGCTGCTCGATGCCCTTGCGGGTACCCAGCGTCAGCAGCCCGATGACATCGAACACGATGGCGCGCTCGATTTCACTGTCGCCGCCGCCATGCAGGCGGCCAAAGCTCACGCCCGGATTGCGCATGCGGCCAGCCTGGACGAAGTCGGCTTCGGCCACGCCCAGCTCGGACAGCGCGGCCTTCAGGCCGCGGTTGTTCAACAGCGCCAGCTGGACTGCCGTATCGACAGTCAGCGGCTGTTGCAGCAATTGAGCGATGCGGGCCGCGCTGGCGCCGTCATCCAGTGGCGCCGCTTTGCTCAACGGGGCAGGCTGACCGATGCGCGCCTGCGCCAGGCCAGCGACCTCGCCGACGCCGCCATCGGCCGACAAGCTGGCGCAACCGGTCAGCATCACGGCAGCGACGAGCGGTACTAAGCGTAGGTTCTTCATACAGTTCTCGAAGTGGAATCAATTCGCCCCGGTGGCCGTCGGTAGTGTACTTCAGTCAAGCCGGCATCAGCAAGAAAGCGAGTTGAACAAGCTTGCTTCAAGAGATAGCTCGGATCTTTCTGATCTAGCGCAAGGCTACGCTCGAAATCAGACCTAATGTGGACAGAGAGGAGCGCAGACTTCCGCTTTCCATCGTATGGCCATGATACAAAAAGGAGGCCGCGTGAAGGGGCATGGCCAGGCAACGTCTATCGCGCTCGCGTTGTCCACCCACCCCGCCAAGCTGGCGAGGCGTCGCGCGCACAAGCATGATTGCCACTACTGTACTGAGCAAACGCAACGGCATGGGTCTGGCCGCCGGCATCGGGCTGGCAGCCTTCATTAGCCTGGCGCTGGGCGGTTGCGCCAGCCAGCAGGTGTCGCAGGCGTCGAGCGACATCGCCGTATCCGACGCCATGCTGGCCAATGCAATCGGCGCCGATGCCGCCCGCGTCGCCCCCGAGGAAATTGCCGCCGCCCGCACCGAGATCGACATGGCCAGGCGCGCCCTTGAAGACGACGAATACGATATGGCCAGCCTGATCGCCAGGGAAGCGCAGGTCGATGCCAGCCTGGCCGAGAGCCGCGCCCGCGCCGCTGCTGCCCAGGCCGCCGCCGACGCGCTGCATGAAAACATGCGCATATTGCGCTCCGAACTGAACCAACCAGAATGAGTTTCACTCCACGGAGGTGCCATCATGAAACTATCCCGTCGTGGACACGCAGTGGCGCTGGCCCTGTTGCTGGGCGCCTGCAGTTCCACCCCGATCGAACCCCATCCCTACGAAGCGGCAAGGGATGCCTACCAGCGCGCCAGCGAAGACCCGCAAGTGGCCCGGCTGGCACCGCATGAACTGGAACAGGCCCAGCGGGCCCTCAGCGATGTCCGCGATGCCAGGAATGACTTCGCCGAAGACGAGGAAATCCTGCGGCTGGCACACATCGCCCGCCAGAAGAGCGCGATCGCCCAGCAAGTGGCCAGGCGCAGGCTGGCCGAAGCCCAGATCGCCGACGCGAGCCGCGAACGCGACCGGCTGGTCGCGTCCAAGCGGGCCGTCGAGGCGCAGCGGGCGCAACTGGCGGCCGCGGACGCGCGCCAGCGCGCGCAGCAGCTCGAGCAGCAGTTGCGCGAGCTGCAGGCCCGCAGCAGCGATCGCGGCACCGTGATCTCGATCGACAACCTGGTGTTCGACAGTGGCAGCGCGCAAGTCAATCCGGGCGGCGAGCTCAAGCTGCGCAAGGTGGCCGACATCCTGGTCAAGAATCCGGAGCGCGAGGTGCTGGTCGAAGGCTTCGCCGACAGCATCGGCGACGAGGCATTCAACAAGGACCTGTCGGAACGGCGCGCCCAGGCGATCCGTGCCACGCTGATCGAGATGGGCGTGGCCAGCGAACGCATCGACGTGCGCGGCTACGGCGAATCGTTCCCGGTGGCCGACAACAGCACGCCGGCCGGTCGCCAGATGAACCGCCGGGTCGAAATCGTCATCGCCGACGACGCCGACCGGATCGCGCCGCGTGTGGCGTCGGCCGGCCGGTAAAGGCCGCTAGCGGATGCCGGTCAGCGCGTACTTGACGAGCTTGCCCATATCCAGCTCGAGTCCGCCGACGGCCGGCACCCAGTTCGGGTCCTGCACCAGGAACGAATACTGGTCGGCATAGATCAGGCCGATCAAGGTCTCGGCCACGATGCGCCCGCCAACAGGGCCAAGCGTGACCGGTTCCCCATCGCCCTTGCTGCCGGGCTGGCTGGCGCGCTTGTACCATTCGTACTGCGCCTCGGCCAGCACGTAGTACCACAGCGGCGCATTGTTGCGAAACTCGCTGGCGATATCGGCCAGCGCAGGGGCACCATCCCATTTATCGAGCACCGCTTTGCCGACCTTGAGCTGGTCCTCCGGCACCGGCTCGAAGCCCATCGCGCGCGCCACCGCCTGGCCGCTTGGCAATTCCATCGCCAGCCCGCGCAGCAGGTTGCGGGCCGCCAGCGTGGCCGGTTCGTTGACCGGATCCTTCGGCGGCGGCTGCAGCTTGTCGATCGTCAGCGGCGGCTCGAACGGCTTGACGATCGAAAACTCCGGCAGGAAGCCGAGCGGGTTGACCAGCGAGGTGTCGATCTTGTAGGCCGGCTGGGCACGCGCCTTGCCGCCCAGCTTGCCCGAACCGTCGGTGTCGAAGAACAGGCTCCAGTCGATCGCCCACTGCTCGGGGAAGTCGCCGAAGCCGTTCAGGGCGCGCCGCTGCACGCCGGCGAAGATGAAGAAGCGCCCTTCCAGGCCGCGCCGCCGTTCGTCCGGCGTCGCTTCGCGCGGATCGTCGCCGCCCTGCAACTCCTGGTTGAGCCGGTAAATCGGGCGCACCATCGAATGGCCGAAGCGGTAGGCGGCCACGGCGAATTCGATCGGCATATACGGCTCGCCGCGCGGCTGGAAGTAGCTCAGCCGGGGCCGTTTGTCGGTGGCCGGCGCACGCCGCAGGCGGTTCGGCAGGATCTCGTCGACGACGTCCTTGCCGCAGATACGCACCAGGAAATCGTTGATCACGACGAACTGGTAATGCCAGCACGTCAGGCGCTGCGCCTGGTCGAACACGGCCCCCGCGCCCTGCTGCTCGTCGACGAAGCGGTTGTGCAGCTGCAGGAATACGCCATGCAACTGCGACACGATGACGTTCTCGTCGTTGCGCTTGTCGCCGATCAGCGCGCGCGCCGGCGTGTCGGGATTTTCCGGGTCGCGGTAGCGCGGCAGGTCGCGCGATGGCGTCGGGATGCGCACGGCGAACAGCTTCTTGCCAAGCGTGAATTTATTGTCGAGATACATATATGGCTGGTCGGCCGGGCCGCCGCCGTACACGCTGTCGAGGTCGAGCCTGGGCGTGCGGAAATTGATGATGCTGTCCGGGTCGTTCTTCTGCATCAGCAGCGACGACGGATCGAAGGTCACGTCGTGGTCGATGAACTGGCCCAGGTAGGTGTAGCCGGCGTCGATGCCGGAATTTTCCTCGTCGTCCTGCATCCGCTCATCCGTTTCCGGCGACGCTTTCGGCAATGGCGGGCAGTCTTCGGCCCCTTCGGCGTCGGCCGTCATCGCGCGGCCCAGGGCCAGCAAGGCTTGCTGGCTGTGGCGGGCCGGCTCGAGCGTGCGGAACATGCGGCCGAAGCGCCCCGGGCCGCCGGAGCGGTGGCACACGGAGCCGCCGCGCAAGCCGCCACCATGGGGGGATACAGCAGTTTTCGCGTAGATCGGTTTCATGCCTGTCCTCAATTGACTGGCCACCATGGCCGACAAGGCAAGAATAGATGCACCAACTGGCCGGCATTTACGCTGGAACAAAGTTTCAGCACATCATGCAGGATGCTGCGTGGCCAGCGCCGCTTTGACCTGGGCCAGCACCGCGTGGGCCAGCGGCGACAAGCTGGTCCGATGCGGATACACGACACTGAGCGGCCAGTCTTCGCCTTCGAGCTGGCTCAGCAACGTGACCAGGCGGCCCGCGGCAAGATCGGCACGCACATCGATCGCCGACTTGTAGGCAATGCCGCAGCCGGCAACGGCCCAGTCGCGCACGATGCCGCCATCGTCGCTGACGCGGTCGCCGCGCACTTCGACCTCGAGCTGCGCCCTGGCGCTGCGAAAGCGCCAGGTATTGCTCAAGCGCCGGTTCAGGTTATGGAGCAAGCAATTGTGGCCAGCCAGGTCCGCCGCGCTGGCCGGTGCACCATGCCGGGCCAGGTAGCAAGGCGCGGCGACGACGACGCGCCGGTTTTCGGCCAGGGTCTGCGCCACCATCGAAGAATCGGCCAAGCGGCCATAGCGGAACGCCATGTCGACCGGCTCGCGCACCAGGTCGCTGTGCTGGTCGGTGCAATGCAAGGTCAGCACGATACCGCGATGGACCTGCTGGAATTGATTGAGGATCGGCGCCAGCACCTGGCGACCAAAGTCGGCCGCTGCCGACAGGCGCAATTGCCCTTTCAGCGCAGCACTGCTGGCCAGGATGGCGGCCTCCCCTTCGGCCAGGGCGGCCAGCGCGGCGCGGCAATGTTCCAGGAATAATTCGCCTTGCACGGTCAGGCGCATGCTGCGCGTCGTCCGTTCGAACAGGCGGCACGCCAATTGCTGCTCGAGACGTTTGATGGCAGCACTTGCAGTGGCAGTCTGCATATCGAGTTCGCGCGCCGCCTGCGACAAATTGCCCCGCTGCGCGGTCAACACGAAAAGCTGCAGTTCGGTGCTTGTGTACATTATCAATCCAAATTTGATAGTAATTCAATTTACACCCACTTTATCAATTGCGGCAAGCAACTGATACTGTCTTCATCGCCACTCCATTAAAGGAAGCCATGAAAGCCGTCGCCCTGACCCACTACCTGCCCCTCGACCATCCTGAGGCGCTATTCGATACCGAACTGCCTTTGCCGCAGGCACAGGGGCGCGACCTGCTCGTCGCCGTGCATGCCGTCAGCGTCAATCCGCTGGACTTGCGGGTGCGCCGCCCCAAGGACAAGGTGGAAGCGACGCCGCGCGTGCTGGGATGGGACGCGGCCGGCATCGTCGTCGCGGCAGGCAGCCAGGCGAGCCTGTTCCAGGTCGGCGATGCGGTCTACTACGCGGGCGACCCGTCGCGCAACGGCAGCAACAGCGAGTTCCAGCTGGTCGACGAAAGGCTGGCCGCCCGCAAGCCGCAGTCGCTGAGCTTTGCGCAAGCGGCCGTCTTGCCCCTGAGCGCACTGACGGCCTGGGAAGCGCTGTTCGACCGGCTCGCCATTGCGCCGCCCGCGCAGCCTGGCCCGTTGCCGGCGCCGTCCGGCAAAACCATCCTGATCATTGGCGCCGCAGGCGGCGTCGGTTCGATGGCGGTGCAGCTGGCCGCCCGGGTTGCCGGGCTGACCGTGATCGCCACCGCCTCGCGCCCGCAGTCCCAGGCCTGGGTCCGGACCATGGGCGCCCACCACGTGCTCAGCCATGACGGCGATTTGCCGGCCCAGCTCGAGGCGCTGGGCTTCAAAGAAGTCGACCTGATTCTGATGCTGGCCGACACCAATACGTATTTCGACGCCGCCGCCAAAATGATTGCGCCGCAAGGGCGCATCTGCACGGCGGTCGAAGCGACCCAGCCCGTCAACTACGGCCTGCTATGGGACAAGAGCGTGACATTGGTGTGGGAAATGGTGTTCACCCGCCTCGACTACCCGGGCCAGGACCTGATGCGCTACCACCAGATCCTGTCGAGCCTGGCGCAATTGGTCGACCAGCAGATCGTCAGCTCCACCATGACCAGCGAGCTGTCGCCGATCAATGCCGCCACGGTACAGCAGGCGCATGCCACGCTGGCAGCCAACCGGACCGTCGGCAAGATCGCGCTGGCCGGTTTCTGATGCGAATCAGGCGGCGAGCGGTTCGCCCAGGTATAGCGCCTGCGGGCTCGACAGGCTTTGCTTGAGTTCGCGCGTGGCGTCGTCGGCCAGCACTTCGTGCAGGCCCGCTTCGACGCCGTCGAGGGCAATGCTGGCGACCTGTTGCGGGCTCGATTTTTCCACATCGAAGCCCTGGGTCATATCGGTGTCGATGAAGCCGACATGCAGGCCGACCACCTGGGTGCCCTGCCCGCGCACTTCGCCGCGCAGGGCATTGGTGTAGCTCCACGCGGCCGACTTGGTGGCGGCGTACGAGGCCAGCAGCGGGCCCGCCGTCCACGACGCAAACGACAGCACATTGAGCACGGCGCCGCCGCCATTGCGGCCCAGGTGGGGAGCGAAGGCCTGGCTGACCCGGATCAGGCCGACGTAATTGGTTTCGAACATGGCACGGCCGCCGTCGATGCCGGCCGGATCCAGCGTCGAGCCGGTCGGGACGGCGATCCCGGCATTATTGATCAGCAAGGTGGTGTCGGCAGCCAGCGCGGCGGCGGCGGCCACGCTGGCCGCATCGGTCACGTCGAGCTGGACGGCGACGATGCCCGGCTCGGAAAAACCGGCTGGATTTCTCATGCCGGCATACACCTTGGTGGCGCCGCGCTTGAGCAATTCACGGGCAAAGGCCAGGCCGAGCCCGCGATTGGCACCAGTGACAAAGGCGATGGCATTCTTGATCTTCATGGGCGTATCCTTTTCAAATTTATTCATTGCACTCGCAATGTAAATTAATAATAGTGGTCGCAATCATTAAAGTCAAGCCGTTTGTTGGGAAGGCGCCCGCTCAGGCGCCAAGCAGTTTGCGCACGGCCAGCAAGACTTCGCCAGCGAGCTCGGGACGGGCCTTGGCCACCCCGCGCGCCACCGCCATCGCGCCAATGGCGGCAGTGGCGATCGCCAGCGCGCGCTGGCGCTGGTACGGATCAGCGTCGCCACCGAGCATTCGAGCCACGCCGCTGACCATGCCATCGAAGCCGTCGGCAAGACTGGCGCTGACGGCGCTGTCCTGGCGGGCGATTTCGCTGGCCGAAGCGGCAATGGCGCAGCCGCCGGCGAGGTTGGCCAAATGGGACTGCGACAGATAGGAATCGAGGAAGTCGGCCAGCCCCTGCCGGCCACGTTCGCTGGCCAGCGCCGCGATGCGGGTATTGCTGCACTGGATTTCGTCGGCCAGCGCCTCGGCCGCCAACGCTTCCTTCGAGGCGAAGTGGGCATACAGGGCGCCATGGGTCAGGCCGGCGGCCTTGCTGATCTCGGCCACGCCGACGCCGTCGATGCCGCGCTCGCGGAACAGGCGCCCGGCCGCCTTGACCAGGGCCAGCCGATTTTCGGCGGCTTTTTCTTTGCTGATTTTCATTGGGCAATTCCCGGGGATTTATTGATTGCAGTCACCATTATAGCAATCAATCCGGATGACGCGCACCTTCAACTTACTGCGGTGGCGGCGAGGCCGGTACGCCGGCATTGAGCAATTGCCACATTTTCTGATACTGATAGTCGTCGAGCATGGCTTGCAGGCGTGGTATCAGCGCCGCTTGCCCGCCTTCCAACATTGCCAGCACGGCTGTTGCCTTGCCGGGATCGAGCTCGCGGACCGCCAGCATCAGCGCCTGGCGCAGTGCCGGCGGCAAGCCTGCCAGGTCCAACGCTGTCAAGGGCAGCGCCGGCGCGGCCGTGGTGGCGGCCGGCCGCGCATCGCGCTCGAACGTGACGCCGAGCTGGCGCTCGAGCATGGCCAGCAGCTTGTCGCGCTCGACCGGCTTGCGCAGGAAATCGTCGGCGCCGGCCTCGAGCGCGGCGCGCCTCCCCTCTTCGAATACCGACGCGGTCAGCATGACGATGCGAGGCTGGCGCACCAGACTGGCGGCGCGGATATGGCGGGTGATGGCCAGGCCGTCCATGCCCGGCATGCGCATGTCCAGCAGCACCAGTTCCGGATTGGTCGCGCCCAGCGCGCTCATGGTGGCGGCGCCATCGGCCGCTTCGGCCACGACGAAACCGAGCGGGCCGAGCCAGTCCTGCACCAGCTTGCGGCCGTCGGCATGGTCGTCGGCCACCAGGATCACGCGGCCATGGTCGGCGGTGGCAAGGCCATGTACCCGGCCAGCCTGCGCAGGGCGTCCCGCATGCCCGGCAGGGTCGAGCGCGACCGCGACCGAGAACGTAAACTTGGCGCCCTCGCCCGGCACCGAAATGACCGACAGGTCGCCGCCCATCAGGCGCACGAACTGGCGGCTGATGGTCAGCCCGAGGCCGGTACCTTCCTTGGCGCCTGGCGTATCGGCCTGAGCAAACGGCTCGAAGATGCGGGCCAGGTCGCCGCGCGAGATGCCGACCCCGGTATCCTTCACCGAGAACTGCAGCATGATGGCGCCCGACACCGCGGTGCGCCAGGCCAGCGACAGCGTGACGCTGCCGCCGGGCGTGAACTTGACCGCGTTCGACATCAGGTTCAACAGCACCTGGCGCAGCTTGGCGCCGTCGGCCACCACGGCCGGCGGCGTCACTTTGCAGTCGCGTACCAGGGTCAGCCTGGCCTGGTCGGCGCGCCCGCGCACCATGCCGAGCACGTCGTCGAGCAGCTCGTCGAGGTCGACCGGCACCGGTTGCAGGGTCACGCGGCCGGCCTCGATCTTCGACAGTTCGAGGATATCGTCGATCAGCGTCAGCAAGTGCTGGCCGGAGCGGTTGATGATGTTGACGTTCTGGCGGTCGGCGTGGGAGGTGCCGGCTGCATCGGCCATCATCTGCGAAAAGTCGATGACGGGATTGAGCGGGGTGCGCAGCTCGTGGCTCATATTTGCCAGGAACACGCTCTTGGCGCGGTTGGCCGCCTCGGCGTCGCGCAGCGCGATCGACAGCGCATTGGTGCGCTGCTGCACCAGTTCCTCCAGCTGGCTGCGGTGGATGCGCAGTTCCAGTTCGGCGCGCTTGCGCTCGCTGATCTCGGCATAGCTGCCGCGCGACAGGCGGCGCCCGCTGGCCGGCAGCCTGACCAGCCTGACTTCGCACGGGAATTCGCGGCCACGGGCGTCGCGCACCTGGCGCTCGAACACCAGCTCCCTGCCTTCCATGCTGCCCATCGCATTGGCCTGCACCGACTGGGCCGGCGGCTTGCCATCGGGCTGGGTGTCGATATACAGATCCTGCGGCGCCATCGTCAGCAAGGCGTCGCGCGCATAGCCGAACAGCCGCTCGGCCTTGCCATTGCAGTCGACCAGGCGCTGCAGGTCGAGGTCGTAGACCAGGATGGCCTCGGGCGCATATTCGACCAGCGCGCGGTAGCGCTCCTCGCTGTCGCGGCTGCGCGCTTCGGCCTCCTGCAGCTGGCGGCGATGCCACAGCAGATAGCGGCGCTGGCGCAGCAGCAGGATCAGCAGTGCGAACAAGGTCAGCACGACAAAGGCCACCGCCAGCACTTCGATCCGATGCTCGTTCCACAGCGACATCCTGCTCTCCATGCCGGTTCTCCTGACTTATTGCTGCACTGTAAGTCAGGGATGCCGGCAAGTCTCTTGTACTTTAGGCCAATGGCGGACGGCGCAGCCTGCGATGGCCTACAATATTCGAACTTTGCCATCAGGAATACCCCAGCATGGACGTTTTCGAGACACGCCGCGACCGCTACACCCATTTCGACGCGATGCAGAACCCCGCCATCAACCTCGGCTTCCGGCTCGAGGTGCCCGACTTCCTGCCGGCCTGCAAGGCGGCCGGGCGGCCACCTTTCCATTTCTTCCTGTTCGCCTTGTTGCGCGCGGTGATGCAGGTCGAGCACTTCCGCTACCGCAAGTTCGAAGGCGGGATCATCAAGATCGACCGCCTGTTCCCGTCGTTTGCGGTGTTGGATGACAAGCAAAACCTCAATTTCGCCCGCTTCGAAGGCTGCGACGAGCTCGACGAGTTCATCGCGCGCAGCGTCGCCGCCAAGGCCGAGGCCTGCATTCCGGGCCCGCTGCGCCTGCCGGGCCTGGTTTGCACGCCGCGCGAACTGAAGGACCATGTGTGGGTGACCTGCATGCCATGGCTGGAGCTGCTGGCGATCGAGCACCCGATGGCCTCGCTGGGCGAATGCGATATCCCGATGGTCGCGTGGGGCAGGTTCCGGCCGGAACCCGATGGCCGCCTGAGCCTGCCGATGTCGGTGCAGGCCCACCACGGCTTTGTCGACGGCTACCACATCCACTTGCTGGGGCAGGAGATCGGCACGCAAATCGGCCTGCTACTGCGTTAGAATCTGGCCATGTGCGCAAACTACACCCCCGGCCGCAAAGACGCGATCAGCCAGCATTTCGGCATCGATGGCGCGATCTTCGATTTCCTCAGCGAAGTCTATCCGGCCGTGCTGGCGCCGATCCTGAGGCCGGCGCGCGACGCCAATGGCGGCATCGAATGCGTGCCGGCCTGTTTCGGCATGGTGCCGCACTGGGCCGACATGAAGCTGGCACGCCAGACCTATAACGCGCGCGCCGAGACGGTGGCGCAAAAGCCGAGCTTCCGCAATGCCTGGCAGCGCAAGCAATTGTGCATCATCCCGGCGATGAATTTCTTCGAACCGAACTACGAGAGCGGCAAGGCGGTGCGCTGGCGCATCGAGCATGCGGCCGAACGGCCGCTGGGCATCGCCGGCATCTGGGAATGGAAGCCGCAGGGGCCAGACGGCAAGCCGCTGCTGTCGTTCTCGATGCTGACCATCAATGCCGACCAGCATCCCCTGATGCAGCGCTTCCACCAGCCGGGCGAGGAAAAGCGGATGGTGATGATCCTCGACCCGCTGCAATACGATGGCTGGCTCGAAGGCAGCCTGGCGGCCGAGCCCGAGGTCTATCAGCCCTACCCCGCCGAGCAACTCAAGGCCGAAGCCGACCCGGCGCCGCCGCGCGCCAAGGCCAAAGACAGGCAAGCCGCCTGACGGCGGCTTCCATTCGCCTCAATTACTTCAGTGTTTCGACCAGCACGCGGCCGACCGAGGCGGACGGCTTGCCGATGCGCAGCAGGTGTGCCAGCGTCGGTGCCAGGTCGACCACTTCGGCATACTGGCCATAGTAGCCCGGCCTGATCCACGGTTTGCCCATGATCATGAACGGCACATTGCTGTCGTAGTTATACGGCGTGCCATGGCTGGTGCCGCCGCTGCCGCCGCCAATGATCCAGTGCGGCTTGGCCACGATGGTCAGCTCGCCCGACAGCTGCGCATTCCAGGCCCGCTTCATCAGGATTGCGGTGCGGCTGGGGCCGGTCGCACCCTGCTCGAACTGGGTGCGGGTATAGACCTCGACGACGCCCGGATAATTCATCAGGAAGCGTGCGCCTTCCTGCTCGACGTCTTGGCGGCGCAGGCCCTTCTTGTCGATCGCCACCTTGTCGAAATTGATGTTCGGCAGGAACGACGCGGCCACCAGTTTGTCGGCGCCGAACTTGGCCGCCAGGTGGGCGTCGAGCGCGGCCAGCAGGGCCTTGGCGTCGATGCGCTGGGCATCGCGCTTGTTGGCCTGGCTAAATTCCGGCGTGTTGGCGAAGCCATGGTCGGCGGTCAGCGCGACGAGGTACTTGTCGTTGCCGATGCGCTTGTCCAGGTAGGTGAAGAAATCGGCCAGCATGCGGTCGACCCGCTGCAGGTGGTCATGCGACATCTTGCTTTCCGGGCCATACGCATGGTTGACGTAGTCGTGGCTCGACAGCGACACGCCCAGCAGGTCGGTGGCGCCGGTGGCATTGCGGCCCAGGTTTTCGCCTTCGATCGCCGCTTTGGCGAATTCGAGCGTCAGCTGGTCCAGGTGGGGGCCGACCCGCAGCGCCGCGTAGTATTTGCCGTCTGGACTGCCCGATTCGCTCGTGTAGTTGAACGGGAAGTCACCGCGCACGCCGGCGCGGGCCGGCTGGGCCAAAGCATCGCCTGCATAGGCCGCGGCAGGCAGCAGCGGCGTCCAGGTCTTACCGTAGAAGCGGTCTTGCGGCTTGGCATCCTGGAAAGTCTTGACCCACGCCGGATGCGAGGCCATGTAGTAAGTGCTGCTGGCGAAGTTGCCCGTCTCGTCCATATACATATAGGCGGTGCCGGTCTTGCCTGCCAACAGGATCGCGCCGCGGTCCTTGCCCGACACCGTCACCACCTTGGCCTTGTTGCCACTGGTGTAGCGCAGCTCGTCGCCCAGCGTCGATACGCGCAGGTTCAGCGGCGAGGTGCCGTCGTTCGGGTCGGTCTTTTCGCCGATATAGCTGTGCTTGCGGTCTTCGGTGCAATAGACATTGGCGTGGGTGACCGGGTCGTTCCAGTTGTTGGCGATGACGCCATGCTGTTCCGGATAGGCGCCGGTCAGCACCGCCGTGTGGCCGACCGCCGTCAGCGTGATGCCGTGGGCCTGGTGCGCATTGCTGTAAGCGGCGCCCTGCTCGAGCAGGCGGCGGAAGCCGCCCTGGCCGAACTGGTCGCGGTAACGCTGTACCTGTTCATTGGGCAAGCCGTCGATGACGACCACCACCACCAGCTTGGGCGCCGGCGCGGCCAGCGGTGCGGTGGCGGCCCATACGGCGCTGGAAGCGGCCATACAGGTAATCAGGAACAGGCGGCGCATCGCGCGCGGAGTAGCAAGTTGCGGTGTGGTCATGTCGGCTCTGTAAATATGAGGAGGTGGATGAGATCTGCAAACGAGAGCATACACCGGATCGGCTGACGAATTGGTACTGTGGCAATTTTTACCGGCCGTCGGGCCGGCTTTTTCTATGACTGTTGTTGGCGCGCCAATGCGGCCGTGACCACCTGGGCCGGCACCGTGCCCTGGCCGAACAGGATCGAGCCGAGCGGCGCGGCATTGTTGCCTTTGCTCTGGCTGGCCAGCGCATCGTTGAGCTGCTGTTCGGTGACGATGCCGCATCGCACCAGGATCTCGCCCAGCCGCGTACTCTGCTCGGGCAGGTCGCGGATCAGGCGCACGTACTCGCCGGCCCGGCTGTTGGGCGGCACCAGGTAGACCAGGCAGTCCTCTTTGACGTCGTCGAACACGGCCTCGATGGCGGCGCGGTTTTCGCAGGTTTCGAACGCGATATCGAAGCTCGACTGGCGCACCGCTTCGCCGCCGTCGAGCGGTGGCGTGATGGCGACGATATTGCCGATCGCCGACAGCCGTCCGGCCAGCGCGCTGGCCGTCACGCCATGTGCCTGCGCTTGCGGTCCCAGGTGCAGCGACAGGCACCAGTAGCTGCTGTCGGCGCCGGCGGCGGCGATGATGCGGGCGACCCGCTCGGCCTCGTCGCTGGTTTGCTGCATGCCGCCCTGCCAGCCATGCAGCTGGGCCGCCAGCGCTTCGGTGCGGGCGGCAGCAAGGGCGTCGATGCGCCCGGCGGCGGCGGCAATGTGGCCGATGTGCTCGCAGCACGACAGCAGCAGCACGACGAGGGGCGCAGCGACGGCCAGTTTGCCGGAGCGCAGGCCGGCGATCACGTTTTGCATGAGGGAAATGAAACCGACCAGCTGGACCTGGCCCTGCGCATGGGCCAATGCCGCAATGGTATTGGCCGCCTGCTCGATCGAGTCGACTGCGCCGGCCTGGTCAACCTGCATGTCCACGGTCAGCAAGGCGTTTTCCAGATTGCCGAGCAGCTGATGGGTGGCGGTCGTCGCGTCGGGCTTCATTTGTTTCCTCCGAGTAATAAATGAATGTATATTTGAAATAGAAAATGACAACATCCATTACTCAACTGTATTCCCATTGCCCGGCCTTGTCACTTGTCCCTTGGTACAACTTGAACAATAAAGGAAGGGCGCACGGGCAATAGCGGTGCTACACTATTTGCACCCTGATCGGAGGATGCCCCATCATGCCCATGTCGCCCGACGCGCCGCCATCGACAGGCCGGCGCGGTTTCCTGAAACTCGGCGCCAGCACTGGCTTGCTGATTGGAATATCCCTACCCGGCGCGGCGCAGAATGCGGCGCCCGCGCTGTTTTCGCCCAATCTGTATTTGCAGATCGGCAGCGACGGCAAGATCATCCTTTTTGCCAAGAATCCGGAAATCGGCCAGGGTGTCAAGACATCGATGCCGCAGATCATCGCCGAGGAACTGGAAGTGGATTGGCAGCAGATCGAGGTGCAGCAAGGCCTGCTCGACGCCAGGTTCGGCGCCCAGTTCGCCGGCGGCAGCACTGGCATCAAGAGCAATTTCGACGCCCTGCGCAAGGCCGGCGCCGGCGCCCGCGAAATGCTGGTCGAGGCGGCAGCGCGGCGCTGGAATATCTCGCTCGACCAGTGCCAGGCCAGCTCGGGCAAGGTGGTGCGCAGGGACACCGGCGCGGCCTTCAGTTACGGCGAACTGGCGCTTGCCGCGGCCAGGCTGGAACTGCGCGACAACCCCAGGCTCAAGGCCCGCAAGGACTTCAAGATCATCGGCAAGGCGGTGCCCTCGGTCGACACGCGCGCCATCGTTTCCGGCACGGCCGAATTCGGCCTCGATGCCCGCCCCACGGGCATGCTGGTGGCCTGCATAGCGCGCTGCCCGGTGTATGGCGGCACCATCAGGCAGGTTGACGACAAGGCCGCGCTGGCCGTGTCCGGCGTGCTGCAGGTGGTGCAGGTAGCGGCCGGCCGCAGCGCGACCAACCGCGTGGCCGGCGTGGCCGTGGTGGCGACCGGCACCTGGGCCGCCATGCAGGGCCGCAAGGCGCTGAAGGTCGAATGGGACCACGGCAGCGCCGAACTCGAATCGAGCGCCGGCCATACGCGCCAGTTCAGGGCCAAGCTGGCGCCGGGCAAGGCGCCGCCAACGCCGCTGCGCAATGACGGCGATGTCGACCGGGCCTTCGCCAACTGCAAGGCAGTGCATGAGGCCTTCTACGAAGCGCCGCTGCTGGCTCACGCGACGATGGAGCCGATGAACTATATCGCCGACGTGCGCGCCGACAGTGCCGAGCTGTGGGGCCCGACCCAGGTGCCCGGCACTGTCCGGGCCGATGCGGCCGCCATCACCGGCCTGCCACCGGCCAAGATCAAGGTGCGCCTGACCCGCAGCGGCGGCGGCTTCGGCCGGCGCCTGATGGCCGACTACGCCAGTGAGGCGATCTGGCTGTCCAAGCAGCTCGGCAAGCCGGTGCAAGTGGTGTGGACGCGCGAGGACGATATCGCCCACGATTACTTCCGGCCAGCCGCGATGTTCCGCGTCAAGGGCGGGTTTGACGCCAGCAAGAAGCTGGTGGCCTATCACGTGGCCGGCACCAGCTTGTCGCGCCGCGCGTTCTCTGGCTCGGCCGACGGCCACCATGCGACCGAGATATTCCCGGACGCCTTCCCGGCCGGCTTGGTGCCCCATTACCGCTGCGATTACACGCCGGTGGCCAGCCGCGTGCCGCGCGGCGCCTGGCGCGCGCCCGGCCACAACATCACGGCCTGGGTCGACCAGTCGTTTGCCGACGAACTGGCGGTACTGGCCGGCAAGGACCCGGTCGAATTCCGCCTGTCCGTGCTGGGCGAGCGCGACCGCATGATGCCGTATGCCGACCATGGCGGCCCTGTCTACAGCACGGCGCGCCTGAGGAACGTGATCCGCCTGGCTGCCGCCAGAGCGAACTGGGGCAAGAGCGCGCCGGCCGGCCAGTTCCGCGGCTTTGCCTGCCATTTCATGTTCGGCGCCTATGTGGCCGAAGTGGTGACGATCAGGATGACGGGGCCGACCACATTCAAGGTCGAGCACGTGCTGGCGGTGGTCGACTGCGGGCTGGTGGTCAACCCGGTCGGCGCACGCAAGCAGATCGAAGGCGGCATCAACGACGGCTTGAGCGCCGCGCTGCACCAGGCCATCCACATCGACGGCGGGCGCGCGCTCGAGAGTAACTTCCACGACTACCCGCTGCTGCGCATGGCCGACGCGCCGAAGATCGACGTGCACCTGGTCGACAGCGAGGCCGCGCCCGAAGGCCTGGGCGAGATGTCGCTGCCGCCGCTGGCCGCTGCCCTGTGCAATGCCATCTACGCGGCGACCGGCAAACGCATCCGCAGCCTGCCGATCAAACTATAGGAAAGCATGGGTAAGCAAACTTACCACCCCACGCGTTGACAACGCAGGGTGGGTAACGAAGTTACCCACGCGGATACCAGGCAGCCAACGCAGACAACGTAGCCAACGTAGGATGGGTAAGGAAGCTACCCACGCCGATACCAGCCAGTCAACGCAGACTACGTAGCGTGGGTAAGGAAGTTACCCACGCCGATGCCAGCGTTGCACGCATCAGGCGTCGAGCGCGCGGCCGCTGAGGATTTCCTCGATCTGCTCGAAGCGTACCGGCTTGACCATATGGTGGTCGAAGCCCGCTTCGAACGCCATCTGCCGGTCCTTGTCCTGGCCCCAGCCGGTCACCGCCACCAGCACCGAACCGTTGCAGCCATTGGTGCGGCGGATCGCGCGTGCCAGGTCGTAGCCTGACAGCTGCGGCAAGCCGATGTCGAGGAAGGCATAGTCCGGGCAGAAGCGGCTGGCCGCCTTCAGCGCATCGGGCCCGTTGTGGGTGATGACGACGCTGTGCCCCATCGCGCTGAGCAGGGCGCCGATGCTGTTGACGAAGTCCACGTTGTCGTCGGCCAGCAGGATGCGGTAGGTGTCGGCGCTGATGAAGCTGGCCTGGTTGGTGCGCGCCGGCAGTTCCGGCTCGACCACGATCGGCAGCCGCACCACGAAGGTACTGCCCTTGTTGATGCCTTCGCTTTGCGCCTCGATCTCGCCGCCATGCAGCTCGACCAGCCGGCGCGCCAGCGACAGGCCGACACCGAGGCCGGCGTTGCTGCGCTCGAGCGTCGAATCGACCTGCACGAACATGTCGAACACCTTCGACAGCATGTCGTGCGCGATGCCGATGCCGTTGTCGGCCACGCGCAGTTCGAGCCACTGGCCGTCGGCCCTGGCCGACAGGCTGACCATGCCGCCGCGGTTGGTGTACTTGGCCGCGTTATTGAGCAGGTTCGACAGGATCTGCGCCAGCCGCGTGGCGTCGCCCTGCAGGAACACCGGGCGGTCCGGCAGGTCGAGCGTCAAGGCATGGCCGTGCAAGTCGATGAAGGGGCGCACCACTTCGAGCGCGTCGTTGATCACCGCCTTCAGCTCGACCCGGCCCGGCTTGATGGCGAATTTGCCGGTGTTGATGCGCGAGACATCGAGCAGGTCGTCGACCAGACGCACCATCTGGCGCAGCTGGCGGTCCATGATGTCGGTGGCGCGTGCGCTGGCCTGTGCATCGCCCTGGCGGATGCGCAGGATGTCGATGCCGGTGCGGATCGGCGCCAGCGGGTTGCGCAGTTCATGGGCCAGCGTGGCCAGGAATTCATCCTTGCGGCGGTCGGCCAGCAGCAAGGCATCTTCGGCCTGCTGGCGCACCGCCATCTCGTGCTCGAGCGTGACATTGGCCTTGAGCAGCGCATGCGAACGGCGCCCGATTTCGGCCAGCATGTCGTTGAAGGCAGTCGTCAGCAGGCCGATCTCGCCGCTGTTATTGCCCTGCACGCGCAGGCTGAAGTCGCGCCGCTGGATCACTTCGCGCGCCACATTGGTGATCGCCAGCAGCGGCCGCGTGATTGACTCCTGCAGGCGCGACGCCACCAGCGCCGCCAGCAGCAGCGCGGCCAGCAGCACCACGCCGAGAATGGCGGCGTAGCTGAGCAGGCGGTCGATCAGGCCATAGCGCGCGCGCAGGTAGATGGTGCCGAGCATTTCGCGGTTCTCGACGATGTGGTGGTAGACCACCAGTTCGCCGCGCTCGATCAGGTGACCCTGCGGCCCCGGCTTGTCGGGCAGGCTGCTGCCTTGCGCCCCGTCCTGCACATAGCTGGCAAACAGCTTGCCGTTGGCGCCATAGACGCCGGCCGCCAGCACCTGCGGGCGCACCCGCAGCACGGCCAGGTTCTGCCCGGCCGTCTTGGCGTCGTTGAAGGTCACGGCCGGGGCATTGACCGAGGCCAGGATATTGGCCTGGGTCATCAGGTCGTCGACCCAGTACTGCTGGAACGAGCGCAGGTCGTAGAACAGCATCGCGATCGAGCTGGCCAGCAAGGCGACAAAGGTGGTCGAGACGGCCATGACCATCAGCTTGCCGCGCACCGAGCCTAAATGGCCAAGAGGCATCAGCTGCCTCCCTTCTGCACCAGGTGGGCCACCGTCAGCAGGCGCGAGCTGAGCTTGACGTTGTTCCTGACGGCCGCGTCGAGCGAGACATCGAAGCGCACGTGGTCATCGACGATCTTGAAGTTGATGACGCTGCCCAGCTGCAGGCCGCGCTCGGTTTCGGTCACCGTCAGCAAGGCGTGCTGGCTCAGCGTCTTGAGCGCGGCGGCGGCGCGCGTTTCGTCGCCGGAGATGAACAGCAGGTGCAAAGGCCCGACCGCACTGGGGTCCTTGATGGCGCGCACGACGATCGGGCGCCCGTTGACGCTGCGGCCAATCACCATGCGGGCCAGTTCGGCGGCCAGGTCGTCGCTGCCGGCCACGCCGATCACCAGCGGCGCCTCGGCGTCGGCAAAGCTGGCGGCAGGGAACTCGGCGTAGCCGAGGAATTTATACAGGAACGCGGCCTTGACGCTGCGCTCGAGGCTGAGCGGGCGCGCCTGTGCCTGCGCCGCCTGCCCGCCCCAGCCCTGCTGGCCCGGCCAGGCCAGCACGACGGCGGCGGCCACCAGCAAGCGCGCCGCGGCACAGGCGAGCGCCGCCCCGTTCCGCCTGGCGGTTGACTGCATCGGCAACGGACGGTGCGGGCGGTCCATGGCCACTGCTCAGCAGCGCCGAAGCCGTCGCTGCCGGATGGGAGGAGAATGTTCTTTCATGGAACGTATGCTAGATCATTTTGGGGTACACACAAAGCCGAAATGTGCGATCCCCTTCAGATAGTTGCTTTGGTGAAATTATGCCAAGAATTTGCATTGAAAATGCATATGATTCGACAATTATCAGCAAATCGCATATCTGGTATCACGAAATACTATTAGCAAAATATGCCGCATTGCAGCATCATTCATCTGTCTCCTCTATTCTCCTTCCAAGGAAATAGATTTAGCCCGCTCCCGCAGCGGGCTTTTTTTTTTGCCCGCGGCGTTCGATTGGCATTCAGTGTAGGATGGTGTGACGTCTACCCTGGGGCACTTTCATGCAAGATCAGCGCGACAGCAAGCAGCCTCACCTGAGCTCGCCGCTCATGCTGCGGGTGCTGGTGGTCGAGGACAATCTGGATGCCCAGTTCCTCGTCTGTGAGATGCTCGAGGCCTTCGGCCACGCGCCGACCGGCACCGGCAATGCCGAGGATGCGCTGGCCCGCCTGGCCGAGGGCCCGTTCGACATCCTGTTCAGCGACGTCAGCCTGCCCGGCATGTCCGGCATCGACCTGGCCCGCCGCGCGCTGCAGCTGCAGCCTGCGCTTGGGGTCATCTTTGCATCCGGCTATGGCGACAGCCTGGTGGCCCGCATCGACTTCCCCTGCATTTCCCTCAAAAAGCCCTACGACCTTGAGCAGCTGCAAGCGGCGCTGGCGCGCGCCGGCGCGGGCAACGGTGTGCGTTAGTTCGTCGCGCTACGCTAGAATCGACTTGAAGGCGCCGGCTCCTGGCGCCACCTGATGGCCGATCATGAAAGCAGTCCGTGACCAATAAAGGCAAGCAAGACGACCTGCTGCGCCCGGTTGTGCTGCGCAATGCCCATAGTGTCATGGCGGCGCGCCAGCGCGTTCAGCAGGAAATCACCGGTGCCCGCGAAGCGCTGCGCCGTGCCAACGACCGCATGAGCAATGTGCTCGAGAGTATTACCGACGGTTTCAGCGTACTCGACAGCGAATGGCGCTTCACCTACATCAATTCGCGCGCGCTGGCCATCCTCGCGCCGCTCGGCTTCACCCGCGACAAGCTGGTCGGCCAGGTGCTGTGGGACGTGCTGCCCGAGCTCCAGGGCAGCGAACTGGACCGGCAATGCCGGCTGGCGCTGGCCACCCAGCAGACCGTCAGCTTCGAGTTTTTTTTCCCGCCGCTGGGTGCGTGGTTCGATTTCCGCGTCTATCCGTCGGCCGACGGCCTGACCGGCTATTTCCAGGACATCACGGCGCGCAAGGTGGTCGAGGACGCGCTGCGCCAGAGCGAGGAAATGCTGCGCGCACTGGCCGACTCGATCCCGCAGCTGGCCTGGTCGGCCAACCCGGACGGCTATGTCGTCTGGTTCAACCAGCGCTGGTACCAGTACACGGGCAGCACGCCCGAGCAGTCGCTCGGCTGGGGCTGGCAAAACACCCATTCGCCCGAAGTGCTGCCGCAGGCGCGCCAGCTGTGGCTAGCCTCGATCCGGGCCGGCGTGCCGTTCGAGATGGAGGTGCCGATCCGTGGCTTTGATGGCCAGTACCGCTGGTTCCTGACCCGCGTCAACCCCTTGTACGACAAGGATGGCCGCCTGCAGCGCTGGTTCGGCACCAGCACCGACGTCGACCAGGTCAAGCGCGTGCAGCAGGCGCTGCGCGACGAGACCCAGGTGCTCGAGCTGCTAAACAGCACCGGCAGCGCGCTGGCCTCGCAGCGCGACCTGCGCCCGCTGCTGCAGACGGTGACGGACGCGGCCACCGCCATCAGCGGCGCCCGCTTCGGCGTATTCCATTATGGCTGCAGCGGCGACGGCGCGCCGCCGCTGCTGACCCAGTCGGGCGCGGTGCCGCCCGACTTCGCCCGCCACGGCGGGCGGCTCGCCGACGCGCTGGCGCCGGCGCCGCACGACGGCCGCGCCACCGTGCGCTGCGACGACATCGACCAGTTGCTGGCCGCGCCGGCCGGCGGCGGCGTACGCAGCTACCTGTCGGTGCCGGTGGTGGCGCGCTCGGGCAAGCAGTTCGGCAGCCTGTTCTTCGGCCACCCCGAATCCCGCATGTTCAGCGAGCGCACCGCCCGCATCGTCGAAGGCATCGCGGCCCAGGCCGCGGTGGCGATCGACAATACGCGCCTGTACGAAGCGGCCCAGCGCGCCGCCGACGAGCGCAAGGTGCTGCTCGAGAACGAACGCCAGGCGCGCGCCGAGGCCGAGCGCAACAGCCAGCTGAAGGACGAATTCCTCGCCACGCTGTCGCACGAACTGCGCACGCCGCTGTCGGCCATCCTCGGCTGGGCCCAGGTGCTGCGGCGCGGCAGCCGCGACCCGCTCGACCTGCAGCGCGGCCTGCTGACGATCGAACGCAATGCGCGCGCCCAGGCCCAGCTGATCGAAGACCTGCTCGACGTCAGCCGCATCACGTCGGGCAAGGTGCTGCTCGAGATCGCGGCGGTGGCGGCGCCGGCCATGATCGATGCCGCCATCGAAACGGTGCGCCCGGCCGCCGACGCCAAGCAGATCCGCATCGAGCGCCTGATCGACCGGCACACGCCCTTCGTGGCCGCCGACCCCAGCCGCCTGCAGCAGGTGATCTGGAACCTGCTGTCGAACGCGATCAAGTTCACGCCTTGCGGCGGCGCCGTGCTGGTGCAGCTGCGCGCGGCCGACGGCCACGCCGAGATCACCGTCAGCGACAACGGGGTCGGCATCGCGCCCGAATTCATCGGCCATGTGTTCGAGCGCTTCCGCCAGGCCGACTCGTCGACCACGCGCAAGCACGGCGGGCTGGGGCTGGGGCTGTCGATCGTCAAGCAGCTGGTCGAGCAGCATGGCGGCACGGCGCGCGCCGACAGCGAAGGCGAAGGACGCGGCGCCACCTTCACGCTGCAGTGGCCGCTGGCGGTGCGGCCGCCCGCCAAGCCGCACAGCGAACCGGCGCCGGCGGCCGCTCCGGCCAGGGCGCTGGCCGCCGGCATGCAGACGCGCGACCTGTCCGACGTCAAGGTGCTGGTGGTCGACGATGAACCGGATGCGCGCGAGCTGATCAAGCGCATCCTGTCCGACTGCCACGCGCGCGTGTCGGCCGTCGGCAGCGCGGCCGAAGCGATCGACTGGCTCGGACTGGGCCGGCCCGATGTGCTCGTTTCCGACCTCGGCATGGCCGATATCGACGGCTATGAACTGCTGGCGCGCGTGCGCGCGCTCGAACTGGGCAAATGGGCCAAGCTGCCCGCCATCGCCCTGACCGCCTTTGCACGCCAGGGCGACCGCGCCAGGGCGCTCGAAGCCGGCTTCCGGGCCCATATCGCCAAGCCGGTCGAAGCGTCGGAGCTGATCGCCGCCGTCGCCAGGGTAGTTGGCGAAAACACAAGTTAGCACCCCGTGTAGGACAAAATCGGCAGCCACCAAAGGGCCGGCGCCCCGCTTTGCGCAATAGACCCAATGTTCCTACTTCACTACGCGGCGCTGTCCTACAAGAAATTTCACGCCGTTTGCTACACTCGAATCATCCCGGCACCACGCGCCGGGAGCGAGATTTTTATGCCAAGCCGAGACGATATACTCCATGCCAAGATCCTTGTCGTCGACGACTCTGCCGACAACATCGACCTGATGGAAGAAATTCTGCGGGAAGAAGGCTATACCTCGGTCAGTTCGACGATGTCGCCGGAAATGGTGTGCCCGCTGCACCGCGAGCACTGCTACGACCTGATCCTGCTCGACCTGCAAATGCCGGGCCTGAACGGCTTCCAGGTCATGAAGGGCCTGAAGGAAATCGAACAGGGCGGCTACCTGCCGGTGCTGGCGCTGACGGCCCAGCCCAGCTTCAAGATTGCCGCCCTCGAGGCCGGCGCGCGCGACTTCATCAGCAAGCCGTTCGACCTGCTCGAAGTGCACAAGCGCATCCACAATATGCTCGAGGTGCGCCTGCTGTACAAGGAGCTGGCCCAGTACAGCCGTGTGCAGCAGGAACTGGCGCTGCACGACGCGCTGACCGGCCTGCCCAACCGCCGCCTGCTCGAGGACCGCATCGCGACCACCTTGCAGCATGCCAGGCGCAACCGCCACAAGGCGGCCATCATGTACCTGGACCTGGACGGCTTCAAGGACATCAACGACACCTACGGCCACGCCTATGGCGACGAAATCCTGCGCATGGTGGCCCAGCGCCTGGTCGCGTCGTCGCGCAAGGAAGACACCGTGGCCCGCATCGGCGGCGACGAGTTCATGATCGTGCTGCCGGACCTGTCGGGCATGAGCGACAGCTATGTGCACGCGGCCAAGCTGGTCGAGGTCGTGGCCGAGCCCTACCACATCAATGACCTGACGCTGCGCCTGTCGACCAGCATCGGCATCAGCATCTTCCCGGACGACGCGCAGACGGTCGACACCCTGATCAGCATTGCCGACTGCGCCCTCTACGAAGCCAAGCGCAGCGGCAAGAACCGCTACTGCGCGACGTCGGCCCAGCCCGCCGTGCTGGTGCCGACGGACCAGCCGCGCCTGGTGTTGCCGCACCGCTAGTGTAGTGAATCAGAAATTCGTTGCGTAAGAATGAAGTGGTCGCCATTGTAGAAGGGAGGGCACGATGCGCGGCAACGTACCCACGCGGGGATACCCGATCAGCGCGATACCTTACTACAGCGCGCAGCCTTGGCCACATCGGTTTGGCTGCGCGCCCATGCATGGTCAATTCACGGCGCGTAACACCGCGTGGGTAGACCAACTCTACCCACCCTGTATCAACGAAATTCTGATTTACCGCACCAGGCGCCAGCCTCAGTGGCGCTGTTGCGGCTTGGCCACAGGCTTTTTCCCTTCCGTTTCAGGCTGCATCTGGTGATCCGTGCTCGCATCGACCATATCAGGCGACACTTCGACCCGGGTGATGCCGGAGTCGATCGAAATGGGGTCGCTGGCCGGGAAGGTCATTTCGACGGCATCGTCGAGCAGCTCGTCGGCCGCCTGTTCCTGCGGCGAATCGCGCTCCTGTGCGGCCAGGATGGCGATCGCCACCGCCGACTTGACGGCCGGCAGCGAGGCCAGCTGGTTGATGGTGCGTACCCCGAACGCCTTGTCGAGGGCCTTGGCGTCCGCTTCGCTGACGCCATGCAAGGCACTGACCGGTGCATCGCCCAAATCCCGGAACGACTTGCCGTGGTAAGCCTTGTCTACGATCGTGTCGATATTCATTGCCAGCCCTCTCATGTAAAGATTCCACTTTGGCACAGCCCAAGCTTGACGACTGTGCGCAAGCGTACCCTCGGGCCCCGGCCCCGTTTCAACGTGGCGCCGCTCTCAATTGCACTTGCTTATTATTGCGTGGATGCCACACGCTAGCGTCCTGACCTTTCCCCTATGTCCAATTGCGCCAAACCCAAGATCCTGGTCGTCAACGACGACAGCGCCAGCCTGCTGGCACTGTCGTCGCTGCTGAGCCAGCGCAGCGACGGCGTCAACTATGAAGTCGTCACCGCCGCTTCGGGGCAGGACGCCCTGCGCCAGGTGCTGCTGCACGACTTCGCCGTGATCCTGCTCGACGTCAATATGCCCGGCATGGACGGCTTCGAGACGGCTGAGGCGATCCACCAGCGGGCCCGCTCGGCCGGCATCCCGATCATCTTCGTCACCGCCTTCCTGGCCGACGAGATCGACCGCCTCAAGGCTTACCAGAAAGGCGCCGTCGATTTCCTGTTTACGCCGGCGATACCGCAGATCCTGCATGCCAAGGTCGGCGTATTCGTCGCGCTGGCGCAAAAGAACGTCGAGCTGCAGCAGCAGGCCCAAACGCTGAGCCAGCGCACCACGCTGTTGATCGCCGCCAACAAGCGCCTGACGCGCGAGATGGAGGAGCGCAAGGCAGCCGAGCGCAAGAACCACGCCAAGGACGAGTTCCTCGCCATGCTCGGCCACGAGCTGCGCAACCCGCTCAGCGCCATTGCCAGCGCCGCCGCCCTGGTCGGCCTGCACGGGCGCGGCAACGACCACCTGGGCCGGGCCGCCGCCATCATCGAGCGCCAGACCCAGCACCTGTCGCGCATCGTCGACGATCTGCTCGACCTGTCGCGCGCCATGTCGGGCAAGCTGCTGCTGACCAGGCAGCCGCTCGACCTGGGTGAGCTGGTGGCCAGCTGCGTCGACATCTTCAAGGCCACCGGCCGCGCCGACGGCTACACGCTGCGCTTGCACCGCGGCGACTGCCATATCGATGGCGACCAGACCCGCATCGAGCAGGTCGTCACCAACCTGGTCGACAATGCCCTCAAGTACACGCCGCCCGGCGGCGAGATCGACATCAGCACCGAAACCATCGGCGATGCCGTCGTGCTGACGGTGCGCGACAGCGGCGTGGGCATCGGGCCGGACCTGCTGCCGCAGGTGTTCGACGTGTTTGTGCAGGGATTGATCACGCTCGACCGGGCCCAGGGCGGGCTGGGCATCGGGCTGGCGCTGGTGCGGCGCCTGGTCGAACTGCACGGCGGCACGGTCAGCGCGCGCAGCGAAGGCGAAGGCCAAGGCAGTACCTTCATGGTGCGCCTGCCCGGCATCACGGCGGCGCGGCGGACGCCCGCTGCCGCCGCGCCGCCGCAGGCAACAGTCAAGCCGGTCGTGCTATTGATCGAGGACAACGACGACGGCCGCGAAATGATGGCCACCATGCTGGCCGCCTGCGGACACCAGATCCACCACGCGGCCGACGGCAGCGCCGGCGTATTGCTGGCGCACCAATGCCGCCCTGACGTGGCGCTGGTCGACATCGGCCTGCCCGGCATCGACGGCTACGAGGTGGCGCGCCGCCTGCGCACCAATGCCGACACCCAGCACATCAAGCTGATCGCGCTGACCGGCTATGGACTGGCCAACGACCAGCGGCGCGTGCTCGACGCCGGCTTCGACATGCACCTGGTCAAGCCGGTCGAGATCGACAACCTGCTCGATGCCATCCGCCTGTGCGCCGACCGCTGACGGCGGCACCGGCCGCGCGCGCCTGGCAATACGCCGCGCCGCCGGCGCGCACGCTGCTGTATTATTCGGGAAACTTTCAGTGGATCTTCGATGACGTCACCGGCCCCCGATTCGAGCAACGATGCAGCGCAAGACCCCCAGGCCCGCCTTGACGCGCTGGCCGAGCTGCTGGCCCATGCGCTGCACACCGACGACGAACAGAAACGCCAGCTGGCGCGCCAGTTGCACGACAAGCTCGGCTCGTCGCTGACGGCGCTGTCGATGCACCTGTCGTTGATGTCCAAGCAACTGCCGCTCGACCAGGCGCTGCAGGAACGGTCGGCGCTGGTCAGGCAGCTGCTGACCGGTGTCATCGAAGGCAACCGCGCCTTGCAGGCGACGCTGTGGAATGACACCTTCGAATTCCTCGGCATTAAGGCTGCACTGCATGAGCTGGCCGACAATACCGGCCAGGCCTACGGCATCGCCGTCAGCGCCAGCCTGCCCGAACAGGAACTCGACTGCCCGCGCGCGGCCGGCCTGGTGCTGCTGCGCGGCGCGCAGGAAGGCCTGGCCAATATTGCCGCCCATGCCGGCGCGACCGAAGCGGCGCTGGTGCTCGACGATACCGACGAGGCGTGGATACTGACCGTGCAAGACAATGGCAGGGGCCTGGCCGGCGCGGCGCCCGAAACGGCGCGGCACGGCTTGCGCCTGCTGCGCGAGCGGCTGCGCCCGTTCGGCGGCAGCCTGGCGCTGCGGCCAAATGCCGCTGGCGCCACTGGTGCCAGCCTGGTGCTGTCGCTGCCCAAGCCGCCGGGCAGGCAGCCTTAGCAGCTTGCCCGGCCAAACCGATCTGGCCAAGGCTGCGCGCTGTGCCTGGGTATCGCGCCGTGGGTACGCTGCAGCGCACCGTACCCACCCCACGAAGGCGCCAACTTCATTCTGATGCAACGAATTTCTGATTCACGATACTAGTGCAGCTTGACCAGCGGCGTGCTGCGCCGGATCAGGAAGCGCGCCACCGCCAACACGCCGGTGCGCACCAGGCCCAGCACGGCGCGGTGGTGCATCAGGTGCAGGCTCACATACATCATGCGGGCAAAAAAGCCTTCGACGAACCAGCTCAGGCCCTTGAGCGAACCCATCAGACTGCCGACCGTCGTCGACTGGCCGAACGACACCAGCGAGCCATAGTCGCGGTAGGCATAGGGCTGGCGCGGCGCCTGCCCGCGCAGCGTGTCTAGCAGGAACTCGGCCTGCTGGTGCGCCGCCTGGGCGCGCGGCGGCACCGGCCTGCCATTGGCGTCGATGCAGGCGGCGCAGTCGCCCATCGCGTAGATGCCGGCGGTGCCCTTGACGCGCAGGCAGCTGTCGACTTCAATCTGCCCGTTTTTATTGAGCGGCAGATCGAGGCTGGCGAGGAAAGCGGGCGCGCGGATGCCGGCCGCCCACACGCAAAGATCGGCCCGGTAACCGGCGCCGCCATCGACGCTGACGTGGCCCGCCTCGATGGAGGTCACCTTGCAAGCCGTTTGCACCTGGATCGCGCGCTGCCCGAGCAGGCGCAGCGCCGCCTTCGACACCCGCTCCGGCAGCGGCGACAGGATGCGCGGCGCGCCTTCGAGCAGGGTGATGCGCACGTCGTGGCGTGAATCGATGCGCGAGAAGCCGTAGTCGGCATAGGCGCTGCTCGCTTCGCGCAGTTCTGCCGCCAGCTCGACGCCGGTGGCGCCGCCGCCGATGATGACGATATCGAGGCCAGCGTCGGCGCTGACGCTCTTTTGCAGGTCGGCGCGGGTCAGCAGCTTGAGCAGGGTCAGGCGGAAACGCTCGGCGTCGTCGGTGCCGTTGAGGGAAATCGTGTGTTCGCCGGCGCCGGGAACGCCGAAGTAATTGGAGGTGCTGCCGACGGCGATCACCAGCGATTCGAAGGCGACCTGGCGTTCGGGCAGGATGGCGGCGCCGTCCTGTTCGATGGCGCCGACGGTGATCTGGCGCGCCTTGTGGTCAAGCCCGGTCAAAGGGCCATAGACGAAGGTGAAGCCGTTGTCGTGGGCCAGCATCTGGTAGGACAGGCCCTCCTGGTGGATATCGAGGGTGCCGGCGGCGACTTCATGCAGCGACGGTTTCCAGATATGGGTCAAGCCCTTATCGACCAGCACCACCCGGTTCGGACCGAGCCTGCGCCCCAGTTTGCAGGCCAGCTCGAGGCCCCCTGCTCCACCACCGACAATCACAATATCGCGTCGCAATCGATGCTCCCCAGTGTCAACCAGACTGCAGTCTACACCGGGGCCCGCCGCGGCGCTGGCCAGGCATCAGTTCTTGCCGTTGCCGTTGCCGTTGCCGTTGCCCTTGCCGTGGCCCTTGCCCTGATCGCCGTGGCCCTTGCCCGAGTCGCCGTGCCCCTTGCCGGAGTCGCCGCGCCCCTTGCCCTGGTCGCCGTGGTCCTTGCCATGGCGCTCGCGGTACTGTGGCACGTAGACATTGCTGTACCAGTTGTCCTGCACGAAATACACTTGCTGGCCACAGGCATTGTATTTACCGCAGTGCTTGGACCATTTCTTGATGTGGCCAGGCGGCACGCGCAGGTACAGCGGGCTGCCCATGACCACATGCGCCGGACGATGAATGATGATCGGCTGGACGTTGACGAGCTGCGGCTGCGGGAAGTTGCCGATGTCGATGCGGCCGTAGAAATTCGGGTCGCCGACCGAAATCGACATCGCGACGTCGGCAGCCATCACCGGAATGGCGGCTACGAGCATGCTGGCGGCCAGGATCAAGTGTTTCATGGTTATCCCCAAGAGTGGTTTCAATGGGGGGAAGTTTACCAGAAGCAACGCGTTGATCCGTTCGCCAGCGCACACAAGCCCTTACATATTTCTGAACAACGACAGGAATGCATGGCTGACCAGCAAAGTCTCCGGCCGATTGCGCAGTTTGACGACGCCGCGCCCCGAGTCGTCGCGCCCGATCGACGCGATCGCCTTGATATTGACAATGGTCGAGCGGTGGATCTGCTTGAAGATGGCCGGGTCGAGCACGTCGAGCAGTTCGCGGATCGGTTTGCGCAGCAGCGATTCGCCTTCGGCCGTCATCACCACCGTGTACTTGGTGTCGGACTGGAAGTAGGCGACGTCGTCGACCATGATCAGGCGCGTTTCGCTGCCGGCGCTGGCCGTCAGCCACACCAGCGGCGGCGGCTTGGGCGCGGCCGGCATGCCGCCGGCCAGCTTGTGCAATAGCTCGGCCATCGCGACACTGTCGGGCGGGCCGGCCAGCGCGCGCGCCTTGAGGCGCTGCACGGTCGCATCGAGCCGTTCGCGCGCCACCGGCTTTTGCAGGTAGTCGACCGCGCCGCGGTCGAATGCATCCATCGCATACTGGTCGTAAGCCGTCACGAACACGATCTGGGTGCGCGGGCTGGCATCAAGCATGGCGCTGGCCACTTCCAGCCCGGTCAGGCCCGGCATGCGGATATCGAGGAAGGCCACGTCCGGTTGGCACTCGGCGATCGCTTCCAGTGCCGCGCCGCCATCGTCGACTGCTGCCACGATCTCCAGCTCGGGCCAGGCCACCGCCAGCATCGCAACAAGTGCGTCGCGCAGCAGTTCTTCGTCTTCAGCAATCACGCACTTAGTCATGGCGCGCTCCTTTCAATGCCTGATTGGGTACGGTGATGGTCGCCGCCACACCGGTCGGGAAATTGGCGACGATCGAGAACGACGCCTTGTCGCCATGGGCCAGGCGCAGTCGCTCGCGCACATTGCGCAGGCCGATGCCGGTGCCGCCGCCTTCGGCCGAAAAGCCGCGGCCGTCGTCGGCCACCGTCACGGCGACGCCGGCTTCGCTGACGCGCGCCAGGATCCAGACGGTGCCGCCGCCGGACTTGGGCTCGAGGCCGTGCTTGATCGCGTTTTCCACCAGCGTTTGCAGCATCATCGGCGGGATCTGAGTCGATTCGAGCTGAGCCGGCACTTCGATCTGCAGGTTCAGGCGCGACCCCATGCGGATCTTGAGGATGTCGAGGTAGGCGCGGGCCCGCTCCAGCTCCACGCCCAGCGTCGAGAAGCTCTCCTCGGTACGCGGCAGCGAGTGGCGCAGGTAGAGGATCAGGTTGCCGAGCATCTGGTCGGCGCGTTCCGGGTCGGTGCGGGTCAGCAGCTGGGCGCTGGCCAGCGTGTTGTACAGGAAGTGCGGCTCGACCTGTGCATGCAGCAGCGACAGCTTGGCCACCGTCAGTTCCTTCTCGGTGATGGTCTGGCGGGCACTTTCCTTTTCGCCGCGGCGGCGCTGGGCCACGCGGCGCGTGATGGCGCGGCCCAGCGCTTCGGCCGTCTCCAGGTTGGTGTTGTCGTCGACCAGGTAGAAGTCGCTCCAGGCGGCGCGCTCCGGTTCGCATAGCAGGGTCACGCTGCCGCTGTCGCCGTTGGGGGCGACGGTGGCAGTGATCTGGTTGCGGCGGCCGTCGAGGCGGGCGAACCAGTGCATGAAAGGCAGCTGGCTGTTTGAGTACGGGTCGATGCGCTTGACCTTGGCGCGGATCTGCAGGCTGTCGCGGGCGCTGGCGACGTCGTGCACCCCGGGCAGCTCGAGAATAGCCGCTTCGAGCATGTCGAACGCTTCGCCCGCTTCGAACGGGATCTCGATCTGGCGCCGCTGGCGGTTCGACAGGGTGCTCGAATTGACCACATCGGTAATCAGGCGCACCCGCCGCACATGGGAAAAGGCGCCGGTCAGGATGAAGCCGGCAAGGAAGAAGCCGAACAGCACGAACCATCCGCCCTCCGGGCCGGTGTGGGGGAAGAAGGCCGAAATGAACATCACGCACAGCAGGATGTAGGAAACGACCCAGGCGGTGGTGATACGCAGGACGAAAAAGAGGCTGGTCAACATGATGGGTCCAGGTGGTTGGGCATGATTGGACAATAGCAAGCGCTGCCCGGTCAGGCCGCCATTATCCGACGGAACCCGTTTTTTGGCGACTGAATCCGGGCCAAATCAGCAGACATCACCGGGTAGTTCTGTCATCATTGCCGTGCTCCGGCCAAGACACGCGATGCCCGGACCTTCGATGACCAAAACAATAAAGGCGCCACATGAAACGACACCTGCTCGTCCCCCTCGCACTTGGCCTGTCGCTGGCCTCGCATACCACCATGGCAGCCGCCCCGCCCCCAGCAGCGCCGGCGGCCGCCAAAGCCCCGGCTGCAGCGGCCAGGCCGGCGCAGTTCGACCGCAAGGCCTACACCATCAACCACAAGAAATTCGTGCTCAGCAATGGCCTGACCCTGCTGGTCCATGAGGACCACAACGTGCCGGTGGTGGGCGTCAATATGTGGTACCACGTCGGTTCGCGCAACGAGAAGCGCGGCAAGACCGGCTTCGCCCACCTGTTCGAACACTTCTTCTTCAACGGCTCAGAGAACTACCCGCACGGCTTCCGCGAAGCGATGGACGACCTGGGCGCGAACAACCGCAACGGCACCACCAATACCGACCGCACCAACTTTTTCGAAGACGTCCCGGTATCGGCGCTCGAGCGCACCCTGTTCCTCGAATCGGACCGCATGGGCTACCTGGCCAACTACATATCGAAAGAGATGCTCGAGCGCGAGCGCGGCGTGGTGCAGAACGAGAAGCGCCAGGGCGAGAACCAGCCTTATGGCAAAGTGCGCAACGAAATCAGCGCCAAGATGTACCCGCATTCCCACCCCTACTCCTGGTCCACCATCGGCAGCATGGACGACCTCAATGCGGCCACGCTGGAAGATGTCAAGGAGTGGTACCGCACCTACTACGGTCCAAACAACGCCGTCATCTCGCTGGCCGGCGACATCACGCCCGAGAAGGCGCTTGAACTTGTGACCAAATACTTCGGCGCGATTCCGCCGGGCCCGCCGCTGCCGCGCACCGAAACCTGGATCCCGGTGCTCGACCGCTCGATCCGCGACGAAATGGAAGACCATGTGCCGCAGGCGCGCATCTACCGCAGCTACCACGTGGCCGCATGGAAGAATCAGGACCTGCAGTACCTGTCGCTGCTGGCCGACGTGCTGGCCGGCTCGAAGAGCGCGCGCCTGACGCGCCGCCTGGTGTACGACAAGGGCCTGGCCACCGCGGTCTTCGCCGGCGTCAACGGCAAGGAATTGGGCAGCAACTTCAACATGACGGTCACGCTCAAGCCGGGCGCCAGCCAGGCCGACGTTGAACGCGAAATTGACAGTGTCATGAACGAACTGCTCGACAAGGGTCCGACCGCGGCTGAAGTGGCGCGCGCACAGACTAGCAAACTGGCCGCCTTCTCGCGCGGCATTGAGCGCCTGGGCGGCTTTGGCGGCCGCGCCGACGTGCTGGCCGAAAGCATGACCTATGGCGGCAGCCCCGACGCCTACCTCGACCAGCTACAGGTGATGGCAACGGCCAGGCCGGCCGACATCAAGGCGGCCGGCAACCGCTGGCTGCGCGCCAACCACTACACGATGACGGCCAAGCCGTTTGCCAAGCTGGCCGCTGCCAGGACCGGCCTGGACCGCAAGCTCGTGCCGGCACTGGGCAGCGCGCCGGACGTCAAGTTCCCGGCGATGGCGCAGGCGACGCTCAAGAACGGCCTGAAGGTGGTGCTGATCGAACGCCACAGCGCCCCGATCGTCAACGTGACCCTGGTGCTCGACGCAGGCACCGCTGCCGACAGCGTCGACAAGGCCGGTGTCGCCACGATGGCGCTCGACCTGCTCGACAAGGGCAGCAAGACCCGCAACGCCTTCGACATGTCGGACGCCTTCGAATCGCTCGGCGCACGCCTTCGCACCGGCAGTTCCTTCGACCAGTCCTTTGTCAGCCTGGAATCGACCGCGGCGAACGTGAAGCCGTCGCTGGACCTGATGGCCGATGCAGCACTCAATCCGGCCTTTGCCGCCGACCAGTTCGCCTTGCTCAAGCAGCGCCGCCTGGCGCAGATCGGGCAGGAGAAGGCACAGGCAGCCGGCCTGGCCGGCCGCATCCTGCCTGGCATCCTGTACGGCGCGGACCACGCCTATGCCAAGCCGGCCAGCGGCACCGAGAAAACGGTCGCAGCGATCACCGTCGGCGACCTCGCGAGCTGGCATGCGAACTGGTTCAAGCCGGGCAGCGCCACCGTGATCGTCACGGGCGATACCACGATGGGCAAAGTGCTGCCGATGCTGGAGAGCAGTTTCGCCAGCTGGAAGCCAGGCAGCGCACCGGCCAAGGCCATTGCGACGGTCGCGCGCACGCCGGGCAAGCAGGTCTACCTGATCGACAAGCCCGATGCGCCGCAGTCGACCATCGTCGCGGCCCACATCTCGGAAGCGAACGGCCAGCCGGAAGACCTGGCGATGGAACCGGTGATGCAGAACTTCGGCGGCATGGCCACGGCGCGGCTGAATCGCAATCTGCGGCTCGACAAGCACTGGAGCTATGGCACCTCGGCGCAGCTGACGGGCGTGCGTGGCCAGCGCATGTTCATGGTGATCGCGCCGGTGCAGACCGACAAGACCCGTGAGTCGATGGTGGAAGTGGCCAAGGAGATCCGTGGCATCGCGGGCGAACGTCCGATCGCCGGCGAGGAGTTCAAGAGCATCATGCGCAATATGACGTCGCGCCTGGCCGGCCGCTTCGAGACCCTGGGTGCGCTGGAATCGGCGGCCATCCGCAGCATCAACCTGAAGCTGCCGGAGAACCACTGGTCGAACTACGCCGCCAATATGCGCAAGCTCGACGAGCCTGCGCTGGCCGCTGCAGCCGGCAAGTTCATCAAGCCGGGCGAGGTGATCTGGTTCATCGTGGGCGACCTGCGCAAGATCGAAGCGGGCGTGCGCGAACTGAACTTCGGCACGGTGACCGTGCTGCAAGCCGACGGTACACCCGCGAAGTAGGAGAAACCGTGGGCATGTCGCCGCACCAACAAGCGTGCGACGACCGGTGCCCACCCTACGACAGCGTTACCGCGTGGGCACGCAGTGCCCACCCTACGACAGCGTTACCGCGTGGGCACGCAGTGCCCACCCTACGACAACGTTACCGCGTGGGCACGCAGTGCCCACCCTACGATAAAGTCACGTAGGGTGGGCATGTCGCCGCACCAACAACCGTGCGACGACCCCGTGCCCACGCGGTTCTTCACTTCTGCGCTACGGCCCAATCGTCGAGCACGCGCGCCAGTACGTCGAGCGGCACCGACCCCGTCTTGAGCACCACATCATGGAAGCCCGGCAGCGAGAACTTCGCGCCCAGCGTGGCCCTGGCCTTCTCGCGCAGCTCCAGCATGCGCAGCATGCCCACCATATAGGCACAGGCCTGCCCCGGCCACACGACATAGCGTTCCACTTCCTGCGCGCCGATGCCGTAGTCGATCGCCTGCTGACGGGTCCAGCCCTTGCTATGCAATCCCGTGTCGACCACCAGGCGGCGGGCACGGAACAGTTCCGAACCGAGCGCGCCGATCAGGCCCGGGATATCGCCTTCATACCAGCCCTGCTCCACCGCGAGCCGCTCCGTGTACAAGGCCCAGCCTTCGCTGTGCGAACTGCCGCCGCCAAACAGGCGCTGGGTGCGGAACTTCGGCAGGCCGGTCAACTCCTGCTGGATCGCCAGCTGGAAGTGGTGGCCCGGTACCGCCTCGTGGTAGGACAGGCTGCGCATGCGGATGATGTCGAACTCGGGACCGCGCATCGGCACCCAGAACACGCCCGGACGCGAACCATCCGGCGCCGGCGTCGTGTAATGGGCCGCAGCGCTGCCTTCCGAAATGGCCGGTTCGCGGCGCACTTCCACCGGCGCACGTGGCCTGACGTTGAACAGCTTCTCGCTGCGCTTTTCGGCATCGCGCACCATGTCGGCATACTGCTTGAGGATGGCCGGACGAGGGTCAAGACCGGCCGGCGGCTGGTGTTTGGCGTCGAGCTGCCTGACGCGCTCGTTGATGGTGCCGCTGACGAAGCCGAGCGTGCGCAGGTGTTTGTCCATCTCAGCTTCGATGCGGGCCACTTCGCGCAGGCCGATCTGGTGGATCTGGTCGGCCGTCAGCTTGGTGCCGGTGAAATTGGCCAGCGCGTCGGCGTAGGCGGCTGCGCCGCCGGGCAGGCGCGAGATGCCCGCGTCATTGGTGGTGCGCGGATGAATCTCGGCCAGGAAGGCCTTTGTGCGTTCGAAGGCAGGGCGGATTTTTTCGGCGACGATCCTGGTGGCGGCGGCTATCGCTTCGGCGCGCACTTCCGGCTTGAGGTCGGCGATTTTGGCGCTGCGCGTGGCCAGCGACACCACGAATGCATTCTTGTCCGGCGCTGGCGCCAGGAAGGCGTCGACCTGGCCCTGCGATTTTTCCAGGATAAAGCGCGGCGGGATCAGCGACCTGGCTGCCGCTTCGCGCGCGCGCGTCGTCGCTTCGTCCATGCGGCCGGCGATCTGCTCGAGCCGTGCCATATAGCTCGCCACGTCTTGCGCATTGCGCATCGGATGGGTGTCGGCCATGAAGTTAACCAGCGTAATCTGCGGACCGCTAAACTGCGAAAACACGAAGGCGTAGTCCGCATACGGCTCGCCGGCGATGGTGCGGGCCAGCGACCAGCGCATGGTCTCGGCCGAAATGCGGGTGGTCGGGCTCAATGGACCGGCAAGGAACTGGTCGACCCTGGCCTGGCCGGTCCTGGCCAGCGCCACGACCTGGGCGCGGCGCTCCTTGCTGCCTGGCGTCAGCTGGCGGTCCAGCGCCGCCTGTTCCTCGCCCTTGAAGTACTGGCTGGCGGTGGCGCGCTCCGGCGACATGCGGATCCATTGCGCGGCAAAGTCGTCGGACCAGCTGGCGAACGCCGCGTCGGCGGCCTGTACCGCTGCGCCGGCCGGCACCGTACTGGCCGGCATGGCGGCCGGCGCCGGCGCCTGCGCCTGCGCCTGCGCCTGCGCCGGCATCGCGCCGGCAGCAAGCATGGCCGCCAGCAGCGGACGAACTACAAATTGGGGAAAGCGGGTCAGCATGGAGTCTCCTTGGGGTATGGTGGTGTGCCTATTGGGCGTTCTTGTAGACCACGCCACCCTTCATGACAAATTTGACCTTGGTCAGCGCGCTGACGTCGACCATCGGATCGTCGCCGACTGCGATGATGTCGGCCAGCTTGCCGGCCTTGAGCGAGCCCACCTTGTCTTTCCAGCCCAGCAGGTCAGCGGCATTGATGGTCGCTGCCTGTACCGCCGCCATCGGCGTCATGCCGTACTTGACCATGTAATGGAACTGCCTGGCGTTGTCGCCGTGCGGGTAGACCCCGGCGTCGCTGCCGAATGCCATCTTGGCGCCGCCCTTGTAGGCAGCGCGGAAGTTGTCGCGCTGGAGCTGGCCGATTTCCTTTTCTTTGGCCAGCGACTCGGGCAGGAAGCCCGCCTTTTCGCCTTCGGACAGGATGTAGTCGTCGTTGTAGATGTCCATCACCAGATAGGTCCCCTTCTCGCGCGCCAGCTTGATGCCTTCGGCGTCGATCAGACTCGAATGTTCGACCGAGTCGACGCCGGCACGCAGTGCGTCATTGATGCCGCTGGCGCCGTGGGCGTGGGCCGCCACGCGGCGGCCCAGCTTATGCGCCTCCTGCACGATGGCCTGCATTTCTTCGAGGGTGTATTGCTGGGCGCCGGCAGCGTCGCCTTTCGACAGCACGCCGCCGGTGGCGCAGATCTTGATCAGGTCGGCGCCATACTTGGCCATTTCGCGCACCTTGGCGCGGGCCGGCCACGGGCCGTCCGCCACGCCTTGCCCGACGTCCTTGTATTCCGGTGCCAGCAGGTTGTTGTCGCAATGGCCGCCCTTGATGCCAAGCGAATAGCCGGACACCAGCATGCGCGGGCCTGGCGTGTCGCCGTCGTTGATGGCATCGCGCAGGGCGACGTCGCCAAAGCCGCTGGCGCCGACGTCGCGCACCATGGTGAAGCCAGCCTGCAGGGTGACGCGCGCGGCCCGCACGCCGTACATCGCGGCCCGCATATCGGACACCGACAGCGACATATAGCCATGCAGGTGGGGATTGGAGGTCAGGTGGGTGTGCGCGTCGATCAGGCCCGGCAGCACCGTGCTGGCGGACAGGTCGATGACCCTTGCGCCAGCCGGGATCGGCGTCGCGCCGGCCGCGCCGACGGCGGTGATGCGCTCGCCATCGATCAGGATCACCTGGTTGAGCGCGACGCGGCCCGCCTCGACATCGACCAGGCGGCCCGCCTTGATCGCGACAATATCGGCGGCCTGGGCATGGGCGGCAATCAGCAACGGAGCAAGCAGGGTGGCAATGGCGAGACGGTTCGTGCGCTTGGATGGCATGGAAAGTCCAATTTTAAAGGATTAGAAAAGAGGCAAGACGACACGTTGCCGAATTGCCAGATAGCAATTTATCACGGAATGCCGATGATGGCCAGAAAGCAATAAAACCGGTTCGGATTCGCGCCGGGGCGCAGTAAACTCGAGCCTGCAAGTGATCGGCATCGCGTAGAATCCTGCTTTGTCCCTTGCAACAGGCAGTAAGCCATGACGTTTGACACCCTCGGTCTGATCGACCCGCTGCTGCGCACCCTTGAGGCGCAGGGCTACCAGCAACCGACGCCGGTGCAGGCGCAGGCCATTCCGCCTGCGCTGGCCGGGCGCGACATCATGGCGCAAGCCCAGACCGGCACCGGCAAGACGGCCGGCTTCGCCCTGCCCCTGCTGCAGCGCCTGACCATGGAAGGCCCGCAGGTGGCCAGCAACTGCGTGCGGGTGCTGGTGCTGGTGCCGACCCGCGAGCTGGCCGAACAGGTGTTCCAGAGCTTCCAGACCTACGGCGGCAATTTGCCGCTGCGGATGGCGGTCGCCTATGGCGGCGTCAGCATCAATCCGCAGATGATGAAGCTGCGCAAGGGCCTCGACGTGCTCGTCGCCACGCCTGGCCGCCTGCTCGACCTGTACAGCCAGAATGCCGTCAAGTTCACGATGCTGCAGACGCTGGTGCTCGACGAGGCCGACCGCATGCTCGACCTCGGCTTCTCGCGCGAACTCAATGCCATCTTCGCGGCCCTGCCCAAGCAGCGCCAGACCTTGCTGTTCTCGGCCACCTTCTCCGACGAGATCCGCGCGCTGGCAGGCAAGCTGCTGCGCGACCCTGTGTCGATCGAAGTGAGCCCGCGCAACACAACCGTCAAGCGCATCCGGCAGTGGATGGTGCCGGTCGACAAAAAGCGCAAGGCGGAACTGTTTTGCCACCTGCTGCGCCAGCGCCGCTGGGGCCAGGTACTGGTGTTTGCCAAGACCCGCAAAGGGGTCGACCAGCTGGTCGAGACGCTGCTGGCGCAAGGCATCAATGCCGACGCTATCCATGGCGACAAGCCGCAGCCGGCCCGCCTGCGCGCGCTCGACCGCTTCAAGGCGGGCGAAGTGCAGATCCTGGTGGCGACCGATGTGGCCGCGCGCGGCCTCGACATCGACGACTTGCCGCAGGTGGTCAATTTCGACCTGCCGATCGTGGCCGAAGACTATGTGCACCGCACCGGCCGCACCGGCCGTGCCGGCGCCAGCGGCGAAGCGGTGTCGCTGGTGTGCGCCGACGAAGTGCCGCTGCTGGCGGCAATTGAAATGCTGACCAGGCAAACGCTCGAGCGCATCGAGGAGCCCGGTTTTTCGCCGGAGCACCGGGTGCCGGTGACCAACACGGCAGGCGAGGTCTTGAAGAAACCGAAGAAGCCGAAGAAGCCCAAGGTGTATGCCGACGTGTCCAAGGTCGACGTGCGGTTCCGCCGCTAGTTTGACCCGCTAATTGATCTGCACCGAGTCCAGCGGCACGCGGTAGGCGTCGTAGTAGTGGCGCCGGAACAGCGCGGCCAGCGTGCCGTCCCTGGCCATCGCGGCCATCGCCTTGTCGAGGGCGGCCAGGCTGGCGATATGCCTGGAGTGGCGCGACATGGCGATCGAGCGCGGGCTCGGGTCCGGCACGCGCCATGCCGCCTTGCCGATCTTCCCGCCCAGCTGCAGCTGCGCCAGCATCGCCTCGCCCTGGTCTTCGGCGGCGATGACGGCGTCCAGCCGGCCCATCGCCAGCTTGCGGAAGTTGATGTCCATGTCCTTGGACGTATCCTTCTTCAGCGTCGTGTCTTGGTCGAAACGGGCGAAATAGTCGGCGCCGAGCTTGACGCCGATGCGCAGGGGCCGCAAGTCCTCGTAGCGCCGGACCACGGCGCCTTTTTCCTTGAGCACGAAGAACACCTTGTCAGCACTGCTGGCGCGGTATGGCGTCTGCAGGAATTGCAGGTAGCGCTGGCGCTCCGGGGTTCGCTTGACGCCGATGATGATGTCCGCTTCGCCATGCTGGAGCATGGTCAGGCAGCGCTTGAGGGGGCAAGGCTTGATGTGCAGTGGCAGTCCGGCGCGCCGGGCCAGTTCACGCACGATTTCGGTGTAGGCGCCGCCGTAGGCATCACCGCTTTGCGTCTTCCATGGCAGCAGGTCGTCGAAGGCAAGCACCAGCGGCGCCTGCGCCTGCACCGGCCCGGCAGCAGCCAGTGCGAGCAGCATCAGGACCCGGCGCAGCAAACCCGTATGGCAGTGGCGTCCCAACTCGTCTCCTCGGCAAGATGGACAAGTAAAACATGCCCCTTGCCGATGGTCAAGGTTGAAGCGCCGTCATCGATCAAAGGGCCCAGGCGTAGTCGACCCGGGTCCAGGTCTGGGATGGCGCGCCATCCTTGGTGCCCGGCTTGAACTGGCAGGAGGCCAGCGCCGTCATCGCTGCCTTGTCGAGCGCCTTGTAGCCGCTGCTCTTTTCCAGTTTCGCGTCGACCACCTTGCCCGCCGGCGAGACCAGGAACTGCATCGAGGTCACACCCTGCTCTTCATTGATCAGCGACTGCTTCGGGTAGCTCACCTTGCAGGCCTTGGCGTCGAGCACGGCTGGCGCATCGACTGCGTAGGCATTGGTGCCGGCGACGACGATGACGGTGGCGAAAAGTCGTGCGACACGTTGAGCGATTTGCATGGTGTTTCTCCCGATGTGGTTAGGTGTCTTTTCCAATGGCGTATTGCCATCGCATGGACACAGAATAGAACTTCGGGCCTTGCCCAACAATTGTACTTTGGTGCAATGAAGCACGGCGTCTTGCGACAAACCCGTACAAACTCTGTACACAAAGCCAACAGACCCGCAGCGCCAGGGCGCGGACAATATCCTGTCCAATGCAATGAGTATGTCCAGCAATGTTCAAATCCATCTACGCCGCGTGTATTGCTGCCCTGCTGCTGCTCGTCCTGTCCAGCTACGGTATCGGCGCGCCGTCGACGCCGCCACGGCCCGATCCGGAAGCGCCGGCGCGCCTCGAGTTGCTGATGAGTTCGTCAAGCGGCATGGCCGATGTCGCCTTCCACGGTGATGACGCGTATCTGTCCCTGTCCGCTTCCACGCCGCGCGGCGATAGCGTTCTTGCCACGCGCGGCGCCATCGTGGCCGGTTCGCAATGGACGCCGGTGCTCAGGGACGTGTGCGCCGCCTGGTGCGGCAAGGAGCACAAGGACATGGCCGCCGTGCCCGGCACGGGGCTCCTCTATATCGGCGTCGGAGGCGGCTTGCTGCGCAGCGAAGATGGCGGCGGCAGCTTCAAGTTCGTCAAGCGGCATGCGGTCGACGACAGCGCGAGCTTTCCAACCATTACCCAACTGCTGTCGCCGAAGCACGATCCGGATGTCGTCATCGCCGCCGGTTTCGACCAGGTCACCGGCAAGGCCTACCTGGCTTGGTCGCCGGACCGCGGCGAGCATTGGATTGAACTGTCGAGCTTGTTGCCGGGCAGCGAACGGACGAACCCAACCCGCAGCGCCGAAGTGACCAGCCTGGCCGAGGACGCCAACGGCCGCCTGTTGCTGACGATGAATGAGGAAGCCGGCACCAAAGGCAAACTGATGCAGCTTACCCTTGGCAAGAAGTTCAACTGGCTGCTGCTCTAGGGCGCGACAAAGCCAACCCGCGGTATCCTGGCGCGGTACCTGACGAACAGCGAATCGATCTGTTGGCTAACGTCGCTGGTCAGGAGCGTAAAGATGGTATCGCGTTGAATATGTTCGATGCGCACATGCACTTGGGAAGGCATGGTGGATCCTCCACACGGGGCCGACGCGCCTGGCGTGCAGGTGACGAGCATAGAAAAAGGGTTGTCGGAGACATCGATCGCGCCGCCCTGCCGCATTTTTTCCACGATCGCCTGCGTGCTGGGCTTGGCCACCTGTGAGTTGAGCAGCTCGCTCTGCGGCATCGTCGCCACATGCATCGTCGCGCTATAGGCGGCTGAAACGGAAACGTTGTAGAGTACAAAGGTACGCCCAAGCTGCAGCAACATCGCCATCATGAAAGCCAGGCTCGATACGATGAAGGCAAATTCGATGGCTGCAACGCCATCCTGGCGCTGCGGCAGCTTCAATGCTTTGGAATGGAACATGATCCTGTCCTTGGCGGCATGATGAACTCATCATAGCGCCGCGCTCAGCAGGAGTTATTGATTCAGGGCAGGACCGCGCCTGACTTCTTGAACTCGGCGTAATACTGGTCGAACGTCTCTTGCGCAAACCCCAGCATGGCCTTGTCGCCGAATTGAATCAGCGGAACCGAGCCCTTGCCGCCCAGGCGCTGGTATTCGGCATGGGAGTGCTGGTCGACTTCGATGTCGCGCTCGACGAACTGGATCTTTTGTTGGCGCATGTAAGCGGCGGCGCGCTTGCAATAGCCGCACCAGGCGGTCCGGTACAACACCACTTTGGCAGCCTGCTGGGCGCGCTTGCGCTCGGACGCCCGCTTGGTCGGGATGGCGTTGAGGTGGATTTTCTGGCTGCTCGCTTCGCCTGTCTCGGGCGCAGTCTGGGCCAGCGCCGGCGCCGGCGTCAGCACCGCCATCGCGGCGGCAAGAAGCAGGCTGGCTGCGGGTAGTCTTAGATCCATAGCAATGGGCTGCAACGCTTGGGTGGGAGATGGCGCAGAGTAACATATCGACGGCGGACAGGTTTGCCCGTGTCGATGGACTGGGCGCAATGACCGCCCTGCGCCAAACGCAAGTTACATGAAAAAACCGCAAGAGCGGGGGTTAGGAATTGCTGGCGGAATGGTGTCCGTCGAACTTCCCAGCTAAGAATGCTGGAAATCTGGTCCGATTGGAGCCGTTTGGACACTTAGCCCGGATATTTCCCCAGTGAGTTCCGTGAATCCTTGCGAGCATTCAACGATTTTGTCTGCGAATTTCTAACTCAGGACACTAGATAACTTGGCCGATACGTAGCAGATTGCCGTCCAGGTCTACGATGGCAAATTCTCTGAGCCCCCATGGCTTGTCTTCCAATCGATCAATGCGTGGGATACCGCCGCCCGGCAAACCGATGACCAAACAAGCGTCGTGAAAGCCTTTCACGTCCTGTACCCGAATGTAGCAGCCAGCGGAGGATTCCGCAGGCACGAGTTGCGTATGCCTGAAGAAGTGCAGTTCAATTGAGCCACGCTTGAAAATCGCGTACTCAGGGTTGAATTTGTGTGCGCCGCCTTCAAAACCGAGCTGTCGATAGAACTCAGTAGTAGCCAGGATGGAACGGGAGGGCAGCGTTGGTATGGCGAGATCGTTGTCGTTTATCACTTGGGAGTCCTTTCCTTGTTGACGTCGTCTGTTTGCGGAACATGGCTATCGTCGGCCATGGTGCGGTCATCACGACGATGCCCCTGTGCGGCACGCGCATCGAGCTGGGGATCATTTGTGGCGATCACTAGCAGCATTACCATGAGGGCGACGCTATACTCACTGCCACCAGTGCCATGCTCGCCAACGAACCAACCAAGATGGCGATGAATTAACGCAATGCCAACAACTGCAATGGCAAACAGTCCAGTCGCCGCGATCCGGACATAACAGTTCCAGATCAATAACATGCCGGCAACGATCTCAACAACAGTAATCAGCCAAACGACTGCCTCGCCAAAAGGGAAACCAAGCGCTGACATGAAATTCCCGAATTGCGGGATCGTCCCGTTTACGATGCGCATGATTGCATGTGCCATGAAGAGGATCGCGGTCGAAACGCGCAGAATCACCGCGGCTTGGGATGCTGACAAAAACGGATAATTTTTCATGCTGTGACACCCTTTGGATCAAAAATTCCAGTCAACTCCGGCAGCGCCTTACTCGGAAGGTTATACGCGGGCATTCTGAAGCGCAAAGAAAGATCGCCAATTGATCAGCGCTTCCCTGGCTTGAGTCGGGCTTCCAATCCGGCTTGCGGGAATTGGAGCGTAGAACCTTCAATTACATTTTCCTGCGGCCCTCATCAAGTCGTTGCAGCCAGCTTTGTTCGATTTTGGAACCGGAACTGGCCTGCCACTGCTTGACGTTTCGTTGCATACCGCATCGGAACCACTCATCATTCCCCAGCTCATGACTTTTCCAAAGCCCGAAGGCTCCATGATGTAGCAGGAGTACTTGGCTCCCCTGGAAGTGCTGACGACATAGTCGGTGCGAACCGATCCTCCTGGCGCTTCTCCCTCGCTTTGACTGGCGATTGTGAAACTGCCCGGTTCCTGACCAAGCGCGAAAGCAATCTTCTTTTCTGCCCTGGCTGTATCGGTGGCGACCGGCCCTGGACTAGGGGTAGAGCAAGCTGCTGCCATCAATGGGAGCAATACAGTTAGCAATAAGGGCCGGCAATAATTCATCAATTTCTCCTTGGGGTTGAGGGACTGCTTAGCGACTCCGATATGGAACTAGCTGTGGGAATCCCCACTATTCGTATAAGGGCATGACCACACAAGCAGATGGACCGATTGCTCAGAACTGGTAGATCAGCGTCGACATCAGAAGCCGGTTGTTAGGATTGCGAGTGAGCGGACTATCAGCAGCTGAACCGGCCATGCGAGTGAGCATGCCGCTGGTGCGGACCGACCAGCGGTCATTGAGCACATTAGTCCAGGATAGGCCAAGGTTATAGTGCTCAACGCCTTTGTCGGCAGAATACATGCGATACCCGGAGTTGCGGCTTTGCACAGCATTGACTGAATAGTAGGCATTGGCACGCTTTTTATCTTGGAACTGAAGTCCAGTGTTCAGATACACCTGGTTCCCAGCGGTGTTGTACACCGGCATACCCAAAGACAGCTCATAGGTGTTTCCTCCATCCCGGTTGGTAGCGGCAAATTGTCCACTCACAGTTAAGTTGACGTTGGCTCCCAGGACAAAACTGGCATTCAGATTGACTGAAGCACTGCCCGAAATGTCCCCCATGCCTTTCAGGTCTTCAGAGCCCTCATATATCGAGGAATTCGAAGTGCGGCGGCCGCCGTGGTGTCCAAGGGAAATACTGACCTCGCCAATGCCAATGTCGGCACCATAACCGATACCGCGCATGGAACTGATGAAGACACCATTGGCGAACACGTACTCACCGAACAGCGCCGGAACCGTGCGATTTTTGCGCGCGCCTGGATACTCAGGAATATGCGCGGCACCAAAACCGATCAGGGCAGTCGCTTTTGGCTCATCGGGTGCTTGCACATGGCCGCTACTTCCTACTGCGCTGGCTTCGGCGGCAGGCTTGGCCTGGGCCCATGTAGCAGCGCCGGGCAGGGCTGAGCCTGCTAGAAGGAAGCAGGCCCACTGCCTCGCGCGGCGGCGAATCGTTGAGGTAGATGCCGTGCGGGCTTGCGCCTTACGGTTTGCAGGGCTTTGGTGGAACAATGTCATGGTCTGTTGAGATGGCGATTTGCCACTCCTGTTCGGATGAATAAAGGTGCGGCCTGACGCCGCACCAGCCTGGGGGAACTTCCGCACTACGGACGCCGGACCTCTTCGGCAGCAGGGGTGGCGATCGGTGCATCTTTAACGGAGATGGTTTCGTGGCCGCCATAGGCGGCGTTGCTGGCGATGTTCATGTCGGAGCTCGGCGGCGAATGGATGAGTGGCGGAGGACCACCTCGGCGAAGGCGATGGTCAGGCCCCAACAGATGACAACGACGAGGTCGGCAGCGAGGCCATTCGGCGCTTGGCCCGTGATGATATAGATCGGGAAGAACACAAGTGCAACGGCCCCTGCCCCCATCCCAATCGCATAGGCACGGATCGCCCAGGCGCGGTGGCGCAGGACATCGCGGTCCCGGATTGCTGCCACTGCCAGGACGAGGGCGATCAGGAGCGCCAGGCCGAAGAAACCGCGGGCGATGTCGATGAGGGGCGTGCTTGGTGGTGCCACGTCCGCGAGAAGCGAGAGGCCCGACAGACCAATGGTGGCCCCCGAAAGGACGAAGATCCGGCCCGACACGCGGTGCAGAAGGCCGAACCGGCGGCGCAGCGCGAGGACGAACTGCAGCGGTCCCGCAATCCCAAAGGCGGCTCCGGCCAGGACATGGAAAAACCAGGCGATGGGGGCAAAGGCCAGACGGGCGCTGTCTTCGGAGTAGGTTCCGGATGGAATCTGGAAAACGAGAACGAGCGCCGTCACGACCGGGATGAAGGTAAAGAAAGCCAGCGCCATTGCGAGCGGAGCGGGCCGCGAAAAGAAGCAGAACATGTGAAGCCTTATCATGGCAGTTGTGTATGTCACTTAGAGTTGTTAGCATGGCGCAGTTCTTTTTTGAAATATCAGATAGAGCAGCCAATTGGCTCCATGTCCGCTATCGACCCGGCGCAGAGGCGCAGGGGCGGAACATGTGTTTCCGTTGATGTGGTGTTCAGTTAACCAACGCTGGGATTGTAGGCATGCATTTAGCTATTGAATAGAGTGGCATTTGCATGGCACTTATGCATTTTTGATTGGTATTGATATGGACTGGAACCACTTGCGCGCCTTTTTACAAGTCGCCGATCGGGGATCGCTGTCGGCTGCGGCTCGTTATATGCGGGTTTCTCAGTCCACGCTGAGCCGCCAGATATCCACTCTCGAAATTGAATTGGGCGTGACATTATTCGAGCGTGTAGGTCGCTCGGTGCTGACCACCCAAGCCGGGTTGGCGCTGCTGGAGTACGCGCGTACCATGGGCACGGCAGCACACGACTTGGAGTTGGCGGCGACAGGGACTTCGACGTCAGTTGACGGAGTAGTTTCAATCACTGCCACCGATACGGTGGCAGCATTCTTGTTGCCTCGCGCGATCCAGCGCATCGCTGAGGTGGCGCCGGGAGTGACGATCGAAGTCATCGCCGCTGATGCGCTCAGCGATTTACGGCGACGAGAGGCCGACATTGCGATTCGGCATGTACGTCCGCAAGAGCCGGAACTCATTGGGCGCTTACTGCGTCATGCCAGCGCACACTTTTACGCATCGTCTGATTGGGTCGCGAAAAATGGCCATCCTCGCTCGGCACATGATGCATTAAGACACCGCTTCATCGGCCATGATCGCAATGGTAAATATTTGACGTTTCTACAGGACTACGGACTGCAATTGACTGAGTCACACTTCAGTGTTCTGGCCGACAATACCTTGGTTTCGTGGCAAATGGTGCGCCAAGGCTTGGGCATTGGTGTAACGATGGAAGAAATTGCAGCACTGACTCCGTCAGTGGTACGGGTGCTAGACGATCTTGCGCCCATCAAGTTTCCCATGTGGCTGGTTACACACCGAGAACTGCACACCGCCCGACGCATCCGGGTGGTGTTTGACTTGCTGGCACAAGAATTCACCGAGCCAACGGTTTAATCATCCTCGCGGCGGCGCTGACAGAACTATGGCACAGACGAAAAAAAGCCCCGTTCCCGGGGCTTCTTTTCTGATACTGGCGGAGATGGTGAGATTCGAACTCACGATACAGGTTTAAGCCCATATGCTTCCTTAGCAGGGAAGTGCCTTCGGCCACTCGGCCACATCTCCTATCCGACCCAGCATGACTTCGCTAGATCAGCAGACCGCAATCATAGAGATTCCAAGCCATTTGGTCAATGGAATCCCCCCCTTTTTTGACGAAAACGGGGAAAATTTACGCGTTTTCCAGCTCGAACGCCTTGTGCAGGGCACGAACCGCCAATTCCATGTACTTTTCGTCGATCAGCACCGAAATCTTGATCTCCGAGGTCGAGATCATCAGGATGTTGACCCCTTCTTCCGACAGGGTCTGGAACATCTTCGATGCCACGCCGACGTGGCTGCGCATGCCCACGCCGACCACCGATACCTTAGATACCTTGGTGTCGCCGATGACGCTGGCCGCGCCAATATCATTCTTGACCGAGTCGTTCAGCACGGCCATCGCCTTGGCATACTCGCCGCGCGAGACGGTGAAGGTGAAGTCGGTCTTGCCGTCGACCGACTGGTTCTGGATGATCATGTCGACTTCGATATTGGCATCGGCCACCGGCCCCAGGATGTGGTAGGCCACGCCCGGCTTGTCCGGCACGCCCAGTACGGTGATTTTGGCCTCATCGCGATTGAACGCGATACCGGAGATGACTGCTTGTTCCATATGTGTATCTTCCTCAAACGAAATCAGGGTTCCCGAATTGGCTTCTTGTTCGAGCGGCATCAGGGGATCGGTCAGCGACGACAGGACGCGGGTCGGTACGCGGTAGTTGCCCGCGAATTCGACCGAGCGGCTTTGCAGCACTTTCGAGCCGAGCGATGCGAGCTCCAGCATTTCTTCAAACGTGATCGTCTTGAGGCGGCGCGCCTCGGTCACCACGCGCGGGTCGGTCGTGTAGATGCCGTCGACGTCGGTGTAGATCAGGCATTCGGCCGCTTTCATCGCGGCGGCGATCGCCACTGCCGAGGTATCGGAACCGCCGCGCCCCAGCGTTGCGATATTGCCTTCGTCGTCGACGCCCTGGAAACCGGTGATGATGACGATCTTGCCTGCCTCGAGGTCGGCGCGCACGCGCGTGTCGTCGATCGACTGGATGCGCGCCTTCGTAAAGGCCGAGTCGGTCTTGATCGCGACCTGCCAGCCGGCGTAGGACACGGCTTCCTTGCCGATCGCGTGCAGCGCCACGGCCAGCAGGCCGACCGAGACTTGCTCGCCGGTCGAGGCGATCATGTCCAGCTCGCGCGGGTCCGGATGCTCGGTAATCTGCTTGGCCAGGCCGATCAGGCGGTTGGTTTCGCCGGACATGGCCGACGGCACGACGACAATCTGGTGCCCGGCATCATGCCACTTGGCTACGCGTGCTGCGACGTTCTTGATACGGTCCGTCGAGCCCATCGACGTACCGCCGTATTTGTGGACGATTAATGCCATAAGAGTGAGAAATCCGCTCAGAAAGAGTAAAAAGGGGCCTTTACTCTACATGTTGCAATGCAAAATAACAAGGCAGAGCGTGCAGAAAATCAGACGAAAATCGTATATACAAATAACGAAATCAGGTCCAGCGCAGGCGGATGCGCCCGCCTTCGGCCGTGCTGACATGGTGGCAATCCATGCCGATGCCGGCGGCAAACAGCAGGTCTTTCGCGGCGGTGACGATGGGCAGGCGTTCGCGTTCCCAGGATGGAACGTTGCAAGCCTGATAGTGGTATTTGAGCGCGCGCGTCGGGCGGTTGGCGGCCGGCTTGAGGCGTTCGCCGCCCTTGCGGAAGTCGATCTCGAGCGGCTGGGCGCGCAGCCAGGCCGGGTCGAAGCCCTCCGCTGCGACGTCGAAGTGCAGGACGCCGCCATAGGCCGGAAAGGCGATCTCGGCTTCGCCGTTCCAGCGAAAGGCGTGGCCCGGCGTATGGGCCGGCACTTCCTCGTCGCGCTGGCCAGCCAGTTCGGGCAGGCGCGGCGTGAGGTACAGGCGGTCACGGTGGCGCCGCACATGGCATTCGGGGTGGGTGACGCACAACTGGGCATCGTGCTTGGCCTCGACCAGTTGGGTCAGCATTTCCGACAGCCACGCGGTCGATGGCATCGACAGGCCGCGCAGGCCGAACCAGTGGCGCAGCATATTGGTGCTGCGGTCCACACTGAGACGGCGCAGGTGGGCGCAATCGATGCTGTCGCCCGCCAGGCAGGCCGCCAGGTCCTGTTCGGCCAGCTCGGTCAGCAGGCGCTGGGCCGATTGCGCGTGTGCTGCACTGCGGGCAAACCGCTGCTGAAACCCGGGAAAGGCTTGCGCCAGCGCCGGTATGACCTGGTGGCGCAAGGCATTGCGGGCAAAGCGCGGATCGGTATTCGATTCGTCGTCGATATAAGCCAGCTGATGCTCGGCCACATAGGCTTCAAGCTGGGCACGCGAAGCCGGCAACAGCGGCCGGGCCATCGTCAGCGTCGGGTTGCCGAGCAGCTCGGGCGCCGAGTTGGCGGCATCCATGCCCGACAGGCCGGCCGGGCCTGAGCCGCGCAGCAATTGCAGCAGCACCGTTTCGGCTTGGTCGTCGAGGTGGTGGGCGGTCAGCATCAGGGGCACGCCGTGCGCCGCGCACAGTTCGCCCAGCGCGCGGTAGCGCAGCTTGCGGGCTGCCGCTTCGGTGCCGCTGCTGCCCTTTTCTACGGTGACAGCGCGGGTGTCGAAAGCAATGCCAAGCCGGGCTGCCTGCTGCGCGCAATGCTGCTGCCACGCAAGCGCGTTCGGGCTGATGCCGTGGTTGACGTGGAAGGCCAGCAAGGCGACGGCGTGCCGCTGGCAGTAGGCGTGCGCCAGGTGCAGCAGTGCGCTGGAGTCGAGGCCGCCGCTGTAGGCAATGGCGATGGCGCGGGCCGGCGCCTGCACCCGCAGGGCATCGAGCGCCTGGGCAAAGGTCGCCGGGAGGGCCCCGGCTGGCTTCTTGCTCACTCTTCAGTAACGGTCGTTTCTTTGAATTTGCCGTAGCTCATCAATTTCTCATGACGCTGAGCGATCAGGTCCTTGACCTTCATGTCCTGGAACTGGCGCAGCGAGTCGCCCAGCGCGCGCTTGAGCAAGGCGGCCATCTGCTTCGGATCGCGGTGTGCGCCACCCAGCGGTTCATTGATGATCTTGTCGATCAGGCCCATCGCCTTGAGGCGGTGCGCGGTCAGGCCCAGCGCATCGGCGGCGTCGGAGGCGCGCTCGGAGGTTTTCCACAGGATCGATGCGCAGCCTTCCGGCGAGATCACCGAATAGGTCGCGTATTGCAGCATCAGCACGGCGTCGCCCACGGCAATGGCCAGTGCGCCGCCGGAACCGCCTTCGCCGATGATGGTGGCGATCAGCGGCACTTTCAGTTCTGCCATCACGTACAGATTGTGGCCGATCGCCTCGGACTGGCCGCGCTCCTCGGCGTCGATGCCGGGGAAAGCGCCCGGGGTGTCGACGAAGGTGAAGATCGGCAGGTCGAATTTTTCAGCCAGCTTCATCAGGCGCATGGCCTTGCGGTAGCCTTCCGGCTTCGGCATGCCGAAGTTGCGCAGTGCGCGTTCCTTGGTGTCGCGGCCCTTCTGGTGGCCGATGACCATGCAGGCCTTGCCGTTGAAGCGGGCCAGGCCGCCGACGATCGACAGGTCGTCCGCATAGCTGCGGTCGCCGTGCAGTTCGTGGAAGTCGGTAAAGATTTCGTTCACATAGTCCATCGTGTATGGACGCTGCGGGTGGCGCGCAATTTGTGAAACCTGCCAAGGGCTCAGCTTGGCATAGATGTCTTTGGTCAGCTGCTGGCTCTTCTTGGCCAGGCGGTCGATCTCTTCGGAGATGTCGACGGCGGAATCATCCTGGACGAAACGCAGTTCTTCAATCTTGGAGTCGAGTTCAGCAATCGGCTGCTCGAAGTTGAGGAAAGTTGTTTTAATCATTGTACCTCCGTGTTATTTGTTGCCATTGCAATGTTGCGACCACTGCAATATATTCCCTGATTTCGCCTATTCTACTGCAACCGGATCCAAACTACGCCATAAATACCAGGTGGCGACGGTGCGCCATGGCTCCCAGTTGGCCGACACTTCGCGCGCATCGCTGCGGGAAACGGGCTCGCCGGAGAAGTAATTCTGGCTGATCCCCTGGATCAGGCCCTGGTCGTCGAGCGGCATGACGTTCGGGCGCAGCAGGTTAAAGATCAGGAACATCTCGGCCGTCCAGCGGCTGATGCCGCGGATCTGCACCAGTTCGGCGATGATGGCTTCGTCGTCCATCGTCGCCCACAGGTTCGCATGCACGCGCTTGGCCTTGAAGTGGTCGGCCAGGTCGAGGATGTATTCGGTCTTGCGCTTGGACAGGCCGCAGGCGCCCAGCTGCTCGACGCCCGCCTTGATGACCTGGGCCGGCGTGATCTTCGGGCAGGCGGCCAGCAGGCGTTCCCAGACGGCATCGGCCGCCTTGCTCGACACTTGCTGCCCGACCACCGAGCGTGCCAGCGTCGTAAACGGGTCCGGATGGCCGACCAGATGCAGGTCGCCGAACTGGGGAATCAGCTTTTTCATGATGCGGTCGCGCCGCATCAGCTCCGCCTTGGCTTGCTCCCAGTAGGAAGGCACTTCCAGGATCAGCGAGGTCGTGCCCGCGGTGTCCTTATTCAGGGCCATCATGCACGACGCCAGTTGGTGGTGCCGTCCGGCTTGTCTTCCAGGACGATCCCGGCAGCGAGCAGGCTTGCTCGAATCTTGTCCGACTCGGCGAAGTTACGTGCTTTTTTGGCAGCAATGCGGGCGGCGATCAGGCCGTCGATGTCAAGCTCCGCTGCGGCGCCGACGCCCGCTTGCAGGAACTGCTGGGCCGGACGCTCGAGCAGGCCGAGCACGCCGGCCAGCGCCTTGTACTGGCGCGCCAGCGCCAGGTCCTTGTTCTTGTTGATTTCGGTGGCCAGGTCGAACAGCACGGCAACGGCCAGCGGCGTGTTGAAGTCATCGTCCATCGCCTCGGCGAAACGCCTGGCGTGCGCTTCGTTCCAGTCGACGGCGACCGGGTCGCTGCCCAGATCCCAGCCGGCCAGCGCCGTGTACAGGCGCGTCAGCGCGGCCTTGGCGTCGTCGAGGTGGACGTCGGCATAGTTCAGCGGGCTACGGTAGTGGGCGCGCAGGATGAAGAAGCGCACCACTTCGGCGTCGAATTTTTTCAGCACGTCGCGGATCGTGAAGAAGTTGCCCAAGGACTTGGACATCTTCTCGTTGTCCACGCGCACGAAGCCATTGTGGATCCAGTAGTTGACGCTGTGGTGACCCAGCGCGCCTTCCGACTGGGCGATCTCGTTCTCGTGGTGCGGGAACTGCAAGTCCATGCCGCCGCCATGAATGTCGAAGGTTTCGCCCAGCGTGGCGCACGCCATGGCCGAGCACTCGATGTGCCAGCCCGGACGGCCGCTGCCCCATTTGGATTGCCATTTGACTTCGGCCGGCTCCGATTCCTTGGACGCTTTCCACAGCACGAAATCGAGCGGGTCGCGCTTGCCGGTGTTGACGTCGACGCGCTCGCCGGCGCGCAGATCGTCGAGCGACTTGCCGGACAATTTGCCGTAGCCGGGGAAGTTGCGCACGGCGTAGTTGACGTCGCCGTCCTCGGCCTTGTAGGCCAGGTCCTTCTGTTCCAGCTGCTCGATCATGGCCAGCATTTGCGGCACGTATTGGGTCGCGTACGGGGTCACGTCGGCCGGCAGGATGCCGAGCGCGGCCGTGTCCTCGTCCATGTATTGGGTGAAACGCGAGACGAGCGAATGGATCGACTCATTGTTTTCGACGGCGCGCTTGATGATCTTGTCTTCGATATCGGTGATGTTGCGCACGTACTTGACCTGGTAGCCCGAGGTCTTGAGCCAGCGGTAGACGACGTCGAACGCCATCATCATGCGGGCGTGGCCGATATGGCAGTAATCGTAGACCGTCATGCCGCACACATACATGCCGACCTTGCCCGGTTCAATAGGAACGAAAACCTGCTTTTCACGCGCCAGCGTGTTGTAAATCTTTAAATTGCTCATCGGACTCTTGATAATGCACAGAGGATCCGGCGCTCAGGCAATACGGCGTGCCGGCGCTGGCACCGTGGAGGTGCGCACCTGCTATAGCCATGGATTGCGGCGAGTTCGCCGGTCCCTCTGCCTTGTTCTTCTTTGATAGAATGGGGACGTCAGCGCAAAGTATAGCATTGTTAAAATCCAGACTGGCCGCATATGCATGAGGTTTATTTTTGCGCGGGAGGCTTGACAGCCTTTCACACCTGCTCTCCGCCGGGTACATCTCCACCTGATTACAAGGAATCTCCAATGCAAGAATCCGTATTGCGTCGCTTTCCGATGTTCGCCAAATTCCTGACTGTGTTTGTTGGCCTGTCGCTGGGCAGCGCGGTCATCGCCGCCGACATGCCGTATGTATCGCTCAAGACCACGATGGGCGAAATCGTGTTGGAACTGGACCAGGAAAAGGCGCCCAAGAACGTCGCCAACTTCCTGCAGTACGTCAAGAACGGCCACTACAAGGGCACCCTGTTCCATCGCGTCATCAATGATTTCATGATCCAGGGCGGCGGCATGGGCCTCGACATGAAGCAGAAGCGGACCGGCAAGCCGGTGCAGAACGAGGCCAGGAACGGCCTGCAGAACCTGATGTATACCGTCGCCATGGCGCGCACCAGCGACCCGAACTCGGCCACCGCCCAGTTCTATATCAACGTCAACGACAACAACAACCTCGACTACCCTGGCCGCGACGGTTTCGGTTACACCGTGTTTGGCCGCGTGGTAGCCGGCAGGGAAGTGGTCGACAAGATCAAGGCCGTGGTGACCGACGATGTGCGCGGCATGCGCGACGTGCCGGTGGTGCCGATCGTGATCAAGTCGGCCAGCAGGGTCAAGAAACCGGCCAAGCTCGACGCCGCACCCGCAGCGCCGGTCGAGCCGGCTGCGCCGGCGGCTCCAGCTGCACCGGCAGCGCCAGCTGCACCGGCTGCGCCCGAAAAACTGGTAGAACCGGCCAACAAACCGGCCGCACAGTAAGAATCGGCGGCCAACTTTCGTATAATAGCGGCTTCACCCTGAACAAAAACCTCACACAGGACACATTATGGCAATTCTGATCACCACGAATATGGGCAATATCACGGTCGAACTGGACGCTGAAAAAGCACCGAAAACGGTCGAGAACTTCCTCGCCTATATGAACGCCGGCCACTACAACAACACGATTTTCCACCGCGTCATCGACGGTTTCATGATCCAGGGCGGCGGTTTCGAGCCTGGCATGAAGCAGAAGCCGGCTGACCAGACCGTGGAAAACGAAGCCAAGAATGGCCTCAAGAACAACCACTACACGCTGGCGATGGCCCGCACCAATGCGCCGCACTCGGCATCGGCCCAGTTCTTCATCAACACCAAGAACAATGGCTTCCTCGACTATCCAGGCCAGGACGGCTGGGGCTACTGCGTGTTCGGAGCAGTGACCGAAGGCAAAGAAGTCGTGGACAAGATCAATAAGGTCAAGACCGGCCGCAGCGGCATGTTCGCTGACGTGCCAGTTGAAGACGTGGTCATCGAAAAAATCGAACAAATCTGATGAAGCCAGGGCGCTTTGATGCTGTGGCAAGGAAAGTTATCCGATGAGCCTGCCCCAGCGCGCCCTCGCGCTATTCATTTCTGATCTGCACCTGCAGCCATCGCACCAGAAAACCAGCGAAGCTTTCCTGATTTTCCTTGAAGAACGTGCGATGGCGGCGCAGTCGCTCTACCTGCTGGGCGACATCTTCGAATACTGGGCCGGGGACGACGACCTCGGTTCGCGCTTTCACCAGCGCATCATCAACGCTATCCGGGCGGTCAGCGATGCTGGCGTGGCCGTGTACTGGCTGGCGGGCAACCGCGACTTCCTCGTCCATACGGATTTTGCGCAGGCCGCCGGCCTGACGCTGCTGCAAGAACCTCACGTCGCCGACTTCAAAGGGCAGCGCATTGCCCTTGTGCATGGCGACGCCCAGTGCACGGACGACCTCAAGTACATGGAGTTCCGCGCGATGGTGCGCCAGCCGGCGTGGCAGGCGCAGTTCCTGTCCATGCCGCTCGAACAGCGCAAGACCATCATTGCCGGCCTGCGCCAGGGCAGCCGCGAAGCCCAGGGGAGCAAGTCTTACGAGATCATGGATGTGACGCCGCATGCCGTGGCCGAGCTGTTTGCGGCGACCGGCACCGACATCATCATCCACGGCCACACCCACCGCCCTGCCCTGCATGTTGAGAACGGCAAGCGCCGCTACGTGCTGCCGGACTGGGAGCTCGACAACGAACCGCTGCGCGGCGGCTGGATAGCGATCGATTCCGCCGGCACCATCCACCGGCACGCGCTCGATGGTGCCATCATGTCACCGCCTGATCTTCTCAATTCACCTGAAGCTGCATAAAAATGAAAAAACTGACACTCGCCTTAGCCGCTACCGTGATGGCCGCCGCCGGCGTCCATGCCCAGGACAATGTGCTCAATCTGTACTCGGCACGCCACTACCAGACTGACGAAGCGCTGTATGCCAATTTCACCAAGCAAACCGGCATCAAGATCAACCGCATCGAAGCCGGCGAGAATGAGCTGCTCGAACGGATCAAGAATGAAGGGGCCAACAGCCCCGCCGACGTGTTCATTACCGTCGATGCGGCGCGCCTGGCCAAGGCCGATGAATTAAACCTGTTTGCGCCAGTCAAATCGGCGCTGCTCGACGCGCGCATCCCGGCCCATTTGCGCACCAAGGACTGGTACGCCTTTTCGACCCGGGCCCGCATGATCGTCTACAACAAGGCCACGGTAGCCGCCGCCGTCGTGTCCAACTATGAAGATCTGGCCAATGCCAGACTCAAGGGCAAGGTTTGCGTGCGTTCAGGATCGCATCCCTACAATCTGTCGCTCGGCGCTGCCATCCTCGAACGCGCCGGCGAGGCCAAGACCGAAGCCTGGGCCCGCGGCCTGGTTGCCAATTTCGCCCGCAGCCCCCGCGGTGGCGATACCGACCAGATCAAAGCGGTCGCCGCTGGCGAGTGCGGCGTGGCGCTGGCCAATTCCTACTACCTGGCCCGCCTGATGCGGTCCGACAAGCCGGAAGACAAGAAAGTCGTCGCCGCCATCGGCGTGGTGTGGCCAAACCAGTCTGGCGTTGGCACCCACGTCAATATCTCCGGCGGCGGCATGCTGAAATACGCGCCGCACAAAGTGGCGGCCGTCAAATTCCTCGAGTACCTGGCGTCGGACCAGGCCCAGGCCTACTTTGCGGACGGCAATAACGAGTGGCCGGTGGTGGCCGGCGTCAAGGTCAACAATCCGGCGCTCGACGCGATGGGCAAGTTCAAGGCGGACACGCTACATGTCGGCATCATGTCCAGGCACCAGGGCACGGTACAGAAGATTTTCGACCGCGCCGGTTGGAAGTAACACGTAGGGTGGGCGGGACCGCCGAGGGCCGCGTGCCCACGCGAACGTTGGGTGGGCGGGACCGCCGAGGGCCGCGTTCCCACGCGAATGCTAGCCAACGTAGGGTGGGCACTGCGTGCCCACGCGAACGCTAGCTTCGCCGGCTGCGCGCAATCTGCCACGACAATAGCATCAGCGGCAAAATCCCGACCAGCACGATGGTCAGCGCCGCACTCGACGCCTCGCTCAGCCGCTCATCCGCGGCCAGCGTGTACGCCTGTGTTGCCAGCGTATCGAAATTGAATGGCCGCATGACCAGCGTGGCCGGCAATTCCTTCATCACATCGACAAACACCAGCAGTCCCGCAGTCAGCAGGCTGCCGCGCAGCAATGGCAAATGCACGCGTCGCAAGGTCTGCACTTGACCATTGCCGAGCGAACGGGCTGCATCGTCCATCGATGGCGTGACCTTGGCAAGGCTGGCGTCGATGGTCTGCAGTGACACGGCCAGGAAGCGCACCAGGTAGGCGTAGACCAGGGCAGCGATGCCGCCGGTCAGCAGCAGCCCCGGCGACGCGCCGGTGATCGACGCCACCAGCCCGGACAGCCAATTGTCCAGGCTGCTCACCGGGATCAGGATGCCAACCGCGATCACCGAGCCGGGAACCGCATAGCCCAGCGTGACGATCCGGTTTGCCATCCTGGGCAGCAGGCGCGGATGAAGCCGCGCGCCGTAGGCAAGCAGCACGCCGATGGCGATGGCCAACGCGGCAGTGGTGGCGGCGAGCACGAAACTATTACGGGCCAGTGTGATGAAGCGCTCGCCGAACTGGGCGTCGCCACCGGCCAGCGCCATGTGCAGCAAGGCGCCCGCCGGTATCAGGAAACCGATGGCCAGCGGCAGCAGGCAGGCCAGCACGGCGCCGGCCGCGCCAAAGCCGTGCAAGGGGTTGCCGTGCGAGGGACGGTTGCGCACCGTCGAATTATGAAAGCGGGCACGGCCGCGCGACAGGCGCTCGACCGCCAGGATAACGATGACCAGGCCCAGCAGCAGCGCCGCCAGCTGCGCCGCTGCAACGCGGTCCCCCATCGAAAACCAGGCACGGTAAATTCCACTGGTAAAGGTCGGCACGCCGAAATAAGACACGGCGCCATAGTCGGCCAGCGTTTCCATCAGCGCCAGCGAGGCGCCGGCCGCAATGGCCGGGCGCGCCAGCGGCAGCGACAGGCGGAAAAAACCCTGCCACGGCCCCATGCCAAGCGAGCGCCCTGCTTCGAGCATGCCGCTGGCGCGCTCGAGGAAAGCGGCGCGCGCCAGCAGGTAGACATAGGGATAGAGCACGAACACGAACAGCACGCAGGCGCCGCCGACACTGCGCACGTCTGGAAACCAGTACTGGCCGGCGGACAGGTCAAAGGTTGCGCGCAGCCAGCTCTGGACCGGGCCGACAAACTGCAGCAAATCCGTGTAGGCATAGGCCATCACATAGGCGGGCACGGCCAGCGGCAGCACCAGCGCCCATTCGAACAGCCGGCGGCCGGGAAACTGGTGCATGCTGACCAGCCAGGCCGTGCCGACCCCGACCACCACCACGCCGATGCCGACGCCGGTGCAAAGGATCAGGGTATTGGCCAGATAGTCCGGCAGGACGGTCGACGCCAGATGGCGCCACGTCTCGCCCGCCCCGCCCACCAATAGATTGGTGGCGACGCTCAACACCGGCACCGCGATCAAAGCCGCCACCAGCATGGCGAGCGCCACCAACAGCGAGGGTGCTTTCCAGTAAGAGCGCCAGGGGAAGACAGAGGATTGGACTTGCAAGGTGGGCCTAAAGCAAAATGAGAATTATAATTGATTGCAATTACAAATTAGCCAATTATGTCCCTACTGACCATCAGCACGATCTCCTACTCCCACCACCAGCACCTGGTGGTCGACCATCTTTCCCTGACGCTGCAGGCGGGCGAGATCGGTTGCCTGCTCGGGCCTTCGGGCTGCGGCAAGACCACCGTGCTGCGCTGCATCGCCGGTTTCGAACAGGTCAGCAGCGGGCAGGTGCACTTTGAAGGCAGGATCATCGCCGGCGAAGGAGTGCATATCGCCGCCGAACTGCGCCAGATTGGCATGGTATTTCAGGACTATGCGCTGTTTCCCCACCTGACGGTCGAAGACAATATCGGCTTCGGCTTGCGCGCCGTTGCTAGCGCCAGCCGCCGCGAGCGGGTGGCGCAATTGCTCGACACGGTCGGCCTGCGCGGCCAGCAACGCAAATACCCCCACGAGCTGTCGGGCGGGCAGCAACAGCGCGTCGCGCTGGCCCGCGCCCTGGCGCCCCGCCCGCGCCTGCTGTTGCTCGATGAACCATTTTCCAACCTGGACGTCGACCTGCGCGAGCGGCTGGCGCTGGAGGTGCGCAATATCCTGCGCGCCGAGGGCACCACCGCCATCCTGGTCACCCATGACCAGCATGAGGCTTTCGCCATCGCCGACCAGATCGGCGTTATGTACGAAGGCAAGATCCAGCAATGGGATACCCCATACAACCTGTACCACCGGCCTGCCAACCGCTTCGTGGCCGACTTTATTGGCCAGGGCGTGTTCTTGCCCGGCACCGTGACCGAGCGCGACTGTATCGAGATCGCCCTGGGCCGCCTGCCCGGCCGTGGCCTGTATCCGTCGGGCACCAGGGTCAAGGTCTTGCTGCGGCCCGACGATGTGATCCATGACGACGCCAGCGAACAGCAAGCCGAAGTCGTCGCCAAGACCTTCCGCGGGGCCGAATTCCTGTACACCTTGAAACTCGACTGCGGCTCCAATGTGCTGTCCCTGGTGCCGAGCCACCACAACCATGCCATCGGCGAAAAGATCGGGATCCGGCTCGACGTAGACCACGTCGTCGCCTTCCCCGCACCCGTCTGAACTTGCCGTCCGGTTGAAAGTTGTTGACTTTTGCATTTCTAGTGTTATAGTTCACTACAACACCACTTCGTTACATCACCAAGTGGCATTTGATCCGCTCACCCAATAGGGAGGCAATATGTTCCACCTAGCTACACCGTGCCATCAGGAGAGCCAGACATGACTATCGGCTGGAATGACAACACACCTATTTACCGCCAGCTCAAGGACCGCGTGGTTGGCATGATGCTCGACGGCGTGCTCAAGGCCGGCGATGCGCTGCCCTCGGTACGCCAGATCGCGGCCGAGTACCAACTGAACCCGATCACCGTGTCGCGCGCCTACCAGGAACTGGTGGACGAAAATCTCGTAGAAAAAAGAAGGGGAATTGGCATGTACGTTACCGATGGCGCCAGCGAAAAACTGCTCACAAGCGAGCGCGACCGTTTCATCCGCGAAGAGTGGCCAGCCATGGTCGAACGCATCCGCCGCCTCGGCCTCGACCTCGAACAGTTGCTGCGCGCGGCCCCCCCCGGAGGTGCAGCATGAATGCCGTGATTTCCGCCAAGGGCTTGAGCAAGCACTATGGCAAGAAGGTCGCAGTCGACAACATCAGCTTTGACATCCCGGCTGGCAAGATCGTCGGCCTGATCGGCCCTAACGGTTCCGGCAAGACCACCACCCTGAAAGCGGCGCTCGGCCTGGTGCCATTCGAAGGCACCCTCAACGTGCTGGGCCTGGACCCGCGCACCCAGCGCGACGAACTGATGCAGGACGTCTGCTTCATTGCCGACGTGGCGATCCTGCCGCGCTGGCTGCGGGTATGCGACGCGATCGACTTTGTCGCCGGCGTGCACCCCCGCTTCAACCGCGAAAAGGCCGAACGCTACCTCGCCCACACCAAGCTTGAGCCGAAGATGAAAGTCAAGTCCATGTCCAAGGGCATGGTGGTGCAGCTGCACCTGGCGCTGGTGATGGCGATCGACGCCAAGCTGCTGGTGCTCGACGAGCCGACGCTGGGCCTGGACATCATGTACCGCAAGCAGTTCTACCAGAACCTGCTGGAAGACTACTTTGATGAAGGCAAGACCATCATCATCACCACCCACCAGGTTGAAGAAGTCGAGCATATCCTGACCGACCTGATGTTCATCCGCGACGGCAAGATCGTGCTGTCGGCCAGCATGGATGAACTGGGCGAGCGCTATACCGAAGTGATGGTGCCAAACGATAAGGTCAACGCCGCCAACGCGCTGCAGCCGATCGACCAGCGCACCGTGTTTGGCAAGTCCGTCATGCTGTTCGATGGCGTGTCGCGCGCGCAGTTGTCCGCGCTCGGCGAAACCCGTAACCCAAGCGTTGCCGATCTGTTCGTGGCGACGATGAAAGGAAGCTACGCATGAAAACGATGAAATGGCTGATCCGGCGCGAATTCTGGGAAAACAAAGGGATGTTCTTTTGGGCACCGGTTATCGTCAGCGTATTGCTGGTCCTGGCTCTGGGCGGCAGTATGATCTACGGCGTGTCGCAGGGCCACGTGCGAGTCAATGGAGAACACGCCAGCGTCGCCCAGGCGATCAGCAACGTTACCCCTGAACAGCGTGCCGAGTTCGCTTCAGTCGTGGCGACGACCTATATGTCGGTGTCGGCGCCGCTGATCATCATGTTCTCCTTCACCGCCTTCTTCTACTGCCTCGGCGCGCTGTACGAAGAACGCCGCGACCGCAGCATCCTGTTCTGGAAGTCGTTGCCGGTATCGGATGGCCAGACGGTGATGTCGAAACTGCTGACCACGCTGGTGATTGCGCCGTTGATCTTCATTGGGTCGGCCACCGTCATGGCAGGCACCTTGATGCTCATCCTGTGCACCTCGCTGCTGGCAGTGGGCCAGAATATCTTCGGCATGGTGCTAGGCAACTCGGCCGTGTACACGTCGCCGTTCATGATCCTCGGCCTGCTGCCAATTTACATCCTGTGGGCCTTGCCGACGGCAGGCTGGCTGATGATGGTGTCGAGCTGGGCGCGTTCCAAGGTATTCCTGTGGGCAGTCGGCGTGCCGCTGATGATCATGGCCGCGACCAAATGGGCGACCAGCCTCTACAGCCTGACCTGGAATATCGACTGGTTCAACAAGTATGTCGTGCTGCGCACCCTGGGTGGCCTGCTGCCAGGCAATTGGCTGCTGTTCGAGAACATCGGTGCGGAGGTATTCAAGACCCCGAACGGCTCGCTCGATCTGGGCACCGTGGTAACGCAGTCGTATATGACCCTGTCCGGCCCGTCGGTATGGGTCGGGGCGGCAGCCGGCGTGGCGATGATCTTCGTCGCAGTGCGCATGCGCCGCTGGAAAGACGAAGGCTAAGCCATGGCCATCGCCCGTTACTTGCTGGTCATCGTAGTATCGTCGACGATCGTTGTCGGTTGCGCCAAGGCGGCGGAACCGGGACCGGCGAGAACGGCTCCCGCGAAATAAGGGAGTGGGATGCAAAGACAATCGGCCCCTGGTGAAGAACCGGGGCCGATTTTTTACGTCATTCGAATTGCTTTTTGAAGGCCTCGAACTGCTGTTTGAGGTCTTCCACTTCGCGCCGCAGGCCGATCACTTCCTGCTCCAGCTGGCCGACGCGGCTGCCCTGCCCTGGCACCGCCACTGAACCGAAACTCGATTCCTGTTGCGCCAGCGCCGCCTCGCCCGCCAACAGGTGGCCATAGCGCGGTTCCTTGGTGCCGGGCGCCAGCGCCAGGCGGGCCACCAGCGGCGGGTATTTGTCGATCAGGAATTGCAGCCCCAGTTCGACATCGGCTACGGTTTTGAATTCGTGCAGGCGCCCGGTGCGGGTGCGGATTTCGCCGGCCGTTTGCAGGCCGCGCAGCATCAGGATCGTCAGGATCGCCAGCTTGTCCTGCTCCAGCGACCACTTGATGCGCATGCGGTGCTCGTACTTTGTCACCCGTGCGCCGGCCTGGGTGATGCCGTTGACGAACTTGCGCTGCATCAGGCGCTGCAGTACTTCCTGCACCGTTTCGTCGGAGATCTGCATCACCGGGTCGCGCGAGGACAGCTGGTTGCAGCCGTTGGTGATCGCATTAAGCGACATCGGGTAGTTATCGGGAGTCAGCGCTTCTTTTTCAGCCAGCACTGCCAGCACGCGGATCTCAAATGGATCCAGCAAGGCAGGGTTTTCACCGCTGCCAGACGTTTCGGTACTCATTGCACTTCCTTAGTCGACCAGCTTGTTCAGTTCTACCGAATCCAATTTATCACACTCGGGCATGCTTGGGCACATAATGCCGGCCGCCGTCAAAATGGCCTGCATGCGCTCCATCTGTTCCTGCTGGCGGGCGGCGTGGTTGATCAGGCCATGCAGGGCCTTGGACAAGGGGTCGTCGCCATTCGGGGTGACGCCATAGGCGGCGAACATCTGGGCGCTGCGGGCCTGGACTTCTTTTTCGATGATATGGGCCGGGTTGCCGACGGCAGTGCCGCCTGGCGGGACGCTCTTGAGCAGCACGGCGTTGGAGCCGACCTTGGCGAATTCGCCGACGGTGAAGCCACCCAGCACCTTGGCACCGGCGCCGACGATGACGCCACGTTCGAGCGTCGGATGGCGTTTGACGCCGGCGTGCAGCGAGGTGCCGCCGAGGGTGACGCCCTGGTAGATCGTGCAGTCGTCGCCGACGACTGCAGTTTCGCCGATGACGACGCCGAAGCCGTGGTCGATGAAGACGCGCTGGCCGATGGTGGCGCCGGGGTGGATTTCGATGGCCGTGATGATGCGCGCCAGGTAGGCGACGAAACGCCCTACCCATTTGAGCCCATGCGACCAGCACCAGTGCGCCCAGCGATGCATCATGATGGCCTGGAAGCCGGGATAGCAGGTGACGACTTCCCAGGCGTTACGGGCCGCCGGGTCGCGTTCGATGATGCTACGGATGTCTGCGCGCAGATTGGGAAACATAAAACAGGCTGGGAATCGCTAAAGAGACAGCCATGTTAGCTTATTCGCACTGTGCTTGCAGGAAGAGGGGCAAGAAATGACAAAGGGCGGGACCTCCGGGATGGGGGTTCCGCCCTTATTATAGGGATGCACACATTGGTGGGCACGGGGTCGTCGCACGGTTGTTGGTGCGGCGACATGCCCACCCTACGATTTACTTGCTGGCGGCTGCCGATGCGGCTGCTGGCGCCGCTGCTGCTGCTGGCGCCGATGCTGCTGCTGGCGCCGATGCTGCTGGCGCCGAAGCCGAGACCGAAGCCGAGGCCGATGCTTTCTTCTCGCCGACGATGTCGATCTTGGCTTTTGCCTTGGCATCATCCAGGAACTTCTTCAGGTTTTCTTGCTGGACCTTTTGCTTGAGCTGTTCCTTGATCTGCTCGAGCGGCGGTGGCGTCACTGGACGGGTGTCTTCCAGCATGATGACGTGGAAGCCGAACTGGGTCTTGACTGGCTCTTCGCTGAACTTTCCCTTGGTCATGGCTGCCAGCGCTGCGCCGAATTCAGGCACCATCGCGCGTGCATCGAACCAGCCGAGGTCGCCGCCATTGCCTTTCGAACCAGGGTCCTTCGACTTGGCTTTTGCCAGCGCTTCGAACTGCTTGGCGTCCTTCTTGAGCTTGCCGATGATGTCCTTGGCTTCCGCTTCGGTCTCGACCAGGATGTGGCGCGCCTTGTATTCGTTGCCGCTACGCTCGGTCTTGACCTTTTCGTATTCGGCTTTGAGGATGTCGTCGGTGACCGGGTTGGTGGTCAGGAAGTCCTGCACGAAGGCGTTGGCCAGGATCGATTGCTTGACCAGTTCCATCTGGTTCTGGGTCTCAGGTACTTTGTCGAGGCCCTTTTTGACGGCTTCGTCGGCAACGAGCATCTGCATCGCCAGGTTTTCGATGATGGCTTTGCGCAGTTCCGGCGAGTCCGGCTGGCCTTGCATGGTGCGCTGCTTGACCATCAGGTCGACGCGGCTGGCATTGATGGCCACGCCGTTGACGGTGGCGACAACGGCATCCTTGGCGGCATCGGCTGCGGCAGGTTTGGCGGCGTCTTTCTGGCCGCAAGCGGTCAGCACGAGAGCGGAAGCAGCGGCAAGCAACAAGACCTTAGACTTGATCATAGTGAGTGTTCCTATCGAATTTGTAATAACCGGATCAAAGCCGGAATGAAAACGCGCCATATTAACAGCATATTGGCGCGATTTGGGAGAGCTTAAGTTTGACTTAACCGATGTGGATCAAGCTTGCCTGGATCTGGATCAAGCTTCCTTGGCGAGGCGCTGGCGGCGCGCCTCGTACAGGCACACGCCGGCGGCGACCGAAACGTTGAGGCTTTCGACCGAACCGAACATCGGGATGTTGACCAGGATGTCGCAGGTTTCGCGCGTCAGGCGGCGCATGCCTTCGCCTTCCGAGCCCATAACGAGCGCGGTCGGGCCGGTGAAATCGCCTTCATACAGACTCTTGCTGCCATCGTCGGAGGTGCCGATCAGCCAGATATCGCGCTCCTTCAGCTCGCGCATGGTACGCGCCAGGTTGGTGACGGTGATGTAAGGCACGGTCTCGGCGGCACCGCTGGCGACCTTGGCCACGGTCGCATTCAAACCGACGGCACGGTCCTTCGGCACGATGACGGCGTGGGCGCCGACGCCGTCGGCCACGCGCAGGCAGGCGCCGAGGTTGTGCGGATCGGTGATGCCGTCGAGAATCAGCAGCAGCGGCGGGCCGTCGATGGCGTCGAGCAGTTCATCGAGGTTGCGCGCCAGTGCCAACTGGCTGGCAAACGCGATCACGCCCTGGTGGCGGCGGGTGCCGACGATCTTGTCGAGCCGGCTTGAATCGACCGGCATGACGCGCACGCCGGCAGCCTTGGCCGAGGCGACCAGGTCGTGCATGCGGCGGTCGTCGCGGGCGGCGTCGACAAAAATCTCTTCCACCGACTGAGCCTCATGACGCAGGCGCGAGTTCACCGCGTGGAAACCGAAAATCATTTTATTCTTCATTACTATTAACGCTTCTTCTTGGATTTGGCTACTGCTTTGGATGGTCGGGCGGCCGATTTGGCGGCGGCGCCCTTGGTGCCGTTCTTGTCGCGGCGGCTTGGGCGCGCCGGTTTGCCGTCCCCGGTGTCGAGCTCGTAACGCGACTGGGTATTGACGGTCGGCTTGCGCGACTTGATCGGTTTGGCTTCGAGGGCCTTGGCGGCGGCGCTTTTGGGCGTGCCGCGCACGATGGTCGGGCCAGTATTGGCGCTTCCTGCCAGCACCAGGTCGATCTTGCGCGCCTCGAGGTCGACGCGCGACACTTGCACGGTGACGCGGTCGGTCAGCTGGTAGCGCTTGCCGGTGCGCTCGCCGCGCAGCTCATGGCGCGCTTCGTCGTACTGGAAGTAATCGGTGCCCAGTTCGGTGATATGCACCAGGCCCTCGACATACAGGGCGTCGAGCTGCACGAAGATGCCGAAGGTGGTCACGCCGGACACGGTGCCGGTGAATTCCTCGCCCAGCTTGTCCTTGATGAAGTAGCACTTGAGCCATGCTTCGACATCGCGCGAGGCTTCGTCGGCGCGCCTTTCGTTGGCCGAGCAATGCACGCCCAGCGCGTCCCAGATGGTCAGGTCCTTCTCGCCTTTTTTCGGCTTGCCTTCCATCTTGTCCTTGGCCATCTGCTTGCGCGTGGCGTTGGAGACGGTGGTGTTCAGGCCGGCCAGGTCGATGCCTTTCGGATCGTACTTCTTGCCCAGCAGGATGGCCTTGATCGCGCGGTGGGTCAGCAAGTCCGGGTAACGGCGGATCGGGCTGGTGAAGTGGGCATAGGCCTCGTAGGCCAGGCCGAAGTGGCCGATATTGTCCGGGCTGTAGACGGCCTGCTGCATCGAGCGCAACAGCATGGTTTGCAGCAGCGACGCGTCCGGGCGCTCGCGCACTTTCTTCATCAGTTCCTGGTAGTCCGACGCCTGCGGGGTGTCGCCGCCGGTCAGGTTCAGGCCGACCTGCTTGAGGAAGGTGCGCACCTGCGTCAGCTTCTCCTTGGTCGGCGCCGCGTGGATGCGGTAGGTGCCAGGATGCTTGTGGCGGATCAGCAGGTCGGCCGCGCAGACGTTGGCCGCCAGCATGCATTCCTCGATGACCTTGTGGGCGTCGTTGCGGGTGCGCGGGATAATCTTTTCGATCTTGCCCAGCGAATTGCAGACGATATAGGTTTCGGTCGTTTCGAAGTCGATCGCGCCGCGCGTCATGCGCGCCTTCTGCAGCGCGTGGTAGACCTCGTACAGGTTCAGCAGGTGCGGCACGATGCCGGGGCGGCGCGCCGCTTCCGGGCCCTTGGTGTTGCCAAGGATGTCGGCCACTTCGGTGTAGGTCAGGCGCGCGGCCGAATGGATCACGGCCGGATAGAACTGGTAGGCCTTGATCTCGCCGCCGTCGCTGATGACGGCATCGCACACGAGGGTCAGGCGGTCAACCGCAGGATTGAGCGAGCACAGGCCGTTCGACAGCTTCTCGGGCAGCATCGGGATCACGCGGCGCGGGAAGTAAACCGAGGTGCTGCGCTCGAGCGCGTCGACATCGAGCGCGTCGTTCGGCTTGACGTAGTGGCTGACGTCGGCAATGGCGACGATCAGGCGGTAACAATTGCTGCGGCCAATCTTGACGGGCTCGCAATAGACGGCATCGTCGAAGTCGCGCGCGTCTTCACCGTCGATGGTGACCAGCGGCACGTCGCGCAGGTCGACCCGGTCGACCAGGTCGGCGTCGCGCACTTCGCTCGGCAGCTTGGCTGCCATTTTGAGTGCCGCGTCCGAGAAGATATGCGGCACGCCGAACTTGCGCACGGCGATTTCAATTTCCATGCCGGGGTCGTCCAGCTCGCCAAGCACTTCAACGATCTTGCCCACCGGCTGCTTGAAGCGCGACGGTTGCTCGATCAGCTCGACGCTGACGATCTGGCCGGCCTTGGCCTTGCCGGGCGAGCCCGACACCAGGATGTCCTGGCCGATGCGCTTGTCTTCGGGCGCGACGATCCAGGTGCCGCTCTCGTTGAGCAGGCGGCCGATGACGTGGCTGTTGCCGCGCGCGACCACTTCGACGATGGTGCCTTCCGGACGGCCGCGGCGGTCCATGCCGGTGATCTTCGCGAGGACGCGGTCGCCGTGCAGGACTTTCTGCATTTCCTTGTCGTTCAGGAACAGGTCTTCGCTGGCATCGTCCGGCACCACGAAGCCGAAGCCGTCGCGGTGGGCCGTGACGCGGCCGGCGATAAAGCCCGAGTGGTCGGTCAGTGTGTAGTTGCCCATGCGGTCGACCTTGATCTGGCCGTCGCGTTCCATGGCGTTGAGGCGGCGCGTCAGCACTTCCATCGCTTCAGGCTTGACTTTGAGCGCTCTGGCGATGGCGCGCGGATCGAGCGGCGCCTGTGCGTTGCGGAAGGTGCCGAGAATTTCCTCGCGGCTAGGGATATGTGTAGTCTGGTTCAAATGTGTTTTTCTGTATTGCACTATGGTGTGCGTAGTGTAACGGAGGAGCGTGCCAATTGCCTAACAAAGCGTTACGAGGATTTTTTGCCGATTTGTTCGCCAGTACTTTGACAAATCAAAATGTTCGGCTATAATTTTGGTCTTTCGCGGAGACCTCGGTCAAAGCGAGGGCTGAAATGCGATGCGACAAGATGCTGAAAAGTTAATCTAGCGCAAAACTCTAAAGCCTAGTATTATAGCAGGAGTTGGCGGCGACGCTGGCAAATGCAGGTGTTGTATCAGTGCCCACGTGGCGGAATTGGTAGACGCGCATGGTTCAGGTCCATGTGCCGCGAGGTGTGGGGGTTCGAGTCCCTCCGTGGGCACCACTCTACTGGCTTTATCCGCAAACGCCGCTATTGATTGCGGCGTTTTTAATTCGTAGAGAGTTTTGTTGTTGTAGTAGCAGGTTCAGTGCCCACGTGGCGGAATTGGTAGACGCGCATGGTTCAGGTCCATGTGCCGCGAGGTGTGGGGGTTCGAGTCCCTCCGTGGGCACCACTCTACCGGATAGTAATGGCAAAACGCCGCAGACTTTTTACAAGGTTTGCGGCGTTTTTCTTTTGTCCGCGCGCCCGCAGCGCATGGGAGGAGTCCGCCCTTGCAAGGGCGAACCGTTACGCTGGGGCGTGGCAGTGCCACGCCAATTCCCAGCTTCACCTGCGTTGCAAATGCTCGCAATAGCGCTGCTATTACTGTGCTGTGCGCCTTGCCCTACACTGCAGACACTCGCCTTTCACTCCTGTTTCATCGGTTACGGTCCACTAGCGAGATCGTCGAGGATCGGACATTCCGAGCGGCTGTCGCCATGGCAGGACTGCGCCAGCTGCAGCAGTGTCCTGCGCATCGCGTCCATCGCCGCGATCTTGCGGTCCAGTTCCTCGATATGCTGCTGGGCCAGTTGCTGCACGTCCTTGCTGGCGCGCTGGCGGTCTTGCCACAGGGCCAGCAGATCGCGGATCTGGTCCAGGGAAAAACCGAGTTCTCGCCCGCGGTGGATGAACTGCAGTTTGCGCACATCCTGCTCGCAATAGGTACGGTAGCCCGCTTCGGTGCGGCCGACCGGGGCAGTCAGGCCGATCGATTCGTAGTGCCGTATCATCTTGGCCGACACCCCGGAAGCGCTGGCCACTTCGCCGATCGTCATTACCTTGTCCGCCATTTCAATTGCCTCCGTTCGTCTGCCGCTTCCAGCGCTTGAGCATCAAGGCATTGCTCACCACGCTGACGCTGGAGAACGCCATCATTGCGCCGGCCAGCATCGGGTCGAGCATGCCCAGGGCAGCCAGCGGCACGCCGGCGATATTGAAGATGAACGCCCAAAACAGATTCTGGCGGATCTTCGCATAGGTGCGGCGCGACAAGTCGATCGCATCGACCAGCAGCAGGGGATCGCCCCGCATCAGGGTCAGGCCGGCAGTTTGCATCGCCACATCCGTGCCGCCGCCCACCGCCAGGCCGATATCGGCGCCCGCCAGCGCCGGCGCGTCGTTGATGCCGTCGCCGACCATGGCGACAACGGCTCCCGCCTGGCGCTGGGCGGCAATGATGGCCGACTTCCCTTCCGGCGTCACTTGCGCATGCACCTCGTCGATGCCGAGCATGGCCGCGACAGCTGAGGCGCTGCCGTGGTTGTCGCCGCTGATCAAGACGCATTTGATGCCAAGCTGGTGCAATTGGGCGATCGCCTCCTTGCTTTGCGGCTTGAGCGCATCGCCAAAGGCAAACAGGCCCAGCGCCTGCTTATCAGGCGCCACCCGTGCCAACCACGACACCGTCTGCCCGGCCGCCTCCAGGTCAGCCCCGCCTTCGGCGGCGATGCCATGCTTGGCCAGCAGTGCGGCGTTGCCCATCACATAAGTGGCCTCGCCCACCCTGGCCTGCACGCCCATTCCGGGCACGGCCTTCTGCTCGCTGGCCACCGGCGCTGATGCCGACGCTGATGCTGACGCTGACGCTGGCGCCGGCACTGGTTCCGACGCTGGTCCCGACGCTGGCGCCGGCGCTGATGCCGACGCTGATGCTGATGCTGATGCTGATGCTGATGCTGATGCTGACGCTGACGCTGATGCTGATGCTGACGCTGACGCTGATGCTGATGCTGACGCAGGCGCTGGCGCTGGTCCCGACGCTGGTCCCGACGCTGGTCCCGGCGCTGGTCCCGGCGCTGATGCCGGCGCTGATGCCGGCGCTGATGCTGATGCTGATGCTGATGCTGATGCTGATGCTGACGCTGGCGCCGGCGCTGGTCCCGACGCTGTTGCAGACGCTGGCCCCGATGCTGGCGCAGGTGACTGGGTCGGTGCCGCCCCTGACGCCTGATCGCGCAGCGCCTTGGCCAGCGGGTGTTCGCTGCCCTGCTGCAGCGCCGTTGCCAGTGCAAGCACAGTGGTCTGGTCATTAGCCCCAAGCGGACGGATCGCCAGCAGGCGCGGATGGCCGACCGTCAACGTGCCGGTCTTGTCGAACGCCAGCACGGTCACACTGTGCATGCGCTCGAGGGCTTCTGCATCCTTGATCAGGATGCCATGGCGGGCCGCAACGCCGGTGCCAACCATGATGGCGGTCGGCGTTGCCAGGCCCAAGGCACAGGGGCAGGCGATCACCAGCACGGAGACGGCGTGAATCAAGGCCTGCGACCAGTTGCCGTCATAAATGCCCCAGCCGACCAGGGCCAGCACGGCGATGGCGACAATCGCCGGCACAAAAATGGCGGTGACACGGTCGACCAGGCGCTGCACCGGCGCCTTGCCCGCTTGCGCGTCCTGCACGGCTTTGATGATACGCGCCAGTGTCGTCTCGGTGCCGACCGCCCTGACCCGGGCGACCAGCACCCCTTCCCCATTGAGCGTGCCGCCGATCAGCGCCGCACCTGGCGCCTTCGATACAGGCAAATTCTCTCCAGTGACCATCGACTCGTCGACATGGCTGTGGCCCTCAAGCAATTCGGCGTCCATCGGAATGCGTTCGCCAGGCCGGATCGAGATCTCGTCGCCGACCCGCAGCAAATCGACGGCGACTTCCTGCTCGATGCCATTGGAGCGCAGCCATGCGCGTTCCGGGCGCAGCGACTGCAAGGCCCGGATCGCTTCCGTGGTCTGGCGGCGCGCCCGCGCCTCAAGCCACTTGCCAAGGCGCACCAGCACGATGACCACGGCCCCCGCCTCGAAATACAGGGTGTCGTGGTGGCCCGAGTGCAGCAGCTGGAAAACGCTCAACCCATAGGCGGCGCTGGTGCCCAAGGCCACCAGCACATCCATATTGCCGCTGCCGGCGCGCACCGCGCTCCACGCCGACCGGTAGAACCGGGCGCCGATCCAGAACTGGACCGGCGTCGCCAGCAGCCATTGCACAACGCCTGGCAGCATCAGCTCGAGTCCCAGCGGAGCGAGCAGCATCGGCAGCACCAGGGGCAAGGTCAGCACGGCGGCGATGGCGATCAGCCACGCTTCCGGCAGGCCCGCCACCACTTCAGTGCGCGCCTGGCCGCTCGGCGCGGCCTCATAGCCGGCGCGCTGCACTGCTGCCACCAGTACAGCGGTATTGACGCCGGCATCATCGGCGGCGATGCGCGCCTGCTCGGTGGCCAGGTTGACGGCAGCACGCTGCACCCCCGGTACATTCTGCAGCGCCTGCTCGACCCGCAGCGCGCAGGACGCGCAACTCATGCCGCCGATGGAAAGGGAAAATTCAGTCTGCATTGCCAACTCCTCGTTCTTGTATGACAGTATCATGCACCTTCCCATGATGGGAAGGTCAACAAAAATATTCGCTGCAAACGCTTGACCTTGCCATGGTGGGAAGGTGCACACTGTTGTTGATGCCCCTCAAATCTTGATAAAGGAATTGCAATGATTCGCCTGACTATACCCAACATCAGCTGCGGCCACTGTGCCCGTGCCATCACCAACGCCGTCACCGCTGTCGATGCCAATGCCACCGTCGTGATCGACATTGGCGCCAAAACGGCCGACATCGAAAGCACTGCCGCCACTGCCGACCTGGTGGCGAAGCTGGCTGCGTCCGGCTACCCGGCCACGCCAGCCTGAACCCAGGCCAAGCTTTTTCTGCAACGGCGTTCCTGTGCACGGCGTCTTGTAATACACTTGAATCGAGGAATAGACGTCTGCGAAGGTGCAAGGTGACCAATAGAAACCAGCTGGGTCTGCAAGTCGACTATCAAGCCTTCATGGCCAATTCACCAGATGCAATGGTGTTGCTCGATGGCGAGCAAGGCCTGGTACTGAGCGCCAATCCGGCGGCCCTGAAGCTGTTGGGCACCGCCCTGCCTGCCCTGCTCAACAAGCCGCTTTCCGATCTGTGCCTGCCGTCGCAGCCGGACTGCGGCGAGGCGCATTCCGTGCTGCGCGAGCAGCTGCAACGAGCTGGCGATGGCGACGCCCGTATGTGTGAAATGAGTTTACGCGGCAGCCATGGCCAGAAGATGGATTGTGAAATGCGCATCGTGCCGCTGCCGCCGCCGCAACAGCGGCTGTTGCACGTGCGCATCGCCGACATCACCCGGCGCAAGCAGGGCGATGCCTTGCGCACCGGCCAGGGCCGCCTGCTGGAAATGGTCGCACGCGGCGCGCCGCTGCGCGAGACGCTCGACAGCCTGATGCTGCTGATCGAAAGCCAGTCGACCGGCGTCTATTGTTCCGTTCTGCTACTGGACGACGACGGCGTCACCATCCACCCCGGCAGCGGCCCCAGTCTGCCTGCCGAGTATATGGCGGCGCTCGAAGGCTTTGCAATCGGCCCGGGAGCCGGCAGTTGCGGCACGGCCATGTACCGCAAGGAGGCCGTGTTCGTCACCGACATCATGACCGACCCGCTGTGGGCGCCGTACAAGGGCCTGGTCGCGCCGCACGGCTTCCGGGCGTGCTGGTCGACGCCGATCTACCTACAGCAGGAAGTGGTGCTGGGCTCGTTCGCGATGTATTACAAGGAAGTGCGCAGCCCAGTGGCCGAAGACATGCGGCTGATCGGCGTGGCCACCCACCTGGCCGGCATCGCCATTGAACGCACCAGGCGCGAGCGCGAACTGGAACTGCACCGGGGCCACCTCGAAGAACTGGTGGCGGCCCGCACCAATGAGCTGACCAGGTCCAACAGGGAGCTGGCCAAGGCGCTTGATGAGCTGGGCCTGATGCAGGGTGAACTGGTCCGGCGCGACAAGCTCGCCGCCCTCGGCGCGCTGGTGGCCGGCATGGCGCACGAACTGAACACGCCGATCGGCAACTCGCTGGTGACGGCCACCACGATGGCCGACCATACCGGCAAGCTGGCCGAAAGCGTCACGACCGGGCTCAAGCGCTCTACCCTCGACACTTACCTGAACGAAGCGAAGGAAGCGGGCGACATCCTGGTGCGCAACCTCAAGCGGGCGGCCGACCTGCTGCTCAGCTTCAAGGAAGTGGCGGTTGACCAGGCCAGCTCGCAGCGGCGCCAGTTTTCGCTGGGAACGCTGCTGCAAGAGATCCTGCCCGCGCTGACGGTCGAGGCCAAGCCGCGCGGCATCGACATCGACTGCCGCTGCGACGGCGACCTGAACATGGACAGCTACCCCGGCTCGCTGACCCAGGTCTTGCAGAACCTGATCAATAATTGCCTGGTCCATGGCTTTGCCCACCGCAACGACGGCACCATCACCGTCCAGGCGCAGGCACGGCCGGGCAATATCATCGCCCTGGCCGTCAGCGACGACGGCTGCGGCATCGCCGACACCAACCTGGGGCGGGTGTTTGACCCCTTCTTCACGACCACGTTGGGCGCGGGCGGCTCGGGACTGGGTTTACACGTGGTCCACAATATCGTCACAGGCATTCTCGGCGGCAAGATCGAATTGCGCAGCGCGCTCGGCTATGGCACCACCTTCACCCTGCTATTGCCGGCCGTGGCCCCGCAATACCTGCCTGCGCACGCCGACAATATAGCCGTTGCGGAAACTGAATCCATGCGAAATAATAGCTAGGCAATCGCTAAGCCGTCCCCATCCAAACCGAGGAGATGTATATGTTCACGAATCCCGAGCAATTTGCAAACGCCACCAAGACTCTGTTTGAACTCCAGATGATGACCTTCAACGCCCTGACCAGCAAGGCAGTCAAAGGGGTGGAACAAGTGGTCGCACTGAATATGGCGACGGCGAAAAACTCGCTCGAAGGCACGATGGCAGCCGGCAAGGAAATGAGCCAGGCCAAGGACCCGAAAGCAGCACTCGAAGTTGCTGCGGCGCAAGTTCAGCCTGGCATGGCCGAGGCTGCCGCCTATGGCGAGCAGTTCAAGGACATCATCAGCGACATCCACCAGGAATTCCAGAAGGCGGCCGATGCCCATATGGCCGAAGCCAAGAGCAACCTGACGGCACTGATCTACGACGTGACCCAGCATGTGCGCCCCGGTTCGGAGAACGCTGTCGAGATCGTCAAGAAAGCGATCGACAACGCCTTCCAGGGCTACGAGCAGGTGTCGACCGCCACCAAGCAGGCGGTGCAAGTGGTCGAAGAGCAGATTGCCAAGGCCACCGAGCAAGTCGGCGGCGCCAAGCCTTCCAAAGCCAAGAAAAAATAATCAGGCTTCCTGCACGCCCAGCAGTTCATCGAACTGGGCCAGCGCGGCAGGATCCTTGACGACGGCGCGCAGCCACACATGCAGTGGCTGCTCGCCCCATTGCGCCGCTTTTTCCGCCAGATAGGCGACCGGGCTGTGCGGCTCAGCTTGCCGAAAATACTGGGCGACCAGCCGTAACTGGGCAAGGGCCTGGTGCCGGTCCTGTATTACCTCCACCACTGACACCGCCTTGACCCCGTTGGCCGGGACCACCTGCCCCGTTTCGGCGGCGCCGGCATCGGTCGTCTGCAGGCCCGCTTCCAGTGCAGCCGGCGTCACTGCATGAATCAGGTGTTGCAGCGCTGCGCGGGCTGCCGTAAAACCCGGGCCGTCGGCGCCGAGCCGGTCATCGACGACGCGCTCCAGATCCGCCAGCGCTTGCAGGCAATCGGCACCGTCGGCGATAAAGGCCCGGTAAAAGTCGACCGAAGTGTTGCGCCTGGCGTTGTCGAGCGCCGTGTTGGCCTCGGCATCGTTGCGCTGGCCGATCGCCTCGAGGTCGCTCATGCTGTAGCCGGCGCCTTCGCAGATGGGAATTTCCTTCAGCAGTTGCGGGATCCGGGCGGCCAGCCAATACAGATTGCCGATGCGTTGCTCGTGGCCGCCTTCGTCCGGCAGCGGAAACACATGGTCCCAGTAGCGGTCGCACAGGCCGGCCACCAGCGCGACACCGTCGGCCAGGCCACGCAGCCGGGTCGTCCTGGCGCTCGCTTCGGTCATCCAGACGGCCAGCCGCAGGTCCTTGCTGCGTGAAGCGAGCAGCTTGGCGCAGCGCGCGACGACAAACGGCCAGTCCGCTTCCTTGATCTGCGTGACCCAGGCCCCCTGGTCGAGGGTCGGATCGTCGGCGGTGCGGGCCTTGGCGATCGCATCGAGTTCCGGCGAGAAGGCCAGGTCTTCGCCACATGGACGGGGGCCGGGGACGGGATCGAGCAATGCTTGTGTTGAAATCATGACGGACTCCTTAAGCGTGCTCAACCACATAGGAAAAATCGCCGGCGGCATCCAAGCTGGCCGCGATCGACAAGATCGCGTTGCCGGTTGCCATGGTCGCCAGCACATTGCCTGCAATGTCGGGCAGCAAGCTGCCATTGATGATATTGTCGACATTGCGGGCACCGGAGTCGACTTCGGTGCAGCGCGCCAGCACCGCCTCGACCAGCCCGTCGTCGTAGCGGAATTCGGCGTTGTGGTTGTCGCGCACGCGGTCACGGATGCGCTCGAGCTTCAGTTTGACGATGCTTGCGAGCACGTCGTCGCCAAGCGGATAGTAAGGAACGACGGACAGGCGACCGAGGAAGGCCGGCTTAAAGTGCTTCATCAGCTGGGGCCGGATGGTGTCGTGCAGGGCTTGAGAGCTTGGCCGCTCGCTTGCCTCCTTGTTCAGGCAGGCCTGCATCATCTGGCCCGAGCCCACGTTCGAGGTCAGGATGAGGATGGTGTTCTTGAAATCGACCTGGTGACCTTCGGCGTCCTCAAGCACGCCTTTGTCGAACACCTGGAAGAACAGTTCAAGCACGTCCGGGTGGGCCTTTTCCACTTCGTCGAGCAGTACCACGCTGTACGGGCAGCGCCGCACCGCTTCGGTCAGCACGCCGCCTTCGCCGTAGCCGACGTAGCCAGGCGGCGAGCCCTTCAGGCCCGACACGCTATGGGCTTCCTGGTATTCGCTCATATTGATGGTGATCAGCTTGCGCTCGCCCCCATAGAGCAAGTCGGCCAGGGCCAGCGCCGTCTCGGTCTTGCCGACTCCGGATGGCCCGACAAACAGGAACACGCCCTTGGGTTTGTTGGGGTCGTCCAGATTGGCGCGCGACGTCCTGACCCGCTGGGCAATAGCGGCAATCGCATGATCCTGCCCCAGAATACGCTCGGCCAGCATGTCTTGCAGTGCCATCGCCGTCTTGATTTCGTCCTTGACCATGCGGCCGAGCGGGATGCCGGTCCAGCCGGACACGATGTCGGCCACCACCTGGCCGTCGACTTGCACCGGCACCAGGGGCGTTTCACCTTGCAGATCGCGCAGCTCGCCGATCAGGTCCTGCAAGGCACCACTGGCGCTGTTGCCGTTGCCACCTTCCAGTTGCGTGCGCAGGCGCTTGATCTCGGTACACAGGTGCTGCTCGGCTTCCCACTGGCGTTGTTGCTTCGACTGCTGCTCGGTCGCAGCGAAGCGCTGTGCGCGCAGCGACGCCAGGCGCGCGCCATGTTGTATGCCGCCGCTTTGCTCGCGCTCGAGCGCTGCGATCTGCGCGTCGACCCGTTCGATCTGACGTGCCGTGTTTTCGATCAGTGCCGGGGTCGCGTTCTGGCCCAGTGCCACCTTGGCGCAAGCGGTGTCGAGGACGCTGATGGCCTTGTCGGGCAGCTGGCGCCCGCTGATGTAACGGTGCGACAACCTGACGGCCTCCGAAATGGCGTCGTCATAGACACGCACGCCGAAGTGCTTCTCCATCAACGGCGCCATTGCGCGCAGCATCGCGCAGGCCGTCTGTTCGTCCGGCTCCTCGACCTTGACGACCTGGAAGCGGCGCGCGAGGGCGGCGTCCTTTTCGAAATATTTTTTGTACTCGCCCCAGGTCGTCGCGGCGATGGTGCGCAATTCTCCCCGCGCCAATGCGGGCTTGAGCAGGTTGGCCGCATCGTTCTGCCCGGCCGCGCCGCCTGCGCCGATCATCGTGTGGGCCTCGTCGATGAAAAGGATGATCGCGTGCGGGCTCCTTTTTACCTCATCAATGACATTTTTCAGGCGGTTCTCGAACTCGCCTTTGACACTGGCGCCGGCTTGCAGCAGGCCCATATCGAGGGTGTGGATTTCAACGCCTTGCAACACTTCCGGCACCTCCTTGTCGGCGATGCGCTGGGCCAGGCCTTCGACCACGGCGGTCTTGCCGACACCGGCTTCGCCCGTCAGGATCGGATTGTTCTGGCGCCGCCGCATCAGGATGTCGATTGCCTGGCGGATTTCAGCGTCGCGGCCGATGACGGGATCGATCTTGCCGGTGCGAGCACGCTCGGTCAGACAGGTCGTGTACTGATCGAGTGCAGGAGTCTTTGCCGCCTGCAGCGCCGTGACGGGGTCGCTGGAAGCGGAAGGCGCAGGCACTACTACCGCCTCGTCGGATCCACGGGCCAATTTATCGAGGTCATGCTTCAGGCGGTCGAGTGGAAACTTAGCAAACAGGCGCGAGCTGCGCTGCGCCAGTTGCGCCAGGCCCGGTTCGGTCAGTAGCGCTATCAACAGATGGCCGCTACGAATCTGGTTCGGCCCTTCATTGGTCAGCGATGCGATCAGCCAGGCGTGCTCGAACAAGGTCGGCAAGTGGCGCGAAAGAACCGGCGTGCGGGAGCTGCCCGTGCTGAAGCGCCCTACTTCGTTGCGCAGATCGGTTTCCAGTCCTGTCAGGCTGATGTCGCATTGGCGGGCAATCCGGACGAAGTCGCTGTTAGCCTGTTCCAGCAATGCGAGGAACAGATGCTCGATTTCCACTTCATACTGCCTCAGCCCGACGCAAATGCTGGCAGCGCGTGTTGCGGCAGTCCGGCTGGTTTCGTTCAGTTTTGCAATCAACGTCTTCAGATTGATTTCCATTGGTCAGCCTTCACTATGAAAGAACGAGATTTGTTTCGCCGCTATTTCCCAATATCACAACGAACGAGCTTTACGCGGCCATGCAGCTCACTCAACTTTCCTTGAACAAATTCGCAACGCAAAACGTTGATCTTCGCGGAACGCCTACCAGAGAAGACATTGACATTTACCTCGTAGTCAACTGGTTTAGCGCCTTCATCAATTGCAGTTGGAACAGCAATTTGCCAGATAGTTACAAGACCTGGCTTGAAAATTTCGTATCGAGCCTCTCCGTAATAATTACCTCCAGGTCCAATTTCATCAGCATATTCCGCAGCTACAACAACTGACTCGCCACTCCGCCGCAATTTCTCCAGTGCTGGCTTTGAAAGCTCCACTTGAATACTGAAGGATGGCGCGCATTGAGGCGCACCCTTAACCCACGGGATTAACCCGATAGTCATTGCAGCGAATACAAGACATTTCTTCGCCATAGTCCTTTTCCCGCAGAGTTTCTATGTCTCAACTTCATTCGCCGATGTCAATAATGACGAAGTAGTTGTCACCGTTTGCGTTGTATTTCTTGCTGACTCTAAATGGAATCATCCGTTCCGCAACAGAATGGGGGCTTCTCAATTTTGTTCCGTCTGGTTGCGCCGTGACAGTTATCCATTGATCCAATACAAAAATTCCATCGGACGATTGCCGCAAATAGATCGCCGCATGCGACTTCCCACTTGTGTCGTTGATGTAGCAGCCGCTTTCGTCAAACGTTGCAATTGCGGTACCTTCAAGTAGCACCGTTCCCTTAACCTTGGTACCACGTCGCCAGCCACTTGTATGTCCAGTCATCGCAGCAGCCTGAACAAAGGCAACGCATTGACCAGTTCCAACCGACGTCTTGACGTAACTCCGAGGATTCCTCGCAACAAATGGCATCGCCGCCTCCTATGAATTTCCGAAAAAAGAAGATGCAACTGCCGCGGCTTCATGCCACGGCAATTTCCGCTTAAAGGTCAAACCACCCGGTTCGACGCCAAATCCCATCCACCAGAAGTATTTCCGCCTGCACCGCCGCCAATTTTCTGCTGGGTATACTTCCACTTCACTTTTGAGAATTTCAGCCCCAGGTTTTCGTGCATGATGTCACCGCCGGTGACGCCTGGACGAACGCTGCCGATCAGGACGTTTTCCAGCTCGATCTCGAAGTACTTGATGCGGTCGCCATTGCCGTCGGCGCGCATGAACTCGAGGCGGGCACGTGGGATGGTCTTGCCGGACGAGCAGGTCTGCAGCAGGATGGGCGACGACAGGTCAGCAATTTTTGAAATTGTGATCTCACTGTGTTCGCAGCGTTCGGCAGTGTGACCGCCGCCAGTCGAGGCCGTAGCGGACTTGGGTTGAGAGACGTTCCAAGCCACGGACTGGCATTCGATCCATTCGCGGTGTTTGTCGTCGGCCGACTCGCCTTTGATGCCATCGATTTGCAGATATACGTCAATTGCCATGTTTTACTCCCTTTAGTTAAATGAAACGGAATCAGGATTTGGTCGACTTCGGCAACTCCGCGACCAGTCGGAGCGAAACGGATAGTTCATCAAGCTGGAAATGCGGGCGCAGGAACGATACGGCGCGGTAGACGCCGGGCCGGCCCGGCACTTCGCTGACCTGCACGCTGGCTTCGCGCAGCGGGAACTGGGCCTTCTGGTCCTGGCTGGCGTTGTCGTCGAGCAGGACGTAACGGGTGATCCAGCGGTTCAGAAAATCCTCGACATTGGACGCGGCCGAGAAGCTGCCGATCTTGTCGCGCATCATCGATTTCATGTAGTGGGCAATGCGCGAGACGGCGAAAATGTATTGCAGCTGGGATGACAGGACAGCGTTGGCATTGGCTGCTTCGTTGCTGTATTTTTTCGCCTTCTGGGTCGACTGGGCGCCGAAGAAGGCGGCGTAGGCGGTGTTCTTGCAATGAACCAGGGAAATGAAGCCGAGGTCACTGAGCTCTTTCTCCCGCCGGTCGGTGATGGCCAGTTCGGTCGGGCACTTCAGGGCGACCTCGCCTTCGTCGGTCTTAAACGTGTGGGTCGGCAAGTCCTCGACCAGGCCGCCCCCTTCAACGCCGCGGATCGCGGCGCACCAGCCATAATCGGAAAAGGCGCGGGTCAGCTTGCTGGCAAAAGCATAGGCTGCGTTGCACCACAGGTATTTCTGGTGGTCGGTGCCGTCGACGTCCTCGATGAAATTGAAGCCCTCGACCGTGGTGCCGTCGACCGGATTGAACGGCAGGCGGCCGAGGAAGCGCGGCAGGGTCAGGCCGACATAGCGCGCGTCTTCTGATTCGCGGAATGCCTTCCATTTGGCGTACTCGACAGTGTCGAAGGCCTTGGCCAGGTCGCGCGGCTTACCCAAGTCGCTGAAGGTCTCGATGCCGAACAACTCCGGTGCAGCCGAGGTGATGAATGGGGCGTGGGCGGCGGCAGCAACGTGCGACATTTGCTCGATGAAATACATGTCTTCGGGCTGGCGCGTGATATCGAAATCGCCAATCAAGGTGCCATAGGGTGCGCCGCCGAAAGAACCGAACTCCTCCTCGTAGACCTTCTTGAAGACGACACTTTGGTCGAATTCCAGCGCGGATTGGAAGTCCTTGACCAGCTCGCGTTTGGTGGCGTTGAGCATGCGCACTTGCACGCCCTGGGCCGATGCTGAATTCTTGACCAGGTAATGCAGGCCAGTCCAGCTGCGTTCCAGTTTCTGGAACTCGGGCGCATGCATGACGGCACTCAGTTGCGCCGAGATCAGCCGGTCCAGTTCCGCCACCCGTGCGTCGATGGTGGCCGACAGACTACTCGACATGACGACCGTGCCCTCCATCACCTGGTTGACCAGTTCGCCGATCAGGTCGCGCGCCCGCGCATGTTCACTGGTCGACTTGGCGACGCGGCTTTGTTCGATGATATCGTCCAGCAGATTCGTTTCTACCGTGCTGGCGGCGGCTTCCCGTGTTTCCAAAATGGCGGACATATCAATTCTCCTGGGTCGATGGATGGCTGCGCAGGCTGCCCAGCTTGTCGGTGTTGCTGAGGACCTCGCTGAGCAGGTCCTCCAGCTTGTCATTGCCGGCCAGCTTGTTGCGCAGGTCGGCCAGCTTGGTGCGCGCTTCCAGCAGGTCGCGCAATGGCGCCACCTGCTGGACCACGGACTCGGGACGGAAGTCGTCCATCGAACGGAACTGCAACCTGACCGAGAATTCGCCCTCTTCGTTGCTGAGCATATTGGGGACGCGGACCGTCGTGGCGGGCGCCACGCCGTCGAGCACCTCGTCGAAATTGCCACTGTCGATGCTGACAAAGTTGCGGTCCTTCAGGCGCTTTTTCTCGACATCGGGATTGACGCCGAAGTCGCCGACGACGCCGACGACAAAGGGCAGCTCCTTGTTTTCGATGTTGTCGCCGATCTCGACGTCGTAGGTCATCTGCACGCGCGGCGCGCGTACTTTCTGCAGTCGTTTCTGTACGCTTTCCTTGTTTGCCATCGTGTTCTCCCCTTGTGGTTTATTTCAAGCCGCCGAATGGGTCGTTGCTGGCCGCAGCTTTGTGGCCGTTTGCGTTGCCCGCCTTCCTGATTTCCCTGACCTTGAGATTGGGCTTGATGTCTCTTGGAACCAGTACTTCTTCGCCGAGGCTGGCGCGCAGCAACTTGGCCAGGTCCTGCGCTTCCGAGCGCACGGTGCCGGACAGATTGTTTTTCTGGCTCAGGTCAGCCAGCGCCTTGCTCGACAGACGCAGGCCGCTGACTGCGATGATGCTGTGCCCCAGCTTGTCGTCCGGGTCGCGCTGCAATCCTTCGAGCGCGCTGACGATGGCTTCGCCGTAGCTGCCGCTGTCGAAGCGCATCTGGGCCAGCTGGATCCATGGCGCCTTGTCAGCCGGGTGCGCGGCGGTCGCCGTCTTCAGGATATGGACGGCTTTGTCGGCGTGGCCCGCCCTGTTGGCGGCATCGGCTTCGGCCAAGGCGGTGTCGACTGGGACTATCGCGGCGACCGGCGCGACGCTTGGATTGGTGGTCGCACAGGCCGATAACAAGGCCAGGCACGCAATACATGGAATGATACGCTGCAGGTTCATGCTCACTCTCCTCAGTACGACGCGTTGAGAAATTACCAGAGGCCATTATTGGTCAAGCGAATGGACTCGAGTTGCGACGGGTCAACTCATCATAAGTTCAGGCAATTCGATGGAGTTTTGATCAAACAATTGCGCAAGCGCAGATGCCTTGTGAACGCGATCCCGTCTAATGATTGCTCCGCGACATGTGAGGGGATAACGATGCGAAAAAACGCGGCAAGGATGCTTCCCGTCTTGATGGCCGCCTTGCTCACTGCGTGCGCCGCCCTCGATGCGGTGGGCCTGCGCAAGCAACCCGACCTGGCCGACGCGCTCAAGGCGCCGCGCACGGTGGCGATCAAACTGCAAGCGGCACCATTGCTCAATGTGGACGACAACGGTCAGTCGCTGGCCCTGATTGCGCGCATCTACAAGCTCAAACAAAACAACGCTTTCGAGCAGGCGCCGTTCTCGGCATTCCTGAATCCGCAGGCGGAAAAGGAAGCGCTGGGCGCCGACCTGCTGGAGGTCAAGGAAGTGACGCTCATTCCTGGCCAGAGATTAGAACTGCAGGAAAAAGTCAGCAAGGAAGCCAATTTCGTGGGCATTGTTGCGCTGTACCGCAAGCCGGACCTCCAGCGCTGGCGCCTTTCCTTCGCTGCCGCCGAGGCCGAGAAGTCCGGCGTGGCGATTGGCGCCTACGGGTGCGCACTGGCCGTTGGCAATGGCGCCCAGCCGGCGGCCATCAGACGCACGCCGGTACGCTGCCCCAGCTAGGCCGAAGCGACCCTCTCACCATTTCAGGAGAGCATCATGAGCCACCACATCGAACGCCGTGCACCGGCCGCACCGGGCCAGCGCAGCGCATCAGGCAATACGCAAACCCTGGTCGACATCATGTACGAAGGCTTCTACGCCCTGTTCCTGCTCAAGAACGGCTGTGGCCCGCAGGACATCACCGTGTTCGCCGAGCATATGACGCAGTTCCTCGGCGACGTCGACCGCAAGGCCAAGCAGGCGCACATTGCGCCGGAAGATATCGATGCCGCCAAGTACGCGTTCTGTGCGGCCATCGACGAGATCATCCTGCGCTCTCAGTTCGACATCCGCAAGGCGTGGGAGACCCGGCCGCTGCAGCTGCGCCTGTTCGGCGACCAGTTGGCCGGCGAGCATTTCTTTGAACGGCTCGAGCAGTTGCGCGCACGCGGCAGCGCCCAGCTGCAAACGCTGGAAGTGTTCCATATGTGCCTGTTGCTGGGTTTCCAGGGCCGCTATGCGCTCAATGAAGTCGACAAGCTCAACTACCTGAGCGCCCGGCTGGGCGACGAGATCTCCCGCATGCGCGGCAAGAACCGGGGTTTCGCGCCCGATGCCGAGCGTCCAGACCAGATCGCCAACAAGCTGCGCAGCGATCTGTCCCTGTGGGTGCTGACAGCGGTGTTTTCGCTCGCTGGCCTGTGCGCCTTCGTCGGCTTCCGGGCGTCGCTCGACCGCAATACCGAAGGCGCAATGGCCGGATACAGCGACCTCGTCAAACTACCGCCACGTACAGCCAATGTCACGATTACCCTGCCGTAAGATTCTCCCGGCCGTGATATCGCCCGCTCATTAGACCGCGCTGAAACAATCTCCGGGAGCCAAAGCCCCGGGGCCGCTAGTGGACCGTAACAGTGGAATGCAGAGTGAAGGACGTGCCGGCAAATTGCAGGGCAAGGCGCAAAACGCAGCGATAGTGCGTACTATCGTGAGCATTTGTAACGCAGCCATGCGATTTGCTGGCGCGGCAGGCATTCTGCATTTCACTGTTACGGTCCACTAGCTACTGAATGACCTTGAATTCGATGCGGCGATTGCGGGCGCGGCCTTCCGCATTATTGTTGTCCGCCACAGGACGGTCCGGCCCCTCGCCCGACACGCTGATATTGGCCGCAACCACGCCCTTGCCGATCACATAAGTCTTGACCGCCTCGGCTCTGGCCTGGCTCAGCGCCAGGTTGTGCGCGCGGCTGCCGGCATTGTCGGTGTGACCGATGACTTCGACCTTCTTGTCCTTGAGCTTTTGCAGCGCCGCGCTCATCTGGTCGAGGATGGCCTGGCCGGATTCGGTCAGCGTGGCCTTGCCCGATTCAAACTCGATGATGCGGTTGGCCAACGCCGCGTCAAGCAAGCCTTGCTCCGATGCGACCACGCGCAGGCCATTGTTGACGACATAAGTGGGGTTGAGGCTGGAGGCGATATCGCTGGCAATCTGCTGTCGCTGGGCTTCATTGGCAACATCGCCGCGCAGGCTGACCTGGTTACCGTCGACCTTGAGCTGGCCCTTGCTGATCAGCTTCAGATTCCCGTTAATCAGTTTTTGCAGGTAGGCATCCCAATTGGCGGGGGTCGAGACGGTGCCGATCGTCAGCTGGTCCAATACCCGCTCATTACCGTAGAGTTCGCGCAGCCGCGCCAGCAACGCCGCTTTGCTCGCCTCATCCGCCAGCGTGCCGGCGACAACGACCGGGGCCGATTCCGGCACTGCAAATGCGCAACTGGCCGTCAGCAGCAGCGCCACAGGGATACACCGCATCGTTGGAAAAGTGCGCATCTGCTCAGGCTCCGATGAAAGATTGATGGAATAGCGTCCGCGCCAGCGCCAGCGACAGGCCGGGCTGGTCAAGGTAGCTGGCCAGCGCGCGCACGTCGATATCGATTGCCAGTTGCTCGGCGACCCAGCTGGTGTCGGCAAAGTCGACATGCTGCTCGGCAGCCAGGATCGGATCAATGATCGCTTGCAGGGTCTGGGCCGAGGCGCCGTTGAAGCCGATGACCAGCAAGGGACGGCCGTCGCGCCGGGTCAGGAACAGCGCCAGCTCGAAATCGGCTTTGTGCAGGAAGGGAACAATCAGGCTCATCCAAAATGCGGCGACTTCCGCCTGCAGTGACTCTTCCAACGGCAAGGGCAGCTGCAAACTCTTGTCGAGCTGCGATGCGCCGCTGCGCATAACCGGCTGCAACAGCAAACCCAGTGCCAGCATCAATTGTTTGACGTCGATGCCCGAAAGCAGTTTGCTGAGCGCATCGACACTGCCGCATGGATCGCGGGTTTGCATGTCCAGCCCAACCGGTGTGTCGGGAATTGACTGCAGGACTGCCTCCGGGTCGGCCGCGCTCATGACCTGCTGCGCCATCGCCGTGGTCGTCCGCCACAACGGCGCCAGCGCCAGGGGGCTGTGGCCGATGAAGTCGACGCCCTCAGGTACGGCGATCCTTTGCATCAGCAGAAATGGGAAGCGGCGCCCGGACTGGTCCTGGCTGGCGACAATGTAACCTGCAATCGCATGCCGGCGGCGCGTGCCGACGAAGGCAAACCGCAACGGTGGCATGGCATCGTAGTTGATTTTCCAGCGAGGGTCCTGCGGCAGCTGGCTCATTACCTGCGCCAGCCATTGGTCCAGCACGCCCATCAGGGGTACGTCGTCGGCCGCCTTGATGAAGTCGCTGCGCGACGGAATCTTGCCGAAGTAGCCGATGCGCGTCATTGGCCACCTACCGTGGCCACGACTGCGCCATCGACGCCGGCACTGGCGCGCCCGACAATTGTCTGCGGCAGGCGCAGGCCCTGGAAGCCGCGTGCCTGGCCCGGCGCATCGCCGCCGCCCGCCTCGGCCGTACTGACGACTTTCAGGTCCACCGCCACCGCCACCGCGCCGTTGCTCCATTTCAGTTCGAAGATGCCACCGTCCTTGCGCTTCTTGGCGGCGGTGTCAATCAGGCGCTTGAGTCCGAACTGACCCGGTTCGTTGAAAAGTTCGACGGTCTTGCCATCGAAGGTCAGGGCCGTGATGCGCGCGCCGGAAGCTCCCTGGGTGCCCGGATGGACCATATTGGTCCAGATGGCCTGGGTATTGCGGTAGCGCACTTGCTGGCCGTCTATTTCGACCGTGTATTCGACCGTGCCGGGCGAGGCGATCGGCAGGATCTGGAACACCGTCTGCGGGCCGCCGCTGGCCGCGACGCCGTTGGCGCTGAGCGGCGCGATCCAGCCGGGGAAGCTTGACACCACCTGCGGCGCCAGGCTGATGCCCATGTCGGCCCAGGTGCGCGCCGCCAGCACGTCGCCGCGCCGCACCACCAGCGGCCCCATCGACGTGGTGACGAATTTGGCGACGGCGCCGTCCGGGCCAAAGAACTGGCCGATCTCAGCGCCGCTCGCCTCGACGCGCGAACCGGGCGAGAACGGATATTTGGCGGCCAAGGTGCGCTGAAAGGGTTCGACCACCTGCGCCATCCAGGTCTTGTTCAATTCCGATTCGCTCGGCTGGACGATCATCGCAAAGGTTTGCATCAGCGGCCGCACCAGCAGCGGACGCAAGGCCTGCTTTTGCGGGTCGCTCATGCCGGTCAGCATTTGCTCGTCGACATACTTCAGTGCGTCGGCCAGCTCGGAGCCGCTGCCTTCCAGTGTCTGCTGCATCAGCTGCTTGGCGCCAGGACCGGGGTCGCCCTGGTTCTTCAGCTGGTTCAGGCGGGTGCGCAGGCGCGACAGGCTGTCGAGGTAGCCTTTCATCAGCGACGCCTCCTTTTCCTTGTTGACGACCAGCCGGGCGACTCCGGCGAACTCGCGGCCGATCGGCCCCTGGGTGTCGCTGCGCGCCGCGATCTCGCCTGCCCGCACGAGGTCACTCGAGGTGCGGCGCAGCACGACTTCCTTGAACCAGGCGACGACTGCCGGGTCGGCCTTGCCGGTATCGAGGCGGGACATGGCCGGGTTGTCCCATGAGGTTTCGTGGTGGATGGTCTTGAGCAGTTTGGCCAATGGCGTGCTGTGCGGGTCGCCCAGCCGGTTCATCGCCTGCACACTGGCGTCGAAGCCGCTGAACTGGCCGATCGTCACGCCCTGCACGAACTTCTTCCACTCGGCGATATAGTCAGCCTTGTACAGGTCAATCAGGTTCTTCTGGATCTGTTCCGGGCTGCCCTCCAGCGTCAGGTCATCCTTGGTGATGGTCTTGAGTACCCAGTCGGTGCTTTGCAGCTCCTTGTTGGCAGCTTCCTTGATGGCGCCTTGCACGAACTTGTCCCAGGCATCGCGAGTAAACGTGCCGGGCACCGCATAGCTGCCATTGATCAGCGCCTGGTCCTGCTCTCCAACGATGCGCGCCACCGTCACCGACTGGAAGCGGGTCGAGGCCCGCGCCTTGATGTCGGCGTACACGCGCTCGCGGGCCGGCGTGCCGCGCACCACGCGGCGCAGGTTCTCGCGCGCCTGATCCATCAGGCTGAGCTTAAGCGGCAGTTGCGGCCACGACGGATCGTTCAGTTGCGACAGGTGGAAGGTGATCAGGCGCTCGGCACTGCGGATCATCTGTTCGCGCGGCATGGTGCCGCGGTTGGTGTCGAGCCAGCCGCGCCAGAAGCGGGTCAGTTGGTCGTTCAGGTGGCCGGTCTCGGCGTGCGCCTTGTCTCCAAGCATCAGATAAGTCTTCAAGGCGTTGTAGGCGTCGGCCACATTGGTCGGCGAGGCGTCCTGGTAGGGCTGGCCCGGTTTGACGGCGATCGGTGCCTTGTCAGCTGCCGGTTGCAGCTGGGCGGCATTGGCGTTCATCTCAGCCAGCAAGGCTTCGATGCTACCGGCGACGGGTTGCAGCATCACCTCGCGCACGCCGGCGAAGTACTCTTCGCGCAGTTTGCGTTCGAGCGTGTCGCCCTGGAACAGGCCGAACGACAACATCAGAGGCTGGTCCGCGCGATATTTTTGCAACTGCTCGATGCGGTCCTGCAGGATGTCGAGCGCGTCGAGCCGTGACTGCAGGTCGAAGCGCTTGTCCTGCAGTTTGACGACCTTGTCGAGATCGGCCTGCACATTGGCCACCAGCTGCCGGTTGCTGATGGTGGACCAGCTCCAGCCTGCCAGCAAGCCGCCCAGCAGCACGGCGGCAACAAAGAAGCTGCCGTACTTCAGACGCGCCGTCGCCGGGCTGGTGTAACGCGACACCAGGTCCTTGTCGGCAAAAATCACTTTGCGGAACAGGTCGAGCAGGAAGTAGCCTGACTGTTCATGGGCCTCGGCGGGCGCCTCCTGCGCCGGCACGTCGAGGTCGAAGCGGTTGGCAACCCGCCGGGTCGAGGCCGCATGGGCCGCGCCTTCCTGCAAGGCACTGGTGAAATAGAAGCCGCGGAAGACTGGCCTGAACTGGTAGGTATTCTCCTCGAACAAGGTGGCGAGAAAGGCGCGCAGCGGGCTCTTGATCGACGCAAACTCCAGCGGAAAGGTGAACACGCCAGGCCGCATCTTGCCCTTGCCTTGCAGCGCCATATTGGCCAGGCTCATTTCCTTGAGGCCGTCATACAGGGTGTCGAAGCGCTGGTCGAAGAAGGCCTGCACGTCCTGGTTGGTCCTGCGCCGGTTGTAGCGGATGGTCGCACCCCATACGCGGTCGCGCTCGCTGCCTTCGATGCCATGGAAGAAGTCGTTGAAGCCGGCGATCAAGTCCGCCTTGGTGAAGATCACATACACCGGCGCATACACGCCGAGCCGTTCGGTCAGTTCCTGCACGCGGGTGCGCAGGCTCTTGGCCAGCTCGACCGATGCACCGGCATTGGCGCCGGTCAGTTCGGCCACACTGACGGCGATCAGAATGCCGTTGATGGGGGCGCGCCGCCGATATTTCCTGAGCAGTGCAAGGAAGCTAAACCACTCGGCCCGGTCCGCTTCCTGCACCGAGTAGCGCCCTGCAGTATCGAGCAATATGCCATCGGTGGTGAAGAACCAGTCGCAGTTGCGGGTGCCGGCCACACCCTGCACCGCCTTGCTGCCAGCAATCGGGAACTGCAGGCCGGAGTGGCCAATCGCGCTGCTCTTGCCGGCCGCCGGGTTGCCGATGATCATGTACCACGGCAGTTCATACAGGGCAGCGGCGCCGCGCGCCATGCCAAGCTTGGACGTCTTGATTTTCGTGATCGCTTCGAGCATGCCTTTGCGCAGTATGCCCACTTCGGCGCCACTAGGGTCCTCGCTGCCGGGGGGAATGACCGACTCGCCCAGTTTGGTGGCGGCGCGTTTGCGGTAGGCGTAGCGCAGTGCCCAATAACTCGCTGCGATCAGCAGCAAGGCGCCAGCGAGGATGGCGGCCCAGATCGCCGCCACCTGCAAGGTGTCCGCGCCCAGGATGAGGAAGGCCAGCAAGGCCGCCAGGCCAATGGCGCCCAGCGTGCGGTTGTCAGTGAGAAATTGCCAGATTCGACGCATCGATTTTCACCTCTATGTGACTAGCCGCAACAAAGGTCGGCAGGCAATGTTGGCATCTTTCGACAGGCACAAAATTGAGCGAAAGCAAACGAATGCGGACGGGCACTATTTGCCGATGACTCCCTTGAGGCGTAGTTCGGCATGGCCAAAATCCATCATGGTCCAGCGCCCGCCCCAGGTCAGGCCGAGCGATTCGGCCACCTGGCCATACAGACGGTAGCCCTGCAAGGCCCACGGGTCCTTTTCCGAGATGACGAGTTTGCCGTCCTTCAGGAAAGCGCAATCGGCTGCCAGGCCGTACTGGTGGTAGCTTTGGAAAGCCCGCGCATTGCTGACGTGGCTGCCCTGGTTGGCCAGCATGTCCTGGCGCGCAGGGCTGCGGTAGCCCTCCAGCAAGGCCATGTCATAGCCGTGCTGCTCTTTCATGATCTTGAAGATCAGCAGCAGACGCTGGCCGAAGTCGGTATGCAACAGCCCCCAATTGCGGCTGGCATCGGCCAGCATGGGGCGCACCAGCAGCACTTCCTGCGTCGTGAACACCATCGGCGGCAAGGGTACCGGCGGCACCAGTTGTTCGCCCTTGAGCAAGGACGCAACCAGGGCGTTGGACGCCGGTTCGCTCGCTTCATAGCCCGGCAAGCTGCTGCGGGCGCCGAAGGTCCATGCCACCAGCGGCGGCAGCACGATCGTCACTGCGCCAAGCAAGGTCAGCCAGCGGTGCCGCCGGACGAGCTTCAGCAATCGGCGCGGCAGGCGCTGCGCGCCATCGACGGCGGCGCCGACCGGCCCGGCCCAGCGCAGGCGACGTGCGCTCCAGTGGCGGAACTGGCCCAGCGAGCGCCACACTGCCTGCCGTCCGGTCGGAAAAATTGCAAGCCCGATCAGGCTGCAAGCGAGAAGAAAATACAAAAGGACGACAAAAATCAGCATGGAATTTCCTGGATTGGTTTTAATCGAACTGTTGCAGTTCACCAATCTTAGGAGCAAAATCGTGCGCCCATCAGAGCAAAATCAAAAAGCCTCCATCCGGCCGAACTTGATGTCATCGTCCAAGCGCGGCGCCAGCAATGACGGAAAGATCCTCGCTTCGCTCGAACCTGCAGGCAGTCCTGCCAGGGCCAGGGCAGACACGCCGCCTGTGCACGACCTGTGGCGCAAGGGCCGCAATAGCCTGCTGCTGGTGCTGTGTGTTTGCCTGGTTTGGTTCACGTACGACAACGCCACGTCGTTTACCTTCCACCCGGAACCTGCTGTTGCGGTTGTTGAACCGAAAACACCAGCACAGGCCGCCCCAACCGCGCAGCCGGAGCCAATGCCGGCGCCGGCGCCGGCTGCAGCCGAGATCCGGGAGGAGCTCATTGCCATGACCAGTGCGCCGGTAAAGGCACCGGCCCTTGAAGCCCCGATCGCTCCGATAGCACCAGTAGCCCCGACAGCCCGGACAGCTCCGACAGCCCCGATCACGCCGGTCGCTTCGACAGCACCGGCCACAGCGGCGCCTGCCCTGCCGGAACGCGTTGCTGCCATCGACAGAAACAAGCCAGCCGCGCGGCCGGCGCAGGCCAGGAAAATGCCGCGACCGCCACCCGTGACAGGACCAGAAGCGCCGACCGACAGCGACGTGCTTATCCTGTCGGCCATTGTCGCGCAAACGCATGCAGCCAAAGCAGGGGCTGGCCGCTAGCAGGTAAAATTGGTCCATGGTTTGCGTGGACGCCGCATGAACAAGATACTGGAAAACCCTTTTTACTATCTCGACAATTTCCAGCGTGTGCTGGACTGGATCAGCGAGCGCTACAGCGACCTGCTTGCCCCTGACGAAATGGACTTTATTGCCCGCTTCGCCACCCTGCCCCAGCCGGCCCGCGCCTTGCTGGTTCGCATGGTCATGCGCAAGGGCGCCCTGTTCCGGGCCAGCAAACTGAGTTACGCGGAGATCGGCAGCCCAAGCGACGCTGCACGCCACTTGTTGCCGACGGGCTGGATCAGCCACGATCCCGTGCTCGGCATCGAGCAAGTGTTCGACCTGCTGTCGAAACCGGAGATCATCAAGGTATTCCAGCTGACCGGGCATGTGCGACAGGCCCGCAAGGCTGAGCAACTGGAAGCGCTGCGCGGGCAGTACCTGGACCCCAGGCCCTTTTCGGCATGGTTCCTCGATCCGGCCGACTGCGCGTTCCAGCTTGAGGTGCAGCACCTGTGCGACCGCCTGCGCCTGATCTTCTTTGGCAACTCGCACCAGGACTGGCTCGAATTCGTTCTGTCCGACCTCGGCGTCTACACATTCGAAAAAGTGGAGTTCTCGGCGATGTCGCGCGGTTTTCGCAGCCGGCGCGATATCGACGACTACCTGCTGTTGCAGCATCACAAGGACCGCTTCTTCAATGGCGACGCGAGCATCGATGAACTGATGGCCCTGCCCGACCTGCACTTCGACAACGAGTGGCTCAATAGCCGGCGCGAGCGCCTCGTGTTCCAGGTCGCCCAGCACATGGAAAAGCAACAGGATTGGCCCGGCGCGCTGGCACTGTATGCGCAGTGCCGCTTTCCCGGTGCGCGGGCGCGCCAGATCCGGGTGCTGGAAAAGGACGGGCAGGCCGGCGCCGCCTACGCTTTGGCCCAAGCCGCGATCGCGCAACCGGAAGGTGACGCGGAGCAGCAGCAACTATTGCGCGTATTGCCGCGGCTGGCGCGCAAGCTGGGGCAGCCGGTCAGCCGCGCGGCGCCGGCCGCTGCTGTGGCGCGGCTCGACTTGCAGCTGCCGTTTCCCGAGCAGCAATGGAGTGTCGAGGAAGTGGTGCGCAACTACCTGAGCAGCCGCGAAGCGCCGGTGTTCTACGTCGAGAATGCCCTGATCAATTCGCTGTTCGGCCTGCTGTGTTGGGAAGCGGTCTTTGCCGCGATACCGGGAGCCTTCTTCCACCCTTTCCATCATGGCCCGGCCGACTTGCACAGCGTCGATTTCTACCAGCGCCGGCAAGCCCAGTTCGATGCCTGCCTGGCGCAGCTTGACGACCAGCGCTATCTGGACACGATGCGCCGGCACCTGGCGGCCAAGCGCGGCGTCCAGTCGCCGTTCGTCGCCTGGGACTGGTTGCCGGACGAGCTGATCGAGCTGGCCCTGCTGTGCATTCCGCCCGAGCACTTGAAGAAATGGTTTGCGCGCATTCTGCTCGACATCAAGGCCAACCGCAGCGGCTTCCCCGATTTGATCCAGTTCTGGCCAGCCGAGCGGCGCTATCAGATGATCGAAGTAAAGGGGCCGGGCGACCGGCTGCAGGACAGCCAGCTGCGCTGGATCGACTATTGCGCCGAACATCAGATGCCGGTATCGGTGTGCTACCTGCAGTGGGCCGACGCCAGTGAACTGTAACTGACAACACAGAAGTGCCTGCCGTGTGCCCGCGGCACATGGCTACATTGCAAGTGCTCGCAATAGCATTGCTATTACTGTGCTTTGCGCCTTGCCCTGTACCGCAGACACGCGTCCTTCACTCCTGCTTCATCCGTTACAGTCCACTAGCGAATCAGGCTCCTGACCTTCTGGTAGCCGCTGCGACTGATCGGGATGCGGGTGCCGTCGTTCAGCACTGCATTGTGGCTGTCCTTGGCATATTGCTCGATGCGGGCGATACGCTCGATATTGAGCAGGTAGGAGCGGTGCACGCGCAGGAACTGGCTCGCTTCGAGCTGTTCCTCCAGTTCCGACAGGCGCTGGTTTTTCAGGTAGGACTTGCCTTCGGAGCGGATCTGCACATAGTCGTCCTGCGCTTCGACGTAGTCGATCTTGCTGGCGGCGATGATGTGCACCCTGGCGCCGTCGCGGATCAGCACCCGCGCCAGCGGCTTATTGTGGTTGGCCACGTCCGCCACCAGTTCATCCATCGCTTTCGGCGAACTGATGCTGGTGCGGGCATGCGCGACCGCCTGGTCCAGGCGCTGCTGGTTGAACGGCTTGAGCAGGTAGTCGATGGCGTGCACTTCGAACGCCTTCAGCGCGTACTGGTCGAAGGCGGTGACAAAGATATAGCGGGGCTTGCTGCCGGCCAGTTCCAGCACTTCGAAGCCGTTGAGCTTGGGCATCTGGATATCGAGGAAGACGACATCGGGCTCCAGTTCGGTGATGGCCTTGACGGCATCGAAGCCATTGGCGCACTGGCCCACGAGGTCGATGTCGGCATGCTTGGCAAGGAACTCGGCCAGCACGGCGCGGGCCAGGTCTTCGTCGTCTACAATCAGGGCGCGCATCGGCTCAGGACTCCTGCAATTGGGCTGGCATGGAAATGACGACGCGGAACGAAGCCGCGCTGCGTTGCCAGTTGACGCTGGCCTCGTGGCCGTAGGCGGTCGACAGCCGCTGGCGCACATTGGCCAGGCCGATGCCCTTGCGCCCCCCTGCTTCGATCTGGTCGGCATCGACATCGTTTTCCACGCTCAGCTGCAGCAGCGAGCCGAGGCGCCGCACGGCGATGCGCACGGTGCCGCCTTCGGTCAGGTTGGCAATGCCGTGCTTGACCGCGTTTTCCACCAGCGGTTGCAGAATCATCGGCGGCACCATGCAGTGGCGGGCCGCATCGTCAATGCTCTGCTCGACGGTCAGGCGGGTGTTGAAGCGCACTTTTTCGATCGCCAGGAAATGCTCGATCAAGACCATCTCCGCTTCGACGGCGACCTTGGTGTGGGCTTCCAGGCCCAGGCTGTGGCGGAAGAACTGGGCCAACTGCACCGTCATGTCGCGCGCCGCCTGCGGATTGATGGCGGTCAGCGCGCTGATGGAGTTGAGGCTATTGAACAGGAAGTGCGGGTCGATCTGGGTGCGCAGCATGCGCAGTTCGGCCGTTTGCGCCATCAGCTGGGACTCGAGTTCGCGCCGCTCCGACGTGCGGGCCCGCTCGAACTCGGTCACCAGGTAGTGGCCGGCGGCGCACAGGCCATACAGCAAGATGCCGAGTCCGGCCAGGATCAACAGCAAGGGACGGCTTAGTTCGATGCCGGCCAGCTCGGGGGCCAGGCTTTGCGACATCGAATTGAAGGCCACCGCCATTGCCGTCCACATCGTGCCCGACAGCGTGGCGGCCACCAGCAGGACGCCGGCGATGGCGGCCGGGTGGCGCTCGGCCAGCGGATAGGCGCGGCACAGATAGTAGGCGGAGTAGCCGGCTGCGAATGCATAGACCAGGGTCAGCGGCATCGCAAACAGCAGGCTATTGCTCCACGCGGCGCCGGTGCTGCTGGCGATCAGCCCGGCCAGCATCAGGCCCAGCATCAGCCAGACCAGCAGGTAGAGCGTGGCACCGCGCCGCGTGGAGGTCGGTCCTGCCATCAGTTGCGCACTTCCAGTCCGCCCATGATGGCGTAGCCTTTGATGATCAGGCGCCTGGCGCTGTCGTGCGGGGCGCTGGTGCGTTCGTCGAAGCCGCCCAGGATCGGCGTGCCTTGCAGGATCACGGTCCAGTCAGGCGGCACCTTGATCGAGATGCCGCCGCACAAGGCGAACACATTGATGACGGCATCGCCCTCGCTGAACGAAGCCTGGCGCAGATCCAGTTCGACGCCGCCCATCACGGCCGTCACCTCGCCGCCCTTGAACTGCTGGCTGACGATGCGGCGCTGGAAACCGCCCAGCAAGGCGCTGACGTCGATGACGGAATCGTCGTCCTGGCTCGGGTCGACTGCGGGCGCAGTGGCCTGTTCGCGGGTGCGCATCGCCTTGACCAGCAGGGCGGCGCCGCCCACCATCAGCAGCACCGGCCACACCGAGCGCCAGTTGAAATAGACATAGCCGAGCCGGTGCATGGTCATCAGCACGCCGGCCAGGACCAGGCCGCCACCGATGAGGTAACCGCTGCTGCTGCGGGTGTCGTAAATTTTGACAAGGCCGAACACGATCAGCACCATCGGCCAGAACGAGACGAAGCGGCGGAAATTCCAGATGTCGAGGTTATCGAGCAGGAACAAGGCGCCAAAGCCGATCGCAATGACGCCGAAGATGACCTGGCCCGGCACGCTGCGGTGCTTGAAATTATGCTTCATTGCTTGGCTCCTTACGTGGGGCGACCAGTGGTCCGACGATCAGGGAAACACCCCATGCGATCAACAGGAATGGCCAGCTGTTGCGGAAAGTCAGGCCGACCAGGTTTTCGAAGTTTGCAAACAGCCACAGGCCGAAGAAGATCAGCCACAAGCCGCTGGTGATGTGGGCGGCATTGCTTGGCGGGATCATCTTGTTGAGGCCGACCGGGATCATCAGCAGCGGCCAATAATGCCACAGGTCGTCGATCTCGAAAATACCGTAGCGGTCGAAGAAGAATGCGGCGCCGACCACGATGAGGATCAGGCCCCACATGATTTGCTTGCGCCATTCGTAAGAGTTAGCTGGATTCACATTGCCTCCGCGTTGTAAGAACAGCTTCAAGATACACGCCGGGCGCGGCCATGAAAATGCCTATTCGGCCAATGGCGGATGGCAGTCGGTGAATGGCGCGCCTTTCGGCGAACGGCGCACCGGCGGCCGGCTTAATGCCCCGTGGCAATAGAACCGGCGAGCCACAGCATGGTCGTGCCGGTCGCGGCGTCGATGCATTTCCAGGCGCGCGGCCTTTGGAACCAGGCCGACAGGCGGCGCGCGCCATAGCCGAGGGCGGCGAACCACAGCACCGACGCGCAGATGGCGCCCAGCATGAAGCTGGGGCGCTCGGGCGCCGGGTGGTTGGCGCCGATGGCGCCCAGCAG
>CBDDRJ010000009.1:0-124234 GCA_965233055.1 uncultured bacterium
CGACCGCCGACAGCGACAGGGAGACCTGCTAGGAGCCTGCGCGACAGAACCCCGTCGGCCCAAACAGGTGGAGAAAAAGCCCCCTTCGCCCCCATTTCTCGGGCTGTAGCTACGGCTACAGCCCTCGAACGTGGAGACGAATTGGGTTCTTTTCCCACCCGCCTGGTCTCGACTCCTTCTGCCGCACAGGCTCCTGGCCGACACTTGGCGGGACCTGCCTCCCGGCAAAGTTGCCAATTATCACTGAATGTCACGTTCTCGCAACAGTTCAACAAATACACATAGATAAGCCAACACAAATCGTGCCGGTAGGCACAAACTGTTCCTCAAGCAATTGAAAGAAACAGCAACAATTGCACCAGTTTCTGGCCGGCAATCGGCAGAACTATTTGTGTACACCGCATGCACAACCTGGAGGAGTGACGATGAGACCATCACGCAGTTCTTTCCTGTTTCTTGTATCGATGGCTGGCCTGGCCGGGACGGCCCGGGCGGTAGACCTGCCCCCGATCACCATCAGTGGCTACGGCACTGCGGCACTGACCGCCACCGATACCGACGACGCCGAATTCATCCGGCCCAACCAGGCCTCAGGCGCCACCACTTCGCCGCGTACCGGGGTCGATTCCAACTTCGGCATCCAGGCCACGGCCAAATTCAGCGACACCGTGTCCGCCACCGCCCAGGGCATGGTGCGCAAGAATGGCGCCAACGACAGCTACGGCGGCGAACTGGCCTGGGCCTTCATCAAGATCAAGGCCAGCGACGACATCAATGTCCGCTTCGGCCGTTTTGCGCTGCCGATCTATATGATCTCGGACTTCCGCCATGTCGGCTATGCCAACACGATGATCCGGCCGCCGGCCGAAGTCTACCGACAGGTCAATTCGAGCTATGTGCACGGCGCCGACCTGATCTACCAGCACAGCTTCGACGAAACGACCCTGACTGCCCAGTTCGCCATCGGCACCGGGCGCACCCATAGTCCGGGCAATATCTATGTCGACTTCAAGCCGGCCACCAGCCTGCACGTCGTGGTCGAAAACGGGCCGCACACGTTCCGCTTCGGCCGTGCCGACGCCAAGTTCGATCTCGGCAATAATCCAGCCTTGGCTGGACTGATCAGTACATTGAACACCGTCGGCTTCGGCTCGGTGGCCAGCCAGCTGACGATGACCGATATCAAAGGCTCGTTCACTTCGGCTGGCTACGGGCTCGACTACAAGAACTTCCTGGTCCAGGCCGAGTACGCGATCCGCAAGACCGAGAATCGCGCCGTGATGGACACCACGTCGTACTACATGATGCTGGGCTACCGCATGGGCAAGGTCACGCCGTACTACTACCACGGCAAGATCACCCAGCAAAGCCCGCGCAGCTTCCCTCAGCTGCCGACTACCGGCCCGTTGGCCGCCCTCAGCGCCGGCGCCAATTCGGTCATCAAGTCTGCGCTGCAAAGCGCCAACGCGATCGGCGTGCGCTGGGACTTTGCGCGCTCGATGGCGTTGAAGGTGCAGATCGACCGCATCTCGCCGGAAGGCGGTGTGGGCGCCTTCGTCAAGGCCAAGCCCGGCTTCACCGGCCCAGTCAACGTTTATGCCGCTGGCATCGATTTCGTGTTCTGAGGAGACCGGCATGAAAACGACAATTACCAAGCTGCTGGCGGTAGCAGGGATAGCTTCGCTTTGCGCATCGTCGATCGCGACCGAGATGGTCGTCATCGTCAACCAGAAAAATCCGGCCACCCGCATGTTCAGCGAGCAGGCGGCCCAGTTCTTCATCGGTAAATCGACCCTGTTCACGCCGGTCGAGCACAACGACGGTTCGGCCTTGCGCAACGAGTTCCACACCAAGGTGCTGGGCAAGGACTCGTCGCAGGTCAAGGCGATCTGGTCCAAGCTGGTGTTTACCGGCAAAGGCACGGCGCCCAAGGAATACGGCTCCAGCGCGGAGGTGAAGAAGGCCGTCGCTGCCGATCCGGCGGCGATCGGCTATATCGAGAAATCGGCGGTCGATGACAGCGTCAAGGTGATCCTGACGGTGCAATAGCGCTTGCTGCGCCCCGTGTAAAGCGGGGCGCTACAGGGCGGCGGCCAGCGCGCCCGCCCTGATAGCGCGCGGCCGGTGGATCAGCGAATGCTGGTACTGGTCGATGCCGCCGAGGCGCTCGAGCTGCGCTTCCGGATACGGGTCGGCGGCGAAGCGGTTGTGGCGCGGCACATGGCACAGCTTATCCATCGGCACCATTGGTCCGAGCGGCGTTTCGCGCCCGGTGGCCGGATCGAGGTGCCAGAATCCACCCTGGTAGTGGTACAGCAGCGGCAGCACCGCCGCGCGCGGCGCCGCGGCGAAGGCGCGCAGCGGGAAGCCCGGGTGGCATTCCGGCTCCAGGAAGTAGAAGCATTCGGCATGCTGGCCCTGGTCGAGCCGGTGCATGATCACGCCATTGGGCAGCAGCGCCGTCACCGCCAGCACCACGATGCCCTTGATGCTGGCCGACAGTTCGATCGTCATCCCCAGCCGCAGCGCGACCGGCTTATCCTTGCCGGGCCAGACGCCGTCAATCAGCAGGCCGTAGCGCGACACGTCCTCGATTTCAAAACCCATGCTGCCGCGCCGCACCAGCGCGTGGCGCGCCGACAGGCGCCTTGTCAAGCCGCCATATTCGGGGCCGGCGTCGCCGAAATGGGTCAGCAGCACATCGGCCTGCGGGTCCTGCACTTCGAGCCGGCCCAGCACGCATTCTTCCATCGCGAACAGGCGGATCTGGCGCTGCGCGCCAGCTTCCGGCGCCGCGTTGACCAGGCAGGCCGCGCGGCTCGGATGGGCATGGCGCACGCTGGCGGCGGGCACGTCGATTTCGATCAGGTCCTCATCCCATGCGATGGTCGAGAAACCCAGGTCGACCTTGCCGCCGCCTTGCTGCTCCAGGTCCAGCCGCGCGATCGAGCCGTTGCGCGCATTGATGTCGATGTCGAGCCGCCCGCCACCGGTATTGGCTTTGACCCTGGCGATCGAGGCGTCGTCCGCCATCACCCGCACGTTCTTGTGGGTCGACAGGAAGGTCTGGTGGATCTCGGACAGGCTGGCGTCAATGCGCGGCACCAGAATCACCAGCGTGCACACCCATTTTTGAGCGGTGCGGCCGTCGACCTGGCGGTGCAGTTCGACGTCGACCTGGTACTGGCCGTGTTCCTTGTCGCGCGACGAGAATTCGACGAACAACGGGCGCCATTGGCCGCGCAGGCTGCGCACGAAGGAATGGCGAGAGGCGCCGTTCGGAATCAGGGCCGATTGCAGATGCATGGTCAGCTGGGTGCTGGTGTGCGCTGGCATGCCGCGCAGTTCGAGCTTGATGCTCTGGCGCCCGCCAGCCGCGCGCGGGTCAAAGCCGCTGATGTGCAGGTAAGGGTCGGCGCCGGAGTCGGGCGCGGCCGGCGCGGCGCCGGCCAAAGGCGCAGATGCGCCCGCTGCGCCGGCATGGCGCAACGCACCGAGCAAGTCGAAACTGGTCGGCTCGGCTGCGGCTTGTTCATGGCCGCTGGCGCAAGTGGTTTCGCCCTCCATGACCCACAAAGTGCAATGCGGGTGCTGGGGGTGACTGCATCTTTTCATGGCAATCGTGGCCGTTCTGATTTACAAGAGCTTACGCGATTTAATATATCTTGAGTGGAACAAAAGGCTAAATTGCAACACTTATTTCATTTTGTTAATGCATTTTAGCGATGGCGCAATGCAATCGCGGTTAAGTTGTCGGTATGCAATCCGGGTGGCGGCGCAATCATGATTTCATCGAACAGGGCGTCGAGCGCGGCGCGCGCGCTACAGCCCGTTCCGGTCAGCAGTTCGGGCCAGCGCCCGACCCAGTCGAACGGGTCGGTGCAGGCCCAAAAGCCGTCGGTCGCCAGCAGATAGGTGTAGCCGGGGCGCAGCTCCAGTGCGCGGCGGTCGCCCAGCGTGAACAGGAAGGGCGGCAGGTTGACGGCGTTGAGTTCGAACAGCGGATCGCTGAGCACATTGCCGTCGCCGAAGGCATTGCCGAGGATGAAGGCCTGCGCGATCTGCGAGCGGTGCTCGCCGTGGACCTGCTGCCACCATTCGCGCTCGTCGAGCAGGCCCGTCATCGCATGGGTGGTGGCCGGCACATGGTCGACCGTCAGCGGGCGCAGCGACTCCGGCGCGATCTCGTACAGGCGCGAATCGCCCACGTGGTACAGCAGCGGCGCCAGGCCGGGGCGCAATTCGAGCATGGTCAGGGTGGTGCCGGGGCGCTTGCCGGCCGTGCCGGCGCCGTTTGAAAAATGGCGCTGCAGATCGGCGTGCAGCCAATCGAGGTGACCCGACAGTTCTCCCAGCGAAGCGCAGGCGGGAATGGCCATCAGCCCGGCCACCACGGCTTCGGTGGCCTGGCGCCCCTGGCCGTGGCCGCCCATGCCGTCCAGGATGGCCAGGCGCAGGTGACCGGCCGGCCAGCCTTGCAGCTGGCGCCACTGTTCCTGCTGGTCCTGGCGGAACACGGCGCGGCCGCTGCCGTCGATCAGCAGGTAGTTGTCCTGGTTCTCCGGGCGCAGCCTGGGGTCGGCACTGGCGCAGGTACGCGCCGCTACGTCATAGTGAGGGCCGAACTGAAGGCTGTCGAGCACAGACGTCATACAAGTTTGGAGTCGCAATGGTGGCAATTGTCGAACAATAGCCTACCCGGCCCACCGTCAAAACGCCGATTAGACGGGCCTTTTACCTCCTTTGCCTTTCGAATGGGCAAGAGTCTTCCATGCTGATATCAGTGGCCCGACTCGTTGGCGCGGCGCAGCCACAGACTGCTGGTCCAGCCGGTCAGGCGGACCTGGCCGACCTTGGCGCTGACTTGCCACCAGTCGCCATTGCGCAGGCCGGTCGCCGTCACGATGGCGCCGACCGGCACCACGGCCAGCCGGGGCGACGCCGTCGAGGCGGCCTGGCGCAGATTCAGGTCATGGTGGACCACGAAGTGCCCCGTGCCTTGCGCCGGCGGCAGCGTGACGGCGGCCGGCGCCGCAGCGCGCGCCGGGCTGGCGGCCAGCCATTGCAGAGCAAGGCCGCCCAGGCCCCAGGTGCCGCCGGCCAGCACGCAGGCCGCCAGCAGATTGGGGCGCTTCCACCAGTTGGCCGGGGTCAGCACGGCAGCGATCAGCAAGGTGGCGGCCAGCGCGCCGAGGTAGGCGAGAATGGTCAAGGTTGGCATGGTTGGCATGGCATCTCCTCAGGCGTCAAAGCGCAGCACGTAGTGGCCGGCGACGATGTGGTGGCCTGGCGGCAGCAGATAGGGTTCGTCGTTTTGCGCGGCGCTGATGCTGCCGACGAACTGCAGCTGCTCGTCGAGGTGGAACAGGGCCTGGGTCGCCGACAGGCGCTTGACCTTCAGGCCCTCGCGCACCGCTTCAAAGCTGAACGCATTGCGCGACAGGCCGATCCGGTCGGCGCTGGTGGGACTGCCGTCGCTGCACTTGAGGTGGCGCGGCGCATCGAGCACGCGCAGGGCAGCCAGTACCGGTGCGGCGCGCCCGAACACAAAGCGCACGTCGCCGGCCACGGCCATGCTGACCGGCTGCGGCAGGCACAGGGTGGCGCAGTAGCGCTCGGCCATTTCGCCGGCCACCGGCAGCAGCTTGATCGGGCGGCCTTCGACCGGCGTGAACACCGACGGCGCACTGATGCGCTGGCGGCCGGCCTTGGTGGCGGCATACAGCTGGTCGCCGCTGTCGACGGCGAAACTGATGATCTCGTCCTCGACGCAGGTGGCCAGGCCAAGGTTGCGGTCGAGCCCCAGCTGCATCGAGCGGGCGCCGGTTTCGCGGTAGCGCGACAGGCGTGGCAGGGCCAATGCCACCAGCGACATGCGGCGCTGCGCCAACGGTGCGTAGGTCGCGTCGTTCTCGCTCGCCGCCGCTGCCAGGCCGGCCGGCGTTGCCGTCATTGCCGTCATTGGCGCTGCTGGTGCCAGCGCGAGCGGCGCCTGCGGTGCGGCCGTCTGTTCTGGCTGGCTTGGCGCGCTGCGCGACTTCCACAGGGCGCCTGGTTTGGTCGATGCATTCGACACCCGCGTCACCTTCAGCAGCAGGCGGGTTCCTGCATCGCGCGTCGAGCGGATCGTGAAGTAGCCGGCCAGCGGATCGAAACTGCAGTGGAACCCTTCCTTCGGGCGCATCTGCACTTCCAGCGGCGCATCGGGTCCGTCGTTGATGACCAGGATGGCGCTGTCGGGGCCGAACGGCCAGTCGGGCGTGACGTGCGACACGGTGTCGGCGCTGCCGCCGACCAGGGCCAGGCGCTGTTCCGGGTAGATCGGGCACACCGGATTCCAGATCGCGCTGTCGCGCGAGGTGCTCAGGTGGTAGAGAATTTTTTCGTTCGGGGCCGGCAGGTAGACGGCGTGGCCAAATTTGACTTCGACCTGTCCTGGGCTGATCGACGGCGCGCCGACGACGTCGTAGCGCACCTGGTCGCTGCCCAGCAAATCGCCAAAGTCCTTCTGGTGCAGGGCCGCCAGCGATTGGGCCAGGTCGCGGGCGCGGGCGCCGCGCGACAGGTGGCGGTCGTCATCGACCTCGTCCTGCGGCAGCATCAGCGTTACATGCGAAAAGCAGCGGATGGCCGAGCGGCCGCGGTGTTCGCGCGGGCTGCGCTCGAGCAGGTCGCGCAGCAGCGGCCTGCGTGAAAACAGGGCCAGGCCGGGAGCCTGCCACAGGGCGTCGGCGTTGAATACGTCGCCGACTTTGGCTAATACTTCGTGCTGTACGTAGACTGGCATGATGGTTTCTCCTCCAGAGAGTGGGGCAAGATCGCACACAGTGCTAGCAGGGGGCAGATGAAAAACAGCAGGTGGCTGCCGCCGGCCGACAGGAAGCTCATCGGCTGGCCCATGATGGGGAAGATCGCCAGGTTGGTGCCCCACGACAGCAGCAGGTGGCCCAGCACAAAGGCGGCGCCGCCACACAGAGCAAAGCAGCGGAAGCGGCCGAACCACGCCTTTTGATAGTCGCGCGCCTGCAGGCTGGCCGCATACGATTGCGCCGCCTGCGCCAGCAGGCCGGCGAGGAAGGCGCTTTGCACCAGCCACAGCGCCAGCGCCGCCACCAGGCCATGCCGGTTCAGGAAGAAGGACGGGGCAAAGTCGTCCTGTACCGCCGGCACCTGCAGCACGTTGCCGGCTGCCTGGCCGAGGCTGGCCAGTCCGAGGCGTCCGTCGACGCCCCACCATGCGCCCTCGGCCACGGCGCGGGCGCCCAGCAGCAATTGCTGGCCGGTGTGGGGGTGGCTGGCCGGGTCGAGCCAGGCCAGCACGCGGTCACCGTAGAATCCCCAGTCGGCAAAGCCTGCGCTGCCGACCAGGTGGGCGTAGCCGATGGCGCCCACGAAGCAGCAGGCGATGGCTGCCAGCGCCGCGCCCAGCAGCAGCTTGCGGGCCGCCACGGCATAGGCCATCGTCATCGCCATGCCCCATACCAGCAGCAGGATCAGCGGCGAGTAGTCGTCCACCTGCACCAGTGCCAGGCCGAGCAGGGCGAGGAACAGCAGCGCGGGCGCCGCCAGCCGGAACCAGCGCATCGCCTTGCCCGCGATGTCAGGCGCGGCGCCGCGCCAGCCCAGGCCGACGGCGATGCAATGGGCAGTGAGCGCAGTCAGGGCCAGCTTTGCGAATTCCACCGGCTGCAGGTCGAACACGCCCGTCTCGTCGCCAAACAGCACTTGCAGCAGCAGTGCCACCATCGCCAGCGCGGCCAGGCCGGCCAGCAGCCATTCGAGCCGGGTCTGCGGCATGACGCTGGTGCGGCCGGCCAGCCACAGGCTCAGCGCGCACGCCGCGCCCATGCCGATGGCAAGCAGGGCGGCAGTCTTCTGGAAGTGGCGCAGCACCGAAGAGTCAGCGCTGCCCAGTCCGAGCTCAAGCTGCGACAGCATGCCGGCCGCCAGCAGCACCAATGCCGCGCTGGTCGCCGCATTGAGGCGTCCTGGCTGCAGCAGGCAGCAGCCCAGCGCGCAGGCAGCCAGCACGACAGACAGGCCGGCACCGGGCGCATTGCCGGAGCGCTGCAGCAGCAGGAAGCACAGGCCGGCGAGCAGCACCGCCATGCTGGCAGCCAGTGCCAGGCGCTGGCGCCAGTTGACGGTTCGGGTGAATGGCCAGCGGCCATGCTGCCATGCGAGCGCAGCCACGCAGGCCAGCAAGCCCGCCAGCGCGACAGCGGCGATGACGGGCGCGCCGGCCGGTGGCGCCCATGCTGCGCGCTGCTGCCAGCTCCAGCTCACCTGCGGCGGCAACTGGCGCGTCGGCTCGGCCAGCAGCGTGACGTTGCGCAGTGGCCTCAGCACGGCACGTCCGCCCTCGACCTGCAAGGCAAACCGCGTGCGGCCGACACCGATATGGGTGACGCCGTCGAGCGACTGGCGCGCCGCCGCCAGGTCGGCACCGTCAACCAGCAAGAGCGTGGCGTCGGCATCCATGGTGCCGGCAGCCAGCAGCAGGCGCCCTTTGCTGCGGGCGATGCTCGCGCTGCCTGGATCGATGTCGGCCAGGCCGAGACGGTTGTCGCACTGCAGGTTGCCGCCAAAACGCATCGGCCGCGCGACCGTCAGCGCATGCGGGGCGATGCGGTTCCAGCCGGCTGCCAGCCGCCCGGGCAGGCGCGTGTCGGGGCAGGGAGGCAGTGCGCGGCCGTCGCGCCACAAGGTGGCACCGTCGTAGCGCCAGGTGTGGGAGGCGCCCGACAGGGTGAGACCGGTGTCGCCGGTCTGGCTGACGTCAAACCTGGTGGCGCCGATGCGCAGTTGCTGGCCGTCGCGCAATGCCGTGCTGCCGATGCGCTGCTCAAGGGCGCCACTTTGCAGCAGCACCTGGCGCGTCGTGCTGGCGTTGGCGGCCCACCAGCGCCCGTCACTGCTGCGGCCCAGCACCAGATGGCGCCGGTCGGCCTGCGGTGCCGCCAGTTCGAGCTCGCCGAGCGTAACCGATTGGCCGGCGGCCAGCGCAACGGCGATGCTGGCGGGCGACCACGCCGCCGGCGCGCGCAGCACGCTGAGCATCTGCAGCGCGCATAACACCAGCAAGGCGCCTGCCGCCAGCAGGCGCATCACGCTGCGCTCCGCTGCCCGCCCATATGACGCTGGCCGGCGACGCTGTGCATGGTCGATACTGCCTTGGGTGACATGGCGGTGCGGATGTCGGTGATCATCCGGCTGATCTGCAGTGCATGGCGCGGGCGCATGGCGCGCTCGGCACTGAGCAGCGCGCACAGCAAGGTCAGCGCTTCGCTGCTGCCGCTGCCTGCGATGGCGCCAGCCGGGCCCCAGGTCGGATCGCCTCCGATGCCCGCCTGCTGGTCGATGCGGTGCACGAACAGGGCTGCTTCGTCGGCCCGCAGCGTCGGCGGCATCGCGCCCGAATAGCGGCGGCGCAGGACCTCGGCGCTGTCGCCCTGGTGCTCGCGCCAGGCCTTGCCGCAGTCGCTGCAAAAGCGCAGCGGCAGGCCACCCGTGACCAGGTAGTAGAACATCGCGCCCAGCGCAAAGTAATCGGTGCGGGCATCGGTGTCGAAGCGCTGGCCCTGGCTGGGGAAGAACTGCTCGGGCGCCTGCCAGTTGGGCGTGCCGGCAAAGCTGTGCGCCTTGAGGTCGGCCAGCAGGCGGTTGGTGCCGAAATCGGCCAGCTTGACCTGGCGCTGCTGCTGGTCCAGCAGCACATTGGCCGGTTTCAGGTCGAGGTAGCGCCAGCCGTACTGGTGCACCTTGGCCAGCGCCTGGTTGATCTGGCCGATCCAGTCCAGCACCAGTGTCAATTCGATTGCGTCGCCGCTGTTGCGCACCGCCGCCATATACTTGCCGAGGTCGCCGTTCATCAGTTCGAGCGCCATCACCGGCATGCCCAGGTGGCTGCCGCTGTCTTGCAGGCGCACGATGTGGCGCTCGTCCCACGCCTCGAGCGATTCGAGGAAGGCGATTTCATTGCGGGCGCTGGTGACCCAGCAGTCGCGCAACGATGGGTCGGCCCGCTCCATTGATGCCTGGTTGACCAGTTTGAGCGCCACGCTGCCTTGCGGACCGCGGGCGCGCCACACGACGCCGTATGCCGATTGCGCCAGCGGCGCTTCAAGCCGGTATTGGCCCAGCTCCAGTGTGATGATGGTGCCTGATTCAAGCATGGTGTCCCCCGTGGTTGGTGTAGCAAGCGGCTGTCAGCGGGAACAAGCGGGGGGAGGCGAAAAAAAAGGCACTCACCGGGAGATCAGTGAGTGCCTTTAACGGTGAGCCGCGGGGGGCGCGGCCTTGCGCACCGTGTTAAACCGAAGCGACAGCCTTGTTGGCAGTGGCAGTATCCGTTAGCGGTGGCCGTATCCGTGGCCATTGCCGTGGCCGCGACCGTGTCCGCGGCCGTGGCCGCGATGTTGCGGGTAGCCCGAGCTGTAATAGACGACCGCTGGCGCGTAGTAGCGTTGGGGCGGCGCGTAATAGACAGGAGCCGGCGTGTAGTAGACGGGGGCTGGTTGCGCGTAGGCGACATGGTAGCCGGGCTCCACGTAGGTGACGTGGCGCGGCGCCTGGTAATAGTCGCCGCCGGAGTAGCGGTTGTCGCGCGTGTTCACGCTGTTGCCGATGGCTGCACCGATGACGCCGCCGATGATGGCGCCGTCGCGCCCGCCACTATGGTTGCCAATGGCGGCGCCGAGCGCGGCGCCGGCGATCGTATTGACTGCACGATCATCGGCCAGGGCAGGGGTGGCGATGGTGCCGGCCACCAAGATCATGAGTCCAAAGCGTTTGATATTCAACATGGCGTTTCCTTTGTGCCGCGGCCAGGCGCCGCATGACTTCACTATAGCGGCGCGGCCGGGGAAAGCCACGCCTTATACAGTCGCTTACAAAGTGCCGCGCTTGCTTACAAATAGAAACTACTTCAGCAGGGATGCTTCCCACTCGGCCCGCAGCAGGCTGTAGACCTTGGTGTTGCGGATGGCGCCATTGACGAAGAAGCCGCCGCGCGCCGTACCTTCATAGACGAAGCCGTTCTTTTGCGCGATTCGCTCCGAGCCGATATTGTCCGGGTCCATCAGCAGCTCGAGCCGGTTATACGTGAAGTTGCGGAACAAATAGGCGCACAGCAGGCGCGTCGCCTCTGTCATATAGCCGCGCCCCGAATGGGCGGCGCCGAACATGCGGTAACCGATTTCGCGGCTGATTGGCGTGCGGCTCTTGAAATGGCTGATAATGCCCACCAGCTTACCGTCATGCGCCTCGATCACATACAGCTCCCGGTCCTCAGTGGCGAAGTGATTAAGCGCAAATTCCTTGCGCATCGCCTCCGGCGACTGGAACAGGTGGGAGAAGAATTCGGTGCGGGTCGATAAGTCATTAAATAGCGGCAAGAAAGAATTCAAGTCCGATGCCAGTACATGCCTGACTGTGCAATTGGTTCCCTTTAACATAGGCAGCTTCCACGATGGTCGAACACGCATCATAGTGGAAAAATGCAATATTTTCCCAAGTCCATAGGAACAGCATGCCCCCAAGCCGCGTCATCCTCACCATCCTCACCTTGCTGGGCCTGCTGCACCTGTATATTGGCATGCGCCTGCTGCCGGCAATGGAACTGGGTGCGGGCGCGCTGGCTGCCGCCATTGGCGCCTTGCTGCTGTCGATGGTGCTGCTGCCTGCCAGCCTGCTGGCCCACGGCCTGCACCGCTTCCGCTGGGCCGACCACCTGGCCTGGGCCGGCTTCCTGGCGATGGGCCTGTTCTCGTCGGTGCTGATCCTGACGCTGCTGCGCGACCTCGCGCTGCTGCTGCTATCGGCCGGCGGCTGGGCCAGCGACGCGCTGGTGCGCCACAGCGCCCAGGTCGTGCCCTTGCTGTCCGTTGTGGTGACGCTGGTTGGCCTGGTCAATGCGCGCCGGGTGGCCAGCGTGGTCGACGTCGACGTACCGATCGCCGGCCTGCCACTGCAACTGGCCGGCTACACGATCGTGCAGATCTCCGACATCCACGTCGGCCCCACCATCAAGCGGCGCTACCTCGACGCCATCGTCGACCGCGTCAACAGCCTGCTGCCCGATGCGATTGCCGTGACCGGCGACGTGGTCGACGGCAGCGTCCAGCGGCTGTCTGACCACACAGCGCCGCTGGCGCGCCTGCAGGCCAGGGACGGCAAGTTCCTCGTCACCGGCAACCACGAATACTATTCCGGTGCCGAGCAATGGATTGCCGAGTTCCGCCGCCTCGGCCTGACCGTGCTGATGAACGAGCACGTGCTGCACGAACGCGACGGCGTCAGCTTCATGATCGCCGGCGTGGCCGACTACTCGGCCCACCATTTCGATGAGTCGCACCGCAGCGACCCGCACGGTGCCGGCGCCGGCGCACCGGAAGGGCTGGCGGTGCGCATCCTGCTGGCCCACCAGCCGCGCAGCGCCGGAGCGGCCGCCGACGCCGGCTTCGCCCTGCAGCTGTCCGGTCACACCCACGGCGGCCAGTTCTTCCCCTGGAACCTGTTTGTCCCGCTGCAGCAGCCGTACACGGCCGGGCTGCACCGGCTGCGCGGCCTGTGGGTGTACACCAGTCGCGGCACCGGCTACTGGGGCCCGCCCAAGCGCTTCGGCGCGCCGTCCGAAATCACGCGGCTGCGGCTGGTGGCCGCCTGACGCCGTCAATACAGCTGCGCGGGCGGTGGGCGGCGCAACCCTAAATTTTCGTTAAGTGATCAACGAGTCCAGCAAAACATTTACAAATGCGCTATTGTTTGGGGCCTTGGAATTACGCAAACCGAATATTTAAGGACCCGTATGAAATTGCCTGTACGACTTGCCCTCGCCGCCTGCCTGATCGGCAGTGGCGTTGCCAGCGCCGCCGGAAACGACCCGGCCACCCTCGCCAGCATCCGCGACACCGCGATGAAGAGCGACTGGGCCTATGAGCGGCTGGCCGACATGACCGACCTGATCGGCCCGCGCCTGTCCGGGTCAAACGGCGCTGCCGCCGCCGTGACGCAGGTGGCCGACGCCATGCGCAAACTGGGCGCGACGGTGACGCTGCAGCCGGTCAAGGTGCCGCACTGGGTGCGCGGCGAGGAAAAAGCCGAACTGGTCGACTACAGCGGCAAGCCGAATGGCGTGACGCAAAAGATCGTCCTGACCGCACTGGGTGGCTCGGGCGCGACGCCGGACGCCGGCCTGAAGGCCCAGGTGATTGTCGTGGGCAGCATGGACGAACTGACGGCGCGCGCCGCCGACGTCAAGGGCCGCATCGTGCTGATCGATGTCCCGTTCGACCAGGCCATGGCCGACCGCGGCCTGGCCGGACCGGCCTATGGGCGCGGCTCCGCCGTGCGCTTTGCCGGCCCGCCCAAAGCGGCCAGCCTGGGCGCGGCAGCGGTGCTGGTGCGCTCGATTGGCGGCGCCAACTTCCGCATCCCGCACACCGGCGTGACCGGCCTGGTCGATGGCGCGCGCATTCCTGCCGCCGCCGTGACGGTCGAAGACGCCTTGCTGATCAAGCGCCTGGCGGTGCGCGGCCCGGTCACGATGCACCTGACGATGACGCCGAAAACCTTGCCCGATGCGGACAGCTTCAACGTCATCGCCGACTGGCCTGGCACCGACAAGGCGGACGAAGTCGTCATCGTTTCCGGTCACCTCGATTCGTGGGACCTTGGCACGGGCGCACATGACGATGGCGCCGGCGTAGTCGCCGCGATGAGCGTCGTCGAAACCCTCAAGAAATTGAACCTGAAGCCGCGCCGCACAATCCGCGTCATCGCCTGGATGAACGAGGAAAATGGCGGACGCGGCGGCGACACTTACGAGGCGGCGCACAAGGGCAAGATGGAAAAGCAGTTTGCCGCGATCGAAAGCGACAATGGCGCTGGCCGTCCGATGGGCATCACCACCAGCGTGCCGGCGGCGACCTTCAAGCTGCTGGCGCCGCTGGGCGTGGCGCTGGCGCCGGTCGATGCAGGCGTCATCCGCCGCCAGGACATCCTGGCCACCGGCGACCTTGGCGGCCTGGAAGAGCAGGGCGTGCCGCTGTTTACGCCGCTGGTCGACACCTCGACCTACTTCCACTACCACCACACGCCGGCCGACACGCTCGACAAGGTCGAGCCGGACAACCTGCGCCGCCTGACTGCAGTAATGGGCACGATGACCTGGTACCTGGCGAATATGGACAAGTCGCTGGGCCGCACCCCGCCCGCCGCCAAGTAAATCTGGGTGAATCGGGAACCGGCCACGCATGGCCGTCCCGTAGGGTGGAAAGGAGTCCGGCCTTGCAAGGTCGGACCGTTACGCAGGCGTGAGGCGGGGCCTCACGAATTCCCTGCTCCACCACTGCGTGCCAACCATTGCTGGCTACACAGTTCGGAGGGTGGGCACCGGTCGTCGCACGGAAGTTTGTGCGGCGACATGCCCACCGTCGCCGGCTACACCGCGTTCAACGGAATCTTCAAATAGCGCACGCCATTGTCTTCCGGCTCAGGAAAATGCCCGGCATTGATATTGACCTGAATCGCCGGCAAAATCAGCGTCGGCATCTCCAGCGTCGCATCGCGCTTCTTGCGCATGGCGACGAAGTCCGCCTCCGACACCCCTTCATGCAGATGGATATTGCCGCTGCGCTGCTCAGCCACCGTGCTCTGCCAGCGCGGTTCGCGCCCGTTCGGCGGATAGTCGTGGCACATGCACAGACGCGTCTCTGGCGCCAGGCTTAGCAGGCGCTGGACCGACTGGTACAAATCCGTCGCGCAGCCGCCCGGGAAATCGCAGCGTGCCGAACCGACATCCGGCATGAACATCGTATCGCCAATGAACACCGCATCGCCAACCCGGTAAGCCAGGTCGGCCGGCGTATGTCCCGGCACATGCATTGCCACCGCATCGAGCTGGCCGATCTTGAAATGCTCGTCCGGCTGAAACAGGTGGCCGAACTGCGATCCGTCCTGTGCCGCGTCCTTGCGGTTGAAGATCGCGGCGAACGCATGCTGCACTTTGCAGATGGCCGCGCCGATGCCGATTTCGCCGCCCAGCTGCTGCTGCAGGTAGGGCGCCGCCGACAGGTGGTCGGCATGGGCATGGGTCTCAAGCAGCCATTGCACGGTCAGAGCGTTGGCGCGCACAAAGGCGGCCACCTTGTCGGCCGAGCTGGTCGACGTGCGGCCGGACTTGGGATCGTAGTCGAGGACAGAATCGATAATGGCGCAGGCAGAGCCGGGCGCTTCATACACCACATAGGTAAAAGTGCAGGTGGCGGGGTCGAACAGGGCATGGATCAGTGGGCGCATGGGCGCGATTATAGCCCAGGCGCATCCGGCCAAAAAAGGGAAAACCCGCCAAGCCGGGCAGCAAGGCAGGTCGTGTGCGGTGAACAGGCCGATTAATCGGCAGGTAGTGCAGTTTCAAGGATCGACCACCACGTCAAAACGCACGTTCAGCGGGCTGCCCCATGAAATTTCGACCCAGGCGTTGAAGCCGCCATTGAAGGGTGCGATATTGTAGACGCCCATGCGGGCCGCGCCGATGAAGCGGTGCTGGGCATCGGTCGAGAACTCGCTGATATTGACGTGTACGCGCGAATTGGCGTTGACGCGCGAATTGGTAAAGCGCACGTTGCGGAACACGCCGTTGGCGCGCCATGTGTAGAAGGTCGAAAACGCGGTGGCGCCAGGGCCGAAAATGGCGGCGCCGACGTCACCCTTGCCGGACTTCGGTACCAGCTCGTGCTCCACTGGCATCTCGGACATCGCCAGCTCCGCGTTGCTGCCGATGGGCTCAACTATTTTAGTATCCATGATCTTACCTCGCTAGTGTCTCCTCGCGTCACGTCGCGATTACGAACGCCTCATCCTGCAAGCCGATGATGTTTGCTGCCGGGAGTGACCCTGACAGAAATGATTCTAGGTGGCCGAGGAGGGCGCACGATTCAATGTGCAACGCAATGTTTGCGGTAAAACAGTTGATTCGACGTTAGCGAAATTTGCGGGGCAAGCTCAGCGAATTCGCGGGAAATACCGGTCCGGCAAGATGCCCACTGCGGACAGGACCACCACGATCAACAGGATGATGAACAGGATGTTGACGATTTGCGCCACCGGCGCCGGCAGCGGCAGCATGCCGACCAGCCACCAGACCAGGCCGAACACGACCAGGTAGACGATGAGGTTGATAATTGTGTTCATGATGTGCTCCTAGGAGCCCCGCGGCGCGGGGCGTTGGCTATTAGGGAAACGTAACAGTAAAATGCAGAGTGCCTGCCACGCCGGCAAATCGCATGACCGCGTTGCAAATGCTCGCGATAGTAACTACTATCGCTGCGCGTTGCGCCTTGCCCTGCACATGCCGGCGCGTCCTTCACTGCGCATTCCACTGTTGCGGTCCACTAGTTTTTCGGTGGCACGACGATCAGCGTGTCGCCGGGGCGGCCCTTGTCGCCTTTGGCACCTTCAGGACCGGTAGCGCCATCAACGCCAGGGGCGCCGGCAGGACCTGGGGTGCCAGGAGCGACGATGACGGTCTCTTTCTTGCCGTCGGCACCAGGTTCACCTTGTGCGCCCGGTGCGCCCGGTGCGCCTTCAGGGCCTGGCACTGCGACAGGCACGGCGACCGGCGTGGCAACCGGAACGACGACTTCACGTTGGCAGCCGGCCAGGGCGAGGGTGGAGCTGAAGGCGAGGAAGATCAGAGCGGTTTTCATCAGGGAATCCTTTTATGGTTTGGTTCAGGTCGAATGCGTCCGAAATTGGCGCGCTTTAACGCTGGAAGTAGGATGCGCTGGAAAAACGATGTCATCCGTTCGTTACCGAACCAACAAAGTGTGCGTAGTCAACTATATTGAATTGACCGGTAACGCAGAGCAGCATCACCGGTCGGACTTGGACGTCTCTCTCGGTATTTGCCCGCACTCCGCAAGGCGTGCGGGATTTTTTTGTCCGTTTTGTGCGTGCCGGTTGTCACCTCGCCGGGGCGCGAAGAATATTTGATGATGAATACGCGCATGGATACCGTAGAGCACGACGTCGCCGATCTGAAGCTGGCGGTTCGCGCCATCGAGCAGCGTCTGGACGATGTTTTGCCGACACTCGCCACCAAGGCTGACTTGGAAAAGTTGAGAGCTGACCTGGAGACTAAACTGGGAAAATGAGTAGCGACATGCTCAAATGGTACTTTGCCGACTGGGTCACCATGTTCTTTTCCCTGGCCGGCCTGCAAATCACACTATTTAACCTGGCCAAGCCCTGAGCTTGGCATCGGCGAGCCTTGCTTGCCCCGGTTTAGACCATCCCAAGTTCTTCAATCTGGCGGAGCGCATCGAATGGAGCTCGCACCTTGATTCCAAAAGAAAAATGCACCGATAACAGTGCATTTTCAATGGTGCCCGGAGCCGGAATCGAATTCGATTTGCGCCCCTATGACAGAACGTGAAATTTGAAACCACTTGGACTGAAGTACCGCCAAATATACCGCCACGGTTCAATCTGCTACAGGTTCGGCTCCGATGCCTTCAAATTTCAAATCCAGTTTAGTCCCTTCGGGTTCGACCTTCAAGCACGCGCGCGACACTTTCAGATGTGATCCGGCTTGAGCGCAGGCTGAGTTTCACCAGGTCTAACTCGCCACGGGCGACCATGCGATAGATCGTTGCATGCGATACTTCAAGCAACGCCATCACGCTTGAAATCCGATATAGCATTGGCACGCGCTGCTGTGTCGTGCCCACATTGCTTCTAGAATTGGTCATTTGAAAACTCGCTGGAATTTTTGTTGTGTATATTGCAATTTCCATTCTCGCTTGAAGCAGCGCTCGAGTCTTGATGGGCAACACAGCCGAGTAAAATCAAGTTAAATCAGCTCTGCAAATCATGCACCGTTTGCGTAAACGCAAGTGATCTAGGGAGTTGCGAGACATTTGGCGTCATTTGCTATCGATGAGTTGCGATCTAATATAAGCGATCAATATTGTTTGTACTGATCGTTTATAAGCGATATTGACATTCAAAATTTATCGCCTATAATCGATCATATAGATGATAATTTATCGACTATAGGCGATCAAATGGACACCCAAAGACTCAGGCTTAGCCAAATTGAACGTGCAATCAGCCAGGCAACTGTGCCGGCACGTCCCGCCAGTGGCTGGATTCAGGCAATCCGATCTGCTCTTGGCATGACAACCCGTCAGCTTGCCGAGCGTGTCGGCGTCAGTCAAAGCACGCTCGCGACACTGGAAAAATCGGAAGCAGACGACCGCATCACATTGCGCTCGCTTCGAAAGGCCGCTGACGCACTTGATTGCGATCTGCAATACGTGCTGGTGCCGCGGGCGCCGCTCTCTAACCGTGTGGAAAAACGAGCCGAGGCCATCGCGCGTGATCGTGTTTCACGCGTTCTGCATACGATGCGCTTGGAGGACCAGGCGCCAACCGACCAGGTGGACCAGCATGAGGTCGTGAAGGCCCAGGCGAAGTTACTAGATGCAAACTGGAAGCAGCTATGGGAGTAGTTGGTCCAGGGCACGCGCCGGGGGCTACTCCGATGGACCCGGACGAAGTCGAGGGTTTGATACCAAGGCACATTACGCTCAAGCGCGAGCTAGATGAATTCGAGCAAGCCAATATTTCGGCGGCACAGGAGTGGTCGGAAAAGCGCATTGATAAACAGCTGCTGAGTGAAGCGTACGTACGCCGATTGCACAAGCGAATGTTTGACAAAACCTGGAAGTGGGCCGGCCAGTTCCGGAAGACGGAAAAGTCGATCGGTGTTGATCCTGCGCAGATCAGCGTCAATTTGCGTGACTTGCTTGACGACGTTAAATGCTGGCGCGAGTTCAACACCTATTCGACTGACGAACAGGCTGCGCGGCTCCATCATCGATTGGTTCTGATTCATCCATTCCCCAACGGAAATGGCCGACATGCTCGACTTTTTACAGACGCGTTCCTGCGCTCGTGCGGAGCCGCCCCGTTTTCGTGGGGCCGGATCAATCTTGTAAATGCTTCGGCAACGCGCACTGCGTATATCGCCGCTTTGCAAGCCGCTGACCGTCGAGACTACGGGCCCTTGCTGGCGTTCGTGCGCACCTAGGCCTTTACCTGGTTGTCGATGAACGCAACGAATGCGGTTCAAGGCTGCGGCAACAGGGGAAAGGAATGCGCGACAAGATCCTGCATTGGCGGTTTTCGATGTCTGTTGAAACCGGCTCCGATGTAGATCGTGGCTAGAATCCCCATATGATTTGTCGGCAACGCTAGTGGCTGTCAGCAGGTAATTTGCCGTTGTGGAATTGATAACGCCGCTTGATGCTGCTCATCTGTACCAGGTGCAGTCCGATTACAGTAGTACACGATGAGCAGCCGGTTAGGAGCAAGCCATGTTTTCGCTTCGCTCAAACGGCTTGCCCTGCGGGGCCGACGAGCCCGCTTTGCTTGCTCGCACCCAAGTTCGCTGCGCTCACCAAATCCGATCACGCCACAGCCTGAGCCCGTGTCATGACTAGCGAAGTTACGCCGCGCAAAGCCAACGGCGGGCGCCCGAAGGGCGACCCGGCAGCCGTGCGCACGACGACAATTGGCGTGCGTGTTTCTCCCAGCGAATACAGTGCGTTGCGCGAGAAGGCAGCGCAAATGCACATGACGCCGGCGCAATGGCTACGTGAAGCGGCGCTATCGCGCCGACTACCGTCGCCGCCAGTGGCTGCTATTAATCGGGAGCACTACGCTGCACTGGCCAGGTTGTCCGCAAACCTGAACCAACTCACGCGACTGGCCCATGAAGGACGCCCCGTCACCGTTGCGGACGCGTTGCTGACTCGCCTTGCACGCGAAACCAAGCGGTTGCGTCTTGCGCTGCTGGGCCTTGGAGACGCTGATGATCGCTAAAGCCATCAAGGGAAAGGGGTTCCGTGGCGCGCTCGAATACGACTTGAGCAAGGAACAAGGACAGGTACTCGACACAAACATGGAAGGGCTCACGCCGCGTGACCTGGCGAAAGAGTTCGGTGAGATCCGCAAGCTGCGCCCGAATCTGAACAAGGCAGTGCTGCACGTGTCGTTGTCTGCCGCACCTGGCGAGCACCTTAGCGACGATCAGTGGAAGGAAGTCGGCCGGCGTTATTTGCAGCACATGGCCTTGAACGACAACCAGTACATCAGCACGCGGCACAATGACACCGACCACGAACATGTTCACCTTCTGGTCAACCGCATTCAATTCGACGGCCAGGTCACAAGCGACAGCCATGACTACCGACGCCAGGAAGCGTTGATGCGTGCGCTCGAACGCGAGCTGGCACTACAACCAGTGCAGCCATCGATTGAGGCCCAGCGCCATGCAGCTACGAAGGGTGAGATTGAGGAAGGACTGCGCACTGGCGTGCCATCGACGCGTCAGCGCCTGCAGCAGCTTTGTGATGGCGCAGCCAAGGACTGCTGCAGCTTTACTGAATATGTAAATCGTCTGTCCGCTGCCGGCGTAGATGTAGTGCCAGTCACGCAGATTGACGGCGCCAAGCTATCGGGCCTGTCGTACCGGCTTGATGGCGTCCTAATGAAGGGCAGCGATTTGGGCAAGGGGTACAGCCCCATGGGACTTTCTAAACGAGGAGTGAGCTATGAAAAAGACCGAGACCTTGCGGCAGTTAGCCGCTGCCACGAACGAGAATCATCTCGATACATTGAGCCGCCAGATCGGGGCCCTGCATCAGTCCAGGATAACGAGCGCGGAAGAGCTGGCGTCGATCTTGGAGCCGCTTGCACAGGCGATGGCAGCATTGACGGACGAGACGCGCACGACGTTGACCGCAATTTCGTCAGAGGGGAGGCAGCACAACGAACAGCTGATGCAGCAAGCACTCAACGCGGCGAAGGCGTGCCACAGCGCGGCGGACCGGGCGGAAAACACATTGAATCGCCTAAACGTGGCGGGCCGACGACTGGAGTTGGGCCACTATCTGTTAGCACTGGTGACCGGCTGCGTGACAGCGGTCCTTGTGAGCGCATTTTGGCTCTGGCTGCGCCCACCGACCGTATTGAACCAGTTGGACGCGCAAGCGGTGGCCGAGTACCTGCGGCCCGCGATCGCACCCGCGAAGCCGTCGAAAGGCAAATAGCGGCGCTCGGTGTAGAGCGCTTTAATGTTGCCATTGCTCACGCGGCGAGCAGCAAGGAAGAGCATCGAGAGTGGACCAAATCAGAATTGATGCATGGCCTCGCTTGGCTCAAACGGATGAACGCCCGAGGGCACGATGTGTACATTCGGCCACATGGCGCACATGGGCTAGTGCTTGTGGACGGCTTGACGCCCGCGGGGCTGAAGGCGATGGGTGCCAAAGGCCTAACGCCAGCTGCTACGCTTGAGTCGTTTAAGGGGCACTTTCAAGCATGGGTTAAGCTTTCCGACCGGCCGGTGGCAGAACAGGTTCGCAAAGTGATGGCCGCAGAAATTACCAAGCACTTTGCTTCCACCATGGAGTTAGGTGCTCGTGACGGATTCGGGCGACTGGCCGGATTTACCACTCGAAACGTTCAGCCTCCCAGTAGCGACTTGCAGCCTTTTGTACTACTCCATAACAGCCATGGAAAGGTTGCTGAAAGGGCGGGTGTTTATCTCGAACAGGTCGCGCAAGCGTTGCGAATTGCTTCACAGTCGAAGACGTTGATAGAACGCGATTCACAACACGAAAGAGGGCGAGGACGAGGACATTCACGGTAGGTTGCAGCCAAACAAATTGCGACAGTCGGCTTCCGCCCCGTTGCGGACGTTCACAGCTCGTCAAGGAGGTCGTTCAACGTTGAAGCCGAGCCGCGAGCGGAGGCTTGCCGACGCGAGTCAGCTCGATCGACTGGTTAGCGAAGTAATCGCGCGCGCATTGCTACTCATGCCGCTCATCCACCTTATGCATCAGCAAGCTTGCAAGACTAATGAGATGTAATGCTTTTGACCGTTCGGGACTGAGGTTGCCGTGTGCCTTTGGGTTTCGGATGCCAGTCATTGATCCCGCAAAGATCTGCATGTAGCCCTGCTGAATGTTCCGGTCTGTCTCGGATGCTAAGGCAGATAGGCGGATAACCGGATTTTGCGGGGAGAATACTGTAGTCATCAATCCCGCGCCATCTAGTTCGCGGCCGTCGAGCTCACGAAGAATGCGTCTGACAGCATCATTCACTTCCTTGAAGGAAGCCTCAACCGCGTCACCGAAGAATCCTGCTTCGAATCTCGGCTTGGCTAGTGCGCAGATTCTCGGGTGCACAAAATCCCAAAACCATTGAGTTGGGCTCTCTGGCGTGTCGATATCCGACGCCTCGATGAATCGTCTTGCCTCAGGAATAACAAATGCTTGGATCAGGTCCAGTGCCTCAACAGCATCACCCCGAAGCGGTGTCATGTCCTTCATGTGCACAACGAGCTCTGCCCATCCGAGGAGCTGACAGAAGGCGCGAAGACTGTTGATCTTTCCTGAGAGGATGTTGTCAATCACGCCCTGCGGCTCGGCATCGTCGTAGTAAGAATTCAACGGAATCTCAAACTCAGCGAGTTCGTCGAGTACCTTCGTCAGCGATTTCGCTCGAGTCTGCATAGCGGTCCTTGAAATGTCTAATGTGGTTGTTCAGCGACGCCGTTAGGCGTCCGCTGGAATTTTAGGTCTGGTGATAACGGCCATTCTTGTCTATTCATTTGGCGGAATTGATGACTTAAACCCAAGCTGTTTCGCTGCTGTGTAGTAGAGATTGATCGTAACCATATCGATGACTGAATATAGATGCTTTGGAGAGTCATTCGAAGGGACAAAGTCTTTCACGGAATCGACGTAAGGTTTCGGCAAAGGATTGCCAGAATTCGCCAGCACAAGATCAACGTAGGTCTTTGATTTTTCAGAAAGATCCTTTGGATTAACTTCATGAGACAAAGAATTACGAAGCTTATTTAAGCTACCGATCGCGGCCCAAATCCAATGATCGGGGAGCAAATGAGATGAGCTCGCGCGTGCCAAAGCTAGCGTTTGGGAAAAGGTTAGGCGCGCCCCCTTTAACGCAGATGAATGCGGCAAGACTTGAATAAGATATGCGTTCAACAATTCTTCGAAAAGCAGGTGTGCCTTCAGAATCGAGTATGTGGAATCGCCCTGTTGGGGGGTGATCCATTTAACATAATTCTCAGGAGTGTTGTCTACCATGGAAATAGCTCGTGAATTGGGCCTAACGAATGAAGTGAGCGGCCTGCGCGGCATTTCGCGCAGGCCCGCTCGACTGCCGGGTTAGAAGGGCAACTTAACGAGCCCCCTGTCATTTACTTTTTGGGGGATTGCTAGATTTGCTAGGTTTGAGGGACGGTGTATTCCCTGGTGTGGTTTTGTTATCACGGCGGCGCTGATCCGGCTTCCCTGTTGATTTTGCTATCGGCTTTGGTCCTGGTTTAAGTGCCATGAATGCTCTCCATTGTGGTTTAAGAATTACAGTGTGCGCGTACCTTCTAAAGTTAAGTGGAAGTCAGATTGACGTTAATTTCGAATTCCGGTTTGACGCCTAAATCCACATCGAACAATCGTCAGCCCTGCACGGTCACATCATCCCGTCCCAAAGCTACCCAAATTCTTTTGGGAAACGTCATCGGGAAAAGCAAAGCCGCCTCGTCCTAGTGTATTAGCAATACGGTTCTACATGCTTCACGCGATTTGCTTAACAAACGACCGCTTCTGGCCGGACTCGGCCAACGGTGGTTAGACTATCACCTTGTAGCGAGCAGATTTGCGCTAATTGTCACGTCAGCTTGGCGGTAGGCGCCCCATAGCCGTCCTTCGTAGGGTGGGCAGCCCTTGCCCACGCGGACTATTGCAGGATGCTGACACGCGGTGGGCAGAGGCTGCCCACCCTACGAGAATGCAATGGCAAGTTTTGGGCGATTGTACCCGGTCGGTCCTGGAGTATCCGACGCTTGTCGCCCCATACTGGACGTTCAAGAAGCGAGTCCGGCATAGGTAACAACAGCGATGAAGATCGCTAGTATGATCCACAGCGTTTTGCGTACAACTGCAAACCGTTTCGCGGCCATTGGGCCGTGAATACTCAACAAAAGGTCAGCGTGCATATATTTCCTTGAGGACTCTTACGCACGTTACAGTGTTCACTCCTATACGCCTGCTTTTGGCCGAACTAAGCCGTTCAGCCCAAGGCACTAGCTTGCCAACCGATTGATATACTGTCAACCTATGGTTGGTCGTCTGACCGGCCGGGTTCGGCCAGATGCGGACCTTCAAAAATCGCCTAGAAGTACCTATTTCAATCGAATGAATTGCTGCTCACCATTACGCTAACCTGAATCCTAGATGACTACCAGCGACAAACAAGAAACCCTCGCATCACTTGAGGCTAAGGTACTTGCCTATTGCGAATTATCGAGGCCGGTCCAGGTCATTGAAGGGCTAAAGGAATATGCTTCGCAGCTTCGACAGGAAGGGAAACTAACGGCACTTCGAGCGGTTGCGCGGGAAGTCGACACTTGGCTACGTGAGATACACACTATCGAACAACAAACTGCAATTACTGCTCATATGCTTAGCCGCGGTGTCATGGACGTACATTTGCCAGCGTCCGTTGACCACGCGGTTCGCAAACTCATACGACGGGGGAAGCTTTCAAATGAGGCCGAGGCTATCTTTGTAAAAGAACTACTTTTCAATCCAGGATTGGCGACAAAGTTTTCTAATGAACTCGAGGCGCTGAAGCTTATGCTAGCTCCGTGGGATGGCAAGCAGTGAACAATTGCTGCTTTTGCTAAGGTCCGCAATGGGGCGTTTTGAGACATCCTGGTTGAGATACCAGTGGTGGATGTACCTGTGCTTAGCTCTGCCGTACGATTTCCGCAAACGTCTGTTCAAGATCTTTTCCCGGGGCTAAATTTTTTGTTCAATATCTAGTTTGCGGAAATTGAACACCCCGCCAACCCGCATGGTTAAACCTTTTCTGCGCCAGATCCCCAAGCTAATGATATTTCCATTGACGGCAAGATTAATTGCAACCGCTGGCTAGGTTTGCTGCTGTTTAGATCGTGAAAAGATTCGTGGGACTACATCCGTTCGCAACCTATCCAAGTAGTCTGCCCAACACTGCATCATGCGGCGCCGTGCAGGCAGATGTGCCGTGCGATTGTAAGCGCGGCCGTTCGGGTCGATGACTGCGTGGGCCAACTGGTGTTCGATGAGGTCAACGCGTTGTTCCAGGACCTCATCGAGTATGGTGCGTGCCATCGCACGGAAGCCATGGGCCGTCATGACATCTTTCGAGTAGCCCATGCTGCGAAGGGCGGCGTTAACGGTGTTCTCGCTCATGCATCTGTCGTCGGTGCGAATACTCGGCAAGACAAATTTTCCGTGGCCGGTCATCGGTTCCAGCGCGCGCAATATGTCGATGGCTTGCGTCGAAAGCGGGACGATGTGATCTGACCTCATCTTCATCTTGGCGCCGCCAATACGCCATTCGGCGGCTTCAAGGTCGATTTCTGCCCATTCAGCGGCGCGCAATTCGCCTGGCCGCACGAACAGCAACGCGGAAAGCTTGAGGGCTGCAACGGCGAAGGGATGGCCGCCATAACCATAAATCGCACGCATTAGTTCTCCAGCTTGCTTCGGCTCAGTAATAGCTGCGTAATTTCGTTTTGCAACCGTGCTGAGGGCGCCCCTAAGGTCGGCTGTCACGTCACGCTCTGTCAGCGCTGTCGCAACAGCGAATCGAAAGACCTGCCCGCAAATTTGTTTGACCCGATGTGCCGATTCGATGGCACCGCGCGCTTCCATGCGCTGCACGCATACGAGCACGTCTCTTGGCGTCAGTTTGGCTATCGGTTTGCTGCCAATAGTCGGGAACACATCCTTTTCCAGCCAGTTTGTCACTTTCTCGCGAGTGCTCTCTGCCCGAGTCGCTGAAGTCTTGCTTAGCCATGTACGGGCGACGACTTCGAAGGTCTGATTTTCGGCGGAAATTTTGGCCAGCTTTTCGTCTCGCTTGGCCTGGCTCGGGTCGATACCGTCAGCAAGCATCACCTTGGCTTCGTCTCGGCGCAAGCGCGCCTTCGCAAGTGATGTCGAAGGGTAGGTTCCAAGTGCAAGCGTCTTGCGCTTGTCGAGAAAGCGATAGTTGAGACGCCAGTACTTTCCGGTGGACGTGACGAGAAGATACATGCCGCCACCGTCGGCGTGTTTTTCGCCTCCTGGCCGCTCGGATTTCACTCTCTTGACAAACGTATCGGTCAGCGCCATGACGTTTTCCTGTCGAGTTGGCGGTATACGGTTTCTCGTCTTTTCCAGATACCGCCAAATATAGCGTTTTATTACAAAGTGACCTTGATATTTGCTGAGACAAGCTGAGCTAATAAACTGCTCGTTGTCATAGGGAGGATGTCGATTTTTGAGACCTTGCGCGATGCAAAGAAACCAACAATTGGTGCCCGGAGCCGGAATCGAACCGGCACGCCCTTTCGGACACGAGATTTTAAGTCTCGGGTGTCTACCAGTTTCACCATCCGGGCAACGCGGCGAGATTCTAGCATATTTGTCCCCCGGCTTGCCGAGGCCTCGCCGCCCTTTGGCGGGCGCTCCAGATGGTGTACGATTCGTGCCTGCAAGTCCGGCCTGGCCTCTGCCTGCCACAATCAGGGAAGAAAATTGAATATCACCATTAATGAGGAGCTGCGCTCCTTCGTCGATCCGCTCACCGCCAGTGAATATGCCGCTCTCGAGCGCAGCCTGTTGTCCGAAGGCTGCCGCGACGCGCTGGTGCTGTGGGGTGAGGTGCTGATCGACGGCCATAACCGCTACGCGCTGTGCACCAAGCACGGCATCGAGTTCAAGACTGTCCAGAACACCAGCTTCACGTCGATCGACGACGTCATGCTGTGGATGATCGATAACCACCTGGCGCGCCGCAGCGTGTCGGACTACCAGCGCGGCGTGCTTGCGCTGCGCAAGAAGGACATCGTCGCCGCCAAGGTGGCCCAGCGCGCCGCCGAACCGGAAGCCGCAGCGCAACCGGATGCACCGGCCGTGCCGCCGCCGGCACCATTGGCCACCCGCGAAGACGTGGCCAGGGCCGCGCGCGTGTCGTCCAATACCATCAGCCAGATCGAGCGCATCCAGAAGGCCGCGACGCCGGAGCTGGTCGAAGCGGTGCGTGCCGGGACCATCTCCATCAACGCCGCCGCCAATGTGGCCTCGCTGCCCGAAGCGGTGCAGATCGCTGCAGTGGCAGGCGGACGCAAGGAACTGCAGCAGGCCGCCAAGCAGGTGCGCGAGCAGAAGCAGGGCGCCCGGCCGCCGAAGGAGGTGCCGGACGACGACCCGGACGCGCTGCGCGCCCAGGCGATGGCCTTGAAGCAGCAAGTGGCCCTGCTCAGCGCAGAAAACGCCGCCCTCAAAGAGAAACTCGCCCAGTTGAGCGGCGCGACCGCCTGACCCGATAAGGAAACCCGCCATGCCATTCGTCCGACTCACCCTTGCAGCTTGCCTGTTCACCGTGTCGGTCACTGCGCTGGCAGCGCCGGGCGCCACCGACGTCAAACGCTGGGAAGCGCAAGCCCAGCGCGTGACCATCCTGCGCGACACCTGGGGCATCCCGCACGTGTTCGGCAAGGCCGACGCCGATGCCGTGTTCGGCCTGTTGTATGCGCAAGCCGAGGACGACTTCAACCGGGTCGAACTGAACTTCATCAATGCGATGGGGCGGCTGGCCGAAGTGGAGGGCGAGGGCGAACTGTGGCGCGACCTGCGCATGAAGCTTTACATCACGCCGGAAAAGCTCAAGGCCCAATACGCCAGCAGCCCGGCATGGCTGAAGAAGCTGATGGTCGCGTGGGCCGACGGCCTCAATTTCTACCTGCACAAGCACCCCGAGGTGAAGCCCAAGCTGCTGACCCATTTCGAGCCGTGGATGGCGTTGTCGTTCAGCGAAGGCAGCATCGGCGGCGATATTGAAGACATCCGCCTCAAGCCGCTGCAGCAGTTCTACGGCAAGGATGCCGTGCTGGCCGACGCCAGGCCGCTTGACGCGCGCCATGGCGAGCCGACCGGTTCGAACGGCTTTGCCGTCGCGCCCAAGCTGTCCGCCTCCGGCCATGCGATGTTGATGATCAATCCGCACACCTCGTTCTACTTCCGTCCCGAAGTGCATATGGTCAGCGAAGAGGGCCTCAACGCCTACGGCGCAGTCACCTGGGGCCAGTTCTTCATCTACCAGGGCTTCAACGAGCGCGCGGGCTGGATGCATACGTCGGGCGGCGGCGACGTGATCGACGAATACCGCGAGACCATCACCGCCAAAGGCGGCAAGTTCTACTACCAGTACGGCAAGGCGTGGCGCCCGCTGAAGGCGGTGCCGGTCACTTTGCCCTACAAGACGACTAATGGCATGGCCAGCAAGACCGTCACGGCCTACTTCACCCACCACGGCCCGGTGGTGCGCGAAGCCGATGGCCAGTGGGTGTCGGTCAGGATGATGGACGAGCCGCTCAAGGCGCTGACCCAGTCGTACAGCCGCACCAAGGCGCGCAACTACGCCGCCTTCAGCAAGACGATGCAATTGCGCACGAACTCGTCGAACAATACGGTCTATGCCGATGCCGACGGCACCATCGCCTACTTCCACGGCAACTTCGTGCCGCGCCGCGATGCGCGCTTCGACTGGCGCAAGCCGGTCGATGGCAGCGACCCTGCCACTGAATGGAAAGGCCTGCACAAGGTCGCCGAAACCATCCACCTGCGCAATCCGGCCAGCGGCTGGATCCAGAACACGAATAACTGGCCGTTCAGCGCGTCTGGCGCCAGCAGCCCTAAGCAGCAGGACTATCCGGCCTATATGTGGGCCAATCCCGAGAACGCGCGCGGCGTCAATGCGGCGCGCCTGATGGGCCAGGCCAAATCGCTCAATATGGACGGCCTGATCGGCCTGGCCTACGACAGCCGCCTGGGCGCCTTCGACGTGCTGCTGCCGCCGCTGTTTGCCGCCTTCGACGCGCTGCCCGCGGCGGATCAGGCTAAGCTGGCGCCGCAAGTGGCCAGCCTGCGCGCATGGGACCGCAACGCCAGCGTCACGTCGGTGCCGACGTCGCTGGCCGTGTATTGGGGCAGGGCGCTGGTCGACCATGTCAAGGGCAATCCGCACCCCACCGGCAGCCTGGCATGGCTCGATTACCTGCTGCAGCAGGCCGGACCGGCCGGCCAGCTGGCCGCCCTGGAGCGCGCCAGCAGCCGTCTGCAGAACGACTTCGGCGCCTGGCAAACGCCGTGGGGCGAGATCAACCGCTTCCAGCGCATCGACGGCAACCCGGTGCAAGCCTACGACGACAGCAGGCCGAGCTGGCCGGTCGGCTTCGGCGCCGCCACCTGGGGCTCGCTGGCTTCGCTGGTGATGAAGGCACCGCAAACGACCAGGCGCATTTACGGCGACCACGGCAACAGCTTTGTCGCCGCCGTCGAATTCGGCCCGCGCATCCGCGCCAAGAGCATCCTGGCCGGCGGCCAGAGCGGCGACCCGAAGTCGAAGCACTTCAGCGACCAGGCCGAGATGTACAGCAAGGGCCAGTTCAAGGACGTGCTGTTCTACAAGCGCGACATCGAAAGCCACCTCGAGCGCCAGTACCATCCGGGCGAGTGAGCCTATATAATTCTTCCCTTCAATGTGACGCACGGATTTTTCAGTAGTGGCCAAACTCTATTTCAGGTACTCGGCGATGAATGCCGGCAAGTCGACCGCGATGCTGCAGGTGGCGCACAATTACGAAGAGCAGGGCCAGAAGGTGCAGCTCTATACCGCCGCCATCGATGACCGCCACGGCATCGGCCATGTGACGTCGCGCCTCGGCCCGCAGCGCGCGGTCGAGACCTTCGATGCCAGCACCAATTTCCTCGACAGCGCGCCGCTGGTCGCCTGCGTGCTGGTCGACGAGGCGCAATTCCTGTCGACCTTGCAGGTGCAGCAGTTGCACCAGCTGGCCCAGGTCAAGGGCGTTCCCGTGATCTGCTATGGCTTGCGCACCGATTTCCGCGGCGAGCCTTTCCCCGGCTCGGCCTATCTGCTGGCCCTGGCCGACGATATCGAGGAACTCAAGAACATCTGCACCTGTGGCAAGAAGGCGACGATGAATATCCGCGTCGACGACCAGGGCCGGCGCCTGCGCGAGGGCGAGCAGATCAGCATTGGCGGCAATGACCACTACCGCCAGGCCTGCGGCCGCTGTTTCTACTCGAAATAGGCGGCAATGAGCTTCGCCGCCGTCGCCGCCTTCTTCAGCAGCTACGTCGACCTCCTGCTCTACCTGCTACCGTCGGCGGCGCTGGCGGTGCTGATCCATGTATTGACGTCTACCCATCCGCTATTTTTCATGCTGGCCCTGCCGGGCACGATTTGCCACGAACTGTGCCATTTTGGTGTCGGCCTGGTCACCGGCGCCGCCCCCGCCTCCCTTTCCATCGTGCCGCGCCGTACCAGGAGCGGCTGGGATCTCGGCTCGGTGACGCTGATGCGGGTGCGCTGGTACAACGCGGCGCCCAGCGCGCTGGCCCCGCTGGCGCTATGCCTGATTCCGATCGCCGTGGCCAGCTGGCGGACCCGGCACGGCTGGCGCTTCGAGCCGCTTGACCTGGGCCTGGCTTTCGTCCTCGCGCCCCAGTTCTTGTCTTTTTGGCCATCGCCGAGCGACTGGCGCCTGTCTTTACGCTCCTGGCCCATCCTTGTCATGCTGGCATTGGCAGGCTGGCTATGGCTGCATCCAGAGCTGTTTCAGTTTGTAACAGGCTAATCGTGCGCACCTTTTCAGCAAGTAAGCTTGCATACTCGAAATTGCGCAAGGATGGCTTTGCCAGAGGCGGCTATCCTGTAGAATTGTGCTGTGCCTGTTGTCTTAGTGGGAGTGATGTATGAAGAAGCAATTGTTGTCCTCGATGCTGGTGTTGGCCCTGTCGGCCCAGTTTGCGCTTGCCGCACCAGAAAAACCGGCACCGGCGGCGCTCAAGCCGATCGCGTCCCAGTCCCAGGCTGCCGTGTGGGCGGCCCGCGTGCTGTCGCGCTACCACTACAAGGCCACTCCGCTGGACGACGCGATGTCGGAGAAAATCTTCGACAATTACTTCAAGGCCCTCGATTCGGAAAAACTGTTCTTCCTGCAATCGGACATCAGCCAGTACGATGGCGCCCGTACCCGCCTCGACGACGCCATCCTCAACGAAAACCTGACGCTGCCGTTCGCCATCTATGGCCTGTACCAGCAGCGCTTCACCGACCGCATCACCTATGCACGCGAGCTGCTCAAGACCAAGTTCGATTTCAGCGTCGACGAGAGCTACCAGTTCGACCGCGAAAAAGCCGCGTGGCCGATCACTGAAGGCGAAGTGCGCGAACTGTGGCGCAAGCGCGTCAAGAATGACTGGCTGCGCCTGAAGCTGGCCGGCAAGGAAGAAAAGGCGATCCGCGAAACGCTCGACAAGCGCTACGAGAACTACCAGAGCCGCGTGCGCAAGCTCAATAACGAGGACGTGTTCCAGATGTTCATGAACGCGTATGCGACCTCGATCGAGCCGCACACCAATTACCTCGGCCCCCGTTCGGCCGAGAACTTCGATATCGCGATGCGCCTGTCGCTCGAGGGCATCGGCGCCGTGCTGCAAACCAAGGACGAATACACCTTGATCCGCGAAATCGTGCCGGGCAGTCCGGCCGGCCTGTCGGGCAAGCTCAAGGTGGGCGACCGCATTGTCGGCGTGGGGCAGGGCGAACATGGCCCGCTCACTGAAGTGCTGGGCTGGCGCATCGACGACGTCGTGTCGCAGGTGCGCGGCGCCAAGGACTCGGTGGTGCGACTGGACGTGCTGCCGGCCGATGTCGGCACCGACGGCAAGCATATCGTCGTGTCGCTGGTGCGCAAGAAGATCAGCATGGAAGAGCAGGCCGCCAAGAAATCGATCATCGAAGTCAAGGAAGGTGGCGTCAAGCGCCGCATCGGCATCATTTCGCTGCCGACCTTCTACCAGGATTTCGAGGCGCGCCGCCGCGGCGACAAGGACTTCAAGAGCGCCACGCGCGACGTGGCCCGCATCCTCGGCGAGCTGAAGAAAGAAAAAGTCGACAATGTGCTGGTCGACCTGCGCAACAATGGTGGTGGCTCGCTGAATGAAGCCGTCGAGCTGACCGGCCTGTTCATCGACCGTGGCCCGGTAGTTCAGCAGCGCAATTCCGAAGGCCGGATCGAGGTCGAAGGCGACAATAATGCAGGCCTGGCCTGGGATGGCCCGGTCGGCGTGCTGATCAACCGTGGTTCGGCGTCGGCGTCGGAGATCTTTGCTGCTGCGATCCAGGATTACGGCCGCGGCCTGATCATCGGCGAGCCGAGCTTCGGCAAAGGCACCGTGCAGACCCTGGTCAACCTCGACCGCTTCTCGCAGAATGAAAAGATCAAGTTCGGCGAACTGAAGATGACGATTGCGCAGTTCTTCCGCATCAACGGCGGCACCACGCAATTGCGCGGCGTCGTGCCGGACATCAAGCTGCCGGTCACGTCCGATACTGAAAACTTCGGCGAGTCGAGCTATGACAATGCTTTGCCGTGGGTGGCGATCAAGTCGGCCAATTTTGTCCCGTCGGGTGACCTGAAAGAGCTGTTCAACCCGCTGCAAAAGCGCCATGAATCGCGCATCGCCAGGGACAAGGACTTCCAGTACCTGCAGGAAGACATGGCCGAGTTCCGCAAGCAGCGCAAGGAAAATGCGATTTCGCTCAACGAGACGGTGCGCCGCAAGGAACGCGACACCCAGGAAGCGCGCGCCAAGCTGCGCGAGGCACGCCTGGTCGCCTCGCACGTGGCGGCAGTCAACGAGCCAATCGCCGCGATCGATGGCAAGGAAGCGCGCTCGAAGACGCCAGACGCGACCAAGCCGGCCAAGGTCAACGTGCCTGCGGTCAAGGGCGCGGCCCGCACGGACGACGGCTTGCAGGCGGACGAACGCAACCTGGCCGCCGACATCGCTGCCGAGAAAGCCGCCAAGAACGCCAAGGACGTGATGCTGGCGGAAGCGGCCCACATCCTGTCCGACGTGGTGAGCATGCTCAAGACCGATACCCGTATGGCGTCGCGCATCATGCCTTACCTGCCGCCGACCAAAGAGTAATTTTCCGGCAGCTCATACAGACAAAGGCCGCGTAGCAATACGCGGCCTTTTTTGTATAGGAATTGTACTGGTTTGTACTTCCGTGATTTTCATCACAACGGATTCTTGACCCTCTGTCACACAATCCCGGCTGTCTTCCACCCGTTCGCCGCCATCGGCGCCCGATCGCAAGACACCTGAGTGCATCCCCAATACGATGAAAAGGAAGTGTCCATGTCCCCTACCAATGGCAGCATGCCAGCTGACAGCTATATTCCGCTGGTCCAGCAGTTTTATATTTCTTACTTCGGCCGGCCGGCCGATCCCCTCGGCCTGAAGAACTTCACCGAGCAAATGGCCGCGATGCAGGCACCGCTTGACCTCGGTGGTGTCTTGACGAAGATGAAAACCGACGCCGGCCTGAAGGCACTGGTCGACAGCTTTGGCACCAGCAAAGAATCGACTGCGCTGTACGGCAACGACATCGACGATTTTACGATCGGCGTCTACGTCAATACCCTGAACCGCACGCCGAATTATGAGGGGTTCATGTTCTGGTCCGGCGAAATTCGCTCAGGCCGCCTGAGCAAATCCGCTGCTGCCTTGTCAATCGTTGAAGGTGCGCTGGCACGGGGCGGCGCCGACGCCACGATCTTGACGAGCAAGAGCATTATCTCGACCAACTTCACCAAGTCGCTCGATACCCCTACCGAGCTGCTTGCCTACGTGGGCGACTCGGCGGCAGTGATGGCGCGCAGCATTTTGCAGACCGTGACCGTTAACACGGATCCGCTGGCCTTTGACCTGGCGCAGTTCCTGACTGGCTATCCGGCATCGCAAGCCTACAGCCAGACCGACGGCGAGCCCGTGCTGGCACGGGCAGAGGGCGCCGAAGTCACCCTCGTTGGCAATGGCGGCCTGGCCGCGCTCGATGCGCCAATATTCGCCTGACTGACCGCTCGGACAGGACGCAAGGCCAGGCCACCCGCCTGGCCTTTTTTCTTGTACAATCATTGTGAACGGTCGTGCTTTTTTCTGACGCCGCACACGAGGAGACAGTATGGATTTGAACTATACGAGCGAGGATCTGGCGTTTCGCGACGAAGTGCGCGCCTTCCTGGAAGCCAATCTGCCGGCCGACCTGCAGCACAAGGTCCGCGCCCACCTGCGCATGTCGCGCGAGGACTACGTGCGCTGGCACAAGATCCTGGCCACGCAGGGCTGGGTGGCGCCGGCGTGGCCGACCGAATACGGCGGCCCCGGCTGGAGCGCGGTGCAGCGCCATATCTGGGACGAGGAATGCGCCCGCGCCGGCACGCCGCAAGTATTGCCGTTCGGCGTCAATATGGTCGCGCCCGTCATCATGGCGTTCGGCAACGACGCACAAAAAGCCCATTTCCTGCCGCGCATCCTGTCCTGCGAAGACTGGTGGTGCCAGGGTTATTCCGAACCGGGTTCCGGCTCCGACCTGGCATCGCTCAAGACCACGGCCGAACGACAGGGCGAGCATTACATCGTCAACGGTCAGAAAACCTGGACCACGCTGGCCCAGCATGCCGACATGATCTTTTGCCTGGTACGCACCGACAGCACGGTGCGCAAGCAGGAGGGTATTTCTTTCCTGCTCATCGACATGAAGTCGCCCGGCATCACGGTGCGCCCGATCATCATGCTCGACGAAGACCATGAAGTGAACGAAGTCTTCTTCGACAACGTCAAAGTGCCGGTCGCCAATCTGATCGGCCAGGAAAACCGCGGCTGGACCTACGCCAAATACCTGCTCGGCCATGAGCGCACCGGCATTGCCGCCGTCGGCCGCTCCAAGCGCGAGCTGCAATTCCTCAAGAAAGTCGCCGGCCAGCAGAGCAAGAACGGCAAACCCTTGATCGAGGACCCGATGTTTTCCACCAAACTGGCCACACTCGAGATCGAACTGATGGCGCTGGAAACGACGGTGATGCGGGTGCTGGCCAAGGCCGACAAGGCGCCCGGCCCGGAAGCGTCGGTGCTGAAGGTGCGCGGCACCGAGATCCAGCAGACGCTGACCGAATTGATGGTCGAAGCGGTCGGGCCGAAGGCGCTTGCCTTCGATCCCGGCTACCTCGAAGGCAAGATTGACCACAGCGTCATCGGTGACGACGATGCCGCGCCGCTTGCGTCCTACTACTTTAATTTCCGCAAGACCTCCATTTATGGCGGCTCGAACGAGATTCAACGCAACATCATCACCCAGATGATTCTGGGCCTCTAAGGAATTGCAAAATGGATTTCAATTTCAAGGAAGAACAGCAGCAGTTCGCCGATGCCTTGCAGCGCTGGATCGCCAAGGATTACAGTTTCGAAACGCGCCGCAAGATCATTCATTCCGAGGCCGGCGTGTCGGATCTCGCATGGGCCACCCTCGTTGAACTTGGCATGACGGCCTTGCCGGTGCCGGAACAGCAGGGCGGTTTCAATGGCAACGCCATCGACATGCTGGTGGTGATGCAGGAAATCGGGCGCGGCCTGGTGGTCGAGCCCTACTTTGCCACCGTGCTGGGCGCGCAATTCCTCAAGCTCGCCGGCGGGCAGGATGCCTTGCTCGAGCAGGTCGCAACAGGCGAACTCAAGCTCGCCTGCGCCCTGGGCGAGCCGCAGTCGCGCCATGACCTGGCCGACATCGCCACCAGCGCCGTCGCCAATGGCGCCAGTGTCGTGCTCAATGGCCGCAAGTCGGTCGTCGTGCATGGTGCGCAGGCAGGCAGCCTGATCGTTTCGGCGCGCGCCAGCGGCCAGCAGCGCGACACGTCCGGCATTCAATTATTCGTGGTGCCGGCCAACACGCCAGGCCTGGCGCTGCGCGACTACCGCACCATCGACGGCCAGCGCGCCGCCGAAGTCGAGCTGGTCAACGTGACCGTGCCCGCCACCGCCTTGCTGGGCGGCTGGGACTTGCTCGACGCCTGCGCCGACTACGGCGCCGGCTTGCTGTGCGCGGAAGCGGTCGGCGCGATGGAAGCGATCTTTGCCGCCACGCTCGACTACCTGAAGACCCGCTCCCAGTTCGGCGCGCCGATCGGCAAGTTCCAGGCCTTGCAGCACCGCATGGCCGATATGTATGTCCACCTCGAGCAGGCCCGATCGATGTCGACGCTGGCGGCCGTCAAGCTGGCGTCCAGCGATGTCGTCGAACGCCGCCGCACCGTGTCGGCTGCCAAGTTCCGGGTCGGCCAGGCGCTCAAATTCGTTGGCCAGCAAGCGGTGCAACTGCATGGCGGCATGGGCGTGACGGACGAACTGCCGGCCGCACACCATTTCAAGCGGCTGTCGATGATCGAACTGACGCTGGGCGATTCCGACCACCACCTGGCGCGCTTCATCGCCCAGCCGGGTTTCGCCGACAGCGAGGTGGCGTGATGGCCGCCTGGTACTTCGAAGATTTCTATGAAGGGCAGGAAATCCCGCTCGGCAGCAAGACGGTGACGGAAGATGAGATCATTTCATTTGCCAGGCAGTTCGACCCTCAGCCCTTTCATATCGACCACGCAGCGGCCGAGGCGTCGCATTTCGGCGGCGTCATTGCCAGCGGCTGGCACACCTGCAGCATGATGATGCGGCTGGTGGTCGATGGCCTGATGGCGGGCTCGTCGTCGATGGGCTCGCCTGGTCTGGAGAAGGTGCGCTGGATCAAACCGGTGCGTCCGGGCGACACCCTGACCGTGGTCTACCTGACCCAGCAGGTCAAGGCGTCCGATTCGCGGCCTGACCGCGGCGTGGTCTGGTCCAAGTGGCAAGCGACCAACCAGCATGGCGAGATTGTCGCGACGATCGAAGGCATGGGCATGTTCGGGCGCCGTCCCAAGGAGGCTACCGATGCGTGAGATTGCGACCCTTGCGGAATTGAAATCCCTGGTGGGCCAGCAGGTCGCGCTGACCGACTGGATCGCCATCACGCAGCAGCGCATCAATTTGTTCGCCGACGCCACCGATGACCACCAGTGGATCCATGTCGACGCCGAGCGTTGCCGCCGCGAGTCGCCGTTCGGCACGACGATTGCACATGGCTACCTGACGCTGTCTTTATTGCCAAGCATGCTGGAGTCCGCCTTCAGGATGGTGGACGCCAGGATGGTGCTCAACTACGGCCTGAACAAGCTGCGCTTTCCTGCGCCGGTACCGGTCGACAGCCGTCTGCGCCTGCGTTTAGTCTTATCAAAAGTGGAAGAATTTGACGGTGGCGCGCAATGCGAATGGAAAGCGACGATCGAGCTGGAGGGCAGCGATAAACCCGCTTGCGTAGCGGAAGTGTTATTAAGGCGCTATCCTTAATTCAGCGGCCCCCAAAAAATAGGCGCGCACGTGAGAATTTTTGTATTTGTTTCCAAGAATTCTTGCTAGAGTAGTGGGCTCGAGGTCGTGATTTTTTCAGGAGCTCTTATTATGCTAACGTCAACTTACACACTTGTTGCGTTAAAGATCGAACAGGCGGGCGTGCGTACCAGCCTGACCGAGTTCCGGCAGTATTCCCGCACCCACTATCAGGATGCCGCCTCGATTTCCCTGCGCGAACTCGACGAAGCCTGCGCCAGCCTGCACCGCCTGTATCGCAGCAGCACGTGGCGCAAAGTCGAGATCTTCCTGATTCCCGCATTGCGCAAGGCAACCCGGCAGTGCGACCAATTGCTGGCCGAACTGGGCGGGCTGACCTACCAGGCTTATTCGGCCTTCGACAATTTTGAAGCGCGCCTGCGCGATGCGTCGGCCGACCCGGCCGAGCTGTCGTCGCAACTGCGCGACGTCATCGATAGTTTCTGCAGCGCGCTGCTGACCCGACTGGAGCGCGAAGAAAATGAATTACTTCCGGTGGCTCTTGCCGTCATCCCTGGTGATACCTGGTTTTCCATCGCCAACCAGAGCCTGGTGCATGACGAACGCATGCAGGAACGCCGCAGCGCCAACTCCCACCAAGAGCAGGCGGTGCAGCTGCAGCTGATTTGAACCACTTGATTTGACGACTACTTGTAGATGCCGCAACCGATAATCAAGCCTTCGGTTTTCTCGATATAAGTCGACTTAGTTTCGATTTTCTGCGACACCGGGTTCACCCAGCGGTAGTCGACCCAGCCTTTGCCTGCGTTGGCACCCAATTCCATGAATTGCTTGATGAACGGCTTGTCGTCCTGGTCTTTCATATTCATCACGTTTTTGCCAACCAGCTTGGCATTCGAGCCATTGGCTACCGTCAGTCCCGTCATATCAATGGCGAAGATATAGAGATCGCGGTCGACAAACTGGCCTTTGGGGTTGTTGAATTCCGCGACAGCCTTGTCCTTTCCGTTCGCCTTCAAATAGGCGCTGGCTTTCTTGACCAGCGCCGTGGCTTCGTCGGCCGTGCCGCCGCCAGCGGCCGACGCGGTATTGCAGAATACGGCTGTGACGAGCGCAAACACGAAGCTGAAAAAAATCTTTTTCATGTGATGTCTCCTGGCAAGGGGGGATTCGCTGAATGAAATCCTACACCCCGGCTGCGCACCGGTCTGACTATTTCTTTCCGCTTTTGCAGATTACTGACAGTGTTGCTTTGAAGTTCACACTTTTCCAAGCCGCAGGAGTACCATTCGATCTCAGGCATTCCCACTCGAGGACGATCGCTAGAAGGGTGATCCGGTGGCGGACATCGACGCGCAACTTGGTGCCAAGGCAAACCGCAACTGGCCGCTATTGTGGGCCAATGCGGCCGTCGCCGTCGCCTATATCGCACTTGGCAAGTTTGCCCTGCTGCAGGCGCTGCCGCCCGGTTACGCCACCATTATTTTCTTTCCCTCCGGTTTAGCGCTGGCAGCCCTGGTGCGCTACGGCCCCGGCTTGTTGCCCGGTATCGCGCTCGGCGCATTCTTGCTCAACTTGAACAGCAGTGCCGCCGGCGCACTGGTGGTCGCCGCCGGCACCACCGTCCAAGGCGTGGTTGCCAGCCTGCTGTTTGCGCGCTGGTGCACGCCGGCACTGGCTTCCGCCCGGCAGGTGCTGGCCTTCCTGCTGCTGGTGCCATTGGCTTGCCTGGTCAATGCCAGCGTTTCCGTCGCCGGCCTGTTTGCGCTGGGCGTCTTCAATGCCGACAACCTGTTGAGCAACTGGATCTTCTGGTGGGCCGGCGACACCGTTGGTGTGCTGGTCGCCGCACCGCTGGTCTGGCTCATGATCGGGCGGCCAGCGGGCCTGTGGCGCAGCCGGCGCTGGCTGCTGGGCGTGCCACTGTGCATTTCTTCACTGGCCTTCATCCTGATGTTCGTGCGGGTCAGCGCGATGGAAGCGCAGCAGAACCGCCACCAATTCGTGCTCAATGCCCAGCAGCTGGCCGACATCTTCCAGGCCCAGTTTGGAGAACATGAGCGTCTGCTCTATGCAATGGGAAGCCTGTATGGGCAAAGCCATGCTAGCACGCCGGAAAGTTTTGCCCGCATGGCGCGCAGCTATCTGGACAACCGGCCCGAACTGCGCCTGATCTCGTGGGCGCCGCGGGTCAAGGCAAGCGAGCGGGCGAAGTTTGAACAGAGGGCGCAGGCCGAGGTCGCCTCCGATTTCGTGATCCGTCAATTCGCCGATGGCAAGCCGATGCCACCGTCACCGCCGCGCGAGCAGTATTTTGCCACCGTGTTCCTGGAGCCGCTGGCCGGCAACGAACGGGTGTTGGGAATGGACATGCTGTCCGAACCTTTGCGCGCGGCCATGGTGCGCAATGCGCTGGCGCGCAAGCGGCCCACTGCCAGCGAACCGATCAAGCTGGTGCAGAAGGCGCACGAGTACGGCATCCTGCTGGCCCAGATGGCGTATCCGGACGGCGACACCAGCCGGGAAGCGAGCGGCATGATGGTCGCCGTGATCGAAGCGCAGGCCTATGTCAGGCTGGCGCTGGCGCAGACCGCCATTGCCGGCCTGGCCGTGCAGCTCGACGACGTCACCTCGCCCCATCATCCGCTGGTGCTGGCCAGCCAGAACCCGCCGCCGTCGGAGCTGGGCCAGGTGCAAAAGCCGCTGACTCTGGGCGGACGCTCCTACCTGTTGACGGTGCGCCCGACCGAGGCCTATGTGCGCGACCACCAGCAATGGCAGAGCTGGGGCGCGCTCGGCAGCGGCATGGCGATGACGGGCTTGCTGGGCGCCTTCCTGCTGCTCGTCAGCGGACAGCGCGAGGAAATCGAGAACCTGGTGGCCCTGCGCACGCGCGAGTTGCGGGAACGCGAAGCGCGCCTTCAGGCCATCCTCAACCAGGCTGGCGATGCGATCCTGACCTTTGGGCGCGACGGCAAGCTGCTGGCAAGTAATGGCGCGGCCGAGCGGCTATTCGGCTATGGGCCGGGCGGCATGCAGGGGCTCGCCTTTGGCGCCCTGCAAGCGCCGGACGCGCTGCCCGCGATCGCCACCCTGGACGAACTGGCCCGCCATGACCACATGGTTGGCGGTACCGACCCGGCAGGCGACTGCCACGGCCTGCGCGCCGATGGCAGCACTTTTCCGATGGCAATGGGAGCGAGCCTGGTGGAGCTGCCCGAGGAATCGTTCTTTGTCTGCATCCTGCATGACCTGAGCGAGCAGCGGCGCGCCCAGCAAAAGATCCTCGCCCTCGAAGCCTTCAAACAGGCGCAAAACGATATGCGCATGGCCGAAAAAATGGCGGCGCTCGGTTCTTTGGTGGCGGGCATCGCGCATGAACTGAACACGCCGATCGGCAACAGCCTGCTGGCGGCTACCTCGCTCAGCGCCAATATGGCCGAATTCCAGCAGCAGCTGGAGCAGGGCGCAGTCAAGCGCTCGGCCCTGCAGCAGCACTTTGCCGAATCCGAACATGCCTGTGAAATGATCGCCGGCTCGCTGCACCGGGTGGCCGATCTGATCACGACCTTCAAGCAGGTGGCGGTCAACCAGACCATCGACCAGCGCCGCCAATTCGATCTGCTCGGCATCTGCCAGGCCACGTTGGGTACCCATGCCAGCGCCTTGCAGGAGGCCGGTTGCAGCGTGCAGATCAATGTGCCGCACGGCCTGGTGCTGCGTTCCTATCCCGGCAGCGTCAGCCAGGTGCTCAGCAGCCTGGTCGGCAATGTGCTGCAGCACGCCTTGCCCGAGCAGGGCGGCGGGCGCATCGACATCAGCGCGCGCTTGCTCGATGCGGACAATGTCGAACTGGTGTTCCAGGACAATGGCATCGGCATGCCGCCCGAGATCCTCAGCCGGGTGTTCGACCCCTTCTTCACCACCAAACTGGGGCAGGGCAGCAGCGGGCTGGGCATGAATATCGTCTATAACGTCGTCACCGGCATGCTGCGCGGCCGCATCACGATCGACTCGGCCCTGGGCGAAGGCACGCGCGTGACCGTGGTCATGCCGATCAACAGCGGCGAGCCGGCCGAAGCTGGCCCACCGCCCGCCGTCCTGGTGCAGGCCAGCCAGGCGTAGGGTGGGCACTGCGTGCCCACGCTGTGCTGTCCGCCAACGTCCGCGTGGGCACGGGGTCGTCGCACGGATTCTAGCGCGGCGACATGCCCACCCTACGGATTAGCTGCGTGTGATCGGCGGCGACAGGTCTTCGCGCAGCGCCACATGCTTGGCCAGTTCCAGCTTGGCAATCGCATTGCGGTGCACTTCGTCCGGCCCGTCGGCCAGGCGCAGCGTGCGGTTACCGGCCCATTGCGAGGCCAGCGGGAAGTCGTCCGACACGCCGGCCGCGCCATGGGCCTGGATAGCCCAGTCGAGCACCTGCTGGGCCACGTTCGGCGCGAGCACCTTGATCATGGCGATCTCGGCCTGCGCATGCTTATTGCCGGCGATGTCCATCATCGCCGCCGCCTTGAGCGTGAGCAGGCGCGCCGTGTCGATCTGGATGCGCGATTCGGCGATGCGCTCGCGCCAGATGCTTTGCTCGGAAATCTTGCGGCCAAACGCAACGCGGCTGTTGAGGCGCTTGCACATCAGGCCCAGTGCGCGCTCGGCCACCCCGATCGAACGCATGCAGTGGTGGATGCGGCCCGGGCCGAGGCGGCCCTGGGCAATCTCGAAGCCGCGCCCTTCGCCCAGCAGGATATTCGATACCGGCACGCGCACATTCTCGAACAGGATTTCGCAGTGGCCATGCGGCGCGTCGTCGTAGCCGAACACCGGCAGCGGGCGCACGATCGTGATGCCCGGCGTGTCGGCCGGCACCAGGATCATCGATTGCTGCACATGGCGCGCAGCGCTGAAATCGGTCTTGCCCATCAGGATGAAGACCTTGCAGCGCGGATCGCCGGCGCCGGAGATCCACCATTTGTGGCCATTGATGACGTACTCATCGCCGTCGCGCTCGATGCGCGTTTCGATATTGGTCGCGTCGGACGAGGCCACGCCCGGTTCCGTCATCGCAAAGGCGGAGCGGATCTCGCCGCGCAGCAGCGGCTCGAGCCAGGCGCGCTTGTGCTCTTCGGTGCCGTAGCGTTCGATGGTTTCCATATTGCCGGTATCGGGCGCCGAGCAATTGAATACTTCCGGCGCCCACACGACGCGGCCCATGATTTCGCACAGCGGTGCGTAGTCGAGGTTGGACAAGCCTTCCGGCGCCCGAGCCGATTTCGGCAGGAACAAATTCCACAGGCCCTGCTCGCGCGCCAGCGGTTTGAGCTCTTCCATCAGCCGGGTCGGAATCCAGCGGTTGCCATGCTCGCTGCCGTTGCGGTCGACTTCGGCCTTGAACGCGTTTTCGTTCGGATAGATGTGCTGGTCCATGAAGGCAAGCAGCTTCGCCTGCAGCTCCTTGCAGCGGTCGGAATACTCGAAATCCATGATCTATCCTTATCAGTTTGGGGTGGTTTGCTGTGCGTAGGACCAGCCCAGCTTCGACATCGGGCGGGCCTTCTTGCCGTTCTCGAGCGCTTGTGCGGAGGATGCGGTGCCGTCGACATAGCGTTTCATGATGCCTTGCATGATGCTGGCAAGGCGGAACATATTGAATGCGAGGTAGAAGTTGAAGTCTTTCGGACGAATCGTCATGCCGGTGCGCTCGCAATAGCGGTCGATATAGGCTTGCTGGCTTGGAATGCCCAGCGCCGCCAGGTCCAGCCCTTTGATGCCGCGGAACTCGCCCGGCTCGATATGCCAGCTCATGCAGTGATAGGAGAAATCGGCCGCCGGGTGGCCCAGCGTCGATAGTTCCCAGTCGAGCACGGCAAGGATGCGCGGCTCGGTCGGGTGGAAGATCATATTGTCGAGGCGGAAGTCGCCATGCACGATGGCGGTGTCGTCGCCCGGAGGAATATTGTTCGGCAGCCACTCGATCAGCTTGTCCATCGCCTCGATGGTCTCGGTGCAAGACGCCTGGTACTGGCGGCTCCAGCGCTCGATCTGGCGCGCAAAATAATTGCCCGGCTTGCCGTAGTCGGCCAGGCCGATGGCGGCGTAGTCGATCTTGTGCAGCTGGGCGATGACGCGATTCAGTTCGTCATAGATGGCGGCGCGCTCGGCTGGGGACATGCCGGGCAGGGCCTGGTCCCACAGCACGCGGCCTTCGACAAATTCCATCACGTAGAAAGCGCGGCCGATCACGGCTTCGTCCAGGCACAGCGCATACTGGCGGGCGGCCGGGAAGCCGGCCTTTTGCAGCGCGTCCATGACGCGGAATTCGCGGTCGATCGCATGGGCCGACGGCAACAGCTTGGCCGCCGGTCCCGGCTTGGTGCGCAGCACGTAGTGCTGGCCGCCGGCCGTCAGCTTGAAGGTCGGGTTCGATTGCCCTCCCTTGAATTGCTCGGCCGACAAGGGCCCGCCCGGGTAGCCGGGCACATGCTGGCGCATATAGGCGTCGAGCGCATCAATGTCGAACTTTTGCCGTTCCGATACCGGCTTGGTCCCCATCATCTCTTCGAACATTGCGTCTCCTGCTTTGTTTTAATGATGGACCATTCTAGCCGATAAAAAGTACGACCGTACTATTTATTTTGAAGCTGCCGGGATTTCCTGTACTGCTCGAGCAGCTGCTCCATCGTCGTGCTGCGCGAATGGACTTGCAACGGAAGGGGCGGCGAATGGTTGGAAAAGCGCAGCACCCAGTCGTTCTCGTGGCCGCCGACGTCGAGGGCGTTGATGCAGCCTGCGGTTTGGGCCAAGTTGCCCAAGAACATGCGCTGGCCGGTCAGCGCATAGGACAGGATGGCGCAGTTGACGCCGCCATGCAGAACCAGCAGCACGGTGTCCCAGGCCGGGTCGGCGCGCAGCCGCCCCAGGGCAGGGAGGATGCGGTCGAGGAAGTCACCGATCCGTTCGCCGCCGAGGAATCGCTTGTCCTCGGCAACGACCCCTTCAAATGCTCCGGTGAAGGCTTCCTTCAGGTCGGCGTCGGCAATCTCGGCCAGGCGGCCGCCGCGCAGCTCTTCGAGCTCGGGCCACACTTCGATGTCGATCTGCTGGCCCATTTCGGCCAGCACGCGGGTGGCCGTCTCGACCGTGCGCGGCAGGCCGGACGTGATGACGCGGTCGAAGCACATGCCGGCAGCGGCAAACGACTGGCCGGCCGCCGTCGCCTGCAGGCGGCCTTGCTCGTTGAGCGGCACCAGTTCGGGCAGCACCGGGCGGCCGGCTTCATCGAAATAGGTAACGCTGCCGTGGCGCATCAGGAAGATCCGGCGGCGGGGTGTGGAAGGCAGGGACATGGCGGCTATGTTGAGTAGAAAAGAATAAGCAGTCTAGCAGCCTGGCGGAAAAACCGTCCAGGTCTGTAATTGCATCAGAGTAACTTGTGGTTTAAATAATTAATATTGCAAAATAGATTCTCTTTACACTTGCTAAAGTGTGAGTATCTGCGCATTTCTGGCTTAGAATGATTGCACACTAAACATTCGCTTCATTTATCAAAGGGAAGTTCATGGCACGGCCAGAAAAAGTTCGCCTCGGTGAGATCCTCGTTCAACAGAAATTGTTGACCGAAGAGCAACTCATGCAGGCGCTGGCGGACCAGAAAAGTACCGGCCGCAAGCTCGGCCGCGTGTTCGTCGAGAACGCTTTTGTCACCGAAGAGCAGATCTCCGGCGCGCTGGCCAAGCAATTGGCCATCCCTTACATCAATCTCAAGTTCTACAACACCAATCCCAATGTGGTGCGGATCTTGCCCGAAACCCAGGCCCGCCGCTTCCGCGCCCTCGCGCTGGAAGACCGCGGTGAAATCCTGCTGGTCGGCATGTCGGATCCGACCGACCTGTTCGCCTACGACGAAATCGCCCGCATCACCAAGAAGCAGATCGAGCTGGCGGTCGTCAACGAAACCGAAGTGCTGGCCTCGATCGACCGCATCTACCGCCGCACCGAAGACATCACCGACTTCGCGCGCGAGCTCGAGCAGGACATGGGCGACAGCTTCATCGACTTCGGCAGCATGGGCAGCAACCCGAGCCTGGAAGAAGCGCCGATCGTCAAGCTGCTGCAATCGGTGTTCGACGACGCGACCCAGGTGCGCGCCTCCGACATCCACATCGAACCGCAGGAAGCGCGCCTGCAAATCCGGTTCCGCATCGACGGCGTGCTGCACCTGCAGACCGAAGCCGACCTGAAGATCGCTACCCCGCTGGCGCTGCGCCTGAAGCTGATGGCCGACCTCGACATTTCCGAGAAGCGCCTGCCGCAGGATGGCCGCTTTGCCATCAAGGTCAAGCACCAGCGGATCGACGTGCGTATTTCGACGATGCCGACCCAGTACGGCGAATCGGTGGTGATGCGTCTGCTCAACCAGGGCGGCACCACCTTGCGGCTCGACGCGATCGGCATGCCGGCCGCGCTGGTGAAGCGCTTCCGCGATATCGTGCTGCGCCCGAACGGCCTGGTGCTGGTGACAGGCCCGACCGGTAGCGGCAAGACGACCACGCTGTACAGCGCGCTGGCCGAACTCAATTCGGTCGAAAAGAAGCTGATCACGGTCGAAGACCCGGTCGAATACCGGCTGGCAGGGATCAACCAGGTGCAGGTCAATGAAAAGATCGACCTGAACTTTGCGCGCGTGCTGCGCTCGGCCTTGCGCCAGGACCCGGACATCGTGCTGGTCGGCGAGATGCGCGACCAGGAAACGGCCCAGATCGGCCTGCGCGCGGCGATGACGGGCCACCTGGTGCTGTCGACCTTGCACACCAATGATGCCGCCAGCACGCCGCTGCGCCTGATGGACATGGGCGTGCCCCGCTATATGGTCGGCAGCGCGCTGCAGGCGGTGCTGGCCCAGCGCCTGGTGCGCTGCATCTGCGAAAGCTGCACCACTGAATATGATCCAAGCCCGACCGAAGTGGCGTGGCTGCGCGCCGAGCTGGGCGACCGGGCTTCGACCACGAAGTTCTTCCGTGGCGTCGGCTGTTCACACTGCAATGGCATGGGTTACCGCGGCCGTACCGGCGTCTATGAGCTGCTGGAAATGACGAGCGAAGTAGTTGCTGCCGCCAATAATGCCGATCCGGCCGTGTTCCTGAAGGCCGCATTCATTGCGATGGGCGGCGAAACCCTGCGCCGCCACGGCGTGGCGCTGGCCGTGCAAGGACGCACGACGGTGTCCGAAGTGATGCGCATCAGTAACCAGATCGAGGAATAGCGTGCCGTTTTACGCCTACAAGGGACGCAATGCGCAGGGGCAGCTGCAAACCGGCGTGCTCGAAGGCGTCGACAGCGGCGCCATCGCGGACCAGCTGTTCAACGCCGGCTTGACCCCGATCGACATTTCCTTGAGCAAGCAAACGAGCGCCACGATCTCCAGTGAAGTGGGCTGGTGGGCCCGTTTCAGCGAAAAGAAAGTGAGCTCGATCGATGTGCAGTTGTTCAGCCGTCAGCTCTATACTCTGCTCAAGTCCGGCGTGCCCATCATGCGCGGGCTCAATGGCTTGCAGGAGTCAGCCACCAATCCGGCCTTTGCGCGCGTCATTAAAGATTTGCGCGAGTCGCTCGATTCGGGCCGCGAACTGTCGGCTGCGATGCGGCGCCATCCAAAAATATTCACCAGTTTCTATCTGTCGATGGTGCGCGTTGGCGAAATGACGGGGCGGCTCGAAGATGTGTTCCTGCGCCTGTTCGACCACCTTGAATTTGATCGCGAAATGCACGAACGCATCAAGAGCGCGACCCAGTATCCGACTTTTGTCATCGTGGCCATGATTGGCGCGATTGTCGCGATTAATATTTTCGTCATTCCGCAATTCGTCAAAGTGTTCGCCAGTTTCAACGCCGAATTGCCCTTGATGACGCGCGTATTGATCGCATCGTCGAATTTCATGGTCAATTACTGGCCGCTGCTCATTGGCCTGGCGGCCGGCGCTTATTTCGGTTTCCGCCAATGGCGTTCGACGGTCGCAGGGCGGCTGGCATGGGACCAGCATAAATTGCGCTTTCCAATCGCCGGCAAGATTATCCATAAAGGCACGATGGCGCGCTTTGCCCGCAGTTTTGCCTTGTCGAGCCGAAGTGGTGTTCCAATCGTGCAAGCATTGACTGTCGTTGCGGAAACGGTCGACAATGCCTATCTGGCATCGCGGATTGAAATGATGCGTGATGGCGTCGAGCGTGGCGAGAGTATTTTGCGCACGTCGGTGACGGCAGGCGTATTCACGCCGGTGGTGCTGCAAATGATCGCCGTCGGTGAGGAGACCGGCGCGCTGGACGATCTGATGGATGAAATCGCCCAGATGTATGAACGCGATGTTGCCTATGAATTGAAGACCCTGTCGGGCCAGATCGAGCCTATTCTGATTTCCTTCCTTGGCGTCGTGGTGCTGGTGCTGGCACTGGGCGTGTTCTTGCCGATCTGGGATCTGGGCAAGGCGGCCATGCCGAAATAGGGATGACAGCATGATGGTGTTGCGCAAAAAGAACAAATATTGCAATGCGGATCGCGGATTTACGCTATTCGAGTTCGGCATTGTGATCGCCATCATGGCCGTGCTCGGTGGTGCAATGATCAGCCGTACTTACACGCAAAATAAAGACGGCGAAGTCGAGACGGGCAGGCATGGGCAGGGCTACCAGGCACAGGCGGAGCGGGCCCAGATGGCCACGATCCTGGGTGCGGTGCGCAGTGCTTTGCATCTTCGGGTATCAAAGATGATTACTTCCGGACAGGAGCGAAATCTGCCCGGCCTGGTCGATGAAAACCCGATGCGCTGGCTGGCCGAAGTGCCGAGTAACTATATTGGTGAGTATTTCTCTCCAAAAACCACTGAGCTTCCGTTAGGATCATGGTATTATGATAAAAAGAATAAGACTCTGGTCTATTTGTACAATCATGGTAGAAATGCAAATAAGCCGGATGATAATGTCGTCCGCCACAAACTAAAGCTCTTGTCCGAAGTAGATGGCAATGGCCGCGGCAGCATCGCAGGCGTCGTATTGGAAGTCGTTCCAAATTGATTCAGCCCTGTTCGCCATTGCTGGGCGGTGTTACGGGGTGGTAGTAATAAGCAGGCAGTGCAGTTTTCTATTTCGGAGATTATTAACATGCAAAAAATGAATTTCGTATCCAAACAGGTCCAGTCGGGTTTCACCCTGATCGAATTGGTCGTCGTGATCGTAATCCTGGGCATCCTGGCTGCAACTGCACTGCCTAAATTCGCATCGATGGGCGGCGACGCCCGTGCCGCCAGCGCCAAGGCTGCAGGTGGTGCCCTTGCAGCTACCGCAGCAATGGTTCACTCGAAATGGCTGATCGCTGGCTCGCCGACCAGCGGTGCAGGTCTGACGATTGCCCTGGAAGGTGCGAGCGTCGTCGTCTCCACTGCGGGCTGGCCGACTGCCGTTGCCGGCCTTTATACGGCAGCTGGCATCTCGGCGACGGACTATGTGATCGCCACCGATTTCCTGTCCGTGTCGCCAATCGGCGCTTCCGGTGCGACGACGACTTCGACCTCGACAACCTGCCGTGCCGCGTATACGGCCGCAGACGGCGCTGTGGCCACCACCACCACCACGTGCTAAGCCAGGGCTGGCTAGGCTGACAATGCTAGCCGCGCCGGCACCGTACTCGGATTGCCGGCACCATCGGGGGCCGTTCTATCGCAAGTCGATGGGCGGCTTTACCCTGGTCGAATTGGTCATCGTGATGGTATTGATCGGCATTGTGGCGGGGATCGGGTTGAACCGCTTTATCGGCACCAAATCGTTCGATACCTTCGCCTTTGCTGACAGAATGTCTGGAATGATGCGCTACGGTCAAAAACTGGCGGTGGCGCAAAACCGTCCCGTTTATGTCGTGGCCGACGGCGTCAAAGTGGCCTTGTGCTACAACTCCACGTGCACCGTGCCGTTGCCTGCCCCCAGCGGCCGCAATAGCGGCAGCACCAACACCACCACCCATTGCGTTGACCTGACCTGGGAATGCGAGGCGCCTCCCAATGGCGTTACCTTCATTGCCGCGTCCAGCTTCTATTTCGATCCCCTTGGCAAGCCCTTCCTGCTGGCCGATACCTATCCTACCGTCACATCGACATTTACCACCCAGACCATCACCATCAGCGGCGGGGGCACCAACAAAGACGTTGTGGTTGAGCAAGAGACGGGTTATGTCCACTAAGCCGAGCGTTCGCCGCCGGACACGCCGGCAACGCCAGCGCGGTGTGTCGCTGGTCGAACTGGTCATGTTCATCATCATCATCGGCGTTGCCGTGGTTGGCATCGTGAATGTCATGAACCTGACGGTCGGCATGAGCGCCGAGCCGATCCGGCGCAAGCAGGCGCTGGCCATTGCCGAAACCCTGCTCGAAGAAGTTCAGATGGCCCACTTCAGCTTCTGCGACGGACTCGACCCGCAGGGCGAGAATGCCATCCAGGCCGTGGTTGGCACCGATTTTACCGGCTGCACCGCCGGCCAGCTCGAAGCGGTTGGACAGGAGGCAGGCGGCGTCGGGCGCCCGTATGACAACGTCAACGACTATGTCGGTTCGTTCGGCACAGCCACTGCGGCGTTCCAGAACGGCGGCGTCCTGTCCGATGCAAATGGTTCGCCAATGGCAGCCGGCTTCAGCGCCACGGTCACCCTCACGCCTACCGATACGCTCGGCGGCATCGTCTCGACCGGGGACCCGGCCAGCATGGAGGTGCTGCGCATCTCGGTGACGGTGACCTATGACGGCGGCAAGAACCTTACGCTCGATGGCTACCGCACGCGCTACGCGCCGAGGTCGCTGCCATGAGTCGCTTCCGCCATTCGAGCTCCCGGCGCCGCCAACGCGGCTTTACACTGGTAGAGATCATTATCGTGCTGGTCATCACAGGTATCTTGTCCGGCATCGTCGCCCTGTTCATCCAGGCGCCGGTGAAGAATTACATCCGGGCCAAGTCGACGGCCGAAATGAGCGACACCGCCGATACCGCGCTGCGCCGCATGCGCCGCGATGTGCGCCTGGCGCTGCCCAATAGCGTGCGCTTGTCCGGCGGCGCGCTCGAATTCATCCTCACCAAGAGCGGCGGGCGCTACCTGTCGGCCGAGGACGGCCAGCCGGCGGCCCGCAAACCGCTCAGCTTCACGTCCGGTTCACTCCAGTTCGACGTGGTCGGCACGATGCCCGTCGGCGTGCAGTCCATCGTCCAGAACGACCGCATTGTCGTCTACAATCTGGGCCCAGGCTATTCGCCCGCCGACGCCTACAGCGGCGGTAATATTGCGGCCGTGTCATGGGTGACCGGCAATACCGTCACGCTGGCGACCAACCCGTTCGCCGTTCAGTCGCCGCAGCTGGAGTCGCCGACCCGGCGCTTCCAGTCCGTCAGCGGTCCGGTGACCTATTTGTGCAAGCCATTGAATAGCGGTGGCGACGGCACCTTGATGCGCTATTCCGGTTACGCTCTGACCGAAGTGCAGGCCAATCCGCCCGTTGGCGGGACGGCAGTGCTGGTTGCCAGCAACGTCCTGTCTTGCGAATTTACCTATGACACCCTGATCAATGAGCCGCGAGGACTGATCCGCCTGGCCCTGGTGCTGCGCGATCCGAAGGACACCGACATCACGGTTAGCCTTGCCTTGCAGGTACACGTGGACAACACGCCATGATGCCTTCGATCCAGTTCCGCCTGCCGCGCCGGGCCCGCCAGGAAGGAATGAGCCTCGTCACCGCCATCTTCCTGGTGGTGGTGCTGTCCGGACTGGCCGGGGCCATCGTCAATATTTCGATGTCTCAGCAAAGCTCGTCAACGCAAGATGTGCTCGGCGTACGCGCCTACCAGGCGGCGCGCGCCGGCATCGAGTGGGGGCTGTACCAGCAGTTGCGGCTCAATTCCTGCGCTGCCGGGCCGACCACGGTGGCCATGCCAGCTGGCACAACGTTGAGCAATTTTACGGTGATTGTGCAATGCACGTCGATGCCCGACACGCATGCGAGTGCCGTCGGCACCACCCGGTTGGCGGTCAGCACGACCGTCACGCCCGGTTCGGCAACGCTCGCCGTTGCCGATACCAGCGGGCTGGTCGAACAGATGCGCGTGTATGGCCCGGGCATTCCTGCAGCCACCGTCATTGCCAGCATCGACAGCGCGACGTCGCTGACGATGTCGAGGCTGTCGACTGCCTCGGTGGCCTCAGCCGTCAGCCTGAATTACTATTCTCCGCTCGACCAGTTCCGGCTGGTGTCGACTGCCTGCAATTTGCCGACCGGCGGCGTGTGCAGCAACGCCGGCAACAATGCCGACTATGTGCAGCGCGTGATGCAGGTGCAATTCTAATCGGGCGCGGCATATATATTGTTTCTGTGAAAATTTGCTGGAAGGATTCATCAGGTGTCAGGCAAGGCGATATGGGAGGGTAGGGCAGGCATGGCTTTCATCCGCGGCATGGTTGGGCGGCTTGGCAGTGTGCGCGCGGCAGCGTGGTCGTTGGCCTGCGCGCTGTTATTGCTGTGGAGTCAGCACGCCGCCGCCGTCACCTTGACGGCAGTGAGCTTCACCGCCACCACCCCGACCCAGACCGCACTTGACCTGGTCTATGTGAGGCCGAACGAGGCGCTGACCGCCAATTTGTCCGGCAATACCAACGACTCCAACGCCAACTGGCGCAGCACCGGCTGGCGTATCTCGACCGTCAGCGGCGGCTATTCCTGCGCCAATACGACCAACTTCGACTCCAATAACAGTTCCACCACCTTGTCGGTCCCGATGACAGCGCCTGCCGCTGAAGGCACCTACAATGTCTATTTCCAGGCCCACACGAACAATAGCTGCTCCAGCACGACCGGCGGCGCCGTGTATGCCGAAAGTGTTGTCGTGGTCGATGCCACGGTGCCGACGGCAGTCATCAGCTGCAGCGACCCGGCTGTCTGCGGCACAGCCAATCCGACCAAGCAGGCGTCGGTGCAATGGACGGTGGTTTTCAGTGAAGCAGTAACGGGCTTGAGCTCAGCCAATTTCACACTGGCCACAAGCGGCGTCGCTGGCGCCTCGATCTCCAGTGTCGTTACCAGCGATGGTGGCACCAACTGGACCGTGACGGCCAATACCGGCAGCGGCAGCGGCACGGTGGGCCTGAATATGGCAGCGAGCCTGACGACGATCCTCGACCGGGCGGGCAATAACCCTGTGGCAGTGAACGCCGTCGCCGGCAATACTTTTACGATCGACAAGACCGTGCCGGTTGCCACCATCAGTTGCAGCAACCCGGCAACATGCGGGGTCAACAATGTCTCCACCACCAGTATCGTGACCTGGAGCGTGGTATTTTCAGAAGCCGTGACCGGACTGAGCGCGGCCAATTTCGGGTTTTCGGGCGATCTGGGTGGCAGCGCCAGTATTGCGCCCGGCGGCATCACGGGCAGTGGGACCACTTATTTTGTGACGGTCAACGGTAACGGCGCCTCGGGCACGCTGGGGTTGAACCTGGTCGCAAGTCTGACCACCATCAACGATGCGGCCGGCAATAATCCGGCCGCCGTCACCGCCGACGCCAACAATACCTATACGATCAACACGCGCCCGATTGCCACCATCACCTGCTCTTCACCGGCCGTGTGCGGCCCATCCAATCCGACCAATGCGGCGTCCGTCACGTGGGCCGTCACATTCAGCCAGAGCGTCACCGGTGTAACAGCAGGAAACTTCACCTTGTCCGGCACCGGCACCAACGGAGCCTCGATCACTGGCGTGGCCGGCAGCGGCATGAACTGGACCGTGACGGCCGCCACCGGCGACGACGGTACCCTCGGCCTGAACCTGAGCACCAACCTCGGCACCATTGTCAACGCCAGCAGTGTCTCGCCGCTTGCCGTCTCGGCGGTGAGCTCGAACACCTACACCAGGAACAGCCTGGGGGCCTGTTTCATCGACGATTTCAACCGTGCCTCACTTGGGTCGGACTGGGCAACGACGTCGAGCGGCGGCAGCTTCGGCCAGCCCGTCATTTTCGGCAACCGCCTGCGCCTGACCAGCAACACCACCAATTCGTCGACAGCAGCCCATTTGCAGCGCATCTTCCCGGCGTCCGGCAACAAGGTGGTGATCGAGTTTGACTACTACGGCTATGAAGGCAATGGCGCTGACGGCGTCGCCGTCAATTTGTCCGACGCCACCATTGCGCCGGTAGCGGGGGCGTTCGGTGGCTCGCTCGGCTATGCACAAAAGAGCAATCCGGGCTCGGACTGCACCACGTTCGGCGGCTGCCCTGGCTTTGCCGGCGGCTGGATCGGCATCGGCCTCGACGAGTACGGCAATTTCTCGACGGCGAACGAAGGGCGCATTGGCGGCTCCACGGCACTGGCCGATGCGGTGGTGGTGCGCGGCTCCGGTTCCGGCCAGAGCGGCTACAGCTACCACCGCCGCTCGGCGGCACTGTCGCCCGGCATCGACGTGTCAGGTGCCACGCCCGGCCCAGGCCATCGCTACCGCATCACGATCGACCATACCGACGGCATCCATGCCTATGTCAGCGTCGACCGCGACACCACCGTTGGCCACACCGCTTATACCCAAGTGATCGCTCCGTACGATGCCAAGGCCGAATCCGGCCAGGCGGCGGTGCCGGATAACTGGTTCCTGTCGTATACCGGCACCACCGGTGCTCTTAGCAATACCCATGAGATCGACGATCTGCAGGTATGCACGACCCAGCCGATCGCCTTGCCCGTGCTGCACCATGTGCGCATCTTGCACGACGGCGTGGCCGCCACCTGTGCGCCCGAAACGGTGACCCTGCGCGCCTGCGGTGACGCCACCTGCAGCTCGCTCTACCTGGGGGCGGTCACGGTCGACCTGGTCAGTGACAGCGGCACCTGGTCGGCCGACCCGGTCACGTTTACCGGTGGCCAGACTACCGTGACCCTGGCCAAGGCCACGGTCGGCAGCGCGACCCTGTCCGGCACCGTGACTTCGCCAGCGGCGACGCTGGGCACGGCGCAGTGCTACAAGGTCGGTACCGCTGGCGACTGCGTCCTCCCGTTTAGCGCGGCCTCGTGTAAGTTCGATGTGGTCCAGGCCGGCAAAATGGCCGGCTCTCCGATCAACACCAAGCTCGCCGGCACCGCCTTCAACCTCGACGTGCTGGCCATCAGCGGCGGCGCCATAAACGGCTCGTATGCCGGCACGGTCACGCCAGTGCTGGTTGACCAGGGCAGTCCGCCCGACGCCAATGGCTGCGGCACCGTCGAGCTGTCAGGGGCCGTGCCGCCAACAACGTCGATCACGATGACAGCTGCCGGCCATGCCGGGCGTGCGCCATTCACCTTTAACTACCCCAGCGCGGCGGCCAAAGTGCGCGTCAAGGTCACCAGCAGCACAGGAGATACGGCCTGCTCTAACGACGATTTCGCGATCCGGCCAGCGAGCTTCGGCATCGTCACTAATGCCAGCAACGGCACCCTGGTTGGGACCCCAGGCAGGCTCCAGGGCGCGCCAGTGGTCAAGGCCGGCGACAACTTCTCTATTGCGGCGATACCGCGCAACCTGATCGACAACGCCATTACCGGCTACACCGGTGTCGCCACCTATTTCAGCAATCTGATCACCGCGCAGACCTCTAACGAAGTGCTGGGGCAGTTTGCCGGCAGCTTTAGCCCGGCGACCGGCACGGTGGACGGCTCGGTCGGTACCTTTACTTATTCGGAAGCAGGTGGTCTCGCGCTCGGAAACTATGCGATCTACGACGCCGATTTTGCTGCGGTCGACCGCGACAAAACGCCGAAGGAATGCTTTACCGATGCGAAATTGGGAACCACCGAAGCGCTGGCCAAGTCGCCCAATACCTTCGATGAAAACGATCAGGTGGCGTGCTTCTTCGGCGCTTCCGCCACCACCATGGGCCGTTTCATCCCCGACCATTTCGATACAGTGATTTCGCAGGTCGCGACAGCGCCGATGCCTTGCCCGTATGGCGGCATTGCATGCCCGGCAAAGTTTGCCGGTTCCGTTTATTCTGCCCAGCCGTTCTCGATGCAGGTCGTTGCCAAGCGAAAGGGTGCGGGAACGACGGCCACCGACGGGGTTGTCAAGAACTACAACACCACTTCGGGCTATGCGCGCAACGTCACCCTTGGTGCGTGGAGCGAAAAGGGAACGACGGCGCTAGCCAATCCGCCGGCCTCGCCAAGCGGCAATGGCCTGACGGTCACTGCCGTCCCCAGCACCTCGTTCAACGAAGGCGTTGCCACCTTGACCGACCAGACCTACACCTTTGGCAAGGCCTACAGCGCGGCGACGCCGGCGGCAATCGGTGACTGGATCGCGCCGACCAATATCTATATCCGCGCCGTTGAAAACGGTACTGTCGACAATATCGTGTCTGACGGCGTGTCGACAGTGCGATCCACGGCCGCCGATTCGGAGGAAGCCGGCATCCAGGTGCTGAGCGGGCGCCTGTATGTGCCGCACGTGCACGGCTCGGAACTGCTGCGTCTGCGCGTGCCGCTGCTGGCCCAGTACTGGAATGGCAGCCGCTGGACCACCAGTGTCATCGATAGTGTCAGTACCTTCTCGACCGCCGATGTGGTCAGGACGGGCTACTTGAAAGGTTTGAACTCTGGCAATACTGTGATCCTCAGCCAGGGCGCCACCGCGCTGGTCAAGGGGGCAGGGCAGTTCTTCATGCAGGCGCCGGGCGCCGGCGTCGCCGGTTCGGTCGACTTCAGCGTGTCGGGCGCGGGGCGGCCGGCGTGGCTGCCGAGCACGGTCGGACGGTCGCGTGTCGGCACCTATCGCAGCCCTTTGATTTATATCCGGGAAGTCTATTAGGCTCCGGAAATTTGGGAAACTGTGCGAAGCGGCACAAAATGTGAGTATTTGTGAGAAATAGTGTTGAAATAATATCAAAAAACCATGGAAGTTGAATATAATCAAGTATCTATCGTGGTATCTTGATGCAAACGTTAACCAATTGACGCCTTGACATGCAATTTTTCAAACGAGCAAGTAAACACCGGGAGTGGATGACCGTCGCGCTGTTGAGCGACGGGATCGCCGCTGCCCGTGTCGATTGCTCGCCCGGCAGCAAGCCGGTCGTCAAGCTGGCCGCTTTCATTGCCAGCGACAAGATCGATGTTGCCGCTCTCGACAAGGCCAGCCGCGAGTTCAACGCTTCGTCCTACCGCATCGGGACCCTGCTCGGCGCCGGCGAATACCAGGTGGTGACGGTCGAGTCGCCCAATGTGCCGGCCGAGGAATTGAAGACGGCGGTGCGCTGGCGCCTCAAGGACATGCTCGATTTTCCAGCCGACGCCGCCACGATCGACATCCTGACCATCCCGGTCGACAAGGCCGCCGGCCGCACGCCGAGCCTGTTCGTGGTGGCCGCGCGCAATAGCGTGATCGAGGAGCGCCAGAACCTGTTTGCCGACGCCAAGCTCGAGATGCGCGTCATCGATGTGCCTGAAATGGCGCAACGCAATTTGTCGGCCCTGCTGGCGCCGGAACAGCGCGGCCTGGCCATGCTGTCGTTCGGCGACGGCGGCGGCCTGCTGACGATCACCTATAACGGCGAGCTCTACCTGTCGCGCCGCCTCGACGTCACGCTGGCGCAGATCCTCGAGCCTGACCACGACCGCAAGCACGCCAGCTTCGACAAGATCACGCTTGAGCTGCAGCGCTCGCTCGACCACTTCGACCGCCAGTTTAATTTTGTCAATCTGGCGCGGCTGGTGCTGGCGCCCACCGGCGCGACCGGCCTCGAAGAATACCTGTCGGCCAATATGTATATGCCGGTCGAAACCTGTGTGCTGGGCGAGATGCTGGACCTCGACGGCGTGCCTGAACTGGCCGACGTGGCGTTGCAGCAGCGCTTCTTCCTGACGCTGGGCGCGGCGATGCGCGCGCCGGAGGTGGCAGCGTGAGCCAGCAGATCAACCTGTACAATCCGGCGTTCGAAAAGCAGACGACGCTGTTTTCTGCCGACGCGATCGCCAGGTCGATGCTGATTATCCTGCTCGGCGCGGGCGCGCTCGGTGCCTATGTTGTCCAGATGACGGCCCGGCTCGAAGCGGAAGAGAAGCAGGCAGCGGCCCGCCTCAAGCAACGCGAGGAACGCCACACCAGGCTGCTGGCTGAATTCCAGCCGCGCGCCAGGACCCCGGCGCTGGAAGCCGAGGCCATCGCCGCCGAAACTGAACTGAGATCGCTGCGCGCCGTATCGACGCTGCTGGCCCGTGGCGACATGGGCAATACGCGCGGCTATGCCGACTATTTCCGTGCCTTTGCCCGCCAAAATGTGCAGGGCCTGTGGCTGACCGGCGCCACCATCGTCGGTGCCGGCAAGGAAATTTCTGTCAGGGGCCGTGCCATGCAGTCCGAGCTGGTGCCCGGCTTCATCGGCCGCCTGACCCAGGAACCTAGCATGAAAGGAAAAACCTTCGACCTGCTCGACATCAATGAGGTCAGCCGCAGCGTCAAGACCACCGGCAAGGATGGCTTCCTGACGGAAACCACCGAGGTGGCGCCCTATGTCGAGTTTTCCTTGCAGGCAGTGGTGCTGCCCGAGCCTGCACCAGCCGCCGGTGCGCCGGGGGCGGCAGTGCCGCCGGCCGCCGCCGTCGCGGCCTTGCCGGCAGGAGTGGCCAAATGAAGGCGCGCTGGATCGCGCTGGCGGCAAAGCTCGACGCGCTCAGCCTGCGTGAGCGCGTGTTCGTGTTCGCCGGCCTGATCGGCGTGGTGACCTATCTGCTGTATTTTGGCTTGCTCAATCCAATGTATAACAAGCAAAATGCGTTGCGCAGCAAGATCAATCACGCCCAAAACAATATCGACGGCTTCGAGGCCGAGATGGCGCTGCGCGCGCGCGAGTATGCGGCTGACCCGGACGCGCCCAATCGCATCCGGCTGGCCGCGTTGAGGACGGAAAACGAGGCGCTCGGCAGCCAATTGCGCAATATGCAAAAGGCGCTGGTAGCGCCGGACCGCATCGTGCCCTTGCTTGAATCTATCCTCAGGAGCAGCAAGCGCCTGCGCCTGGTGTCGCTCAAGAAATTGCCGGTGGTCGGCTTCAACGACCCTTTGCCGGGCTCGACGGCGCAAGGGCCGGTGCGCCTCGACGCCCCCAATGCCGGCGCTTCGGAACGGGCAGTCATGGCCTCGACCCGGGCCGAAATGACGGCCGCCGCCAGCGCCGCCGGCGTGCAGGCGCCGGGGACGGCTGCCACGGTTGCGGACCTGAAGCTGCCGCCGGCAGCCCTGGCCATGGCCGGCGTGGCCGCCCCTGCCGCAGTCGGCAACAGCGGCACGCCGCCGCCAGCCCCGCCGCCTGCCGGCCCGGCCGTGCCGGCGCCCAAGCCGCCAGACCTGCTGTTCCGCCACGGCGTCGAAATCACCCTGTCGGGCAGCTATCTGGATATGATTGCTTATATGGAAGCTCTGGAAGCCCTGCCAACCCAGCTGTTCTGGGGCCGGGCCGAGTTCGAGGTCGACCAGTATCCGAATGCGCGGCTGACCTTGACCTTGTACACCCTGAGCATGGACAAGAAGTGGATGAAGCTATGAAGCGGTGGCGATGGTTGGCATTGCTGGCCGGGGCTGCCTGGCTTGGCGGGTCGGCGCTGGCCCAGGCCCTGCGCGACCCGACCCAGCCGCCGGCGGTGCTGACGCCGGTTGCGCCCGGCGCAACAGTCGAGCCCGCATCTAGCGAACCGCAGCTGCAATCAGTGCTAATCTCTCAACGTGACAATGGACGCAGGGTGGCCGTGATCGACGGCCAGACGGTCAGGGTCGGCGACACCTTCCGCGATTTTAAGGTTATCAAGATCAGCCCGACCGAAGTGACGCTGCGGCAGGGCAAAGTGGAATCGAAGCTGGTGATGGCGCCGCCGAGCACGGCCAGGCCCGCGGCGGCGAAGGCAGACGAAGCAAAGTCGGGCCCGGCCAGGCCAGATGCGGCCAAGGCGGCAGTCGCGCCGCTCGAAGAGCTGTTCAATGGCAAAGCCCGCTAACAGAACATCAAGTAGATAAGACAGAAACCCAGATGCCCAAACATTTCCTGCTGCCCGCTCTCATCTGCATCGCGCTCGCCATAGGCGGTTGCGGCGGCACGCCCAAGCGCGACACCTTCGATGCGATCTCTGCCCAGCTGGCCACCAGTGGCAAGCCGATGCCGGCGTCGGACGACGCGGTGGCCCGTTCGCTGCTGCCGCCGGTTGAAGCGCTGGCCGGCGCTTTGCCCAAAGCGCGCCAGGCGCTGGAGGAACGCTTCAACGTCTCTTTCAGTAACGTCCCGGCCCACCAATTCTTTAATTCCCTGGTGGCCGGCACGCGCTATAACATGCTGATCCATCCTGACGTGGCAGGCAATATCTCGGCCAACCTGAAGGACGTCACGCTGTTCGAGGCGCTCGACGCCGTGCGCGAGCTGTACGGCTACGACTACCGCACCGAAGGCACCCGCATCTACATCCGGCCGCTGACAATGCAGACCCGCATGTTCCAGGTCAACTACCTGATCGGCAGCCGCACCGGCACATCGAGCCTGCACGTGTCGTCCAATTCGAGCGCGCAGATGCAAAACACGAATAGCCCGAATAGCGGGACGCAGGGGCAGGGCAATAGCGGGAACAATCAAAACCGCGGTGGCGCCAGCGGCAATAATGCCACTCAGGACGGCTCGAACGTCAGCACCACCTCGACCAGCGAATTCTGGCCTGAACTGAAGCGCTCGCTGGAGGCGATCGTTGGCACCGACGGCGGCCGCAGCGTCGTCATCAGTCCGCAATCGGGCGTCGTCGTCATTCGCGCGATGCCGGAAGAAATGCGCAATGTCGAGATGTACCTGAAGGCGACCCAGTTGTCGGTCGACCGCCAGGTGATCCTCGAAGCGAAGATCCTCGAAGTCGAGCTCAGCGACAGCTATCAGAGCGGAATCAACTGGGCCTCATTTGCTTCGTTCAAGAGCGGCCATGACAATCGCGTATCGGGCGGCCTGGTGTCGCCCGGCACCACGCTGGCGCCGCTGCCCTTCGAGGGGGGGCAGCCACCGACGCTCAATGCGGGTAGCCTCAGCGCCAGCACCGGCTTCTCGCTGGGAAATACCGCGCTGGCCGGTTCCCTGATCGGCCTTGCTTTCCAGACCAGTAATTTTGCCGCGCTGATTTCCTTCCTCGAATCGCAGGGCAATGTGCATGTCCTGTCGAGTCCGCGCATCGCGACGATGAATAATCAAAAGGCCGTGCTCAAGATCGGTACCGACGAATTTTTCGTGACCGGTGTGACGACCACCAGCAATGCGACCGCCAACTCCAGCACGGTGTCGCCGACGGTGACCCTGCAGTCGTTCTTCTCCGGCGTCGTGCTCGATGTGACGCCGCAGATCGATGACCGCGGCAATATCCTGTTGCATGTCCATCCTTCGGTCAGCAATGTGCAGACCGTCAACAAAGGGATCAATCTTGGCAGCGCCGGCAATTTCAACCTGCCGCTGGCGGCGTCATCGACGTCGGAAATGGACAGCATGGTGCGCGGCCAGGACGGCAAGGTCGTCGCCATCGGCGGCCTGATGCGCCAGTCGTCGACCTCGGATAATTCGGGCGTGCCGGGCGCGGCCAATCTGCCGGTGGTCGGCGGCCTGTTCCGCAACAAGGGCCATTCGAGCCAGAAGCGCGAGCTGGTGGTGCTGATCAAGCCAACCATCGTCGAAGGCTCGAGCACCTGGAATGAAGACATGATGGAAGCTGGCCGCCGCGTCAAGGCGCTCGACCCGCGCCGTGGGGCGGAGCGTAACTGATATGTACACCGTTCACTTCGGCCTGCGCGAAATACCGTTTGGCATCACCCCTGACACCAGTTTCTTCTTCACCAGCCCGCATTCGCAGGAGGCGCTCAATACGCTGCTGGTGGCGGCCAAGAATGGCGAAGGCTTCATCAAGATTACCGGTGAAGTCGGTACCGGCAAGACCCTGCTGTGCCGCAAGTTCATGGCCACGCTCGATGCCGAATTCGTCACGGCCTATATTCCGAATCCCTTCCTCGAGCCGCGCACGCTGATGATGGCGCTGGCCGACGAGCTGGAAATTACGCTCGAACGCGACGTCGACCAGCACCAGTTGCTCAAGTCGATCACGCTGCGCCTGGTCGAGCTGACGTCGCAGGGCCGCCGCGTCCTGCTGTGCCTGGACGAAGCGCAGGCGATCCCGATGGAAAGCCTGGAAGCCTTGCGCCTGCTGACCAACCTGGAAACGGAAAAGCGCAAGCTGCTGCAGATCGTCCTGTTCGGCCAGCCGGAACTGAACCGCAAGCTGGAAGAAGAATCGATCCGCCAGCTGGCGCAACGCATCACCTTCCATTACCATCTGGGCCCGCTGACGGGCGACGAACTCGAGTACTACCTGGCCCACCGCCTGCGCATTGCCGGCTTTGCCGGTGCGCGCCTGTTCAGCCGCAGCGCCGTCAAGGCACTGTACCGCGCCAGTGGCGGCGTGCCGCGCCTGGTCAATATCCTGGCGCACAAGGCAATGATGCTGGCTTATGGCGAGGGCCTGCACCAGATTTCGAAGGCCCATATCAACGCGGCGTCGGCCGACACGATGGCGATCAAGCCCAAGCGCAAACCGTGGTGGCTGATTGCCGGAGTGCTGGCCCTGCTGTCATGCGGCGCGGGCCTCAGCATTGCCATGCAGATGGCTGGCTATACCTGGATTTGGCAGAAATGAGTTTAATTAACAAGATGCTGCAAGACCTAGATTCGCGCGGCTCCGGTCCGGCGGGGAGCCTGGCCGCCAGTGTCAAGCTGGCGCCGCCTTCTGACCGCCGCATGAGCTGGCCCTTGGTGGTCGGCGTGGTCGCGATTGCAGCCATCGCCGCGGCTGGCGGCGCCGTGTTCTGGCGTTCGTACAAGACCGTGCAGGCCATTCCTTCGCCGGCCGACCGAATGAAGCTGGCGGCGGCGCCCAAAGCCGCCGCCGCGCCGGTGGCGCCGCCGGCCGCAGTGGTGCCGGCGCCAACCGTTGATGCCACCGGTTCGCCAATCGTGACGCAACAATCGGCCGCAGCGCGAGCTCTGGCAGCGAGCCAGGTTGCGGCGACTGCGTTACCGGCCAGTAGTGCGACCGCCTCTACCGGGCCAGCGGGTGCCAGCCTGATCGCTGGCAGCGGGTCGACAGCCGGCGCCCCGGCAGCCAGCGCGCCTGCCGCAAACGGCGCCAGCGAAACCTCCGAAGCTCCCGCGGCCAGCGCCAGCGTCAGCGCTGCCGCCAAGGCCAAGCCTGCCGCAAGCTCGGTCAGCACCGGCGCCGCCGTGCCCAAGGCCAAGCCTGCTACGGCCTCGGCCAAAGCCAGGGCCAAGGCCGCTGCCCGCGCCAAGGCCAAAGCGGCCAAGGCCGCCAAAGCGGTATCGGCCCCTTCTGCCGGCCTCGAACTGACGAACGCCCAGCGCGCCGAATCGGAGTACCGCCGCGGCCTGGCGTCCCTGCAGGATGGCCGCAATGGCGAGGCCATCAATGCGCTCGAACAAGCCGTGCGGCTCGACCCGCGCCACGACGCGGCGCGCCAGACGGTGGTCGGCCTGCTAATCGAAGCACGCCGCTCGGAGGAAGCGGTGCGCCACCTGCATTTGGGCTTGACGCTCGAACCGCGCCAGCCGGCCATGGCCATGTTGCTGGCCCGCCTGCAGATCGAACGGGGCGGGTCGGGTATCGAAACGCTGAAGCGCACCTTGCCTTATGCTACCGGCAATGCCGATTACCACGCCTTGCTGGCCGGTGCGCTGGCGCGCGAATCGCGCCACCAGGAAGCGGCCGAGCAGTACCGCTTGGCCCTGCGCGGCGCGGCGAACAACGGCGCCTGGCTGATTGGCCTTGGCATTTCGCTTCAGTCCGAAAAGCGCGATGCCGAGGCACTCGACGCCTTCAAGCGGGCCAAGGCATCGGGTTCGCTGACGCCGGAACTGCTGACTTACGCCGAGCGCCGCATCAACGCGCTTTCCCGCTAGAGCGCGCTGCGGCGCCCCCTTCAATTGGAGCAAACATGCTGACCCTGTGCGGATTCGCTTTCAGTAACTACTACAATAAAGTCAAACTGGCGATGCTCGAAAAAGGCATCGCCTTCGACGAATCGCTGGTATGGCCGGACCGCTCGGACGCTCTGCTGTCCAAGACGCCGCTGGGCAAAGTGCCTTTCCTGGAAACCCCGCATGGCACGCTGGTCGAGTCGCAGGTTCAGGTCAACTTCATCGAGGCGAGCTATCCCGAGCGCCCCTTATTGCCGAAGGACCCGTTTGCAGCGGCCAAAGTGCATGAGCTGGTGACCTTCCTCGACGTGCACCTGGAACTGGTGGCGCGCGAGCTGTATGTGGAAGCCTATTTCGGTGGCAAGGTCTCGGACGAAGCGAAGGAAAAGGGCCGCAAGCTGCTGAGTAAGAATATTGCGGCGTTTGCCAAGCTGGCCAAGTTCGGCCCGTATATCGCTGGAGACAGCTTCACGATGGCTGACTGCGCGGCAATTTGCCATTTGCCGCTGGTGCAGGGCGTGGGCGTCAAGATGTTCGGCGAGGACATGTTTGCCGGCCTGCCAGTGGCCGACTACCTCAAGGCCATGGCGGCGCGGCCAACTGTGCAGAAAGTTGCGGCCGACCGCAAGGAAAACCAGGCGGCATTCTTCGCCCATTACAGCAAGAAGTAATAGCAGGGCGGGCCGCCGTCACGCGTGGGTAAGCAAGTCGACGTAGGGTGGGCACTGCGTGCCCACCATTTGTAGCGTCGCAGTTTGCCGGTGGGCACGCAGTGCCCACCCTACAGCGCGGCCAGGTCACCCCAGATGTGCTTCATATTGAATCGCACGCGGACTTCATCCTCGTGCATCGCTTGCACGATCGCGCAGCCGCTGTCGGACAGGCTACGCGGCGCCGGCGGTGACACCGGCTGGCCGTCCGGACCGCGCAGCGCATGCACGGTCAGCGCGCCGCTGGCGTCGCAATGCGACACCACGCCGAACTCTCCATTATTGAGTTTGACCAGGCTGCCCGGTGGATACTTGCCAATCTGTTCGATGAAGTGGCGCGCCAGCGTCACATCAGCCGGGAGATCGTCCCCGAGGAACAGCCTTTCCAGCGCCACGTCAGGCAAGATCGAGCGCCGGTAATTGCGCGCCGACACATTGGCGCAATAGCGGTCCGCCAGGCTGATCAATCGGGCGTTTTGCGGGATCTCGTCGCCCTTGACGCCGTGCGGATAGCCACTGCCGTCATCGCTCTCATGGTGCAGCAATACATAGTCGAGCCACTGCGAATCGGTGACGCCGGCATTGCGCAGCAGGTCGGCGCTGTCGATCGGGTGGCTGCGCACGATGGCGCGTTCGTCGTTCGACAGCGGCGCATCCTTGCCCTGGAAACCTTCGGTCTGGCGCAGCATGCTGACGTTCATCGACAGCGCGGCGGCGGTGGCAACGAGCACTTCGCGCTGCGGCTTGCCCATGGCGCGCGCCACGATGGCGACCACGATCGCCGTCTCGACGCAATGGCGCACTGCATACAGGCCGGCAATCTGGTTCAGGTAGATGCAGGCCAGGGCCACGTCGGCATTGCGCTCGATCGCGGCAATCAGGTGGCCGGCCAGTTCGCGCAGCTCGCCGTCGACGCCGCAATTGGTCTCCAGTTCGAGCAAGACCTTTTCCAGCCGCTTGTTGACGGTATTGAGTTCGTGCAGCACGGAAGGGGGCGCATCGAAGGGCGTCGCCGCTCCGCTCGCTGGCGCAAGCGGACCGCTATCGAGTTGTGCGTGTTCCATGATCTGCGTCCTGCCGCGTTCGCGGCATCAATCTAAATGCGCACCAGACGCTCGAGCGCCAGGCGCAATGTCTCATCTTTTTTCGCAAAGCAAAAGCGCACGATGCCAGACTCGGTCGGCCGGCTGTAGAACGCCGACACGGGGATGGCCGCGACCTTGACTTCGGTGGTCAGCCATTGTGCGAATTCCGCCTCCAGTATAGGCGAAATTGCATCATATTTGGCGCATTGGAAATATGTTCCGTCGGCTGGCAACAACGTAAATCGCGAGCCTTTCAGTCCTTCGCGGAACAAGTCGCGTTTGCGTTGGTAAAACGCCGGCAATTCGAGGTAGGGCGCCGGGTTGGCCATATAGCTGGCGATGCCGTGCTGCATCGGCGTGTTGACCGTGAAGACGTTGTACTGGTGCACTTTCCTGAGCTCGGCCGACAGCGGTGCCGGGGCGGCCACATAGCCGACTTTCCAGCCGGTCACATGGGACCCGTGAATTTTCACGGTATGGACAGCGAGATTTTCCTTTAGCTGCAGCCTTTTCGCTCAACGCCTCATGTCCATGGCTATATCACCATAAACGGTGAATTACTATGGACAATGTCCATAGCAAATTGCACACTGCGTTGTATGGAAGAAACACTTGGAGATCAAATGAGTTCAGACAAATCTGTGGCTGTGAACAAAGAGTCGGCCGACCTGATTACCGTGCTTGCTCCATACGTTGCGAGCTTTGGATTTCTCGCTCATGATCAGACGCCACCTCGCCTATGTTGCTGCTCCTGCTTCTTTCTGATTATTAACGATCATTGGGTAATGTGCACCGCCGGCCACGTCATGGACCAAATTAGATCCTTGAAATCAAATGGTATCAAGCTCACTGGATGGCATGTCAATGACGTATTCACAAAATCTGAGAGGGAATTTGCACTTCCATTCGATATCACGGCAGGTGAACAGCTAACCATCCGAGACGATGAACTGGGGCTTGATTATTGCCTGGTGTACGTTGATGAATTCTTCGTCCGTGGCATGGCATCAGGTGGATTGAGAGCTATTGATAGGGGAGGAATAGGCGACCCTTCAAAGGCAGATAGATGGATTGTTACTGGATTTCCGAGTCAATTTACAAAAAGCGTTGATAAGGGAGTGCGGCAGCGGCACTACGTCATTGGTGTGACGCCGATAGACCGTCCAGATGATTGGGAACCTGGGAAAAATAGAGAATCACTCTTTGGCCAGCTTGAAGCGCCAGCCGGCGAAGGGTTTGAGGGAATTGATATAGGCGGCATGAGTGGCGGACCAATTTTCGGACTCTTCAAGCAAGGAGACGGAAAATTGTCGGTCAAACTTGTAGCCGTGCAAAGTGGCTGGTCGGACCGGACGAGGCGAATAACCGCCTGTCCAGTTGAGCCATTTCTGGAAGCAATTGACCGACTAATCGCCGATCCAAGTATTGGGGCGCAATCATAGCTAAAACGGCTTTCAATGAGCGCTCGAAAAACCAGCGGCCTGGCCGGACAGGGCTGAATGTAGTACTTCGCGGAGGTGCGTTGCTTTCTCCCGCCAACGTTCAACTTGGTGACGATTGGATACTATTCCGCAACCCGCATCTTGTACGATGGTTCTTCTTCCCTCAATTGGCTGACTGAATCGCCACCAATGCTCAATGAATAGTATCGACAAGAAAATCGAACCGACGATGGGCATTGGCTCAGACATTCCACAGACCGATCCAGATCTAGATGAGTTTGGCTATGCTAGCTTTGCCAAACTGATCGCCGCTGCCGTCACGAACACGCCAAGTCCTCAGGGTTTGGTCATGGCAATTCACGGACCGTGGGGGACTGGGAAATCTACCCTACTGAATTTTGTGAAGCATTATTTGAGCACCAAAGACGTAAGTTCCAAACCAATTGTGATCGATTTTAATCCCTGGTGGTTCGAAGATCGTGGCCAACTCGCGGCACAGTTTCTAGCGCAGTTTTCCACGCAGCTAAGTTTGGGGCCGTCGAAGATTCGGAATCTTGGAAATCTGATGGCCGAGTACTCGGGCGCATTAGGCAAGGCAGTCGCATTGAGCACGGGCTACCCTTGGATTGATAAACCAATCGGCGCAGTGTTGAAGTTGTTCAAGCTAAAACCAAAGGACGTGCCAAAGCTAAAGAAGGAAATCGGCGATGTGCTGCGAACAGGAAACCAACGTTTCGTCTTCATCATCGATGATATCGATCGTTTGACTCCAGATGAGATTCGAGAAGTTTTTAAAGTCGTCAAGGCTTTGGCTGACTTCCCGAATGTGGTTTATCTGTTGTCATTTGATCGCGGTGTAGTGGCGAAAGCGTTGAGCAGCACACTGGGCCTTGACGGCGAGGCCTACTTGGAAAAAATCATTCAGGCTCCCTTCGAATTGCCGTATGTGTCGCCAGACAAACTCCATCGCAAGTTGTTTTCTGACCTGGACAAGCTTCTTGAAGGCGCAGACCTATCCCTATTTGATCAGAACCATTGGGGCAATATTTTTAACGAAGGGATGGCGCCACTAATTACAAAACCTCGCGACATAGTTCGCTACGTCAATGCGTTGTCTGTCACTTTTCCTGCGCTTCGAGATGAGGTAAATGTTGCCGACTTCTTTGCCTTGGAATTGCTGCGTGTGCACCTTCCAAGTCTCTACACAATCCTCCGCGAGAACCCGGACAAATTTTCAGGTCGAGCAGAACACGGACTGGAGTCAAACCAGAGAAAGGAGGAACATGCGTTCCACCAACTTTGGATCATGGCTTTGGACGAGAAAATCCGCCCTGGGATTCGGTCGATGCTTGAGCGCATTTTCCCTCGGCTCGACAACATGGGTAGGGGAGCGGAGTTCAATGGAATTTGGCGGAAGCAACGGCGGGCTGCGGCCGCCGAAATCTTCTCCGTCTATTTTGCTTTTGGCATGCAATCTGACCGGCTAAGCAGACAAGCCATCATTGCCTTCATTGACGATCTTACTGACCCAGAAAGGGCCATTAGTACTTTGCTGCCGTTGGTTCAGGCAAAGCGTCTTGATGGCTCCATTGTGGCGATGGAGTATCTTTCTCAGATGAAGGACTTCGATAAGGAATTGGACGCCGCCAAAGCTTCAAGCCTGTTAGTCACGATCGGAAAGTTGGCAGATTTATTGTTGATCAATAGCTTGGAGCAAAATGGTGTCACCATGACGCCTATCTCCTGGCGCATCTCGTTCATAGTGCAGTTCGCGTTATCAAAGATTGCCGAAGGAGAGCGCAATGCTGCTTTGATTGCTGCGTTCAGCGATCCCGTATCGGTTGGTTATCTTACGTCCCTAGTTTCATGGATAGTATCGGCTCATGAAAAACCAAGTGAGCACGGCCCGGCCGCTGTGCTTTCTACCATTACTGCCGCCACGGTCGACGCGCTTCGACAATTGGCCCTGGCTAACATTAGAGGGCGCGCTGCTGCGAACACTCTCTTGACGACACCACAACTGTCGTCAGTGCTTTACCGATGGCGTGAATGGAGCGATCCTGAAGAAAGCCGACGATGGGCCAGTCAACTGATTAATGAAAGGAATTCGCTTGTACAATTTGTGACGGCCTTTCTCAATCAAACTCGCTCGAACACAATAGGAGACTCAGTTTGGCGTGTTCATCACTTTATGCAGTTTAAGAATTTGGCGGACTTTGTTGACTTGGAGCAGACTTCGGCACGTGTGTCCGAGATCGAAGAGATTGAAACGCTAACGGCCAGACAGCAATTGGCTTTGAACACGTTTAAGCAGCAATACCATCTGTTCAAACAGGGCAAGAATCTAGAGGATATCCCTGATGACGATGAGTGACCTTCGATGCAGCGCCGACAGCCTATTGCGTATCGTTCCACAAATCCTGTCCCTTTAGGTAAGTAATTACCGTTCTTTTTGGACGCCAAAGCTATGAAGCGAAAGAAGTACGAGCAGCGAAGGCAGCATTTCGTATCGGCATGCTACCTGAAAGCCTGGCTGGATCCTTCGGCGCCGAAAACAAACATCAACATGCCATACGTCTGGTTGTTTGATAAGAAGGGCGAAAACCCTAAGGCCAAGTCGCCCGCGAAGATATTCCGGGAATCTGATATGTACACGCTTACCATGCCAGATGGTGGCCAAGATCTTCGGCTTGAGCACGGCCTAGGGACTGTAGAGTCGAACTTCACGAAGGTGAGAACAAGCAAGTTCAACTTCAAACGCACCCTTACCGACGAGGACTGGTTGTGGGTATGCTTTTTTGCGGCGACGGCATACACGCGTACCGCAGAAAGCCGCGATCACTTCCTCGGGCAAATGGAAGCGATGAAAGCGATGTTCGAGAAGGTCGCCGGCCCCGACTGGGAGACAAGGACTGTCGCGCCAGAGCTTCCGCCTCAGGTTGATCAGACGAGAGTCTATATTCCTCAACCAGGAGACTTCGACAACCTGAAGGAGACAGCGACACGTACACTACTCGAGTCAGGCGTGTCAGTGATCCTTCAGGCGCTGCTTGGTATGCACAAGACCGTGCTTTGTACAAATGACCCGCTTGGGTTCCTCACCACTGATGCTCCGTCTACATGGCACGATCCAACGGCCTACCGCCGGCATCCATACGAGCGCGGCATTGGGCTATCGAATCCAGCCATTGAAATTACACTGCCGATCTCCCCCGATCAATGCCTTCTTTTCACGCATCATCCAGTCGGCCCGCTCTACACTGCAGTGCCCACTGAGTGGGTCGATGCCTTGAATCACCGACATGCAGCCTTTGCTCCAACCAAAGTAGTCTCTCGAAGCAAAGAGACGCGAGCCCTATGGTTTCAGGTTGTCGAGCCGCCTGCCGACTCATGGGAATCGCTTCACCCAGATCCAGATGAAAGGCGCAGATGGACCAGTCCGGATTGTCCGCCTGAGTTTCGTGACGGCCGACCGACGTAGGCATGGCAATACCGCAAGAATCAGCCCCACATTGGTTTCGGCGATGGGCGCAATTCTTCAAGCGTCACCTCAAGGAGCTTTACCTGATCCGCCAGTTCTACGATGCGTCGATGTGCACTAGCGAGCTTCGATTGGGCGATGTCCCGCTGAAGAATTACTTCGTCAAGACGATCCTTCTGTCCCTTCCTCGCGGCACGCCCCTTGAGTGCCTCCTGCCGCTCGGACAAAGGCTGCTCGGCCCCATGAATCTCCACATAGGCCTGAATCTCCCTGATCAACGAAGGGAATCTGGCCTTCTTGAATGCCGTCGGGCCGACGCCGGCCTCTCTCGCGACATTGTTCTGAGACACCGGCGTGCCTTTAGGTAGAATTCTTGGCTCGCCGGCCTTCAAACGCTCGAACGCCTGTCTGAACCGCTGTTCGGCGGTCAGTTGATCAACTTTGGACGACACTGATGTAGTTCTCCAATCCATTTCGTTCCGCCAGCAGCGCCTGATGGCGCGGACTATCCTGCCGGAGGCCGGCAAGCTCATGATTTAGTTGTTTTATTTGGATCTCGACTGAAGGTTTCTTACTTCTGTCAAAGATTGCATCTTTGCAGGGCTTGTGGCCATCGCCGCCAGAGCACCTGGCAATGGATTCAATCCCACCGTAGCTGCAATTGCCACGTGTCGTGCAAACCCCAAGGCGTGTTTCTCGAAAGAATACCTCGCCCCGTCGCGCGGATTTGGCGAGATCCTTTGCATCCTTTTCGCCGATCATATTGACGATGATTTCGTTCTTGGCATCGACTGAATGAGGGGATACAAAGCGGTCAGACATTGCCGAAAGTATCGATTGGGCCATTGTGTCGTACATGGCTGCGATAACTACATTCTCTACTTCCTCATTGACGTGAAGTTTGGTGTACCCGCGCCCGTAATAGAGAGGCATAAGCCGAGATGAATGCTTCAACAAGAATTGCATCGAACTGTCGGAAAACAGTCCGCTAGCAAACATGTTGACAGCTCCGGTACGCCGAAGTTGGTGCCACGCGAAAGGCCAGACCTTGCCGACCACAAACCCCTTCTTGGCGCTTAGGTTTGGCGTCAGCATCAGTGCGATCTTGAGGTCATCCTCGGTGATTTTGATCTGCGCCTGGTCAAACAGAAGAGGGTAAACTCTTAGTAGCGCGCTAAAGGGCATGGGGTATCGGCGCGTCGTGAACGGCTGCGTTTTCCCGCCGCACCAAGGCTCAAATGCTCTATCAAGCAGGTAGGGGTTCGCTTGATCCGCTTCAGTCGGGTGGATTTCCGGGTGGGCTGCTGCGCAACGAATACGCATACGCGCTATGCTGGTCATGACGGCCACCCCAACCTCGACACTCGGACTCGTCGGCCACCGCGCATCCGAATCGGGATCCGTCTTTGTAGTCTCCCCACAAATAATCGGCACACTCCCCAACTTTGGGTCGTTCTCCCACAGAAGACAATCAGTACGCAGCGCCGCTGCTTCGTTGACCCGCTGGAGCGTGAAACTTGCAATGTAGGCGAGTCCAGCGTACTGAACTAAAGTCAAGTACGCGGAAAGCTGCGATATGCCAATTTGCTTCTTGCTAACCACCCAACGGTTCAGGAGGTCGGTAATACCGAAACGCTCGGCAGCTTCGTGAAATTGACCATATGCCTGCACATGCCGCCCAGATCTTGTGCGCCTCGAAATGCAAAAGGGCGAAAAAGGCTGGTGGTGAGTTACTAATGCAGTAGTTACGGCAGCTTGCAGCGAACCAGCATTGTTGGCGTAGGCGTCGACGCAGAAGTTGAAGCAGTCTTCAACCTGTTGGCGATGCACGAGGAAGTCATCGATACACTCGCGCATACGATTCACCTGGTAAGTCCAAATGCGCGGTGGGATGTAGGCGGTCTGTTCTGTATCGTGCGAGGGTTGCCAGGCCGCAAGGCGCTTAATGCCCTCCTGATCCACCAAAACAAAACCGAGGGTGTCGCGCAGATCCCAGAATCGATGAAGCTCAGCGATTGCAGCCTCGTAACCACTCGGAGCGAGAATAGCCGGCACTTTTTCCAGAATTTTTGGAAAGCGCATCAAATCGCTGGCTAGAATTCCCTCGCCACTGCATAACTCAAAGATTGAGCGAAGCTTGCTAAAAACACCTTGTACTGTCGCTGCGGCTAGGACCGCGCGAGGTCCCCACAAACGCCAGCCGGTCATCAGCCTCAGCAGGTTGGCATTGCCAGGATCGAGTGGAACCGAGCGGCCAGGATCTGGCCCGTCTCCAAAGTTGAGTTGTAAGGGATATCCTGCTAGCGCCGACAAGTCCCAAATACTGTCGTTCCAACGGGAAAGAATCGCGCCATCACGGGATTCAAAGGCTATCCAATCTGGTGGGGGCGGCCAGCTCGGGGGGCGAAAGGACCTGTGGGTCGAGGTGACCCAGTCTGCGGAACGCAGCCGGAGCTGTTCCAACGCTATGGTCATGCTGTTCCCTCCGCAAATGCAATAAGACGCGTCCAGTCGGGATGGTAGTGCCCTTCCTCGACGCGTGCGAAAGCCTCGTCGACCCAGTCACGACGTTTCGAGTTGGATTCACGGAACCAGCGCAGCTTGTCGGAAATGCGGTCTACCGCAAATTCCGCGGGATGTCTCTCTGTCGTACCCTCCGGTGCCAGCCACCTGCTGACCTCGATGGACTTAAGATGCCTAAAGCAAGCCAACGACCAGCAGTAGTCCTGCGAGTCGATGTCGCGGTGATGCTCACACCAAAGGCACCCGGACGCGTGAACGCAGTCTGGCCGAGTTGCATCTTTGGGCAAATACGCCACTGGCACTGGTGCTCCGTCGCAAGCGCCAGGGGCGACCGGGACCGTGCGTGAAAGTGCCGGATCGGCTTTCCCCCAAAAACGTATCGTCTCGCCAATCGCTCGCTGAAGGGAAGGACGTTCATATACGCTAAGCAGGGTTTCCTTTGTGTGTTGAGCCATCTCCGCTGTAAGGTCGGGATCGCCGGAACGGCGTAGCAACCAGTTCACCCTGGTGTTTCTCATTGCGTTCGGGGGGATGTACATAACCCCAAGGCCTATACAGGTGAGGCGAAAGTCTGGAAACGTCGGTCTGGTAGTTTCGGCCCGGCCCTTGGTTCTCAAGAAAGGAAAAAGAAGGGCTGAATCAGGGATCAACTCGCGGCGCCATGCAAGGTAGCGTTCGAAGTGTGGCTTGTAGTCTTTGAATATCTCGAACAGGACTTCACCTTTCCTGCGATTTTTATAGTCTCTTACTTGATAGCCGTCCAGGTGGCTGGCGTAGGAGAAGTGGCGTAATGTCAGTCTGTGCGCTTGGGTGAAGTTCATTCCCGTTTGGCCGATGAACATGAAAAGCTCGGCCGTAATACGCAAATTGGCCAATGGGGAACGAGTCCGCAATGTACCTTCGCTCTCAAAGGCCGTGAACTTTCGATCTGATTTCTTTGCATTGGAGCGCCTTAACGGAGTGTCCAGTTTACGATCCTTAAGATTCTCCCGCGTTTTTACCGCTGTGTAACCGGACCAATTCACGAACTCTCCGCCGCTCCGCAGCGGAATGCGCACTGGAATAGGCCCCCTCAACAACGTCTCTACGGTTAACGTGTCGCAGACATCCTGAAGCAAGTGGCCGAATTTGAAGGTGTCTTCGAGATTTTGCTTTTCCGCCTGAACTCCGCGCGCTGACTTCCGGGACGGCAGGAATCTCATCCCCGTCATTTCAATGATTGGGGCTGGGCGCTCTAGTGCTTGATCGACCAATCTACCTACATATGCACAATAACCATAGGCCGTCTTCTCTTTCAAGTCTCGAGCTACCCTGACACGATAGAGGATAGCGTCGCTCCAGTGCTGATAGGTCGACTCGACGGTAGAAAGCGTTAGCGAACGCCCTTCATTATCTGCATATGTGAACAATCGGCGTAAGAGCTCTATTGCGCTGTTTAACGTCGCCGTACTGCCCCCACCTACGAATGTCCCGTTGATGGTTTCATGCAGGCGCTCGACGAGGTCCAAGCGTTCCAATAATGGCTTGCCAAACTTGCCGGTGTCGATCATTCTGGAAACGAAGCGCCTCTTTGCGGCCGCACCGCCTTTGTACAGCAATATCTTCAGATCCCAAGGAGACTCCTTTTTGCCATAAGGCATCGTTGGAAATGTCAGATCGGGAATGCGATGATCATCACGCATTGAACTGATCCCAGTCTCGTTTGTGTAAGCCTGTAAAGGCTTCGGAAAATGCCTTGGCCGCTTCTTCCTTGCCTTTGCTGTTATGGATGAATTTCACATATTTCATGGTTGTCGTTTCATCTTTATGAAGCATCGCGGACATCACGAACTCGATAGCAGCCGGCACAGTGGTGACGGTCAGAGCTAACTTCATGAGCCAAGTGCCGTAAGTCGCCCTGGACTGGTGAAAATGGAATTTCTGCATGAACTTCAGCCCAGCGCGGACGGCGCCCTGTCGAAGACCCGCCATCAGCGTGTTCATCGTCGCGCCGGCGTATGGCGTCCCTCGGTTTGTAAGAAAAAGAATGGATCGATTTTCGGGCAGAGCCTTGGTTTCGCGTTTCAGTCGCTCAACGGAGTAAGCGTATTTCTTTAAAGCGGCCAAAAGAAAGTCCGGCACGAGGAGCTGACCAGAGACATCAAACTTCGTAGCTACACCGGTGCCAGGTCCGACGGTGATCAAGAAGAATCCGGACATATGGGAATCCGGAAGTGCTTTCTCCAAATTCTCGATTCTCAGCGTGGAAATGGTCGCAAGGCGGGCTCCGGTAAAAAAGCCTATGGTTAGCATGAGCCGAAGCTCGTAAGATTGGGTCTGAAAACAGAACTCCATGAGTTCAGTCATGTGTTTTTCCGACAAAGGCAACAACCCATCTTCCAAGTAGTTTCCGGACCGATTACGGTTGGGGATGCCGAGGTCTGTCGAAATTCGAACTATGGCGCGTTTAAATCCAACCTTGTCGTAATACGGCAGAACTACCGATCTTTCGCTCCACATGGGCGTTTTGGAAGAAAGGAAGTTGTGAATGTCAGCATGCCTGTAGAACTGGATTAGAGCGGGCATTCGCTTTGATGCCGTGCTGGCTCCAAGGGTGCCACGATCTCTCTGCTTCACGGTAGCACCACGAAACCGCACGACCGCGCGTTCATCGCGGCGCGTTGGAAAATGCCGCCAATCCAATTGCTCACGTTCAAGGAAGTCGGCAAAGGCTTTTAAGTGCTTTGCCAGGGACACGGCGGTTTCGAGCTTGATACCAATCGTTGACGCTTTTGCTAAGAGGAAGTGATTGACCTCTGCCCATCCCTCGCCGTTGCCCCAAAAAATTTGAGGAAGCCCGATGTAGCGTCTGGCCATCGGGTCGGGGATCATCGTCAACTCGCCATCATCGTCCACGCCCTCTCGCCACGGCGAGTACCTGATGAACTCAAGTCGCGCCATTTGGCGCTCCGGTGGTTTGCGTTCGTCGGGGCGTCTGCCCGACACCGTCGGTCAGACGCCCCGACGAACTCTCTTCAATAGCATCAAGCATGCCCTTCTTCACCCCATCGATTTGATATCGATGTCTATGATATTCGGTGTTCTGGTTACTCGTCTATACCAGACCGATGTCTATGATGTGAAGTGTATAGGCTCCGCGTCCATACCCGAAAAATCATGGGTGACATGGTAGGTCTTGCCGAAACTGGACACGACGAAGGCGCGCGCCGCCAGTTCCGGGTGGCGGCACACCGATTCGTGGCGCTGGCCGTCGTAGACCATGTGCTCGTACACCTCGTCCGACAGGATCAGGATGTCGGTGCCGCGCACGATGTCGGTCAGCCTGAGCAGGTCGGCTTCGCGCAGGATCGACCCGGTCGGGTTGTGCGGAGTGTTGATGATGATCAGGCGGGTGCGGGGCGTGACGGCGGCGGCCAGCGTGTCCCATGGCACAAAATAGCCTTGCGGGCCGATCTGCATCGCCACCGGCATGGCGACGCCGCCGGCCAGGGCGATGGCGGGCAGGTAGCTGTCGAAGGCCGGTTCGATGACGACGACCTCGTCGCCCGGGTGCACGCAGCACAAGATGGTCGACATCAAGGCTTCGGTGGCGCCGGCGGTGACGGTGATCTCGGTGGCCGGATGGTAGTGGTGGCCGTACAGCGCGGCGATCTTGCGGGCGATGGCTTCGCGCAGGGGCGGCACGCCGGTCATCATCGGGTATTGGTTCAGGCCGCTGCGCATGGCGTCATCGACCATATCGATCAAGGCCGGCGCGCACTCGAAATCGGGAAAGCCTTGCCCCAGGTTGACGGCCCCGTACTCGCTGGCCAGCGCCGACATGCGGGTGAACACGGTGGTGCCGACTTGCGGCAGGCGGCTGATGAGGGCGGGCGTGGGGAAGGGCGAAGGGGGAATATGCATGGCAAAGCGAAAAGTGTCCGATTACCTATTCTAACGTAGGGTGGGCACTGCGTGCCCACGCGGACGCCACCTTGCGCGTGGGCACGGGGTCGTCACACGGTTTTTAGTGTGACGACATGGCCACCCTACCCACTCTCTTTCAGCCAGTTCTCGGGGACCATGATCCTGAACAGGCCGGCCTGCGCCGTCTTGCGCCCCAGCTTGAGCAAGGCCTTATCCTTGGTGATCAGAATGTCGGCACCGGCATCGCGCGCCAGTTCCATGAATTTCTGGTCATCCTTGTCGGTGCACACTGGCAAGCGGACTGACTTCTCGCTCGGTGCCACCACCTTGATCAGTTCGTCAAAGCGGGCGGCGGCCAGCGGACGGCTCGTCTCGTCGAGCGGCAGGTGCTTGTAATGCAGCACGACCAGATACTCGTCGCGGCAATCGCTGCGGGTCAGCGCCTCGACCGTGCCGTTCTCCAGCGCTGCGAGCAGGGCGGCCCAGCGCGGGTCCTTGAAGACGAACAAGTCGAGGCATACATTGGTGTCGATGACGATGCGTTTGGCAGAAGCAGGTATCATATTGGTCTGTCTAATGTTTGGTCTGAAGTAAAGCTTATGTTGATTGTATTGTCGCCCGCCAAATCGCTCGATCTCGACACGCCTTCCACCACCAGGAAAACCAGCACTCCGGACTTCCTGGCCCAGTCCGGGACCTTGATCGAGCTGCTGCGCAACTATACGCCAGCCGAGCTAGGCAGCCTGATGGAACTGTCCGACAACTTGTCGACGCTGAACGTGGCGCGCTACGCGTCGTGGACCCCGGAACTGGACCAGGCGCGCCAGGCGATCATGGCCTTCAATGGCGACGTCTATGCCGGCCTCGACGCGCGCAGCCTGAAGGCCGGGCAGCTCGACTACACCCAGTCCACCGTGCGCATCCTGTCCGGCCTGTACGGGGTGCTGCGGCCGTTCGATCTGATCCACCCGCACCGGCTTGAAATGGGCACGCGCCTGGCCAACCCTGCTGGACGCGACTTGTACGCTTTCTGGGGCAATACGGTCACCGATGCGCTGAACCGTGCTATTGCCGAGAAGGACGCAAAGGTGCTGGTCAACCTGGCGTCGGAAGAATACTTCAAGTCGGTCAAGCCGAAGCACCTGTCGGTGCCGGTCATCACGCCCGTGTTCGAGGACTGGAAGAACGGCAAGTACAAGATCATTTCATTCTTTGCCAAGCGGGCGCGTGGGCTGATGGCGCGCTATGCCGCTGTCAAGGGCATCGCCGACCCGCAAAAGCTCAAGGCGTTCAATGTCGACGGCTACAAGCTCGACAGGAAGGCGTCGAATCAGGATACGTGGATCTTCCGTCGCAAGATCGAAGCCTGAAAAAAAAGGTGAGACAGCTCACCCTTTGATCGGACTATGTTCCGCGTGGGTTACGATGTGACCCACCTGCGACTCACCGGTAGGGTGGGTAACTTGTTACCCACGCGGTCGATTCCGTTTGCGCGTGTTCCGCGTGGGTAACGATGTTACCCACCCTACGACTATTCCGCGTGGGTAACGATGTTACCCACCCTACGACATCAGCGCCAGAATTTCCACCAGGCTTTTGCGTCGGCCGGGTCCTTGTTCGTGAAGCGGCTGTTCGGGAAGCTGCGCACGAAGATGCGCTGGGCATCGTCTCGCAACTCCAGATTGCCCATCTTGTCATAGCTCTTGACCATGATGAACATCGCTTCTTCCAGCGCTTGCGTGTCGCGGTAGTCCCTGACTGCACCCATGGCGCGGTTCAATGCGGCCAGGTAGGCGCCGCGGCGGTAGTAGTAGTTGGCCACGTGGACCTCGTACTGGGCCATCGCCGTGATCAGGTATTTCATGCGGTCGATCGAATCGGCAGCGTAAATACTGTTCGGGAATTTGTCGACCAGCTGCTTGAACGCCGCATACGATTCGCGCGTCGCTTTCGGGTCGCGTTCGGTCGGGTCTTGCGAGTAGATGAAGTTCAGGAAGCCGAGCGAATCATTGAAGTTGATCAGGCCGCGCAAGTAATACATATAGTCGACCTGGGCATGATTCGGGTGCAGCTTGATGAAGCGCTCGACGCTGGCCAGGGCCTGGGCCTGGTCTTGCTGCTTGTAGTAAGCGTAAGCGATTTCCATCTGCGCCTGCTGGGCGTAGGAGCCGAACGGGTAGTTCGATTCGAGCTTTTCGAACAGGCTGATGGCGCGATCGTAGTTACCGGCCGACATTTCATCGCGCGCCTCCGAGTATAATTTCGTTACTGACCACTTTTTGGTCTCGTCTGCTTTTTCAGGCAACAGTCCGCAGGCGGACAAACCGAGCACTACGCACAAAGCAACAACTAGGGATAATTTTTTCTGCATAAGATTTTGCAAGGATTCTTTAGACCGAGTTTCAACGAAAGGCTGATTATAGCCGATGGGAATGCCGTGACCTTAACTCCAATGCCGAATTCGGCCGATTTACCCGAAGGCGCAGAGTTTGACGATGATGTCGACGCCGAATTCCCTGTTGGCGACGGCATCGACCTGTCGCCAATCACGCTTGTATTGACGCCGGCCGACTGCGGGCAGCGCCTCGACAAGATCGTGGCCGGCCAGGTGCCGCAGTTTTCGCGCTCGCGCCTGCAGCTGTGGATCGACGCCGGTCATGTCTTTGTCGACGGCAAGAACGCGCGCGCCAAGGATACCGTCTATGGCGACGAAACGGTCGTCATCCACCCGCAAGCGGCGCCGGAAGACGCGGCCTACACGCCGGAACCGATGGAGCTGAACATCGTCCATGAGGACGAGCACATCATCGTCATCAACAAGCCGGCCGGCCTGGTGGTCCATCCGGGCGCCGGTAACTGGTCCGGCACCCTGCTCAACGGCTTGCTGGCCCATTGCCCGCAGCTGGCGGGCGTGCCGCGTGCGGGCATCGTGCACCGGCTCGACAAGGACACCAGCGGTCTGATGGTGATCGGCAAGACGCTGGCCGCCCAGACCGACCTGGTGCGCCAGTTGCAGGCGCGCACCGTCAAGCGCGAGTACCTCGCGCTGGTCTGGGGCACGCCGCAGGCCAGGGGCACAATCGACGCGTCGATGGGGCGCCACCCGAAGGACCGCATCAAGATGGCAGTGTCGACCAATTTCTCGGCCAAACCGGCCATTACCCACTATGAAAGGCTGGCAAGCGGCATGCTGGACCGCCGGCCGGTCAGCCTGGTGCAATGCCGCCTGGAGACAGGCCGCACCCACCAGATCCGCGTCCATATGCTGTCGATCGGCTTTGCGCTGGTGGGAGACTCGCTGTACGGCAAGCAGCACCTGACGCCGGTGTTCCCGCGCCAGGCACTGCAGGCGCGCCGTCTGGGCCTGGTTCATCCCGGCACCGGCCAGGCGAGCGAATGGAAGGTCGGCCTGGCCGACGACTTCGCCGGCCTGATCGCCAGCGCCGGCATTGCCGAGCCGGACTGATGCAAGAGCCGGACGTCCTGTTCCCCCATTGGCCCGGCTTGCCGGACAATGTGGCCGCGCTGGCCACCACCCGCCATGGCGGCACCAGCTTGCCGCCTTACGATACCCTCAACCTCGGCCAGCATGTCGGCGATGACGCGGCCCGGGTCGCGGCCAACCGGGCCCAACTGGGTTTGCGCGTGCCTTACCCGATTGCCTGGCTCAACCAGGTGCATGGCGTGGAGGTGGCCGATGCGGCCAATGTCGTCGCCAGCCAGGCCGTGGTCGATGCCGATGCCTGCATCGCCACCGAAGCGGGCGCAGCCTGCGTGATCATGACGGCCGACTGCCTCCCGGTGCTGTTTGCGGACATCAACGGCAAGGTGGTCGGCGCCGCCCATGCCGGCTGGCGCGGCCTCGCTGCTGGCGTGCTCGGCCGCACGGTGGCCGCGATGCGCGCGGCCGGGGCCGGCGACATCACCGCATGGCTCGGGCCGGCGATCGGGCCAAAACAATTCGAAGTCGGTGATGAGGTCAAGGACGCCTTTGTTGCGACCGCGATCGGCAGCGCGGAACGGCAGGCGATCGCGGCGGCCTTCCGCGACCACCCGGCCGGCAAGGCAAAACACTTTGCCGACATCTACGCCCTGGCGCGCTGCTTGCTGCTGCGCGACGGCGTGAGCGAGGTGTCGGGCGGCGACCATTGCACGGTCAGCGAAGCGGGCCAGTTTTTTTCGTATCGGCGCGAAAGCAAGACAGGACGTCAGGCCAGTTTGATTTGGCTCAAGTAGCCGTTAGCGAACTGGTCAATAATCTTGCCTCAGCCTCCATCCGGGGGCGTTGCAGGCTCTGGAGGCGGAGGGGCAGTGCCGGCGCGCCGTTTCTTGCGACCGGCAATGTAATAGACTAGTGATAATGGCAAGATACAATAGAACAAAAACGTCATGATCCCGCCCACGACGCTCGGCTCCGTCAGCGCCATCAAGCCGACGACGTAGATCCAGGCAATGGCGACAATCCACATAGATTTCCCGGTTAAATATTCACACTGACAAGAATGGATAATAAGATGAAACTGCCTGATCCCAACGCAATTGCCTCGGCCTGGATGGCGCACATGAGCGACTCGGCTGCATGGAAATCCTGGTTTCAGATGCCTCAACAAGAAAGCAATCCCCTGGCCGGCATTCTCCACGATGCTGGCGCGCACATCAACCCGCAGACGGTGGAACGGCTCAAGAACGATTACCTGGTGCAGGTGGCGGGCCTGTGGCAAGACTTCATGACCCAGAAGATGCCGGAAATTAAGGACCGCCGCTTCTCTTCGCCGGAATGGAAAGCCAACCCGATGGCGAGCTTCCAGGCAGCGTCCTATTTACTCAACGCCCAGTTCCTCAATGCCCTGGCCGAAGCGGTCGACGCGCCGCCGCGCGAGCGCCAGAAGATTACCTTTGCCGTGCAGCAAATGGTCGACGCGATGTCGCCAGCCAACTTCCTGGCCACCAATCCGGAAGCCCAGCAGGCGATGATCGACAGCAAGGGCGAGAGCCTGACCAAGGGCCTGGTCAATATGCTGGGCGATCTGCAAAAGGGCCGCATCTCGCTATCCGACGAAAAAGCCTTCGAAGTGGGCCGCAATGTCGCGACCACGCCAGGCACGGTCGTGTTCGAAAACGAGCTGCTGCAGCTGATCCAGTACGCGCCGGCCACGGCCACGGTCCACCAGCGCCCGCTGCTGATGGTGCCGCCTTGCATCAACAAGTTCTATATCCTCGACCTGCAGCCAGAAAACTCGCTGGTCCGTTATGCGGTGGAGCAGGGCAATACCGTGTTCCTGGTGTCGTGGCGCAACCCGGACCAGTCGCTGGCCAATACGACCTGGGACAATTACATCGAGGATGGCGCGATCAAGGCGATCCGCGTGGTGCAGGACATCTCGGGCCAGGACACCATCAACACCCTCGGTTTCTGCGTCGGCGGCACCATCCTGTCGACTGCGCTGGCAGTGCTGGCCGCGCGCGGCGAGCAGCCGGCCGAAAGCGTCACCCTGCTGACGACCTTGCTCGATTTTTCCAGCACCGGCGTGCTCGAAGTGTTCATCGACGCCAACCAGGTGGCGCTGCGCGAGCAGGCGCTGGGCAAGGGCGGCTTGATGCCGGGGCGCGACCTGGCCACCACCTTCTCGAGCCTGCGCCCGAACGACCTGGTGTGGAATTACGTGCAGTCGAACTACCTGAAGGGCAAGGAGCCGCCGCCGTTCGACTTGCTGTACTGGAACTCGGACAGCACCAACCTGCCGGGCCCGATGTTCTGCTGGTATCTGCGAAACGCCTACCTGGAAAACAGCCTCAGGCAACCAGGCAAGCTGAAGGTTGCTGGTGAGAAACTCGATCTGGGCAGCATCGACGCCCCCGTGTTCGTCTATGGCTCGCGCGAAGACCACATCGTGCCGTGGACGGCGGCCTACGCGTCGACCACGATCCTGAACCCGTCCAAGCCGAAGGCCAACCGCTTCATCCTCGGTGCATCCGGCCACATCGCCGGGGTGATCAATCCGGCATCGAAGAACAAGCGCAGCTACTGGACCAACGACAAGGCCAGGGCCGGCAAACCGTTGCCAGCCGACAAGTGGTTCGAAGGCGCCACCGAGCACGCCGGCAGCTGGTGGCCGCAGTGGGCCGCTTTCCTGGCCGAGCACGGCGGCAAGGACGTCAAGCCCAAGGCCAAACCAGGCAACGCGAGCTATAAAGCGATCGAGGACGCCCCCGGACGCTACGTCAAGGTGCGGGCCGACTAAGCGGCGGGAATCGGTATTTATCACCGATTCTCACCAATTGGTTGCGTTGCAATAAAACCGCTGAATCGGCGGGAAAGTGGTTATTTCCTGTTTATTCACTCTATAATGCAAACACAGGCAGGTTGAAAGGCGAACCAAGTGTCGCCTTTTATTTCGGATGGGTAATGAATGCGCTGCGGCGCAATACGTGGATTGACGATGAGCAGCGCAAAAAAAAGTACTGAACGCTTGATCAAGAAGTATCCGAACCGCCGTCTGTATGACACCCAGACCAGCTCCTACATTACCCTGACGGACGTGAAGCAGCTGGTGCTCGACGCCGACGACTTCACCGTGGTCGACGCCAAGACCAATGAAGACCTGACCCGCTCGATCTTGCTCCAGATTATCCTGGAAGAAGAAGCCAATGGCGCGCCGATGTTCACCAGCAGCGCGCTGTCGCAGATCATCCGCTACTACGGCCATGCGATGCAGGGCATGATGGGTTCCTACCTGGAAAAGAATGTCCAGGCATTCACCGATATCCAGGCCAAGTTCACCAACGGCGCCGCCAGCGGTTTCGAAGGCAAGCCGTTCAGCCCGGAGATGTGGACCCAGTTCATGAACGTGCAAGGGCCAATGATGCAGGGCATGATGAACAACTACATCGACCAGAGCAAGAACCTGTTCGTGCAGATGCAAGAACAGATGCAAACGCAAAGCAAGAGCATCTTCGGCGCCTTCCCGTTCCCGCCGGTCGATAAAAAGTAGGGCGGGCGGGGCCGCCGAGGACTGCGTGCCCACGCGGATGTCAACTCAAACGTGGGGACTGCGTGCCCGCGCGGATGTCAACTCAAACGTGGGGACTGCGTGCCCACGCGGATGTCAACTCAAACGTGGGGACTGCGTGCCCACGCGGATGTCAACTCAAACGTGGGCACGCAGTGCCCACCCTACCAAGAAGTAAGGCGGCCCGGGCCCTTGACGGGGTACAATAACGCCTTAATTGCTTATTGCTACCTCATCATGTCCGAAATTCGCCGTAACCCCCTCCCGACCACCGCTGGCGGAGCCGCCCCCAAAGTTGGCTTCGTGTCGCTCGGCTGCCCCAAGGCTCTGGTCGACTCCGAACAGATCCTGACCCAGCTGCGCGCCGAAGGCTACGACACCGCCAAGTCCTATGCCGGCGCCGACCTTGTCATCGTCAATACCTGCGGCTTCATCGACGCCGCCGTGCAGGAGTCGCTCGACGCCATCGGTGAAGCGCTGGCCGAAAACGGCAAGGTCATCGTCACTGGCTGCCTGGGCGCCAAGAAGGACAAGAACGGCGACGACATCATCATGAAGGTGCACCCGAAGGTGCTGGCCGTGACCGGCCCGCATGCGCTGGGCGAAGTGATGGACTCGGTCCACCTGCACCTGCCCAAGCCGCACGAGCCTTTCATCGACCTGGTGCCGGCCGCCGGCATCAAGCTCACGCCCAAGCATTACGCCTACCTGAAAATTTCCGAAGGCTGCAATCACCGCTGCAGCTTCTGCATCATTCCGTCGATGCGCGGCGACCTGGTGTCGCGCCCGATCGCCGACCTGATGCTCGAAGCCGAGAACCTGTTCAAGGCCGGCGTCAAGGAACTGCTGGTCATTTCGCAGGACACCAGTGCCTACGGCGTCGACGTCAAGTTCCGCACCGGTTTCTGGAACGGCAAGCCGGTCAAGACCCACATGACCCAGCTGGTCGGCGCGCTGGGTGAACTGGCCAAGCAGTACGGCGCCTGGGTCCGCCTGCACTATGTCTATCCTTACCCGCACGTCAACGACGTCATCCCGATGATGAGTGGCGGTAATGTTCTGCCTTACCTCGACGTGCCGCTGCAGCACGCCCACCCTGACGTCTTGAAACGCATGAAGCGCCCGGCCAGCGGCGAAAAGAACATCGAGCGCATCGCCCAGTGGCGCGCGATGAATCCTGACCTGACGATCCGCTCGACCTTCATCGCCGGCTTCCCCGGCGAGACCGAAGCCGAATTCGAATACCTGCTGGACTTCCTGAAGGAAGCCCAGATCGACCGCCTCGGCTGCTTTGCCTATTCGCCGGTAGAAGGCGCGACCGCCAATGCGCTCGACAACCCGGTGCCGGAAGAGTTGCGCGAGGAGCGTCGCGGCCGCGTCATGCTGCTGCAGGAAGAAATCTCGCGCAAGCGCCTTGAAGCCAAGGTTGGCAAGACCATCCGCGTGCTGATCGACGAAACCAACAAGACCGGCGCCATCGGCCGCTCCGCCGCCGATGCGCCGGAAATCGACGGCGTCGTCCACATCAAGAAGTCGCTGGTGCCGGGCAAGAAGCTGGTCGTCGGCGAATTCGCCGACGTGATGATCACCAAAGCCGACGCCCATGACCTGTGGGCCAGCGTCGCATAAACCCGTCGGGGGCTCCGAACCCCTGACATGAACGTAGGGTGGGCATGTCGCCGCACTAACAACCGTGCGACGACCCCGTGCCCACGAGGTGGACAATGACGAACAAAAGCCAACAGACCCGCATCATCCACAGCGACTACAAAGCCCCTGAAGGCTTCGGCGCTTTCCCCACCGCGATCCACCACGCCTCGACGGTCCTGTTCAAGGACGTCGCCGCGATGCGCTCGGGCGAGTGGAAAGACAAGAACGCCTACACCTACGGCCTGCACGGCACGCCAACCACGTTCACGCTGGAAGCGCGCCTGGCCGAGTTCGAAGACGGCAAATATTGCCTGCTGGCCCCAAGCGGCCTGGCCGCCATCGCGATGGTCGACTTCGCTCTGCTCGGCACCGGCGATGACGTCCTGCTGCCGGACAACGTCTACAACCCGAACCGCGAGCTGGGCAAATGGCTGGCCAATGACTTCGGCATCACGGCGCGCTATTACGACCCGATGGTGGGCAGCGCAATTGCCGACCTGATCCAGCCGAACACCAAGCTGATCTGGACCGAGTCGCCCGGTTCGGTATCGATGGAAGTGCCTGACCTGCCCGCGATCTGCAAGGCGGCCCACGAGCGAGGCGTGCTGGTCGCGCTCGACAATACCTGGTCGGCCGGCCTGGCCCTGCGCGGCTTCGACATCGGCGCCGACATCGTCATGCAGGCGTTGACCAAGTATCAGTCCGGCGGCTCCGACGTGTTGATGGGGGCGCTGGTCACGCGCGACCGCGCCGTGCACGACAGGCTGGCGATGGCGCATATGCGCCTTGGCATGGGCGTTTCCGCCGACGACACCTACCTGGTGCTGCGCGGCCTGCCGTCGATGAAGCTGCGCTTCGAGGCACACGACGCCAGTGCCCGCAAGGTGGCAGCCTGGCTCAAGACCCGTCCGGAAATCGCCAAGGTGCTGCATCCGGCATTGCCTGACTGCCCCGGGCATGAACACTGGAAGCGCGACTTTGCCGGCGCGGGCGGCTTGTTCTCGGTGATTTTCGACGCCAGGTACACGGAAGCGCAAACGGACCGCTTCGTTGACTCTTTGAGACTTTTCAAGATTGGCTACAGCTGGGGCGGCGCCAACAGCCTGGTCATGCCTTACCGCATGCAACTGATTCGCAAAGACTGGAAGGGCAGCGGCACGCTGGTGCGCTTCAATGTCGGCCTGGAAGACACGCCGGACCTGATCGCAGACATTGAACAGGCCCTGGCAGCGTTGTAATAGTCGTGGGCACGCAGTGCCCACCCTACGTTGATGCTAACCGTAGGGTGGGCGGGACCGCCGAGGGCTGCGTGCCCACGCGGGAATCAGATTGCCCGGTTGGTATTGAGCTCGATGAAGCCCTTGATCAAGCGGTAGGCCTTGTACAGCCAGGCGCCGCAAAACAGCAGCCATGCCAGCGGAATCAGGATGATCGTCACCGCCATCACGCCGGCCAGCACGCACAGGCCCACATAAATCCAGAATGAATTGATCATCCACGTGTGGTGGGTGTGGACAAAGCTGTCCATCGTATCGGGCCGCTTGCTGTAGTTGATGATCAGAGGAATGATCGACAACAAACCGAGCGAAAATACAAACGTGGCGCCGTGAATCAGATAGAGAAACCGTGCCGTCTGGACGTCCTGGAAGACCTTGTTGCTCTCGAGTTCGTTTGCCACTGATGCTCTCCTTAAGCCAGTACGTTAAGCAGGCCATCAAGGCCCATGAAATTCAATGCAATGCTTGCTTGCTGGCGCACGACCGGCTTGGCGCGAAACGCCACCGACAAACCCGCAATACCCATCATCTTCAGGTCATTGGCGCCGTCGCCCATGACGATCGCCTGTTGCGGGCTGATCCCCATCGACGCGCATGCGCGCAGGACGGTGCGCTTCTTTCCCTCCGCATCGACGATACCACCGATCACACGGCCCGTCAGCTTGCCATCGACGATTTCCAGAACATTGGCATGGATCGTGTCGAGGCCAAGGCGCTGCTGCAGGCGCTCGGTGAAGAAACTGAAGCCGCCTGAGACCAGCAGCGTCTTCAGGCCCGCAGCCTTGATCCCCGCCAGCATCTGCTCGCCGCCCATCGAGATGTCGAGCCGCTCGTCGTACACGCGCCCCAGCGCCGTCGCGTCGAGGCCCTGAAGCAGGGCTACGCGACGGGTCAGGCTTTCGGAAAAGTCCAGTTCGCCGCGCATGGCCGCTTCGGTGATTTCCGACACCTCGGCCTTGAGCCCTTGCATATCGGCGATCTCGTCGATGCATTCGATCGTGATCAGCGTCGAATCCATATCCATCGCCACCAGCTTGAAGTCCGACAGCTTGCGCCCGGCGTCGATATAGGTCGCATCGACCCGGTCGGCAGTGGCCGCCTCGAGTACGGCCTGGCGCATCGCAGCGCTGTCGTCGACGTCATCGCAGCGCAGCGCATGTTCGCTCAGCGTCACCATGGTCCTGGCACCGGCGATATGGGCCAGGCGGGTGAGGGAGGCGATGGTGGCGTCAGGGCCTTGCAGGACGAGATTGATGGTCATGAATGTTTATGCAGTGAGCTGTTTGATGGTTTGCTTGAGCTGGTTCACGCGCGCTGCCAGGTCAGGCATGCTGGCCGTAATGCGCAGCTTGTCCTGGCCTGCGAGCTTGATGTGGCGGTTCTTCTGGATCAGCGTGATGATGCGGATCGAGTCGATCGGCGGGTTCGGCATGAACTGCAGGCTCGCGGCCTCGCCATGGGCGTCGATCTTGACGATGCCGACGGTCTTGGCAATGATGCGCAGGCGGTGGGTTTCGATCAGCGCCTTGACCGGATCTGGCAGCTTGCCGAAGCGGTCGATCAGTTCTTCCTGCATATCGTCGACCTTGCCCTGCTCATTGCAGTTGGCCAGGCGCTTGTAGATCGACAGGCGCTCGTGGACGTCGCCGCAGAAGTCGGCCGGCAGCAGGGCCGGCACGTGCAAGTTGATCTCGGTGGTGGTGGCCAGCGGCGCTGCCAGGTCGGGCTCCTTGCCGGCCTTGAGCGAGCGCACCGCTTCGTTGAGCATATCGGAATAGAGCTGGAAGCCGATCTCCAGCATTTCGCCGGACTGGTTCTCGCCCAGCACTTCGCCGGCGCCGCGGATCTCGAGGTCGTGCATCGCCAGGTAAAAGCCGCTGCCCAGTTCTTCCATCTGCTGGATCGCGTCGAGGCGGCGCTGCGCCTGCTTGGTCAGGCCATTCACGTCGTGCACCATCAGGTAGGCATAGGCCTGGTGGTGCGAACGGCCGACGCGGCCGCGCAGCTGGTGCAGCTGGGCCAGGCCGAATTTGTCGGCGCGGTGCATGATGATGGTATTCGCGGTCGGCACGTCGATGCCGGTTTCGATGATGGTCGTGCACAGCAGGATATTGAAGCGTTGCGCCACGAAGTCGCGCATCACCTTCTCCAGGTCGCGCTCATGCATCTGGCCATGAGCGACCGCGATGCGCGCCTCCGGCAGCAATTCGGTCAGCATCGCGAAGCGGTTGCCGATGGTCTCGACCTCGTTATGCAGGAAGTACACCTGGCCGCCGCGCTTGAGTTCGCGCAGGCAGGCTTCGCGCACCACGGAGGCGTCTTCGCTGCGCACAAAGGTCTTGATGGCCAGGCGCTTTTGCGGCGCCGTGGCGATGATGGAGAAATCGCGCAGCCCTTCCAGTGCCATGCCCAGCGTGCGCGGGATCGGCGTGGCCGTCAGCGTCAGCACATCGACTTCGGCGCGCAGCGCCTTAAGCGCTTCCTTCTGGCGCACGCCGAAGCGGTGTTCCTCGTCGATGATGACGAGGCCGAGGCGGGTGAACTGCACATCTTTGGAGAGCAGCTTGTGGGTGCCGATGACGATGTCGAGGGTGCCGTCCGCCATGCCCTTGATCGCGTTGTTGATCTCCTTGCCGGTGCGGAAACGCGACAGTTCAGCGATGCGTACCGGCCAGTTGGAGAAGCGGTCGGCGAAGGTCTGCGCATGCTGCTCGGCCAGCAGCGTGGTCGGCGCGAGGATGGCAACCTGCTTGCCGCCCATGACGGCGATGAAGGCCGCACGCAGCGCCACTTCGGTCTTGCCGAAGCCGACGTCGCCGCACACCAGGCGGTCCATCGGTTTGCCCGAGGTCATATCCTTGATGACGTTGCTGATCGCTTCCTGCTGGTCCGGCGTTTCGTCGAAGCCGAAGCTGTCGGCGAAGCTCTGGTAGTCGTGGGCCGAATATTCAAAGGCGTGGCCCTGGCGCAGCGCGCGGCGGGCGTACAGGTTGAGCAGTTCGGCGGCGGTGTCGCGCACCTGTTCGGCCGCCTTGCGCTTGGCCTTTTCCCATGCGCCCGAGCCGAGTGCGTGCAAAGGCGCGTCTTCGGGCGAGGCACCCGAATAGCGCGAGATCACATGCAGCTGCGACACCGGCACGTACAGCTTGGTGTCCTTGGCGTATTCCAGGTGCAGGAATTCGGTTTCGCCTTCGCCGAGGTCCATGCTGGTCAGGCCCATATAGCGGCCGATGCCATGGTTGATGTGCACCACCGGGTCGCCGATCTTGAGCTCGGACAGGTCGCGCACCATCGACTCGACCTGTGTGACGCCTTCCTGCTTCTTCTTGCCGGCGCGGCGGCCCGAGCCGGCATACAGCTCGGTTTCGGTGATGAAGACCCAGTCGTTGGCAAGCAGTTCGAAGCCGGCATGCAGCGGCGCCACGCCCAGCGTAAGGCGTGCATCGGTAGCCTTGAAGCCTTCGATGCCTTCCACCGGCACTGGCGACAGCTCATATTCGTTGAAGTACTGCTGCAAGGTCTCGCGGCGGCCATTGGACTCGGCGCAGATCATCACGCGATGGTCGGTCTGCAGCAGGTAGGCACGCAGGTTGATCAAAGGATCGTCGACACGGCGGTTGACGGCGATGTTCGGGATTGCTGCCGACAGTTCCGATGGTCCGGTATCCTCGGCTTTGCCGATCACCCAGCGGCCGTAAGGCTTGGCCAGCGTGAAGAACTGCTCGTCGCCGAGGAATAGCTCTTCGGGCGACAGGATAGGGCGGTCGCGATCGGACTTGAGGAAGCGGTGGCGCGATTCGGTATCGACCCAGAAGCGCTTGATGGCGCTGTCGATGTCGCCCACCAGCGCCATTGTGACCTGCTTCGGCAGGTAGTCGAACAGGGTCGCGGTCTGGTCAAAGAACAGCGGCAGGTAGTATTCGATACCGGCCGAGGCGATGCCGCTGCTGACGTCCTTGTATACCACCGAGCGCGACGGATCACCCTCGAAGCGCTCGCGCCAGCGGCTGCGGAAGGTGGTGCGGGCCGTTTCGTCCATCGGCAGCTCGCGGCCCGGCAGCAGGCGCACTTCGTTGACCGCATAGATCGAGCGCTGGCTGTCGGCGTCGAAGGTGCGGATCGATTCGATTTCGTCGGCAAACAGGTCAAGCCGGTAGGGCAGGGCTGAGCCCATCGGGAACAGGTCGATCAGGCCGCCGCGCACCGAGTATTCGCCGGGCGACATCACTTGCGATACATGGGTGTAGCCGGCCAGCGTCAACTGTGCCTTGAGTCTGGCTTCGTCGAGCTTTTCGCCCTTCTTGAAGAAGAAGGTGTAGGCGGCCAGGAAGGATGGCGGCGCCAGCCGCATCAGGGCGGTCGTGGCCGGCACGATCAGCACATCGCACTGGCCGTTCTGGACTTCATGCAGCGTGGCCAGGCGCTCCGACACCAGGTCCTGGTGGGGCGAAAAGGCGTCGTAGGGCAGGGTTTCCCAGTCCGGCAGCAGGTTGCAGCGCAGTTTGCCGTCTGCGAACCAGCTGATCTCGTCGAGCAGGCGCTGGCCGTCATTGGCATTGGCCACGATGACAGCGAGCATTTCCTTGCGTTGAACCAGTTCCAGCCCCGCCATGGCCAGCGCGTAGGCATCCGAAGAGCCGAACAGGGTGGGCAGGACGAAGCGTTGGCCAGCTTTGGGGAGCGTTTTTATCAGGTCGAAGGGCATGGAAACAGGGCAAATAAAGCGAGCCCCATTATAGACGAAGCGGCATTCTGAGGCGTCCCGCCACCTCGCTTATGCCGCTGGCGCCGGCACCTTTGCGTTGCTGATGCCGAACGGAACGTGGACCATCGGCGTGGTGCCGCCATCGGGCTGCAGATGGGACAACTGGTCGTCAAAGAAGATGTGCGGCTTGAAAATGGACAAAACCCGCGATTTTTTCATGCCGCCAAGAAAGAACGTCTCGCTGGCCGACACGCCCCAGCTCTTGAGCGTCGTCACCACCCGTTCGTGGGACGGGGCGCCGCGGGCCGTGATGATGGCCACCGTGAGGATTTTCTTGTAAGCCGGGTCGGCGTTGGCCATTTCCTCTTCCAGCCGCTGCAGCTGGGCCAGTTTCTGGAACAGGTCGGACAGTGGCCCGGGGCGGTGGGGCGTGGCGACGTGCTCGGTTTCGTGGGCGTCGAATTCCGCAATATTCAGATTCTTCTTGTAGACCGCCTCGGACTCGTCGTCGGCGATGACGCCGTCAAAGTCGAAAGCGACGCGCAGTTCGACGTCGTTGTCGTCGTCATCGACCCGCGAGCGCAGCACCAGGCCGGCCGGAAAATCGCTGGCGATGGCGCGTTTGACGTCTTCCTCGTTGGCGCTCAGGAAAAGCGAAGCATTGAAGGCGGGCAGGTAAGTGTAAGGGGACTTGCCGGTCATGAAGGCGGCGCGCGAAATATCGAGGCCGTAGTGGGCGATCGAACGCATGACGCGCAGGCCGGTTTCGGGCGAATTGCGCGAAAACAGCACCACTTCGACCGGCAACTCCTTGGGGAAGCATTTATTGATGTTCAGGAAACGGCGGATGAAGGGAAATGCCACACCTTTGCCCAGGATCGTGTCGATATTCTCTTCCTGGTATTTGCGGTATTCCTCCGGGCCGCTGTCGAGGTAGACCTGGTGCGATGCTTCAAGGTCGAACAGGGCGGACGACGCGACGCCGATGACGAGTTTCTGTTCGATATTGAAAGGCATTGCATTTCCTTGGGCGGGCCAGCCGATTCGCATTATTCTGCCACGAAACGCTGGCTCGCAGGGCGCTGCCTTGGCCGGCGGCGTCAGAACGCCTGTTGCGCCGGTACCGGCAGCGAGAGGCGGCCGGTTTTCCTGGACCCGGTGCGCATGCCATGAAGAAAGCCCAGGCTGACGGTGGCGTCGCTGTCCGCCACGGCGCTGCGCAGCTCCTGCAGTTGCGGGCACCACAGGTCGGCGCCCGAAATCGAAGCGTCGTTGATGTCGTTGGGGCAGGCCGACACCGTCCAGACGCCGCTTGCGCGCGCCGCCTTCAGTGCTGCCGGGCTGGTATCGATCGCGATCGCGTTGCGTGGCGCGATTCCCATCGCGTGCAGTGCATGTGCATAAGGGCCGGTTCCGGCCTGGCCCTGCCAGTTTGCGCCACCGGATACCACGGCAAACTTGCTGTTGACGTCGTCGCCGAAGCAGTGCTCCAGCATGGCAGCGCTGGTGGCAGCCGGGGTCTCGGTCAGGATCGACAGCTTGCAGCCGGCATTCAGGGCGTCGTCGATCAGGCGCATGGCGGCCGGCAGCACCGCAGGCTTGGCCCGCGTGAGCAGCTGGTGCAGGGCGCGTTGCTTCAATTCGGTCAGCTGCAGGGCCAGGTCGCGGGCGTGCCGGCTATCGTGGATCTTTGCAATGGCCGCCATGACGCCGGCAGCGCCATGGATGCGCAGAGCCTTGCGCATCTCGCTCAGCTCCCAGCGCAGCTGCAATCCGGCCTGCGAAAACGCCATATTGAAAGCGTCGAGATGAAACGTCTCAGTATCGAACAGGACTCCGTCCAGTCCAAGGAAAATCACATCGATCGTCATGTAAAACCTCCGTAGGTGGGGAATCGGCAGCAGATGATTTACTATACGGTTCTGTGATAGCAAAGAAAAATTAAACTTAATCAGTTATTGATAAGGATCGACTTATGTATCATGCCAGTTTCCGCCAGCTCCAGTCCCTGCTGCTGGTTGCCCGTCACGAGAGCGTCTCGCGGGCGGCAGATGCCATGCATGTGACCCAGCCGGCCGTGTCGCTTCAGCTTCGCACGCTCGAGAGCATTACCGGCATGGCATTGACGCGCAAGGTCGGCCGCAATATCCAGCTGACGGCGGCCGGCGAAGTGATGGCCAATTTTTCAGAACGCATCCTGCACCTTTGGGAACAGGCTGCCGACGAACTGGCCGCGCTCAAAGGCGTCACCAGCGGTACCTTGCGCATCGGCGCGGTCACCACGGCGGAGCATTTGCTGCCGCCGCTGCTGGTGCCGTTCACGCTTGCCCGTCCCGATGTGCGCCTCAAGCTACAGGTGGGCAACCGGGCAGAGGTGATCAATATGCTGGCGCGCCACGAGATCGACCTGGCCATCATGGGCACGCCACCGCGCGAGCTGCGCACCAATGCTGCGCGCTTTGCGCGCCACCCGATGGCCTTTGTGGCCAGTCCCGACCACCCTTTGATGAAGAAGAAGCGAGTCAGCCTGGCCGATGTGATGGGCGAAAACCTGCTGGTGCGCGAGCGCGGTTCAGGTACGCGCACGGCAGTGGAGCGCCTGCTGCGCGAAAACGGCCATACGCTGCACTTCGGTTCCGAAGTGTCCTCCAACGAGGCAATCAAACGCATGGTGTCGGCCGGGCTGGGCCTGGGCTTCCTGTCGGTGCACGCCTGCTCGCTCGAGTTCGAGGCTGGCCTGCTCAAGATCCTGCCAATGCAGGAGAACCTGGTAGAAGCGGACTGGCAGATCATGCACTTGTCAGGCCAGCCGGTTCCCAAGGTGGCGGCAAGCTTCCAGGACTATGTCATCGAGAACGGGCAGGAACTGGTGCGGCGCGAGCTCGAGAGCTTCTACCGGAAGATTACCCGCAAGCGCGGGCCTAACCGTGCTGTCCCGGGCGAAAAAAAGACGGGATAAACCCGTCTCTTTTCTAAGAAGCATTGAATTACTTCGAAGCGGCTTCTTTCTTTTCCGCTTTCTTGTCAGCAGAGGCTTTCTTGTCAGCAGCGACTTTCTTGTCAGCTTTAGCTGGCTTGGCGGCCTTGTCTTCTTTCTTTTCTTCTTTCTTCTCTTCAGCTTTAGCAGCCGGGGCCGACATTGCTGCTGGCTTGGCTTCAGCTTTGGCGGCTGGTGCTGGAGCTTGTGCGAAGGACGAGGTAGCGATCAGGCTGGCGATCATTGCAAGGATCAGTTTGTTCATATCAAATCTCTCTGTATAAGTATCAAGTAGTGCCCGAATCGGACACCGCGACGATACAAGCCGGACATGACACCCGCATGACAGCGAACTTATTGTTGTGGTGTTCCTGCCTCATCCTCGTCCAGGTCGATGGTGCGGACCGTCGCATCGTCGGCATATTCGTTATAGATCCAGTCGCCATCGTACTGGCTGACGCCTTCAGGCGTGGCGCGCAGATAAGGCGGGCGGCTGGCCAGGGCCGTGCGCATATAGTCGATCCAGATCGGCATGGCCAGTGTGGCGCCGAATTCGCGCCCGCCGAGCGACTTCGGCTCGTCGTAGCCCATCCAGGCCACTGCGACGACCTTGCCGCTGTAGCCGGCAAACCAGCCATCCATTGCCTCACTGGTGGTGCCGGTCTTACCTGCGATATCCTCGCGCGCCAGCTTCTGCGTGGCGGCTGCACCGGTGCCGTAGCGGGTCACGTCGCGCAGCATGGTGTCGACGACAAAGGCATTGCGCTCGTCGAGCACGCGCCGGCTTTCTTCATTGGCTGGCGGCGCCTTGGTTTCGCTGATCACCTTGCCGGTCGAGTCGGTGATTTTGGCGATCAGGTAGGGCGCAATCTGGTAGCCGCCGTTGGCGAACACCGAGTAGGCGCCGGCCATTTGCAGCGGCGTCACTGCACCGGTGCCCAGTGCCAGCGTCAGGTTCTTCGGATGGCGCCCGAGGTCGAAGCCGAACTTGCCGAGGAAGTTATGGGCAAACGGCACCGTCACTTCGCGCAGCAGCTTGACCGAGGCCACGTTCTTCGACTCGGCCAGCGCGCGCCGCAGCGTGATCGGCCCGTCGTAGACCCCGTCGTCGTTTTGCGGCGACCAGGTGGCGCCCGCGTTCTCGCCCGGCAGGTCGAGCGGCGCATCGTTAACCCGTGTGCCCGGCGAATAGCCTTTTTCCAGCGACGCGGCGAACACGAAAGGCTTGATGGCTGAACCGGGCTGGCGCCAGGCTTGCGTTACATGGTTGAACTTTTGCAGGTTGTAGTCGAAGCCGCCGACCATTGCGCGGTAGGCGCCGGTGTCCGCGTCGACCGACACGAAGGCGGCCGACACCTGCGGAATCTGGGTGATCGCCCAGTTCTTTTTTGCGTCCTGGCTGATGCGGATGACGGCGCCGGGGCGCAGTTTGATCGCGGCCCGCGCATTGGCGGCCAGTGCTGGTGCGGCAAAGCGCAAGCCGTCGCCGGTGATGTTGATATCGTCCCCGCCGGCATCGACTCGCACATGCTTGGCCGATAAGTCGAGCACCACGGCCGCGATCAAGCCGTCGCTGGTGGGGCGCTTTTGCAGCGCCTCGTCGATCGCGTCCTCCTGCTCGCCGGCGTCGGCCGGCAGGTCGATAAAGGCCTCGGGGCCACGGTAACCGTGGCGCTGGTCGTAGGCGATCACATTGCGGCGCACCGCTTCGTAGGCGGCATCCTGGTCTGCCTTGACGATGGTGGTGGTCACCGTGATGCCTTTGGTATAAGTCTCTTCCTTGAACTGGGCGTACACGGCCTGGCGCGCGATCTCCGCGACATATTCGCCGTGGGTGTCGAAATGCTGGCCGCCGGTATTGACGCGCAGATGCTCGTTCCTGGCCTGCTCGAACTGGGCGTCATTGATGCTACCTTGCTCGCGCATCTGCTGCAGCACCACCAGCTGGCGGGCACGGGCCCGCTTGGGATTGACGGCCGGATTATGGCGCGACGGGTTCTGCGGCAGGCCCGCCAGCATGGCCATTTCAGCAAGCGAGAGTTTGTCGAGCGACTTGCCGAAATAGCTGCGCGCGGCGCTGCCGAAGCCGAACGAGCGCTGGCCCAGGTAGATCTGGTTCATGTACAGCTCAAGGATCTGGTCCTTGGTCAGCGCCGCCTCGATCTTGTAGGCCAGGGCGACCTCGGTGAGCTTGCGACTGTACACCTTGTCGCGCGTGAGGAAGAAGTTGCGCGCGACCTGCATCGTGATGGTCGAGCCGCCCTGACGCATCCCGCCGTGCACATTGGCCTTGGCTGCGCCCAGCGCGCGGATCCAGTCGATGCCGCTGTGGTCGTAAAAGCGCTTGTCCTCGATCGCCAGTACGGCGGTCTTCATCAACTCGGGAATCTGCTTGATGGGGATGAAGTCGCGGTGCTCCTCGCCGAATTCGCCGATCAGCGCCTGGTCGGCTGTGACTACCCGCAGCGGTATCTTGGGGCGGTAGTCGGTGATGACGTCCAGCGCGGGCAGGTTGGGTGCGACAAAGGCCAGCAGATAGATCAGCGCACCCGCCAGTATCAGGAGGATGGCTGCGCCAATCAGGATGAAGCCGCGTTTGCGCAATGGTGCGGTCGAATTCAAGGGGCGCCCTCTGTTGTGCTATCGAAGGGCGATTATAGTCGATCGTTTTGGTGCTGCGGGCTCTGTTGAAACTCCAGGTTCGGCGGCCTTGCGAGGGGCTATTACGCCAGCAGGATCAGCCCGCTGCATAGCAGCAGGCCCCAGGCGCTCAGGCGCTGCGCAGTCCTTGAATTGGCGGCATGGACGCGGTGCAGGCGCGCCATCAGGGTAATGATGGTGGCGACATACATCACATTGAGCACTTCGTACATCGCGCCCAGGGCGACGAAGCTGCCCATGGTCGAAGGCGTCGTCGTATCGATGAACATCGGGAAGAACGCGGCAAAGAACAGCGCAGGGCGGGGGTTGGACAGCGAGCCGGCCAGCGCCAGCGCAAAACCGCCACGTGGCGCTTCGGCACCGGGCTGGACTGCCTGCACGGGTGAATTAAGACTTTCGAGTCCAAGATAGGCGATGTACAGGCCGCCACCGACCTTGGCCACTTCCTGCGCGACTGGCCATACCGACACCAGTGCGGTAAAGCCGATGCCGGCGATGCTGATGAGGATGATGTCGCCGGCCACGATGCCCAGCGCCGCCATGGCGCCGGTGCCTGGTGAGAATCTGACCCGGCCAGCGACCGCAGAGGTTGCTGGTCCGGGTATCAGGATGATCAGTGTGGCGGCGAGCAGGAAGGCGGGCAGGTGGGCGATGCCGTTCACGGTGCGTCTCCTTGCCGGTCAGGCAAATGCCAGGTCGTGCTGGCGCACGACGTCGTCGAGCCAGTCGTCGCTGTGGCCGAAGCTGTAGCCCAGCTGCGCAGCGCGGCTGGCGTCGAGCAGGAAAGGGTGGGCATAGTCGAACGGGCTGAGTTCGCCCGCTGCGGCGCGGTGCTGGGACGGCAGCGTGGAGACCGGCAGGTCGAGCGCGGCGCCCACCTTCTGGAATAGCTCGAAGGCAGACAGGCCGCCGTCGCAGGCCGCATTGACCGGGCCCGTAAAGGTTTGCATGCCGGCCCAGGCCAGGAAGGCGCTGATGTCCTTGCTGCTGATGAAGGAGCTCGCTGCGGCAGCATTGGTATAGCGCAGCGGCGCGCCGCGCCGGGCCAGGTCCACATAATGGAACAGGCGGCCGGTGAAGTCCTCAGGCCCGGCCAGCACATGGCCGATCCGCACGGCCACCAGCGGCAGGCGGCCGTCCCGGGCAAACCAGGCCTCGGCCTGGCGCTTGCCCATGGCGTAGCTTTGGGTAGCCAGTTTGGGGTCATTCCACGGGTAGTGCAGGTCGACCCGTTCGGGCGCCAGTTCGAGATCGGCTTCCTTGAACGGCATGTCCTGGCCGCCCATGAGGTGGCGATAGACATCGATGGTCGATGTCATCACATAGCGTCTGACTTTACCCACGAAGACCCTGGCCGCGATGGCCGCATCGAGCGGGCTGTAGCACATCTGGTCGAAAATGATGTCGTAGCCTGCGGATTTGGCAAAAGCATCGCGCATCGCCACTTCGTCGCGGCGGTCGACCCGGATGCGGGCCACCCGCTCCCCGAACGGATCCATGGCGCGGCCCCGGGTGGCCAGGGTGACCCTGTGTCCGGCCGCCAGCAGCCGCTGCACCAGCAGCTTGCCGAAAAAGCGTGTTCCACCGATCACTAATATATTCTTTTGCATGGAGTTCTCCCGCAGATTGAAGTATATTTTGTTCTCTATGAAGGCATTGTTCAAACGATAAATACTATGGCAATGGCTAAGAAAAACTTAGTCATACAGGCAAAATGACCAAGACACTTCGGAGCCTGTCGGGCCTGATCGACTTCGACTGCGCTGCGCGCTGGGGCAGCTTCAAGCTGGCCGCGCAGGAGCTGCACAAGACGCCGGCGGCGATCAGCCAGCAGGTCAAGCAGCTGGAGGAAACGGTGGGCTTTGCGCTGTTTATCCGCCACCCGCGCCATATCACCCTGACTGAAAAGGGGCGCGAACTGGCCGGCGCGGTCGGCAAATCGCTGGCCGACCTGCGCGCCAAGGTCGATGCGCTGCAGGACGGCGACGAAGAAACCATCCTGCGCATTTCAACGACCCACTCGCTTGGCTTCAAGTGGCTGGTGCCGCGCATGCACCGTTTCACCAAGCTCTATCCCGAGCTCGATATCCGCATCGATTCGAGCGACAAGCCGGTCAACCTGGAAGACGACAGCACCGACGTCGCCGTGCGTTATGGGCCTTATAGCGAAGGCGACCCGAGCATGCTGTTCCGCGAGCAGCTGGTGGCCGTGTACAGCCCGGACTTGTTAAAGCCAGGGCAGACCGCCCTGACACTGGCCGATCTGCCCAATTTCCCCCTGCTATACGAGGCATCGACCGAATCGTGGCTCAAACTTCTCAATGAGAACAAGGCCTTGAAGGGAAAGTACAACTTCTCGCGCGGCTTTTCGCACTGGGGCCTGCTGGCGCAGGCGGCGGTGGCCGGGCAGGGGGTGGCGTTGGTCGCCTACGGCATCGCTTTCGAAGATATCCAGAAAGGCACTTTGCTGCGCATCGACTGCCGCAGCGCGCCTTTCCCGAATGGTTACCGCTTCCTGGTCAACCCACATAAACAGGGGATGACCAAGATCAGCCGTTTCCGCAATTGGCTGGTCGACGAGATGCAGCAAATGCGGCGCACTTTGGATCAGTCTTAGCCAGGCTGCCGACGAACTGGATCTGGAATGCGGCTTGCGCCCGCTTTCGCCTCGCGGCTTTTCAGCCAGTCGCGGCCGCCATCGTCCAGGGCGGCATTGATGACGCCGATTGGCAAGGTGTAGACCGTGGCCCAAGTGGAGCGCCCGTCGGCGGCAGACGAAGGAAAACTTGTGGTCTCAATCGGCCAGTGGTATTTGCGTTTCAATGCCTTCACGATGGCGGCGAGGGTAACCCGTCCACGCAGCGGCTCGCCACCGGTTTGGTTCGAATTGGAAAGCAGAACCGCAAGTACGGCACCACGTGCCGTCCGTGGCCCTGGAAAAGTGGGACGTGAATTTGCCATGCCGTGTATCAGCGCTTCAGTTCGGTTTTATTGAACAGTTGCCAGTCCCCTTTAGCATTGGCACGCAGGATGAATTGCACCGGTATTGTCGGATTGCCATTCGGATCATTCGGTCCGTATGCTTTGCCCTCCAGGATCAGGGTGTCGGCGCTATAACTGACCACCCGTGTCACAAAACGGACCGGGCTTTCGAACGCCACAACCGGAGACGACAGTTCCGGCTGCACGACAAAACCCATATTGAAAGTGGCAATGGCCAGGTGTGTGGCTTCGGTTCCGGAACCACCCCAGCATCCCAGGTCGCCGGCCCACAAGACAGCATATTTACCGAGCGCCTCATCAGGTTTCCCAGCCTCCAGGGTCAATACCTGCTCGGGCTGTACTTTCACCCGCCCACACGAAATCGCATTGGCATAGCGCTCAACGGCATCCGCAATACCCGCCTTTATCTGCTCCGGCGACCTGGATGCCGCCAGAGCGGTGGAGCTGAGCGAGAGGCAAGCAAACAATATGACAGCGATTTTCATTTGAAATTCGAAATCAAGTGAAAAAAACGGCAGCGCGAAGGCTGCCGTTCTCTATTGAGCGAAGACGCTTACTTCACCCCGTGCATCAGTTTTTGGATCAGCGGTGCGACCAGCATCATGACGACGCCGGCGCCGACCAGGACCCAGAACGCCGAGGTGTAACCCGACAGCGCTGAAGCCACGGTCTGGCCCGACTCGCCGCTGACGTGGGCCGCGAAAATACCCGACAGGTTGTTGCCGATACCAGTCGACAGGAACCAGCCGCCCATGCCCATGCCTACCAGGCGGGTCGGTGCCAGCTTCGATACCATCGACAGGCCAATCGGCGACAGGCACAGCTCGCCGATCGACTGGATCCAGTAGACAGCGAACAGGGTCCAGAACGGAATCTGATTATTGATGTCGACCAGCGAACCCAGGGCGTACCACAGGATGCCGAAGGCCAGGCCGTTGAAGATCATGGCGATGCCGAATTTGCGCGGGATCGATGGGTTGGCGTTGAATTTGCTCAGCCATACCCAAAGTGCCGCAATCAACGGCGCCATCACAATGATCGCGACCGAGTTTACACTCTGGAACCACGCCGTTTCGAACATGGTGAAGCCGAGGTTGCGGTTGACGATCTTGTCAGCCAGGAAGGTGAATGAACTGCCGGCTTGCTCGAAGAACATCCAGAACAGAATATTGACGAAGAAGATGATCAGCATCGCGATGACTTTGTCGCGTGCGACGTCGCCATTGCGGACGCCTTCAACCAGCAGGAAACCAGCCAGCACCAGGAACAGGCCGGACAGCACCCATTGCAGGGTGACGGCGCCGATCGCGAGCAGGGCGTACATGACAGGCACGGTGCAAATTGCGCCCAGCACCACATAGATGATGTTCTTGCGGTCTTTCATTTCTGGTGCTGCTTCGCCGATGCCTTTGAGTGTTGCACGGCCGATTTGGAACCAGACCAGGCTGATCAGCATGCCGATGCCGGCTGCGATGAACACGACTTTGTACGCTGGCGTGTCGCCGACGTTGAACACTTGCTTGGCCAGCCAGTTGGTGACGATCGGTGCCACCAGTGCGCCAGCGTTGATGCCCATGTAGAAGATGGTAAAGCCGGAATCGCGGCGGCTGTCCGCTGCCGAATACAGCTTGCCGACCATGGTCGAGATATTTGGCTTGAACAGGCCATTACCGGTAATGATGGTGGCCAGGCCGAGCTTGAAGATGTCCGGGTCTGGGTACGAGATCATGAACAGGCCCGCTGCCATGAAGGCTGCACCGACCAGGATGGAGCGCTGGTAACCGAGCACGCGGTCGGCGATATAACCGCCCACCAAAGCCGCAGCATAAACGATTGCAAGGTAAGAGCCGTAGATCGCCGAAGCGGGTGCCTGGCCTGCCGTATTGCCACCATGGAACTGGTCGACGATATACAGCACCAGTGCCCAGCGAATGCCGTAGAACGCGAAGCGCTCCCAGAATTCGGACATGAACAACATCCACAATGGGGCGGGATGCCCCATGATCTGCTTAAACTCTGGAATGGCAACTTCCTTGGTTGGGGTAGCGGCACCGCTCATGCGGGTCTCCTGAATATTATGTGATAAAGAATGGATAACTCTTATGGATGCCCCGGTCTGTACCAGATTTTTCCAATGGGCTGCATTTTAATCTACAAACGTGCACTGTCGACACAAATTAGGGTTCCCCGTATGAATAGTGTCGTGTCTACGCGAAAACTACGGCCCCGCAGAGTGAAAATGTGTCGTATATTTGCATTGCAGTCATGTTTCGCAGTTAGCATCTTTTTGAGGATTTCGCATCATGAACCACAACGTTGTCGACACCCTGATTTCTCCCGAAGGCCGCCTCGAAGTCTTGTCCAAGGCGGAAGTAAACAAATTGCTCGATACCAGCCAGGGGGGGCTTTACAAGATATTCCGCAATTGCTCATTGGCAGTGCTCAATTGCGGCAGCACCATCGACGACGGTAAGGAACTGTTGGAGCGCTTCAAATCCTTCGATATCACGATCATCCAGCGCGAGCGCGGTATCAAACTCGATATCAAGGGCGCCCCGGCGATCGCCTTTGTCGATAACAAGATGATCAAGGGTATCCACGAGCACCTGTTTGCCGTGTTGCGCGACATTATCTATACGAGCAGCGAGATCACCGATAACCCGCAATTCGACCTCAATTCGAATGAAGGCATTACCGATGCCGTGTTCCACATTCTGCGCAATGCCAATATCCTGCAGCCGCAGCGCAACCCGAACATGGTCGTGTGCTGGGGCGGCCATTCGATCAACCGCGCCGAGTACATGTATTCGAAGGAAGTCGGCTACCAGATGGGCCTGCGCGAGCTCGATATTTGCACCGGTTGTGGCCCGGGCGCGATGAAAGGCCCGATGAAAGGAGCCGCCATTGCCCACGCCAAGCAGCGCATTGCCGGCGGGCGTTACCTCGGCCTGTCCGAGCCGGGCATTATTGCGGCCGAATCGCCCAATCCGATCGTCAACGACCTGGTCATCATGCCGGACATTGAAAAACGTCTGGAAGCCTTCGTCCGTACTGGCCACGGCATTACTGTGTTCCCGGGCGGGGCCGGGACGGCGGAAGAGATTTTGTACATACTCGGCATCCTGCTGCATCCGGATAACGCCAGCCTGCCATTCCCGCTGATCTTCACCGGACCGGAAACGGCACGCGAATACTTCAAGCAGATTGACCAGTTTATCGGCCTGACTCTGGGCATCGAGGCGCAGCGGCGCTACAAGATCATCATCGATGATCCGGAGTTTGTCGCCCAGGAAATGCAAGCGGGCATCAAGACCGTTCGCGAATTCCGCAAGGCCCATAGTGACGCCTATTATTACAACTGGCTGCTGAGAATCGACCACGAGTTCCAGAAGCCGTTTGCGCCGACCCACGAAAATATGCGCAATCTGAAGCTGCACAAAAACCAGGAAGTGCATCTGCTGGCGGCCAATCTGCGCCGGGCGTTCTCGGGCGTGGTGGCCGGCAACGTCAAGGATGAAGGAATCCGCGCGATTGAAAAGTACGGCCATTTCGAAATCCACGGCGACCCGGAAATCATGGGGCCGATGGACGAATTGCTCGCCTCATTCGTTGCCCAAAGCCGCATGAAACTGCCCGGTAAGACCTACGTTCCGTGCTATCGCGTCGTTAAATAGTTCAGGCCAAACTAATCCCGCTGACACCTGTCAAACAGGTGTCAGCATTTGGCGCGCGCGCATTGAATGCCTCAGCTGATCGTCGCAAAATGGACTTGAAGCGCTACTCCAGCGCGTTCTCGGCGAGGTGATTCCATGGAAATTGAACCACGCGTTATGGCATTGGAAAGGGATTTGGCGCTGGTTAAGGCTGAGCAAATACATATACGTTCAGCCTGCGCCAGCAAGGAGGATTTATTCAACGTCAAGCTTGAACTCAAGGCAGATATTCACCAAGTTCATTCAGCATTGCACACGGCGACATGGCGTATTATTGGATTTAACGTCGGATTTAGTACGCTCATCGTGTCTGCCGTCTATTTTATGGTCAGCGCGACGCATTGAAATTGAAGCCAGGTCGTTAAGCAAATTGGCCCGCATGATGCGGGCCAATTTGTTAATTTACTCTTCGCGGCGCAGGTGCGGGAATAGGATGACGTCGCGGATGTTCGGCGAGTCGGTGATCAGCATCATCAGGCGGTCGATACCGATACCGCAGCCGCCAGCCGGCGGCATGCCGTATTCGGGCGCGCAGATGTAGTCGGCGTCGTAGTACATCGCCTCGTCGTCGCCTGCCTCTTTGGCCGCTACCTGCGACAGGAAGCGGGCCGACTGGTCTTCTGCATCGTTGAGCTCCGAGAAGCCGTTGGCGATCTCGCGACCCACCATGAACAGCTCGAAGCGCTCGGTGATGCCGGGCGCCGTGTCGGATGCGCGTGCCAGCGGCGACACTTCCGCCGGGTAGTCGATGATGAAGGTCGGTTCCCACAGCTGCGCTTCTGCCGTCTCTTCAAACAGCGACAGCTGCAGCGAGCCCAGGCCCGAGGTCGAGAACGGCTTGACACCGAATTTGAGCAGTTCGGCCTTCAGGAAATCCATATCATGCAGCTGCTCGTTGGTGTAGTGCGGCGCGAACTTGTTGATCGCCTGGACGATCGTCATGCGGTGGAATGGCTTGGCCAGGTCCAGCTCCTTGCCGCCGTACGACAGCACAGCGGTGCCGTGCGCGTCGATCGCCGCCTGGCGGATCACTTCTTCGGTGAAGTTCATGATCCACTGGTAGTCGGTGTAGGCCGCGTAGAATTCCATCATCGTGAATTCCGGATTGTGGCGCGGCGACACGCCTTCGTTGCGGAAGTTGCGGTTCACTTCGAATACGCGGTCGAAGCCGCCCACGACCAGGCGCTTCAGGTACAGCTCCGGTGCGATGCGCAGGAACATCTCCATGTCCAGCGCATTGTGGTGGGTGATGAAAGGCTTGGCCGCGGCGCCACCAGGAATGGTGTGCAGCATCGGCGTTTCAACTTCCATGAAGTCGTGCTTTTCCATGAAGCGGCGGATCGACGACATCGCGGCGGTACGCGCCTTGAAGGTGCGGCGCGTCTCTTCGCTCATGATCATGTCGACGTAACGCTGGCGGTACTTGGTTTCCTGGTCGGCCAGGCCGTGGAATTTGTCCGGCAGCGGGCGCAGCGACTTGGTGATCAGGCGCAGTGTCGTCACTTTGACGGTCAGTTCGTCGGTCTTGGTCTTGAACAGCGTGCCTTCGATGCCGAGGATGTCGCCCAGGTCGTAGTGGTGCAGCGCTTCCATCGCCGCTTCGCCGGTCTTGTCGAGGGTGACGTAGATCTGAATGCGGCCATCGGCGCGCGGGCCCGACGAATCCTGCAGCGTCGCAAAGGCGGCCTTCTTGCCCGCTTCGCGCTTGAGCATCATGCGGCCTGCCATGACAACCACCACTTCGCTCGCTTCCAGCTCTTCGCGCGTCTTGGTGCCGTGCTCAAGGTGCAGGTCGGCGGCCTTGTGCTGGGGACGGAAATCGTTCGGGAAGGCGATGCCTTTTTCGCGAATGGCGGCCAGCTTGACGCGGCGTTCGGCCATGATCTTGTTTTCGTCTGCCGGGGCGGCTGCCTGGTCTTGGATTTCCGTGGTCATGATGGGCTTCTTTGGTGGTGTGTTATTGAAATTCAGGCTGCGAACAATTCGTCGACCGACAGCTCGGAGAAATCGCGGGCGATGTGGATCACGTTGTCGTACTGCGCAAAAGCTTCGGCGGGCAGGGTGGTGGTCAGCACCACGGCGCGCATGCCGGCGCGGCGCGCCGCCTCCACGCCCAGCGGGGCGTCTTCGAACACGATGCAGTGCTCGGGCGCGACACCGCAGCGCTCGGCCGCCATCAGGAATACATCCGGCTCCGGCTTGCCGCGCTTGACATCGGCGGCGCCGACGACTGCATGGAAGTGCCGGCGCAGGTCCAGCCCGTCGAGTGTGAAGACGATGTTTTCAATCGGCGCTGACGTGGCGACAGCCAGCGACACCGCCTGCTTGCCCGCTTTGGCGACCAGCGCATCAAAGCCGTCGATGACTTTTAGGTGGGGCTCGTACAGCTCGCGATAGACCGCTTCCTTCTCGGCGTTCAGGGCGATATTGTCGTGGTCCGACAGGTCCGCGCCCATGTAATTGCGCATGATCTCGACGCCCTGGCGGCCCGCCGTGGCGAGGAAGAACTCGTCCGGGTCGACGTCCATGCCGCGGCGCTCGAAGAAGGCGATCCACGACTTGGTGTGGAACGCCATATTGTCGACGATGGTGCCGTCCATATCAAAGATAAAGGCGCGCTTGGTCATGCCTTACACGCCTTGCTTGAGCGAAGCGGAGATGAAGTCGTCCAGGTCGCCGTCCAGCACGCCCTTGGTATTGCCGGTCTCGAAGTTGGTGCGCAAGTCCTTGATGCGGGACTGGTCCAGCACGTAGGAACGGATCTGATGGCCCCAGCCGACGTCGGTCTTGGAGTCTTCCAGCTTCTGCTGTTCGCTCATGCGCTTGCGCAGTTCGTGCTCGTACAGCTTGGCCTTGAGCATTTCCATCGCTTCGGCGCGGTTGCGGTGCTGCGAACGGTCGTTCTGGCACTGCACGACGATGCCGGTCGGCGCGTGCGTCAGGCGCACTGCGGAGTCGGTCTTGTTGATGTGCTGGCCGCCGGCGCCGGACGCGCGGTAGGTGTCGGTGCGGATATCGGCCGGGTTGACGTCGATCTCGATCGAATCGTCCACTTCCGGGTACACGAACAGGCTGGTGAACGAGGTGTGGCGACCGTTGGCCGAGTCGAACGGCGACTTGCGCACCAGGCGGTGCACGCCCGTTTCGGTGCGCAGGTGGCCGTAGGCGTACTCGCCCTCGACCTTGAGGGTCGCGGTCTTGATGCCGGCGACCTCGCCGTCGGACTGCTCGAGGATCTCGACCTTGAAGCCCTTGCGTTCGCAGTAGCGCAGGTACTGGCGCAGCAGCATCGAGGCCCAGTCCTGGGCTTCGGTGCCGCCGGCACCGGCCTGGATGTCGACGAAGCAGTTGTTGGCATCGAGCGGATTGCCGAACATGCGGCGGAACTCCATGCCTTCGATGACTTTCTTGATTTCTTCGCTGTCTTTGATGACGGCTTCGAGGGTCTCATCGTCGCCTTCTTCCTTGCCCATCGCGAACAGCTCGTGCGCGTCCTTCAGGTTGGCATCGGCTTTTTGCAGCGTGTGCACGACCCCTTCCAGCGCTTTTTTCTCTTTGCCGAGATCTTGGGCTTTTTTCGGATCGTTCCAGACGGTCGGATCTTCCAGTTCCTCGTTTACTTGTTCGAGTTTCTCTGACTTTTTATCGTAGTCAAAGATACCTCCGAAGTTCGGCTTCGCGACTGGTCAGGTCGTTGAGCAGGGCGGACAGGGCGTTGATGCGTTCGGCTTCCATGGGCTTCTTGTTTGATGGGTTAAATCGAACCGATGATTATACCTTAGTGCCCCGAGTTGGAAATTCGTTGAAGAAAAGTGATGCATTCGGCGCCCGACAGCGTTGCAAATACTCGCAAGGGGGTCCACCCTTGCTCCGTTTTGCGCCTTGTCCGGCACCGAATGCATCTCTTTTCTAGTTCAACGAACATCCAACTCGGGGCACTGGTGCCGATGGTATGATAAATCGGTTTCCCCTATTCTCATTCGCCCATGCCCGTCAAAGCTGCTGTTTTCCTGTCCCTGTTGGCCGCCTTGCTGGCGCCAGCCGCCCAATCTGCCCCGGTCCCTGGCACCCGCGCCACGCTTGCCATTTTGGAAACTACCGACCTGCACGCCTATGTGCTTGGCTACGACTACTTCAAGCTGGCGGCCGACCCGTCGGTCGGTATCGAGCGCACGGCAAGCCTGATCGCCGACGCACGCAGGCAATTTGCCAACACGGTGCTGCTCGACAATGGAGACACCATCCAGGGCAATGCACTGGCCGACCACCAGGCCGTTGCCAAGCGCATCGACTGCGGCCAGGTGCTGGCCATCTACAAGGCCATGAACCGCCTCGGCTATGACGGCGCGACGCTGGGCAACCACGATTTTGACTATGGCCTCGATTTCCTGAGCCAGGTCACCGGCAGCCAGTTCAAGGTCGACGGCGTGCCGGCCGGCCGTCCCCGCTGTGCCGGGCCGAACTTCCCCCTGGTGCTGGCCAACGTGCTCAACAAAAAGACGGGCCAGCCCCTGTTCGAGCCTTACCGCCTGTTCGACAAGCAGATCAGTGTGCGCCAGCCGGACGGCAGCGTGGCCAGCTCGGCGATCAAGATCGGCATCATCGGCCTGGTTCCTCCAATTATCATGTCGTGGAGCAAACTCCAGCTCGAGGGCAAGGTGGATGCCGTCGGCGTGCGCGAAACAGCTGAGCGCTATATTCCCGAGATGAAGGCCAAGGGTGCCGATATCGTCATCGCGATCCTGCATGGCGGCATCAACGGCGCGCCGTATTCTCCTGGCATGGAAGACGCGGCCTACTACCTGGCCCAGGTGCCTGGTATCGACGCCATGCTGATGGGGCATATGCACCAGAATTTCCCGAATGCCGCCAGCAAGGAGCCCAAGTTCCGCCTGCCCGGCGTGGACAAGGTGCGCGGGACCGTGCACGGCGTGCCGTCCGTGATGGCAGCGATGTGGGGCAGGTCGCTCGGCTTGATCGCCTTGGCCTTGCAGCACGACGGCAAGGGGTGGCAGGTTGACCGCGGCGCGACCCAGGTCGAGGTGCGCACGGCGCGGCTGGCGGACAAGAGCCTGGTTGCCTTCGACCCTGCCTATGCGCCTTTGATTGCGGATGAGCATGCGGCTGCCATCGCTTACGTCAAGACGCCGATCGGGCGTGCCGACTTCCGCATGTCGAGCTATTTTGCGGAGGTGGGCGATATGTCGGCCCTGTCCGTCGTCAACGCCGCACAGGCCGATTACGTGCGCAACTATGTGCGGGCCAACTTGCCGCAATACGCCAACTTGCCGGTGCTGGCCATGGCCGCGCCGTTCAAGAACGGCAACGCCGGCATCAACGACTATACCGACGTTGCAGCAGGCAGCGTGGCGATCAATAGCGCGGCCGACCTGTACCTGTTTGCCAATACCATCAATGCAGTCAAGCTGAATGGCGCCGGCCTCAAGGCCTGGCTGGAACGGGCGGCGTGGCGCTTCAATACGATCGACCCTGTCAAGCCGGGCGAGCAGGAACTGGTCAACCCGTCGATGCCCGGCTTTGACTTCGACATGATCACGTCAAGCGAGTTCAGCTACGAAATCGACGTCACGCAAGCCATTGGCAATCGCATCGTCAATATGCGCTATCTGGGCAAACCGGTGGATCCGGCGATGGAATTTCTGATTGCGACCAATAGCTACCGGGCCGGTGGTGGGGGCAATTTTCCTGGCGTCAATGGCAGCGCGACGGTGATTTCATCGCCGGACGCGAACCGCGACGCGATGATTGCCTACATCCGGCAGCACGGCAATATCACGCGCGCCGAATTCGGCAAGCGGCGCAGCTGGACTTTCAAGAAAGTAAAGGTGGCCGGGACCGTTGTCTACCGCAGCGCCCCAGGCGTGCTGGACCTGGCCAAGGCAGCCGGGCTGGACAATGTGTCGCTGCTGCGTGCCGACGATGGCCAGGGCAAAGGTTTTTCCCTGTACGCAGTCGACCTGGCGCGCTAAATTTCGCTTAGTGGCGAAACGAGGAATTCGTGCGGCATAGCCGCGCGCTCGTGGAGCGGTTCGCCCATGCAGGGGCGAACTCCCTGGCACGTTCGACGTTAGTGGCGAAACGAGGAATTCGTGCGGCATAGCCGCGCGCTCGTGGATCGGTTCGCCCGTGCAGGGGCGAACTCCCTGGCACGTTCGAGCTTAGTGCAGCGTCGACTTCTGGGGCTGCACCAGGATGAAGGGGCTGACCACCGAGGCCCACAGTTCGGCATTGGCTGCCGTCCAGGCCTGGGCCTGCTCGTCGCTGACCTTGCCGATCTTGCCTTTGGCCATCCAGGCGGCGATGCTGTCCTTGTCGTCGTGCGAGATGCGCACGGCAACTTCGACCAGGTCCAGCCCTTCGCTGACATAAACCACAATGCCTTGTGCGAAATGGCGCTCCAGCTCCGACCATGGCAGGCGGGCCGTTTCGCGGTTGATCTTGATGCGCAGCTCGGTGTCTTTTTCGGGTTTAGTCTTCATAGCGCTTCGATGGTCGGATGTGGCGAACCCCGCCATGTTAACCGATAGGCCTGGCCTTTGCGAACTTTGCCCCCCAGCGCTGGGCGGAAGCAGGCTAGGTTGATGCCGCCGGCGTGGCGCACGCTGGGGTAGATGATGCCCATCGAGCCTTCGCCCTGCAGCTTGGCTGCCACCTGCTGGGAAGCGATGTAACTGGCCGGGTCGAGGCAATCGGCGAATTCTTCGTCATCGCGCAAGTCGTGGAAAGTGCTGGTAAAGTCGGCCATATGGCAGAATGGCCGCGCGCGTCGCACGGTGACGACACGCAATAAGAACCCAAAGGAGATGCTCTGATGCAAGTTTTTAGAATGATTGCGGCCCTTGGCCTGGGCTTTGTGTTCGGCGCCAGCGCCCATGCCGCGCCGGCGGCCAGCAATGCCGAGCTGAGACAGCAGGTATTTGAAGTGGAACGGGCGTTTGCCGCGACCATGAAGCAGCGCGACCATGCGGCCTTCGTGCGCCATCTGGCCGACGAGACGGTGTTCTTCTCCGGCCCCACCGCGCTAACGGGCAAGGAAACGGTCGCCAAACACTGGAAAGCCTATTACGACGGCAAGGACGCGCCGTTTTCGTGGGACCCCGACTCGGTCGAGGTGCTCGCCTCGGGGACGCTGGCCATCAGCAGCGGCCCGGTGTTCGACCCGAGCGGCAAGGTGGTGTCGCGCTTTAACTCGATCTGGCGCCAGGATGCGCCCGGCGTCTGGCATGTCGTGTTCGACAAGGGCTCGCCGGTCTGCAACTGCAAGGCCCAGTAAGCCTCACGCTGGCTCGGCGTGCTCCACCATCAACTGCACCTTGGTGCTGCCGTTGTATTCGTTGACGTCGAGCCTGAATGCCACGCGCGCCCGGTCGCCCAGCGCTGCGGTGTGGCCGAACCAGATCGCGTCGTAGCGCAAGCCATTGCGCTCGAGTGACAGCTTCAGGTGCCGCTCCTTGAGGATGCGCTGGCTGACAATGCGGAACTCGTCGCAGAACACCGGCGGGGCAAAGCCCTGGCCCCAGACCTGCTCGTCGATCAGTTCGATGAACTGGGTGGTGTAATAGGCGTCTTCCAGCGGGCCGTCGGTTTCAATGACGCGCTCCTTCTGCTGCTCGCTGAGCCACTCGCGGCCCACTGCCTCGAAAGCATCGGCGAAGGTGCCGAAGGCCTCGGCGCGCAGCGTCAGGCCGGCCGCCATCGCGTGGCCACCGAATTTGTCGATCAGGGCCGGGTGGCGTTTCGACACCAGGTCGAGTGCATCGCGCAGGTGGAAGCCCGGGATCGAACGGCCCGAACCCTTGATGGTGCCGTCGCTGCCCGGCGCGAAGGTGATCGTCGGGCGGAAGAATTTTTCCTTCAGGCGCGAAGCGACAATGCCGATCACGCCCTGGTGCCAGCTGTCGTCGAACACGGTGATGGTGCTGCTGTTGGCGGGCTCGAAAGCATCCAGGTGCACCAGCGCGGCATCCTGCATCTCGGCTTCGATCTCGCGCCGCTTCAGGTTGATGTCGTTGAGCTGCTGCGCAATGGCCCAGGCGCGGCCTTCGTCGTCCGTCACCAGGCATTCGATCCCGAGCGACATGTCATCGAGCCGGCCGGCAGCGTTCAGGCGCGGGCCGACGGCAAAGCCGAGGTCGAACGGCGTGGCCGTGCGGGCCTGCCGGCTGGCGACGCGGAACAGGGCTGCGATCCCCGCATGCATGCGGCCGGCGCGCATGCGCTTCAGGCCTTGCGCCACCAGGATGCGGTTGTTGGCGTCGAGCTTGACGACGTCGGCCACGGTGCCCAATGCCACCAGGTCGAGCAGAGTGTCGAGCGGCGGCTGCGGCGTGGTCTCGAACGCGCCGCGCTTGCGCATTTCGGCGCGCAGTGCCATCAGCACGTAGAACACCACGCCGACCCCGGCCAGGTTCTTGCTCGGGAAGCCGCAGGCCGGCTGGTTGGGATTGACGATGACGCTGGCACGCGGCAGCGTGTCCGACGGCAGGTGGTGGTCGGTGATGACGACTTCAATGCCAAGGCGGCGCGCTTCCTCGACCCCGTCGATGCTGGCGATGCCGTTGTCGACCGTGATGATGATGTCCGGCGCCTTCTCGCGCGCCGTCAGCTGCACGATTTCAGGCGTCAGGCCATAGCCGTACTCGAAGCGGTTCGGCACAATGTAATCGACTTGCGCACCCAGCAGGCGCAAGCCGCGCATGGCCACGGCGCAGGCGGTGGCGCCATCGCAGTCGTAGTCGGCAACGATGCACATGCGCTTGTTGGCGGCGATTGCATCGGCCAGGAACACGGCGGCGGCATCGATGTGCAGCAGGCCGCCAGGCACCATCAGGGACTTCAATTCGCTCGACAGCTCGGCGGTGCTGGTCAGCCCGCGGGCCGCGTACAGACGCGCCAGCACGGGGTGGACGCCATCCTGGCGCAGCATTTCGGAAGTGCGGAACGGGTAGGGGCGGGTGGCGATGCGGGTCATGGGAGCAGGGCGTTGAGGGTGGGGCGGCGCCAGAACTTGCGCTGGGCCATTCTGGTCGTGGTCGATTCGAGCAGGGCGGTGCCGTGCGATAGCACCAGCTTGACTTGATTGAGTTCGCCGCGCTGCAGCCTGGCCAGCAAGGGAGCAAAGTGTTCGAGTTCGAGGTCCTGCATCAGCGCCAGCCAGCTGGACCAGTCGGCAGCAATGCCGGCCTGCGCCAGCCTGCCGTCGACCACGGTGTCGCCGGCGGCCTCGCCAATCGCCGCCAGCCATGACGGGGCGTTGGTCACTTTGGCCGTTGCGTTCGGAGCAAGGGCTTTCCCGCCCGCCCATGGCCAGAAGCCATTGACCGGTGCAAGGCCGTGCGACTCCCGTTCGGCATTGACGGGGTGGGAGTACCACAGCATCTGCACCTCGTTCTGCAGCTTGCGGCAGGCTTTGGCGCTGAGGCCGAGCGGCATCCAGTCGGTCAGGTTCTGGCCGGTGGCGGCGTCGGGCGAGGCGGTCTCCAGGTCCTGCCATTGGTCAGCGCGCATGAACCAGGTAAGTGCATCGCCGAAATGGAGCTGCTGGCCCAGTTCTTCAAAATAGGGTTTGGCGGCGTCGAACAGGGCGCGCGACTGTTCGGTCGACAGCTGTAGCTTGCGCTGATCGGTCAGCAGCAGATGGTTGCGGGCGATCTGAATATGGATCGGGTTGACAATAAACCAATATCCATCGGCCGGATCCAAGCCGTAGCCGCGCAGGGCGAGCGGCGCAAAAGCGCTACCGATGGTGTCGGCCAGCCAGGATTCATGCGGCAGGGCGCGCCCGCCCGGGGCAAACTGGCGCGTCTGGCGTGACGACGTGCGCGCCACCAGCGCGGCAAGGGACGGCGCTTCAAATGCGCGCAACAGGTCGCGCGCCAGTTCGGGCGGCGGCAGGCCGAACGGCAAAACAAGCGTAAATTGAGTCATGCGGCATTGTAGGGCATCTGGCGCTAGCTTCTCAATTGTTCCAAGTTGTTGCAAGTCCTACCATGCCAGACGGTTGTATGGCACACTGCGGGCTCACTACTCAACTACAAAGTTTCGATGAGTCTCATTCACAAGCTACCCTACGAATGGATTGTCGGCCTGCGCTATACGCGGGCCGGCAAGCGTAGCGGGCGCAATAGTTTTATCTCCTTTATTTCGCTCATTTCGGTGTCCGGCATTGCGCTGGGCGTGGCCGCGCTGATTATCGTGCTGTCCGTGATGAACGGCTTCCAGAAAGAGGTCACCGACCGCATGCTGTCGGTGCTGGCCCATATCGAAGTGTTCGATGCGCGCGGCAGCATGCCCGATTGGGAAGCCAAGGCGCGCGAAGCCTTCACCAATCCGGCGGTGCAGGGCGCCGCGCCGTTCGTCGAGACCCAGGGCATGCTGCTGCATGACGAAGTGCTGCGCCCCGCGGTGATCCACGGCGTGCTGCCGGCCGAAGAGCGCAAGGTGTCGTCGGTGGCCAACCAGGTCAAGCTGGGCAGCCTCGATGAGTTAAAGCCAGGCTCATTTAATATCGTCATCGGCTATTCGCTGGCGCGCGCGCTGCGGGTCAGCCTGGGCGACAAGGTGACCATGCTGCTGGCGCAGGCCCAGGTGACGCCAGCCGGCGCCATGCCGCGGCTGCGCACATTTACGGTGGTCGGCATTTTTGAAGCGGGCCACAATGAATTCGACTCCGCCTTCGCCTATGTGCACCTCGAAGACGCCGAAAAAATGGAGCGGCTCGACGGCCCGTCCGGCCTGCGCCTGCGTATCGCCGACCTGCACCAGGCGCCGATGGTCGCGCTGCAGTTGCGCCAGGCGATGTCGGGCGACCTGATCGTGCGCGATTGGTCCAAGCTCAATGCAGTCTGGTTCGCCGCCGTGCAGACCGAGAAGAAAATGATGTTCATCATCCTGGCGCTGATCATCGCGGTTGCCGCCTTCAACCTGGTGTCGACGCTGGTGATGACAGTGACGGACAAGCAAGCCGACATCGCGATCCTGCGCACCCTGGGCTCGTCGCCGAAGTCGATCATGAAGATCTTCATGATCCAGGGCGCCCTGGTGGGCTTGATGGGCACGCTGGCCGGAGCCGGCCTGGGCGTACTGGTGGCGCTCAACGTCGACGTCATCGTGCCGTTCATCGAACAACTGCTGGGCGTGCAGTTCCTGTCCAAGGACATCTACTTCATCAGTACGGTGCCGTCCGACCTGCGCTGGCTCGACGTGATCCGCATCGGCGGTATTTCGCTGGTACTGGCCTTTGTCGCCACCCTGTATCCAAGCTGGGCTGCGGCTCGCGTCAAACCGGCGGAGGCCCTGCGCTATGAATAATCCAGCCGTATTGAGTTGCAGTGAGCTCGGCAAGACCTTCACCCAGGGTAGCTACGAGGTCAAAGTCCTGTCGAATATCTCCTTGAGCGTGCAGCGCGGCGAGCGCGTGGCAATCGTGGGCGCCTCCGGCAGCGGCAAGTCAACCTTGCTGCACCTGCTCGGCGGCCTTGACACGCCGACCACCGGCAACGTGGTCCTGCAAGGCGAAGACTTTGCCAGCCTGTCCGAAACGCGGCGCGGCGACGTGCGCAATGCCGCGCTCGGCTTCGTCTACCAGTTCCACCACCTGCTGCCCGAGTTCTCGGCCCTCGACAATGTCGCCATGCCTTTGATGATCCGGCGCGAAAAGCGTGCAGACGCCGTAAAGCGGGCGCAAGCCGTGCTGGAGCGGGTCGGGCTGGCCAAGCGCGTCACTCATGTGCCGGGCGAACTGTCTGGCGGCGAGCGCCAGCGCGTGGCCTTGGCGCGCGCGCTGGTGACCAATCCGGCCTGCGTGCTGGCCGACGAACCGACCGGCAACCTCGACCACGCCACGGCGCAGCAGATCTTCGACCTGATGCTCGAACTGTCGGCCAACTTCGGCACCGCCTTCATCATCGTCACCCACGACATCGAACTGGCGCGCCGCTGCGACCGCGTGCTGCGCCTGACCGAAGACGGACTGCACCCTTACCAGGCCTAAACCATGTGGATCGACACCCACTGCCACCTCGACGCCCATGAATTTGGCGGCGAGTCGCTGGCGGTGGGGCAGCGTGCTGCCGATGCCGGCGTCTCGATGATCGTCATCCCGGCGGTGGAGCGCGCCAATTTTGGCACTGTCGCCACGCTCGCCGCAGGCTGCTCCAATGCCTGCTACGCGCTGGGCATCCACCCGACCTATGTGCCGCAGGCGAGCGAGGACGACCTGGCCGCGTTGCGCGGGCAGGTGGCCGCCGCCATGGCCGATCCGCGCTTCGTCGCCATCGGCGAGATCGGCCTCGACTTCTTCATCCCCATGCTATGCGAACCGGCGATGCGCGACAAGCAGCAGCACTTCCTGCGCGAGCAGTTGCGCATCGCGCGCGACTTCGACCTGCCGTTGCTGATGCATGTGCGCCGTTCGCAGGACATGGTGCTCAAGGCCGTGCGCCAGCTGCGCCCGCGCGGTGGTATTGCACATGCCTTCAACGGCAGCTTCCAGCAGGCCCAGGGCTACATCGACCTTGGCTTCAAGCTCGGTTTCGGCGGCGCCATGACCTTCACCCGTGCGCTGCAGATCCGGCGCTTGGCGGCGACGCTGCCGCTCGAAGCGATCGTGCTCGAGACCGATGCGCCGGACATCTCGCCGGCCTGGCTCCATCCCGCCCGCAACAGCCCCGAACAACTGCCTGCCATTGGCGCCGTGCTGGCCGAACTGCGCGGTATTTCTCCGGCAGAAGCGGCCAGGGCGACGACAGCCAATGCGCTGGCCGTTATGCCCCGGCTGGCGGCATTACATTCCTCCTGAAAGTGTTGCGGGGATGCCGAAACCATCCACATTGTGTTCATAATTGCGTCATATAATTTGCCGATAGTGTTAATTCCAAGCAAATAATGCCCCTGCTAAACTGGCTGCGCGAACCCGTTCGACGCACCCTTACTATCTGGCTGCTGGCTGTCTGCTTCGCGGCAGACCCGTTACCGGCAATGGCGCAGACCCGGCCGGGACTGGTCTCGTTCCAACGCATCGCCATGCCGGACAATGTGCCGGCCCACCTCAGCACCGCGCTGGCGCAGGATGGGCGCGGCTTCCTGTGGATCGGCACCCAGGACGGGCTGGTCCGCTATGACGGCTATTCCTTCAAGGTGTTCCGGTCGCGCGCCGGCGACAAGTCTTCGCTCAGCGGCAGCTATGTGCGCAGCCTGCTGGTCTCGCGCGACGGCCGCATCTGGGTTGGCACCATCAGCGGTGGCCTGTCGGTGTTCGATCCTGCCACCGAACGCTTTACCCAGTACCGGCACGACCCGCGTCAGGCGGCCAGCCTGGCTAACGACCGGGTCGAGTCGATCGCGGAAGACCGCCAGGGGCGCCTGTGGATTGCCACTGACAGCGGCCTCGATCGCTTCGACCCGTCCGGCAGTGCCTTCGACCACTACCGCCATGACGGGAGCAAGCCGGAAAGCCTGGCCAACGACCAGGTCCGCTCGCTGCTGTTCGACCGGGAAGGCCGCCTGTGGGTCGGTTCGCGCGGCGGCCTGCAGCGCTGGAACGCCGAAGGCACCTTCGATGCAATCGCTGCCAATGGACCCGATGCCCTGGCCGGCAAGGACGTCAACAAGCTGTTCCAGGATGCCGCTGGCCGCGTCTGGATCGGCACCAGCAGCCATGGAGCTGCGGTGTGGGACGGCGGACAGTTGCGTTGGCTCAAACCTGCGGCAAAGGGCAGCCAGGACGGCTTGAGCCATTTTTGGATCTACGGCATCGCCCAGGTCAAGCCGGACGAAGTGTGGATTGCCACCTTCGGCGGCGGCATCGACGTGATCGACCCGCTAACGCTCAAGGTCATTGATCGCCTGCGCAGCGACGGCACTTCGACCATCGGAAACGACCGCATCGGTTCGGTGCTGGTCGACCGGGCTGGCCTGGTGTGGGTTGGGTCCTGGGGTGGCGGCTTGGCCAGGCACGACCCGAGTACGCGCGCCTTCCGCAAGCTGCGTTACGGCGCCGCCAATTCCGAAGGACCAAGCCATCCCGCCATTGTGCGCTCGATGGAGACAGCCGATGGCAGACTTTGGCTTGGTACCAACGGCAACGGCATCGACATCATGGACAGCGATGGCCGCCTGGTCGATGGCCATCGCCCGAACCCGAAGCAGCCCGGCGCCCTGGCTGATGGTTCGGTTACCTGCATGGCGCAGGCGCGCGACGGCACAGTATGGGTCGGGACGCTCGATGGCACGCTGCACCGCCAGCGGCCCGGCCAGCGCCACTTCGAACGATTCGACAGCAGCCGCGGCATGCCCGGCGGCGCGATCCGCGCCATGGCACTGGGCGCCGATGGCTCCCTGTGGACTGGCTCGAGCGGCGGCCTGGCGCAGGTCGATGCGGCCAGCGACAGCGTCAAGCGCTTTGCGCACAGCGCGCAAGATGCCACGTCCCTGTCTGGCCGCGAGGTGGAGGCGCTGGCGTTTGGCGCCGACGGCACGCTGTGGGTGGGCACCGAGAATGGCCTGAATGCCTTCGACACGGTGCAGGGCAAGGCAACCCGCATTTTGCGCGACCCGACCCGCAGCGACAGCCTGCCCGACAACTGGGTGCCTGACCTGATGGTGGCCAGCGACGGCCGCCTGTGGGTGGCGACCCAGGCCGGCGTGGCGATCCTGCAAAAATGGGACGGCCGCAGCGCACAGTTCGACATCCTGGGCCAGCGCTTGCGCCTGCCGGAACGGCCAGTCGAATCGCTGCTCGAAGACGCCCAGGGCCAGGTGTGGCTGGGTGGCCGCATTCGGGTCGACCCGAAGTCGTGGAAGTACACCAGCTACGGCCCGGCAGACGGCAACGAGTTCCGCACCCTCTACATTGCCAGCCGCACCAGGACGCGCAGCGGCGACCTGATGTTCGGCTCGCCCGAGGGCCTGCTAATCGTCCGTCCGGCCCGGCTGGCGCCGTGGACCTACCAGCCGCAACTGGCCGTGAGCGCGCTGCGCATCGAGGGCGCCGAGCAGGCCGGCGCCTCCAGCCGCGCCAGCCTGGAGCTGGACGAACAGCAGCGCAATCTGCGCCTGGAATTTGCTGCCTTCGACCTGAGCGGCCCGCAGCAGCTCAACTACCGCTACCGCCTGGACGGCTACGACGCCGACTGGCTGGTGGTCGATGCCAGCCAGCGGGTGGCGGCGTACACAGGTTTGCCGCCGGGTTCCTACACCTTGCACATCCAGGGCAGCAACCGCAGCGGCCAGTGGAGCCAGAACACGCTGGCGATTCCCGTCACCGTCACGCCGGCCTTCCACCAGACCGTCTGGTTCCGCGTCGCCATGTGGTTGCTCGGCGCGCTGGCGATCCTTGGCCTGTTCCGCCTGCGCCTGCGCCAGCTGCGCCTGCGCGGCGAGCGCCTCGAGCGCACCGTGGCCGAACGCACCGCCGACCTCGAAGCGGCGTACCGTCGCATCGAGGACGCCAGCCTGACCGATTCGCTGACCCAGCTGCGCAACCGCCGCTTCCTCGAGCAGTCTATTCCGGCCGACCTGGAAATGGTGGCGCGGCGGCACAGCATGCCAACGCCGCCACCTGATTCGGACCTGGTGCTGTTCATGCTCGACCTTGACCATTTCAAGCAGGTCAATGACCTGTATGGCCATGCCGCCGGCGACGCGGTGCTGGTGCAGACGGCCGGCCTGCTCAAACAATGCATGCGTACTTCGGACTATGTGGTGCGCTGGGGCGGCGAGGAATTCCTGCTGGTGGCGCGCTTCGTCGACCGCAAGCAGGGCGCCCAGCTGGCCGAAAAAATCCGCGCCACCATCGCCGGCCATGTCTTCGTCCTGCCCGACGGCGGCACACTCAGGAAGACGGTCTCGATCGGATTTGCCGCCTTCCCATTCGTGCCGGGCCTCCCTACCGCCGTAACGCTCGACACCTTACAGCACATCGCCGATTGCGCCTTGTATGCGGCCAAGCGCAGCTGGCGCGATGGCTGGGTCGGCATCGAAACCGGTGTTGATGCCGAGTCGGAGGCTGTCAATGTCGCAATCAGGGACTTTCTGGTCAATGCCGAGGCAGCGGTGGCTGGCGGCCGCTTTAATGTGCTGGTGGCGCCATCCCACCAGGGCACGGTGCGCTGGCAATAAGGTCGCACAGAGCGGCCTAGCCTTCCCTCTTTTCCTTGGTCAGGTTGTAGCGGGCGCCGGCTGGTACGTGATCAATCCGAGTTAAGCCATTGCCCAACGTAGCTCCCGTCATGCCGACCGCGATCGTCGCCGGCGCAATGTCATATGCTTTGCCGAAAACGCCACCCCAATTCACCATCAGCCAGGACAGGGTCGCAGAACGTGCACCAGTCCAGTTGCCATTGTTGGGTTTCATGTAGAACTCGGTGCCCGGTTTCGCCACGTCCGACAGCGCCTTGACGGGCTGGAATCGCGCGCCTTCTGCAGCCAGCCATGTGATGGCATCCAGGCCATGCTCTTTGCTACCCTTGGTGTCGCCTTCCTCATGCTTGCCCAGGCCCCTGACCTTATTCGAAAACATCTCGTCGCTTTGGTCGTGGGTCGATGAAAAGGCATACTCGTTCTTGTTGTTTGCTTCTTCGTTCTCCAAATTGGCAAAATCCCCGGCCGTCTTGATGGTGCCCGTCAGGTCACGCTCGCCGTTTTTGATCTTGACGATATAGCCGGTGCCGCTGTGGGCAAATTGGGTTGATATGGTCCATGGGCGATGGCCCTTTAACGAACTCTTGAAGGTCAGCTCGACCAGGAAGGGATCGACCCACGCGAAGTCCTTGCTATTGGTGTTCATCTCCGGCTGGGTGGTCGCAGCCCCGAGCCATGTTTGCACCGCGTCCTTGGACTTGGCGCGCACTTTGGCTACGCCCGTAGTACTCATTCCCATTCCGGTTACAAGCCCTGCGTCAAATCCGGCTGGCGGAACCTGCGGATAAACCAGTGGGACCGGCGGAGCGTTCATTACTTGGTCCGTATATCCTGTGAAGGCGGCAGCGACATTGCCAATAGGCCGAATCTGATTGGTGTAGGCGGCAATGACAGTGCTGGCGTCATGGGATGTGACCGGGACCTCCTTGGTGAATACCTTCGCCGTGTCGAGGCGGGCGTCGAACAGGGCACCGGTTTCGCCACTATCGGTGAGCGCCAATTCACTGGCCGTCGCTGCACGGCGTTGTACTGGAGCACCAGGCTTTGTGACGGCTTGCGGCCCGGGCACAGTTGCAGTGTCGACGGTCTTGCGCTGCATCGCCTGTAATTGCTGTGCACGATGGCTGCTTTGGCTCAGCGCCTGCAAATGCAGCTGGGCAGCGGAAGCGGGGCGCTGATCCGCCACGAGCTGGCCTATACCGGCCATGCCTTCGCGTGTTGCTCCGCTCACGCTTTGCTTGTCAGCGCCGCTAGGCCGATGTATTTTCATCCTGTCCAGATTCATGCGATGTGGAAATAACACTTGTAACACACGATAAAGTTTTGCGCAATTTAGCGGCGGTGTCAGGACCGACACAAGAACTTTTCATCGTATCAACATGGGACTACTATGAGGTATCCCCGTCGGCACTGTATGGAGTCGATACCATGGCTGCTACCCGTTTATTGCTTGCATTAACTTTACTGTTGAGCTGCCAGGTCAGGGCAGTCGAGCTGCTAGCCGTCGGCACCGAATTTGCCAAGGTGTTCGAACGCACGCCAAGCGGCGAATTTGCCGGCCTGGGCGTCGATGTGGTGCGCGCCTTGGCGCACCAGCAGCACGATACGGTGCGCTTCGAGATCTATCCTTGGCCGCGCGCGCAAGCGATGATCGAGCTGGGACAGGCCGATATCCTGATCGGGCCCTATAAAACGCTGGAACGCGAAGCCCGCTTCAGCTTCATGGACCGCGCTTTCTACCAAGACAAGATGATCTTTTTCGTCCGCAGCGGCAGCACTTTTTCATGGGGCGGCAGCATCGATAAGTTGCGGCCGTTCCAGATCGCAACCATCAGCGGCTGGGCTTATGGGCCAAGTTTTGACCGTGCCCGCGCCGAACTGAAGGTCAGCAATGCGCCCAAGCTGGAAAATGGGGTGTTGATGCTGGTCCATGGCCGGGTCGATGTGCTGGCCGCCAACCGCCGCAATATCGAACCGGTGCTGGCCGCCTTGCGCCTGCACGGCGCGGTGACCGAAGTCGGCCCGCCGATCGATACTCAAAACGGCTACCTGGCGTTTCCCCGCATTGCGCAGTTCGACTCTTTGCGACTGCGCTACAACCAGGCTTTCAACGAGCTGGTCGACAAGGGGGAATTGGTCCGCCTCGGTCGCAAACATGAGGTTCAGGTGCCTTAATCTGCGCCAAAACGCGAATATGGCGGCGCGGTCAAACTGAACTCTTTGACCATTGCCTTCCATGCGGCTTGCCATCCTTGGCTTCGTCGGCGGAGCTTCTATGCTGCAAATGCAGGCCGACTTGCCCGGCCCGGGCGTGCTGTCGGCCTCCCTGTTTGCATTACTGCTGTTGCTGGCACTGCGCCGACCCTATACAAACATCTTGGCCGGCCTGCTCGCCGGCTTTTTCTGGGCAGCGCTGTCGGCCCACTTGGCGCTGCGCCATGAACTGGATCCGGCCAGCGAAGGGCGCGACATTACCGTCATCGGCACCATCGACAGCCTGCCGTACCAGTTCGAGCAGGGAGCCCGGTTCAACTTCAAGGTCGAGCACTCGGTTGGCGATTTTGCCGCACCACCGCGCGTGGCGCTGGCGTGGTACGGCGACGCAGTTGATGTTCAGCCCGGCCAGCGCTGGCAGCTTGCCGTCAGGCTGCAGCGCCCGCACGGCAATGCCAATCCATTTGGATTCGACTACGAAGCATGGCTTCTCGAGCAGGGCTTGCGCGCCACCGGCTATGTCAGGACCGAAGGGCGGCGCAACCGCAAGATCGACGAATTCGTCCTGACGGCGTCCAATCTGGTCGAGCGCAGCCGCGCATTGCTGCGAACGCGCATCGCGGATGCTTTGCCCGGCAAAGAATACAAGGGCGTCATCGTCGCACTGGTCATCGGCGACCAGCGCGGCATCGACCAGTCGGACTGGGCGCTGTTCAACCGTACTGGAATTGGCCACCTGGTGTCGATTTCCGGCCTGCACATCACGATGGTGGCCGGACTGTTTGCTTTGATCGCCGCCAGCTTGTGGCGGCGTTCCTTTTTTACCCATACCCAGCTGCCCTTGCTGCTGCCGGCGCAGAAGGTGGCGGCACTGGTCGGCGTGGTCGTCGCGCTGGCCTATGTGCTGCTGGCCGGCTTCGGCATTCCGGCGCAGCGCACGCTGTACATGATTGCCGTTGTCGCGTGCGCCCTGTGGAGCGGCCGCATCACCGGCGTGTCTCATGTGCTGTGCGCTGCCCTGGGCGTAGTCGTACTGCTCGATCCCTGGGCCATGCTGTGGCCCGGATTCTGGCTGTCGTTCGGCGCGGTGGCGGTCATCCTGTTTGCCACTGCTGGCCGCCAGCTCGCGCCGGTCTGGCTTGCGCTGCGCACGCAGTATGTCGTCACCATCGGGCTGGTGCCGCTTAGCCTGGTACTGTTCGGCCAAGTGTCGCTGGTCGGTCCCGTCGCCAATGCGCTCGCTATACCACTCATTAGCTTTGTCGTCACACCGCTGTCCCTGATCGGCAGCATGCTGCCGCAGCCGTTGACCGGTTGGGTACTGGGCGCGGCCCACTGGTGCGTTGATATGCTGGCGGTCTTCCTCGGCTGGATCGGCAACGCCAGCTTGTCCGTGTGGGGCGCTCCTGTTCCGCCGGCCTGGGCCTTCGTGTTCGCCATGGCAGGCACGTTGTGGGCACTTGCGCCGCGCGGTTGGCCGCGCCGCTGGATCGGCCTGCTGGCATGGGCGCCGCTGCTCGCTGCCAAGCCTTCGTACCCGCAGCCTGGCCACCTGATGGTGACTACATTTGACGTCGGCCAGGGCACTGCCTTGCTGATTGAAACCAGCGCCCACCGCCTGCTGTACGACACAGGTCCTGCCTATACGCCGGAATCGAACGGTGGCAACCGGGTGATCGCGCCTTACCTGCGCGCGCGCGGCATCGGCAGCCTCGATGCCATGGTCATCAGCCATGCCGACGCCGACCATGCCGGCGGTGCACTGGCGATGCTGGCGGCCGTGGGCGTCGACTGGACGCTCAGCTCCCTGCCACTTGATCATGCCATCATCGCGGCATCGCGCCGCCATACCCGTTGCCAAGCGGGGCAGGCGTGGCGCTGGGACGGTGTCCAGTTCGAGGTGCTGCATCCTGCGCCAGACGATTATGCCGATGCCGCGCTCAAACCCAATGCTCTCAGCTGCGTACTCAAGGTTAGTATCGGGGGCAGGGCGATCCTGATGGCGGGCGATATCGAAGCGGCACAAGAGGCGGCATTGATCGGGCGTGCCGGTAGCGGCCTGGCGGCTGATGTGCTGCTCGCCCCCCATCATGTTATGTGGAGTATTTTTCGGTGTCTCAAAAGTTCGTGATGGGTGTTAAAAGAGGATTCAGGCCTTCTCTTGACGAGCATATTGTTGTATCGTGCTGCAGTCTCATTTGTCTCAGGCCAGAAACTTGGACGTCTATTATTT
>CBDDRJ010000010.1:0-14703 GCA_965233055.1 uncultured bacterium
CAGCGAGCTGACCTGGGTAGTGGTCAGCGCCGCCAGCTGCGAGCTGGTCATCGCCGTCATCAGGGTGGTACCGAGGCCATCTGCCATCAGCGTCGTGCCCAGTGCGGCGATCTGGCTGGTGCGCATGGCGGCGAAGTCGACACCTTCCATCTCGAGCAGCTGGCTGCTCGACAGGGCGGCGGTCTGGGCGGTGGTCAGCGCCGCCATCTGGCTGGTGCCGAGGGCGACGATCTGGCTGGTGGTCAAGCCTTCGGACAGCAGGGTGGTGCCGATCGCCGCCAGTTGCGAGGTCTTCAGCGCGGCGATCACCGAAGTGCCCATCGCTTCCGAAATCTGGCTCGACGTCAGTGCCGCGATCTGTGCCGTGCGCAGGCTGGTGATGTCGGTGGTGTCGAACACCGACACATGGCTGGTGGTCAGTGCCGACACCTGGGCCGTGCCCAGGGCCACCAGCTGCGACGAGCTCATGACATCGATGTGGCTGGTCGACAGGCCATCCATGATCTCGGTCGTGCCCAGCGCCGCGATCTGGCTGGTGCGCATAACAGCCAGGTCAGACGTTTCAAGTTCGGCCAGATGGGACGAGGTCAGGGCCCGAACCTGGGTGGTGGTCAGCGCCAGGGCCTGGCCCGTGCTCAGCGCAACGAACTGGCTGGTGGTCAAGCCTTCATTGATCTGGGTCGCCGTCAGCGCGGCGATGGCCGAAGTGCCCAGCGCTGTCAGCTGGGCGGCGCTCAAGCCTTCGGTCAGCTGGCTCGAGCTCAGTGCGCGGATCTGCGACGTGCGCATCGCAGCCAGGTCGCTCGTTTCCATCGCGACCATCTGGCCAGTCGACAGGCCGGCGATGTGCGAGGTCGTCAGTGCCAGCACCTGGCTGGTGGTCAAGCCTTCGACGTGGGAGGTGGTGAAGCCTTCATACATCAGAGAAGTGCCGAGGCCGGCGATGGCGCTGGTGCGCAGGCCGGACACGGTGTCGGCAGTCAGTTCGGCCAGATTGGTCGTCCCCAGCTGATTCAACTGGGTCGACGACATGCCGACGATGCCTGAGCTCGACAAGCCGAACACATTGAGCGTCGTGAAGCCTTGCGAAATCTGTGAGGTCGTCAAGGCCCCCACCTGAGACGAGGTCAGCGCCTGCACCTGTTCGGAGGTCATTTCCGAAATGTCAGTCGTCCCGAGAGACGCAATTTGCGACGTCGTCAGAACCTGGATTTGCGATGTGGTGAATCCGTTGATAATGCTAGACATTTCTCTTCTCCTTGAACTACACGGCGCTCATCGCCCCAAGTCCTCGGAAAAAACAGGGATAACTCACCGTTGACGGAGGGGCTAAGCGCCGCCGCATGAGTCGTTTTCGCTGATGATTCCGGACTTGCTGAATTTATATTGTTTGCGCGTCGATACTTCCTCGAATTAGCCATTTCGACTGTGACGAGAAAGAATCCTTTCATTCTTAACGACAAGCACCTGCAGAACTTTAGAAGGATCTTACTTAATCCTGTGACAAGCTAATTGCTCGAGATGAACTACTTTTCGTCTCTAAATCGATGTTATAACAGCATTTTTGTCGTGAACTTTGGCCTGAAAGCGCCGTTAATGGACAGATCGGCGCGCCGCGCGCCGGGCAGTGCACCGATCATGGTATCTTTATAATATGGATCGCCGACGACTACTCAGCATGGCTGGCGCACTCGCTGGCACCCCTTTTGCGTCGGCCGCGGTCGCAAAGCCAATGCGGATCGTGACGAGCAGCTTTCCGCCGCTGTCGATCGAGGCCGGCGGCAATCGGCCCGGCGCGCTGACCGAGATGGTACTGGAGCTGTGCCGGCGCTGCGAACGGGTAGCGGCCATCGAATTCGTGCCGTGGCCGCGCGCCCTGCACTTGGCTGCCAACCTGCCGGGCGTGGCGATCTACCCGCTGACCCGGCTGCCGCTGCGCGAACCCCATTATCGCTGGCTGGCCCCGCTATTCGACGAACACTATGTCTTCCTGGCCCCGAAAAACGGACGCTTCGATGTACAGCGCGTCCACGCCATGCAGGCGCGCCGGATTGCGCTGATCCGCGGCGGCACCCAGGCCGCGCTGCTGCACGAATGGGGCTTCCACCAGTTGGTGGAAGCGAAATCGATACTCGAAGTACACCGCTACCTGGCCGCCGGCATGGCCGATGCAGCCTTTGGCGAACGCAATATTATCCAGGCATCGCTCAAAAAGCATGGGGCGGAGCAGGATTATGTCACCAGCGAGCCACTGCGCACGACCACCGCGTGGCTGGCCGGCTCGCTCAACTTCACGCCCGACGATGCCCTCGCCTACCAGCGCGCCATGGCCGCCATGCAAGCCGACGGCAGCGCCAGGCGCATCCTGGCCAGCTACGGCCTGGCCTGAGTCGGCCCCGCCGGGCCGGCCCAAGCCATCCTTTCGCCCACACCAATCATTGCCGAAATAGCAGTTTGGCACCCTCGGCATTTCAAATATTGCGCCGTTAAGTATACTTAAACAAAAACAACCACTCCCTGCCCATGGCAACTGTTTCCGACGTCACTTCCATTCCCCTGTCCGGCCTGAACCATATCGACGCCCTGCTCGACAGCGGGCCGGACTGGAATTTCGTGTTGCCGTCGTCGAATGTGATCTATTACACCTTCTCGATCGCGTCGGGCAACCAGGACGGGCGCATCAACCGCACCGCATTCACGGCCAGTCAGATGACGGCGGCGCGCGCGGCGATGACGTATATCAGCAGCCTGACCGGCATCGTGTTCACCGAGACCGCGACCGGCACCGCGGCCAAGGTCCACCTGTGCAATATCGATATCACCAGCAGCGCCAATACGGTGGGCCTGTGCAGCTGGAGCACCTCTTACCAGTACAACACCAGCACCAATGCGCTGACGGCATATAACGCCAATGCCTATGTCTACCTGGACAACAACGAGTGGCGAACCACCACCGAGAACCTGACGGCGGGCACGCTCGGCTACGAAGTGCTGCTGCATGAACTGGGCCATATGCTAGGCCTGAAGCACCCGTTCGAAGGCAACCCGCTGCTGCCGGGCGCGGACAACAATACCGCCAACACCCTGCTGTCGTATACCCACGCGGGCGGTTTCCATGCGCAGTTCCAGGCCTATGACATCGCCGCGCTGAACTGGCTGTATGGCGGTGACGGCCTGGGCGGCGCGCTCGGCATCGGCTCGACCGGCGGCGGCCGCTACTACACCGGCACCAGCGCCGCCAATACCATCACGGGGACCGCCAACGCCGACCTGTTCGACGGCAAGGGCGGCAATGACACCATCAACGGCGGCGCCGGCAACGACCTGCTGGTGATGGCAGGCACGCGCGCCAGCTATGTGGTCACCGGCAGCAGCGTCAATGCACTGGTACTGGCCGGCGCCAGCGGCACCACCACGGTCACCAATATCGAGCAGGTACGCTTCGCCGACGGCACTTTCGACTGGGACCAGCTGGTCAACAGCTACACCACCAGCCAGATCACGGCACTGAGCGCGGCCCAGGTGGCGGGGCTGACGCCATCAGTGTGGTCCACCTTCCTGCCGGAGCAGGTCGAGGTGCTCAGCGCGGCGCAGGTGGCGGTGTTTTCCGCTGCCCAATTGAACGCGCTGACCTCGTCCGCCTTAATGGCAATGAAAGCGACCGCATTCGGCGCCCTGTCGACTGCCGCCATCGCCAACCTGCAGGGTGACAAGGTCGGCATCATGACGCTCGACCAGCTGGCCAGACTGTCGGCCACCCAACTGGGCGCTTTGACGACCGCCAATACCGCCAGACTGAGCACCAGCCAGGTAGCCGCGCTGGCCAGCAGCCAGGCCGGCGCGCTCCGTTCAGCCCAGTTGGTGGCGCTGGCGACGGACCGGCTGGCCGCGCTGGCGCCATCCAGTGTCGGCGCGCTGGCCACGGCCTCGGTGGCCGCACTCACCACCGGCCAGATGGCCGTGCTGTCGGTCGACCAGCTCGACGCGCTGACCAGCCGCCAGTTCGCCGTGCTCAATTCGCGCCAGCTTGCCGCTCTGACGACATCGGCCTTCAGCGCGCTCGACGACGGCGATGTGGCCGCGCTGGCCACCAGCGTGGTCGCCAGCTTCAGCACGGCCCAGCTGGCCGCCATCGCCCCGTCCGAACTGGCGGCCCTGCGCTCGAGCCAGATACTGGCCCTGTCCAGCCGCAGCATGCTGGCCCTGTCGACCGCACAGGCCGATGCGCTGAGCAGCAGCCAGCTGCAGGCGCTGTCGACCACCCAGTTCGCCGCGCTGTCGACAGCGGCACTGGCCGCGCTCAACGCGGCCAAGTTCGCCGTGCTGCCGGTCATCGACCTGGCCAGGATGCGGACCGACCAGGCGCGCGCGCTGACGGCCGATCAGTTGGCTGCCTTGGGCAGTGCGCAAGTACGCGCCCTCGGCAGCAGCAGCCTGGCCAGCATGACCGCGGACCAGTTCGCCGCATTCGGCACCAGCCAGGCGAACGCCTTGTCGACCGGCCAGGTGGCCGGTTTCGGCAGCACCCATCTGCTGGCGCTGGAAACATCCGATGTCGCGGCGCTGTCGACGGCAGCCATTGCCGCGCTCGGCACGCTGCAAATGGCGACACTGGGCACGAGCCAGCTGGCCGCGATCACGCCCAGCCAGGCAGCGGCCCTGTCGGCGCGCCAGGCGAGCGTACTCGACAGCGAGCTGGCGGCACTGTCCGACGCCGCGCTGGTGGCGCTGTCGACCACCGTCATCGCCAGCCTCGGCACCTCCCAGGCGGCGGCGCTACCGGCCGCCACCATCGGCGCGCTGACCACGCGCCAGCTGGCGATGCTGGCAACGTCTGCCGTCGGCGTGCTGACGGCGGTGCAGGCCGATATCTGGAGCACCAGCCAGCTGGCGGCGCTGAGCTCGCGGCAATTTGCCGCGCTGGGCACGTCGGCACTGGCGGCGATCGATGCCGACAAGGTGGCGGCGCTGCCGACCAGCGACCTGGCCAGGATGACCACGATGCAGGTACGGGCGCTGACTACCGACCAACTGAATGCCCTCGGCAGCGCCCAGGTGCGGGCCTGGAGCAGCAGCCACATCGTCGCGCTGACCGATGCGCAGCTGTCGGCGCTGGGCACGGCCCAGGCCTTTGCGCTCGGCTCCAGCCAGCTGGCCGCCTTGCCGGCCAACCGGCTGGCGGCGATCGAAACGGGCGACCTGGCGGCCATGTCGCCGGCCGCCATCGGCGGCCTCGGCACACTGCAAGTGTCGATGCTGAGCGCGTCCCAGGCGGCTGCGCTGAGCTTTGCTCAGGCACCGGCGCTGAGCGCAAGACAAGTCGCCGCACTGGCCGACGACATCGCGGTTCTTTCGGGCGGGGCGCTGGCGGCACTGTCGACGACCGTCATTGCCAGCCTCGGTTCGCAGCAGCTGGTGGCACTGCCGGCCGCCAAGGTGGCGCTGCTGACGACGCGGCAACTGGCGGCCCTGTCCTCGTCCAATGCCGGCATGCTGTCGTCCGCCCAGGCCGGCGCACTGTCGAGCACCCAGCTGCGCGCGCTGAGCACGCTGCAGTTCATGGCCTTGTCGACCGCCGCGCTGACCGCGATCGATGCCGACAAGCTGAACCTGCTGCCGACGGCGGACCTCGCCAAGCTGCGGGCGGTACAGGCGGCGGCACTGACGACGACCCAACTGACGACACTGGGCAGTCCGCAATTGCTGGCGCTCAGTACCGCCAGCATCGCCAGCCTGACCAGCACCCAGCTGGCCGCGCTGGGCGCCAGCCAGTTGACCACGTTCAGCACGGCGCAGGTGGCTGCACTGCCTTCGTCCCAGCTGACCTCGCTCGACGGCGCCGACCTGGCCCTGTTGCCGGCCGCATCGGTTGGCGTCATGACCACCGCCCAACTGCAGGCGCTGTCGTCCGCGCAAGTCGCGGCATTGACCATCGGCCAGGTCCAGGTATTGAGCGGCAAGCAAGCCAGTGCGCTGGCCGGCGATGTCGACGCGTTGACCACCGCCGCGCTGATGGCGCTGACGACCAGTGCCGTCAACAGCCTCGGCACATCGCAGATCATGGCGCTGGCCACCGGCAGGATTGCGGCCCTCGGCGCCGCGCAAGTGACGGCGCTGTCCACCGCCGGCGTGGCGGTGCTGTCCTCGGTCCAGATCGACGCGCTGTCGATGACGCAGCTCAGTGCGCTGGCCACCAGCCAGCTGGTGGCGCTGTCGAGCAAGACGCTGGCGGCGCTCGACGTTGACAAGCTGGCCCAGTTGCCCGCCTCGACCATCGCCAGGTTGCGCACCGCGCAAACGTCCGCGCTGACGGCCGAGCAGCTCAACGGATTGACCCAGGCGCAGCTGCAGGCGCTCAGTACCAGCAGTGTTGCCAGCCTGACTGGCGCGCAATTGATCGCCCTGGGCACCGCGCAGGCGCGCATGCTGACGGCGGCCCAGGTCGCCGCCTTGCCGACTGCGCTGCTGGTGGCAATGGAAGTGGTCGATATGGCGCTACTGTCGACGGCCGTGATGGCGACGCTGACCACGGCACAAGTGGCGGCGCTGACGACCGGCCAGCTGGCGGCCATCACCGCCGACCAGATCATCGCCCTCAATGCCCGCCAGGCCGGCGCGCTGGCGGCCGACATCAACGCCTTGTCGACGGCGACCTTCGCTGCCCTGACGACGTCGATCGTCAGCGGCCTCGGCACGCAGCACGTGACGGCGCTCGGCACCGACAAGATGGCGGCGCTCGGTTCGCAGCAAATCGCCGCCCTGTCGACGGCGGCCATCGCTGCGCTGTCGTCCAGCCAGGCCGACACCCTGTCGGCGGCCCAGCTGATGGCGCTGCGCACGGCCCAGTTTGCCGCACTGTCGAGCGCGGCGATGGCGGCGCTCGACCCGGCAAAACTGGCCGTGCTGTCGACTGCCGACGTGGCCCGGTTGCGCACCGACCAGGCGGCCGCGCTGACGACGCGGCAAGTGGCGCAGCTGGGCACCAGCCAGCTGGTGGCGCTCTCAACGTCAAGCTTCGCCAGCCTGACCAGCGGGCAGATTGTCGCCCTCGGCAGCGGGCAGGCGCTGGCGCTGACCGCAAGCCTGCTGGCTGCCTTGCCGACCGCCCGCTTGGTGGCGCTCGAAACGAGCGACCTGGCCCAGTTGTCGACGGCGGCCGTCGCCGTACTGAGCACGTCGCAGATGGCGGCGCTGACCGACGGCCAACTGCGCGCACTGACGGCCAGCCAGGCACCGGCCCTGAGCGGCCGGCAACTCGGCGCGCTCGGGACTGAACTGAGCGCGCTGACCAGCGCCACGCTGGCCGCCATCGGCACCACCGCCATCGCCAGCCTGGCCACACAGCAAGTGTCGGATCTAGCCGCTGGCAAGATCGCCGCCATGACGACGCAGCAGGTCGCCGCCTTGTCGAGCGCCGCCATCGGCGCCCTGTCGGCTGCCCAGGCCGGCGCCTGGTCGGGCAGCCAATTGATGGCGCTGCGCACCGGCCAATTTGCCGCGCTGTCGACGGCGGCTCTGGCGGCCCTCGATACCGACAAGCTGAGCCTGCTGTCGACCAGCGCTATGTCCAGGCTGCGTACCGACCAGGCTGCGGCATTGACGGCCGCGCAACTGCTTGCGCTGACCAGTTCGCAGCTGGCCGCATTGAGCACGCGCAGCATTGCCAGCCTGGCCAGCTCCCAGCTGGCCGCGCTCGGTTCGGACCAGATCCAGGCGCTGAGCTCCGCGCAGGCCGCCGCCTTGCCGTCGGCCCAGTTGATGGCGCTGGCGCCGGCCGATGTGGCGCAACTGTCGGCGCCAGCAATGGCCGCGCTGACCACGACGCAGATGGCGTCGCTGACGAGCGGCCAGGTCGGCGCCATCACGGCCGCCCAGGCGCCGGCCTTGAGCGGCAGGCAGATTGCGGCGCTCGAGACCGACATCGGTGCCTTCAACACTGCTGCGCTTGCTGCCTTGAGCACGACGGTCATTGCCGGCCTGGGCACCCTGCAAATCGGCGCCCTGTCGGCCGGCAAGATCACAGCATGGACACCGCAGCAAATGGCGGCGCTGGGCACCACCAGCATCGCCAATCTGGGCAGCGCCCAGCTGGTGGCGCTGGAAACGAGCCAGGTGCGCGCACTGAGCGCGATCCAGGTCGCCGCCATATCGGCCGCGCGCCTGGTGGCAATGGAAACGAGCGACCTGGCCGTGCTGTCCACCGCCGCCATCCGTGCGCTCAATACGGTGCAGGTGGCCGCGCTCGGCAGTTCGCAGGTGGCGGCCATCACCACCACCCAGGCTGGCGCACTGACGAGCGCGCAGGTGGCCAGCCTGGACACCGACATCAATGCGCTGTCGACGGCAACGCTGGCGGGCTTGACGGCGGCCGTCATCAACAGCCTCGGCACCTTGCAGATGCGTGCCCTGTGGACCAGCGGGATTTCCGCTTTGACGAGTTCGCAACTGGCGGCACTGTCGACCACCAGCCTCAGCCAGCTGAGCGGCGCCCAGGCCGACGCCTGGTCGCTGAACCAGCTGGCGGTACTGAGCACGGGCCAGTTCATGGCCATGTCGACGGCGGCGCTGAGCGCGCTCGACGCGGACAAGCTGAACCTGCTGGCGACAGCCGATATCGGCAGGCTGCGGACCGACCAGGCCGCTGCACTGAGGACCGAGCAAGTACTGGCCCTGAGCAGCAGCCAGGTTGCCGCCTTGAGCAGCAGCAGTGTCGGCAGCCTGAGCAGCGCGCAGCTGGCAGCGCTGAGCACCGGCCAGGTGCGGGCCCTGAGCACGGGCCAGCTGGCGGCTGTGCCTGCCAGCCGCATCATTGCGCTGGACACGGCCGACCTGGCGGTGTTATCGAGCAAGGCGATGGCATCGATCTCGACCGCCCAGATGGCGGCGCTGACCACGGCCCAGCTGGCAGCGATCACGGCGGACCAGGCGCCAGCGCTGACCACCAGACAGGTGGTGGCGCTCGATACCGACATCGGCGCCCTGTCCGATGTTGCGCTGGCAGCCTTGAACACATCGGCCATCGCCGCCCTGGGGACGCTGCAAGTGGCGACACTCGCAGCCAACAAGATCGCAATGCTGACGACCCGGCAAGTGGCCGCCCTGGCGACCAGAAACGCCGGCGCGCTGTCGGCTGCGCAAGTGGACGCGTGGTCGACCAGCCAGTTGGCGGCGCTCGGTACGGCCCAGTTCGCCGCATTGGCGACGGCCGCCATTGCGGCCATCGATGCAGCCAAGCTGAGCCTGATGTCGACCATCGATATCGCCCGTCTGCGCACCGCTCAGGTGCGCGCATTGGGAACCGAGCAATTGTCGGCACTGACCAGCGCCCAGATGGTGGCAATGGGCACCAGCAGCGTGGCGGCGCTGTCGACCAGTCAGCTGGCTGGACTGGGCACGGGACAGGTAAGGGTGCTGGGCTCGAGCCAGGTCGGCGCCCTGTCAACCGGCAATGTGACGGCACTGGAAGCGCAAGACGTGGCCGTACTGTCGACGGCCGTGATCAACGCATTCGCGACCAGCCAGTTCCAGAAGCTGTTGACGGCCCAGGTCGCCGCATTGACGGCAACCCAGGTGGCGGCGCTGGCGAGCCGGCATATCGCCGCACTGGCGACCGACCGGCTGGCCGCCTTGTCGACGGCGACGGTCGCAGCGCTGAGCACGTCGAGCCTGAAAGGCTTGACGACCTCGGCGATCCGCGCCCTGACCACGGCGCAAGTTGCGCGCATCAGCACGACGCAGCTGCCGTCGCTGTCGTCCAGCCAAATGTTTGCGATGAGCACCACGCAGACCGAAGCGCTGACCAGCACGCAGCTGGCGGCGCTGAGCACCAGTCAGCTGGCCAAGCTGCACTTCAACACACCGCTGGTGCTGGACCTGAGCGGCGAAGGCATCCGGACGCTCAGCCTGGCCGACGGGGTGCTGTTCGACATCGGCGCGACCGGCACGCCGGTGCGTACCGGCTGGACCGGCGCCGACAATGGCTTGCTCGCCTTGGACCGCAACCAGGATGGCATGATCAATGACGGCAGCGAATTGTTTGGCAGCGCGACGCCGCTGGCTGGCGGCGCTAGCGCGCCCGACGGCTTTGCGGCACTGGCCGCGCTCGACGCCAATCGCGACGGCGCGATCGACAAGGCTGATCGCTTGTTCGGCGCACTGCGGGTCTGGGTCGATGTCAACCGCGACGGCGTCAGCCAGTCGGACGAATTGCGCACCTTGGATAAGCTCGGCATTGCCAGGTTGAACCTGGCGCCGGTGGCCGGCAATGGCAAAAACCAGGGCAACTGGGTCGGGCTGGTGTCGAGCTACGAAAAGGTCGACGGCAACACCTATGCGATGGCCGATGTCTGGTTCAGGGGAGCGGCGCCGGATGCGCCGGCGGCGCCAGTGTTGCCGGCGACGGCGATCGGCAATATGGTCGACGCGCTGCGCGCCTATGATGCCAGCGTGCCGCAGGCCGTTGTGCCGATGTCCGGTGCGGCCAGCGGCGACGCGCTCAAGCTGAAGGCGCTCGAGGGTCCACAGCAACTGTTATATCTCGCGCCGAAGTAAGCAAGATCTGACGTCTAAAAACAAAGGGAGCCCTGATTCCCCAGGGCTCCCTTTTTACTTGGACACTGACGTTAGTCCGTGCCTACACTGACAGCAAGTGCTCAGAACGGGATATCGTCATCCATGTCAGAGAAGTTTGGCGCTGGCTTCGGTGCCGGGCGCGGGGCCGGTGCCGGCGCTGCCTGCTGCGGGCGCTGGGCCGGACGGGCTGGTGCGCTGTCGTAGCCGCCGTCGTCCATGCTGCTGCCGCCGGCGTCGCCGCGGCCACCCAGCATTTGCATATTTTCGGCGATGATGTCGGTCGCGTATTTTTCGACGCCGTCTTTGTCAGTGTACTTGCGGGTCTGCAGGCGACCTTCGACGTAGACCGACGAACCTTTTTTGAGGTACTGGCCGACGATTTCAGCCAGGCGGCCGAAGAAGGAAATGCGGTGCCACTCGGTTTGCTCTTTTTGCTCGCCGGTATTGCGGTCTTTCGACTTGTACGATGTTGCTACGGCAATATTGGCGATGGCGTCACCGCTCGGCATGTAGCGGATCTCCGGGTCACGGCCCAGGTTGCCGACGATGATGACTTTGTTGACTGATGCCATGTATAAACTCCTGTTGAACTGCGGCGTTCCGCGGCGCGGTGGATTTTTCTAGACGGTGATTATACCCTCCGGCACCACCTTTATACGATTGCAAGAACGCGAAGTTTTTTGCCGGGCCGGCGTCAGCGAATTGTGGAATACTGGTATTATATACAGTATTTGCGGGCTGGCCCTGCGCCAAATCAAAACCCGGCTATAGTAGTGTCCCCACGAAGGAACGACAGAACAACATGGAACAGATCCGTATCCGCGGTGCGCGCACCCACAACCTCAAGAACATCAACCTGGATTTGCCGCGCAATAAGCTGATCGTCATTACCGGCCTGTCCGGTTCCGGCAAGTCCTCGCTGGCGTTCGACACCCTGTATGCCGAGGGCCAGCGCCGTTACGTCGAGTCGCTGTCGGCCTACGCCCGCCAGTTCCTGCAGCTGATGGAAAAGCCGGATGTCGACCTGATCGAGGGCTTGTCGCCGGCCATCTCGATCGAGCAGAAAGCCACTTCGCACAATCCCCGTTCGACCGTCGGCACCGTGACCGAGATCCACGACTACCTGCGCCTGCTGTATGCCCGCGTCGGCACCCCGTATTGCCCCGACCACCCGGAAAATGCGCTGGCCGCCCAGTCGGTGTCGCAGATGGTCGACGCCGTGCTGGCCATGCCGCAGGACACCAAGCTGATGATCATGGCGCCCGTCGTGGCCAACCGCAAGGGCGAGCATGCCGACCTGTTCGAGGCGATGCAGGCGCAGGGCTTCGTGCGTTTCCGGGTGCAGAGCGGCACCCATCCGGCCAAGATCGTCGAGATCGACGACTTGCCGAAGCTAAAGAAGACCGAGAAGCACACGATCGACGTCGTCATCGACCGCGTCAAGGTCAACGAGGAAATCAAGCAGCGCCTGGCCGAGAGTTTCGAGACCGCCTTGCGGCTGGCCGATGGCCGCGCCGTCGTGCTGGAAATGGACAGCGGCAACGAGCATGTGTATTCGAACAAGTTCGCCTGCACCGTGTGCGGCTATTCGCTGCAGGAACTCGAGCCGCGCCTGTTCTCGTTCAACAACCCGATGGGCGCCTGCCCCGAATGCGACGGCCTCGGCCATATCGAGTTCTTCGACCCGCGCCGCATCGTCGCCTTCCCCAACCTGTCACTGGCGTCCGGCGCCGTCAAGGGCTGGGACCGGCGCAACCAGTTCTATTTCCAGATGCTGTCGAGCCTGGCCGCCCATTACGAATTCGACATCGACACGCCGTTCGAGCAATTGCCACAGGAAGCCCAGCAATCGGTGCTGTTTGGCTCGGGCAAGACAGCGATCCCGTTCAGCTATGTCAACGAGCGCGGCCGCACGGTGATCAAGGAGCATACCTTCGAAGGCGTCGTCACCAATCTGCAGCGGCGCTACCGCGAGACCGACTCGATGGCCGTCAAGGAAGAATTGGCCAAGTTCATCAATGAGAAGGAATGCCCGTCGTGCAAGGGCGCGCGCCTGCGCGTCGAGGCCCGCTTCGTCAAGGTCGGCAGCGGCAAGCAGGAAAAGGCCATCTATGAAGTGGCCAACAAGCCGCTGCGCGAGTGCCTCGACTTTTTCGAGACGCTCAAGCTGAAGGGCGCCAAGAAGGACATTGCCGACCGCGTCGTCAAGGAGATCGTGTCGCGCCTGAAGTTCCTCAACAATGTCGGCCTCGACTACCTGTCGCTCGACCGCAGCGCCGACACCCTGTCCGGCGGCGAAGCCCAGCGCATCCGGCTGGCGTCGCAGATCGGTTCCGGCCTGACCGGCGTCATGTATGTGCTCGACGAGCCGTCGATCGGCCTGCACCAGCGCGACAACGACCGCCTGATCGAAACCCTCAAGCACCTGCGCGATATCGGCAACTCGGTGCTGGTGGTCGAGCACGATGAAGACGCCATCCGCACCGCCGACTATGTGGTCGACATGGGCCTCGGCGCCGGCGTGCATGGCGGCGAAGTGATTGCCCAGGGTTCGCTGGCCGACATCCTCAAGAGCAAGAAGTCGCTGACCGCCAAGTACTTGAATGGCACCTTCAAGATTGCGGTGCCGAAGAAACGCCATGTGGCCGATCCGGACAAGCAGCTCGTCATCACCGGCGCCACCGGCAATAACCTGAAGAAGGTCAACCTGCACCTGCCGGTCGGCCTGCTGACCTGCGTAACGGGCGTGTCCGGTTCGGGCAAGTCGTCGCTGGTCAACGACACGCTGTACCCGGCGCTGTCGCGCCACCTGTACGGTTCGCAAACGGAACCGGCGGCGCACGATGCCATCAGCGGCCTGGAGCACTTCGACAAGGTGATCTCGGTCGACCAGGCGCCGATCGGCCGCACGCCGCGCTCGAACCCGGCCACCTACACGGGCCTGTTCACGCCGATCCGCGACCTGTTCTCGGGCGTACCGATGGCCAAGGAACGCGGCTACAGCGCGGGCCGCTTCTCGTTCAACGTCAAGGGCGGGCGCTGCGAAGCCTGCCAGGGCGATGGCGTCATCAAGGTCGAGATGCACTTCCTGCCGGACGTGTACGTGCCGTGCGACGTCTGCAAGGGCAAGCGCTACAACCGCGAAACGCTGGAAGTGCATTACAAGGGCAAGAGCATCACCGAAGTGCTGGGCATGACGGTCGAGGAGGCGCACGAGTTCTTCAAGCCGGTTCCGCTGATTGCGCGCAAGCTGCAGACCCTGCTTGACGTCGGCCTTGGCTATATCCGGCTGGGGCAAAGTGCGACCACGCTGTCCGGCGGCGAGGCGCAGCGCGTCAAGCTGTCGCTCGAACTGTCCAAGCGCGATACCGGCCGCACGCTATACATCCTGGACGAGCCGACCACCGGCCTGCACTTCCACGACATCGACCTGCTGCTCAAGGTCATCCACCGCCTGCGTGACCAGGGCAATACCCTCGTCATCATCGAGCACAACCTGGACGTCATCAAGACGGCCGACTGGGTGCTGGACCTGGGCCCGGAGGGCGGGGACGGGGGCGGCGAGCTCGTGGCGGCGGGTACGCCCGAGGAAGTGGCGCGCGCGGCGGGGTCTCATACCGCCCCCTACCTCCGCCGGGCTCTGGGCTTGCGGGAAAAGAACGACCGTGCTGTTTTGCCGCCCCATGGGCCGAATCCCCGCCACGAAGGGCAAACAGACGCGCGCCGCCATCCTCGACGCCGCGCTCAGGATCGTCAGTAGGCCGGTCTGTGAATCAGGGCGCAGGCACGAGGCTGCGCCCGCTCCATACGAGCCGGCGCGCGTGGAATTCTCCGAGGCTTGCGCGATGGCCGATCGACACGAGCGTCGTATCGGGCAGGCGCTCCTTCAGCAACCGGTAGAGCGAGGCCTGCGCCTCCTCCGGCAGTGAAGCCGTCGCTTCGTCGAGGAACAGCCAGTCGGGCCGGTTGAGCAGCGCGCGGGCAAACGCCAGGCGCTGCTGCTCACCCCCGGACAGGACCTGGGCCCAGTTGTCCGCGCGCCGCAGGTCCTCGCGAGATGGGCGAGGCCCACGGCGTCGAGTGCCTGCGCCACCGCCTCGTCGGAGAACTGCGTCTCGTCCTGCGGGTAGC
>CBDDRJ010000011.1:0-32394 GCA_965233055.1 uncultured bacterium
GTAGTGCCGGATACGTCGGGTGGGCACTGCGTGCCCACGCGGCATGCACGGCATGCGCGGCATCACGCGGCAATCTGCTTGCTGAGCATCTGCGCAATCGCCTCCTGCGACGACGGATGTCCCAGGTAAAACCCCTGCACCATATCGCAGCCGTACTGTTCCAGCATGGCCAGCTGTTCCTGCGTTTCCACGCCTTCCGCCACCACCGCCATCTTCAGGCCGTGCGCCATGGCGATGATGGCGCGTGTGATCGCGGCATTTTCCGAATCCTGCGGCAAGCCGCAGATAAAGCTGCGGTCGATCTTGAGCGCCCGCACATCAAAGCGCTTGACGTAATTCATCGACGAATAGCCGGTGCCGAAATCGTCGATCGACAGATACACGCCGATGGCCCGCAATTGTTCCAGCGTGGCCAGCGTGGCCCTGGCATTGTCCATCAAGGTGCCTTCGGTCAGTTCCAGTTCCAGCATGCGCGGATCGAGCCCGGCGTCATGCAGGGCTGACAGCACGATCTGGCTCAGGTTATCGTCCTTGAACTGCTTGGCTGAGATATTGACGGCCATCCGCACCGGCCGCCCGGTCAGGTGCTGCCAGTTCTTCGCTTCCTTGCAGGCGGTGCGCAGCACCCATTCGCCGATCGGCACGATCAGCCCCGTTTCTTCGGCCAGCGGAATGAACTCGGTCGGCGAAATAATGCCGCGCTCCGGGTGGCGCCAGCGCACCAGCGCCTCGACCCCGACCATGTCGCCGCTGCGCACGTCGATCTGGGGCTGGTACAGCAAATACAGCTCCTCGTTCTTGAGTGCCTTGCGCAAGCCCACTTCCAGCTTGACGTGGCTCATGATCTGCATCGTCAGCGACGAACTGTACAGCTGCGCATTGTTCTTGCCGCAGTTCTTGGCGTGGTACATGGCGGTGTCGGCATACTTGAGCAGGGAATTGCAGTCCTGGCCGTCTTCCGGATACAGCGAAATGCCGATGCTTGCCGTGACGAAAATCTCATGGCCGTCGATCAGGAAGGGCCGCCGCATCGCTTCCTTGACCCGCTGCGCGACGTTGAGGGCATTTTCGACCCGCTCCAGGTCCGGGATCAGGATGGTGAACTCGTCGCCGCCCAGGCGCGCCAGGTTCGAATGGGCTTCGCCGCGCGACACCAGGTCGCTGGGCCGGATGGTTTCGCGCAGGCGGTCCGACACCGTCATCAGCAACTGGTCGCCGACATTGTGCCCGAGCGTGTCGTTGATGCGCTTGAAGCCGTCGAGGTCGAGGAATAGCACGGCGAAGCGGGTCGCCCCATCCTTGGCACGGCGCAATTCGCTCTCGAGGTTTTCCAGGAAGGCCTGGCGGTTCGGGATGCCGGTCAGGCTGTCGCAATAGGCGAGACGCCGGATCTGCTCCTCGCTGCGCTTGCGTTCGCTGATGTCGCGTACCAGCCCCAGCACTTCGTCGGCGCCGGTCGTGACCAGCCTGGCCTCGAAATACTGCTGGTTGCTGACATGCTCGAGCTCGTAGTCGACCGAGCGCACGTGCTGGGTGTCGAGCACCTGGTTCATCTGTTCGAGCAGGCGGTTGGCGATATCGGGCGGCAGCACGTCGCGCACATGCTTGCCGACGCAGTCGGCGCGCGGAAAGGCGGCGGTCGAGGCGTGGCCCTGTTCGTAGTCGAGGTAGAAGCCGTCGCGGTTCATGCGGAAGAAGGTGTCGGGGATGGCGGCCAGCACGGCCCGGTTGGTGGCGTCGGCGATGCGCAGGCGCGCAATGGCGTCGCTGGCGCGCAGCACGTACAGCACGCGGTGGCCGAGGATCGGCCAGTTGATCGGCTTGGACACGAAGTCGGTCGCGCCCACTTCGTAGGCATGGGTGACGGCCTCGATTTCGTCGCCGCCCGTCACCATGATGATCGGCACCGTGACCGTGGTCTCGAGGCGGCGGATTTCGCGGCAGGCCGCGAAGCCATCCATGCCGGGCATGTCGACGTCGAGCAGGATCAGGTCGGGCGCCATGCTCTGGTAGAGTTCGACTGCCTGCGCGCCGTTCTCGGCCTCGATCGCGTCGAGCCCGACCTGGCCCAGCATTTCAAGCATCAGCAGGCGCATGACGGGGTCGTCGTCGGCGACCAGCACGGCGCCGCGTTTGGTGGGGGAGGGGGCTGGCATGTCAAGTTTCCTTTTCTAGGATGGCATTGAGCGAATGCCGCACGGCCTGAAATTCCTGCTCCATCGTGGTCAGGATCCCGGATGCACCCTCGGTGGTGTCGGTGCGTCCCAGGTGTTCCATCTCCTTGCACAGTTGCGCCAGGTGGTCGGCCCCCACATTGGCACTGCTTGACTTGAGGCTGTGGGCAGCCTTGCGCATATTGTTGGGGTCGGCGCCGACGATGGCCAGTCTTAAGGTGCGCAAGTGCAGGGGGGTATCGTCGACAAAGGCGTGGATCACTTTTTGCACCAGTGCGTCGCCGCGGTCCTTGGACAGGGCGCGGATGTGATCCAGCGCGCCGTGGTTGATGATGTCGCGTTCGGGCGCGGCCCGCGCGGGCCGCGCCACGGCAGGTGTCGCTGGTGTGGCAGGCAGCTGGGCTGGCGCTTCCAGCACGACAGCGGTTGCGGCTTCGCCGTGATGGACGGTGGCGGCCAGCGGCACTCCGATCCATCGGGCAATGATGGCCCCCAGGTCCTGCTGCGTAAACGGCTTGGACAGATAGTCATCCATTCCGGCCGCCAGGCAGGCTTCGCGGTCGCCTGCCAGCGCATTGGCGGTGATGGCAATGATGGGCAGGGTGCGGCCCCGGCCCTGCTGCAGTTCCAGGCGGCGGATTTCGGCGGTGGCGGCGAAGCCATCCATCACCGGCATCTGGCAATCCATCAGCACGATGTCGAAAGCGCCCGCCTGCGCCGCCTGCAAGGCCGCGGCCCCGTTGCTGGCGCATTCGGTATCGAGCCCGAGGCTGTCGAGCATGGCCAGCGCCACTTCGACATTGACCGGATTGTCCTCGGCCAGCAAGACCTTGCGCCGGCGCGCACTGGCCACCACGGGCGACTTGCGCGGTGGCTGCGGCGCTGCGACCGGTGCCGCCAGCGTGCCGCGCGGGCGCACGATCAGGCATTCGTACAGGTCGCCGGCGCGGGCCGGCTTGATCAGCTGGTAGGCAACGCCGGCCTGGCGTCGCTGCACCAGGTCGGCGGCCGTGCGTTCGGCGCTGAGCAGGACGATGCGGGTACCCTTGGTCAGCGGATCGGCCTTGATGGCGGCCGCCAGTGCCAGGCCGCTGGTGCGCTGCAAGTCCATGTCGATCAGCGCGACGTCGAAGCGCTGCCCGTCGCGCGCGGCCTGCTGCAGCCGCCCCTGCGCACTGGTGGCGGCCGCTTCGGTGTCGCAGGCCACGCCCCAGCTGGCAAGCTGGCGCGCCAGCACCTCGCGGCTGCTAGCTTGTTCATCGACAATCAAGGCGCGGCTCCCTTCGATGGCGGACGGCGCTGCTGCGGCCTGGTCGGGATCGACGCGGCGCTTATCGAACGTTACCGTGAACCAGAAGGTCGAGCCTTGCGTTACGCCATTGTCGATGCCGATCTTGCCGCCCATCAGTTCGACCAGCTGGCGGGCGATGGCCAGGCCGAGGCCGGTGCCGCCATATTTTCGGGTGGTCGAGTTGTCGGCCTGCGAAAACGCCTCGAAGATGCGCTGACGGGCATCGCGCGAAATGCCGATGCCGGTATCAATGACTTCGAAGCGCATCGTCACGCCTTGCGCATCCTCGCTGTCGACCCGGCCCTTGAGGGTGACGCGGCCGCGCTCGGTGAACTTGACGGCATTGCCCAGCAGATTGGCGAGGATCTGGCGCAGGCGGTTGGGGTCGCCGCAAACGGCGATCGGGATGTCGGGCGCGATGTCGACGTCGAACGCCAGGCCCTTGGCCTGCACCTGCGGCATGAAGGCGTGGTCTATATCGTCGAGCAAGTCCCACAGATTGAAATGGATGTATTCGATGGTCAGCTTGCCGGCTTCGATCTTCGAAAAGTCGAGGATGTCGTTGATGATCACCAGCAGGTGCTCGCCGGAGCGCTTGACCATGCCCGTGTAGTTGCGCTGGGTGTCGGTCAGTTTTGTTTCGAGCAGCATCTCGGTCATGCCCAGCACCCCGTTCATCGGCGTGCGGATCTCATGGCTCATCGTCGCGAGGAAGGCGCTCTTGGCGCGGCTGGCGGCCTCGGCGGCGTTCTTGGCTTTTTCCAGCTGTTCGGTGCGCACGCAGACTTGCCGCTCGAGTTCGTCGCGGTGGTTGGCCAGCGCCGTGCCGCGCCCTTCGATCTGGGCCAGCATATCGTTGAAGCTGTCGATCAGCTTGCCCAGCTCGTCGGTGCGGCTGTGCTTGATGCGCAAGGTGTAGTTCTGGCTGCCCGACACTTTCTGCGCTGCATTGATCAGCTTGGTGATGGGGTCGACGATGCCGCCCTTGACGCGGCGCGCCATCAGCATCGCCACCAGCATCGCGCCAAACATGGCCGCGCCCATCGTGCCGAGGGCCTTGGCGATGTCGATCCACATCGCCGTCAGGTCCGCTTCGATCAGCACGGTGCCGATGGTGGCGCCGTTATGGCTCAAAGGGTGCAGCACGCGCAGCCGGGTGGCCAAGACCGTGTCGGCGGCAGGCACGGCGTCTTCGGCCGGCAGCGCAAGCTCGGGCGCCTGTGGGTCGCGCCCGCCGGCGACGAAGCGGGCCAGCAGCTTGCCGTGGCGGTCGAACAGGGCGGCAGCGACGATGTCCTGGTTGGCGCCCAGTGCGGCCAGGGTCAGCTCGGCCTGCTCGCTGTTCTTGAACAGCAGCGCGTCGATGCTGTTGGCGCCGATGACCCTGGCAAAGGCAGTCAGCTGCATACTGGCATCGCGGCGGTGCTTGAATACCGAGGCGCCGGCAAACGCGACAAAGACAAACAGCAGCGCAGTGGCCGTCGAGATCACGGCGATGCTGGTCAGTTTCTGGCTGAGACTTGTATGCTCGACAGTCATCATGGTTTCCAGTGGGATAGCGTGTTCCCAATAGGAAAAATATAGGACCTAATCGAGCTGGCAACTTTGACGATTAGCAAAGAAGTGGGTGAATAGGGAACTTTTCAAAAAGTCATGAAAAGTTGGGTATTTGCCTAGAACTTCAGTTAATTATTGTCAATTAACTAGTCAAATGTTGGCATTAGAATGTAACTTCCATAAGAATTGGCAATTATGCGCATTAAAGGGTTGCCATCCAAAATAGCTTCCTCTACCATGGCGCGCACGCCCTAAAATGAGAATCTGTTACATTCCCGATGTCTGCGTTCGATTCTGCAATGTTCCCCCTGGTAGATTTGCAAGCCGTCGCCAACCCGCAGCACGCATGGGTGGCTTTGATGGTGCACGTCAAGCCGGGCAATGGCGAACTCAGCACGGCTTTGGAAACGGTGTTCGGCAGTGCCGAGACGCTGACCCTGCTGGCGCCGCTCGATTGCATCATCCCGCTTCCCGACCTGGCTGCCGTCAATGAGGCCGTGCTGCCCTTGCTGGAGCCGGCCCGCACCATTTTCCAGATTCCTGCTAACATCGTTGGCGACATCGCCGCTATCGACAAATGCAGGACGTTGAGCGATCTTGGTTATCGTTTCATTGTTGATGGCGTCATTCCCGCTGGCATGCTCGTGCCGCCGGCGCTGCGCGTGCTGGCCCTCGATGCCGGCCAGGCGGGCGCCGTCGTGGCCCCGGTATCGCCCGGGCAGCAGCCCCATCTTGCCTACAACGTCGACACCGGCGACCGCCATGCGCAATGCGCCTCGGCCGGCTATGGCTGGTTCAGCGGCCGCCACGCGCTGAGCCCGGCCGAAACGGCGACGCCGAATGACGGCACGTCGCGCAAACGCCTGCTGGCCTTGCTCGGCATGGTCGCCCGCGATGCCGAATCGCGCGACATCGAACAATTGATGAAGCAGGACCCGGCACTGTCGTATAACCTGCTCAAGCTGGTCAATGCAGCCGCCTTTGCGCTGCCGTCGCCGGTGACCAGCTTCGGCCAGGCCATCAACCTGCTGGGCCGGCGCCAGCTGCAGCGCTGGCTGCAACTATTGCTGTATGCGCGCCAGCAGGACGACGGCATGGCCAATCCGCTGCTGTCGATTGCTGCCGTGCGCGCCGCCCAGATGGAAACCCTGTGCCGCCAGCAAGGTGGCGACCGCGACCAGCAAGACAAGGCCTTCATGGTCGGCGTGTTCTCGCTGCTGCACCTGCTGCTGGGCATGCCGACCAGCGACATCGTCGCGGCGCTGAGCCTGCCGGCCGACGTCAGCACGGCCCTGCTCGAACGGCGCGGCCGCCTCGGCGCCATCCTGAGCCTGGTGGAAACACCTTCGCCCGATCTCGACACTGTCGGCCGTGGTGAATCGGACCCGCGCGCGTGGTGGGCCAGCCTGCTGCAGGCCCACCAGTGGGCCATTCAAGTGAACCGGAACTTCTAAGATGCTTGCCTATCCGGTTGCCGACTTCATGACATGCAGCGCCAGCGTGTGCGACGCGGTGCTGCGCCTGCGCGGCCCGGCACTGAACCTCGAGCTGGGCCGCATCGCCGCCCTGTTGCTGGGCAGCCCGATGGGTGCGTTCCTGCCTGCCGATGGCACGCTCGACGTCGACCGTGCCAGCTACAATGAAGTGAGCGACGGCCTGTTCCAGCGCGTCACCCAGGAAGTGGTGTTCGAGGGCCAGTATTTTGGCCGCTACGAAGTGGCGGGGCGCCTCAGCTATCACGAACTGGACCGCCAGCAGCTGGCCAGCATGGCCGGCCTGACCGCGACGCTGCTGCAGATCCATTCGCTGGCCCAGCGCTCGACCCACGCCTATGTGCAGGTCGAAGCGCAACTGGCACACCAGACCCAGATCCTTGACCAGATGCACGAATCGGTGCTGACGATGGACTTGACCGGCTACATCACCAGCTGGAACAAGGGCGCCGAGGAATTGTTCGGCTACACGGCGGTCGAAGCGATCGGCCGCAATATCCTGTTCCTGTACGAAAACGAAGACACCGCCTTCCGCGACACCTTCGTCGAGCAGGGCGGGCGTATGATGGAAGTGCGCCGGCGCAAGAAGTCGGGCGAGATCTTCTGGGCCAGCCTGTCGCTGTCGCAATTGCGCGATATCGACGAGCGTCCGATCGGCCTGATCGCCTACCTGACCGACATCACCGAACGCAAGCTGGCCGAAGAACGCCTGCACCACCTGGCTTACTACGACGCGCTGACCGGTTTGCCGAACCGCTCGCTGCTGGCCAAGCTGGTCGACCAGGCGCTGCTGTCGGCCCAGCGCAGCAAGGCCACCGGTTGCGTGCTGTTCATCGACCTGAACCGCTTCAAGCTGATCAACGACACGCTGGGCCGCCGCGTCGGCGATGAACTGCTGCGCCAGGTCGCGCAGCGCTTCCGCCATGCCTTGCGCGAGCAGGACCTGGTGGCGCGTTTGACGGGCGACGAATTTGCCGTCGGCTTGCTCGACATTAACCAGCACTATGAAGCGACCACCGTCGCGCACAAGCTGCAGGCGGCGTTGCTCGATCCGTTCATGATCGAGGGCCACGACCTGCGCGTCGGCGCCAGCATCGGCATCAGTGTCTATCCGCAAGATGGCGGCGACGCCGAATCGCTGCTGCGGCTGGCCGATATCGCGATGGCGCGTGCCAAGCTGGGCGGCGACAGCGAAGACGACAGCGTTGCCTTCTACAGCCACGACATGAATCAGGGCATGCAGGAACGCATGCGGGTCGAGTCGGGCCTGCGCTATGCATTGGGCAATGGCGAGCTGCTGCTGCACTACCAGGCAAAATTCGATATTTCCACCCACCGCATCATCGGCGCCGAAGCGCTGGTGCGTTGGAATCATGCCGAACGTGGCCTGGTGCCGCCGGCCGAGTTCATCCCGCTGGCCGAGTCGACCGGCCTGGTGGTCCAAGTGGGCGAGTGGGTGCTGGAGGCGGCATGCGCGCAGGCAGCAGTATGGCAGCGCAGCGGTTTGCGGCCGTTTCGGATTGCGGTCAATGTGTCGGCGCGCGAATTCACGCAGGCTTTGCCGGCCCGCGTCACGCGCATCCTGGCGCGCTATAACCTTGACCCGAGCTGGCTCGAGCTGGAAATTACCGAGAGCACGCTGATGCACAATATCGACCGCGTGATCGGGATTATGGACCAGATCACCGAAATGGGCGTGGCGCTGTCGCTGGACGACTTCGGTACCGGCTATTCCAGCCTGTCTTACCTGAAACGGTTCCCTATCGATACGCACAAGATCGACCGGTCGTTCACGATGGGCATACCGAATGATGCGAATGATTGCGCGATTGCCAGCACCATCATCAGTATCGGCCAGCAACTCAAGCACAAGGTGATTGCCGAGGGCGTGGAAACCCAGGAGCAGCTCGATTTCCTGCGCAAATCGGGGTGCGATGAGGTGCAGGGGTACTTCCTGTCACGACCGCTGGCGGCGGAGCAGTTTGAAGACGTGTTGCGGGACAACCAGGCGCTGGACGACTGACCAGTTTGCCGTGCTGCCGGCGGGCGGCGAAATCTGTATAATGCGGGACTGCTGGAAGCGTGGCCGAGTGGTTGAAGGCACCAGTCTTGAAAACTGGCGAGGGTTTGCGCCCTTCGTGAGTTCGAATCTCACCGCTTCCGCCAATGATGTGTTTCATGTAATCCCGGCAAGTCCCATCAGCCCGCGTCCTCGTAGTGATAGCGCGGGTTTTTTGCTTCATACGGTCTGATCCGCCTCCAGGACTTCCCAGTTTCTTTGCATCCATATTTGCCGAAGCTAGCCCAACCACTCATCCGCGAACGCGGGCTTCTCGTCCATGTTCACTGGCGATGACCTGTGTCAGATTTCTTAGGTCCTTGGCGATTGATTCGAGAATATCGTCAAACGCGACAATGCCGACCAATACACCTTGCGCGGTCGTGACGGGAATGCGTCGCACTCCATCGCGACGCATCAGTTCCATTGCATTCGTCATCGAATCGTCGGAGCGGCACGTTGTCAGGACTTTGCTCATGATTTCGGCAACCCGTATGGTCTGTGCGTTGAAGTCGCGTGCCACAACGGCGAGGACAATGTCACGGTCTGTAAGCATGCCCACAACGATTCTTCCGCCCTCCGTCTCGTCGACGACAACAAGACTGCCGACATGCTGTTCAAGCATGAGGCGCGCAGCGTCGGCGACGCTCATGCTTTCGTAGGCGACGACAGGTTCACGTTCGCAGATATCAGCAAGACTTTGCATATTCGTCATTCGTGCCTCCATGCTGTGGAACCGAACCAATGCGCAGCGTGTTGGATTTGACCGAGACGCTTCGGGGCGTTTCCGATGTGGAAAGATCTGCTCATGATGTCGTGAGTAGATTGCGCATGGCATCAAGACCACGCTAGTTTTCATTCTCCTTGTCATCCAACGAGAGAGGCCGGTCTGGTTCGATCTTCATGTTCTTTGAATGCATATGGTCTCGTTCGAGACTTTGGGCCTTCTCGGCCGGCATCTTGGCGACGACGGTATGCGGTGCATTGGTGGGGCCGATGACGTCCATGAGTTCGATGGCGGGATCATGCTTGATTGTCTCAACGAGTTCGTTTAGTTGTTGCGCATCATCAGAGTGAATAATGTAGCGCTTCTTGTAATCGGAATGTTTGGCCAGTGGCATTTGAAATCCTTTCAGTGCTATGTGAAGGCCTGTTGTTGGCAGCTATCGCTTCGCTGCAACAATCGATTGTTCGCTCCGGCATGGTTGGTGGACAGGGCGAGAGCTTCAGTCTTGCTTACCCCATGATCTATTTCAAGTAAGACGTCGGCGAATCATGATGCGGCTCAATGGCTCCGGAAATCATTGTGAGAGCTGAATTGTTTCAGCACCAAGGGCGATCACTCCTTGATCGCTTTGCCACCGTCGCACGCTGCCAAATTTACGGCGCGAACGGTGTCGAGCAAGACGGTGACCTTGAAACCTTGTAATAACGCATTTTTGACGGTGTGCAGGACGCAGTAATCGGTCGCCAGACCGCCAACGAAGATCCGTTTGCTCCCCCTTGAGCGCAACTGCACGGCCAAATCCGTTCCTTCGGAGGCAGAGTAGGCATCTGCTTCGGGCCTGGTGCCTTTGGAAATAACGACGCAGGACAATGGTAAGCGAAGCTGTCCTGCCAACGCCGCACCTTTGCTACCAGCAATACAGTGAGCTGGCCATGGCCCCCGCTGTGCCTTGAACGAGCAATGGTTGACTGGATGCCAATCGCGGGTGGCGAAGATAGGTAGCTCACGCTGGGTAAACAAGTCGATTGCCTGGTTCAGAATTGGCAACACTTCGTCACCGGCAGGCACGGCGAGGCACCCGCCGGGCAGGAAATCGTTTTGTACGTCGACGATCACTAATGGATCGTCGCCTCTCAATTGCGCGGCGTTCATACGTCTTTGGTGTTTCAAGGCGTGATCGATTCGACCGTGTGTCCTCGCGGGAGTTGCAGACCATTCGTCCTATCCTGCATGGTCGTGCCGACCGTCCCGTTGACGCATATCAAAGTGGATTCGTGGCATCGCGGTATTTCTGACATTGGCAGCACAGGCAATAGTTGATTCTATCGCCAGCCACAAGACTGACCAGCAGCTGCGCATGCACCAGATGATGATGGACCAGATGATGCAGCATCACTATTGGATGGGACAGTTGCAATCCGCACCAAAAGGTAAATAGCGCACGATTAACTTGCTAACGACATCGATAGCGTTGACCAATCTCAAAGTCGCGGCAGATGGCGCGCCTATCCTGAACTGTTGCTATTTCATTTTTCTCGCTACCGATGAGGCACTATAGTGAACGCGCGTTGTTGACGGATCTCTATGAGATCACGATGTTGCAAGCGGACTTCTTACGCGGCATGGATGAGACGGCGGCCTTCGAATTTTTCGTCCGTCGTTTGCCCGATGAACGCAATTTCCTGATTGCGGCAGGATTGGCGCAAGTGCTCGCTTACCTGACTGCGCTGCGGTTTGCAAGGCGGTGCGCATCGACAGCGGCGACCTGGGCGACATGGCGCGGCGAGTGCGGAACATCCTGGATGACGGCGATTGCCGCGAGATCGGCATCTTCGCCAGCGGGAACCTCGACGAGTACGTCGTTCAGACATTGGTGGAACAGAATGCGCCGATCGACGGCTTCGGCGTCGGTACGCGCATGAATACGTCCAGCGACGCCCCCTACCTGGATTGCGCCTACAAGCTGGTCGAGTATGCGGGCCAGCCGCGCCGCAAACGGTCCATCGGCAAGGCAACTTGGCCGGGTTGCAAGCACGTTTTCCGCCGTCATGATGCGCACGGCATCATGGCGGGCAATACCCTGGCGTTGCAACATGAGCTGCTGCGCGGAGAGTCTCTGCTGAAGCCGGTGATACGCGGCAGCATGCTGCTGGCGCCGTCACCGCCGCTGTCCGAGCTTCGTGCTTATGCGCAATCGCAGATTGGCGCCTTACCTGCTTCCCTGCGTACGTTGACGGCAGCCGAATCATACGGTGTGACGGTATCCGATGAGCTGCGGGATTTGACCAGTCGGGCCGACCAAGGCCAGCAAGCGCTTGCCGAAGCCGAATGCGTGCGCTGGGGATTCAATGATGAGTAGGAATCGGAAGGGCCCGGCATCCTGGTGTGCAGACCGTCGATGCGCGTTGTGGCAGGCAAGACGATCGTAGCGTGCAGGACGTCAACGAAGCGCTGGAGCTTGCCGGCCGTGCTGGTTGGCGCATACGCTGGCGCGTCTCGCCATGAGCATTTGCGTTAAAGGATAATCATGTACAAACACATCCTGTTGCCGACTGATGGTTCTGCTCTCTCCAGGCAGGCCGTGAGCAGTGGCATCCTGTTCGCAAGCAATACCGGCGCGACGGTGGTCGGTGTTCATGTCGTCCCTGTTCCACACGCGGATCAGTTGGAAGCATGGATGCATCACGATCCGCACTACGCGCAACAGCGGCAAGCGCTGTTCGACAGATTCGCGGATGAATACCTGGCATTTATCGCCGACAGCGCACTGGCGAAAGGGGTGCCATGCATTTGCAGGAAGGTCGCCGCGAGCGAACCTTATCTGGCCATTGTCCAAATGGCGGAACAGGCTCCTTGCGATCTGATCTGCATGGCCTCGCACGGCTGGAAAGGCGACGAGGCGCAATTGCTGGGAAGTCAGACGGTCAAGGTACTGCATCACAGCAAGGTGCCGGTACTGGTTCATAAGCCAGTACGCGACAGAGCGCTGGTCGATAAAGCGTGAACGCGGACAAGGACATTCCAGGCGGCCTGCGGCCGCCGCTCTGGTTCTGGTTGCTGCTGCCGGCGGTCGTTCTACTGCTTCAAGCCGTGTTCGGAACAGATGGCACTCTGCCGCTTCCTTACAGCGATTTCAAGAAATTGCTGTACGCCGAAAACGTCAGTGAAGTCACGATCGACGACGACACGATCAGCGGGATGCTAAAGTCCGACGGACTCGATAGGGTGCTGCCGAAAGAGGCGCTGCGGCAACTGAAATGCAAGGCCGACCGCGGCTGTGCGTTCACTACCGTGCGCGTCGCCGACCCGACCCTGGTGGACGACATGGAAGCGTCCGGCGTGCGTTTCGTGGGGCAAACGAGAAGGGACTGGCTGCCGATATTGCTGTCATGGATCGTGCCGCTGGTCTTGTTTTTCTGGATGTGGAGCATGCTCGCAAGAAAGTCGGGAATGGCCTCAGGAGGGCTGTTCGATATCGGGAAAAGCAAGGCGCGCGTGTATGTCGCCAGCAAAACCGGTGTGACGTTCAATGACGTTGCCGGCATCGACGAGGCCAAGGACGAATTGATGGAGGTTGTCGCCTTCCTCAAGAACCCGGAGCGTTACCGTAGGTTGGGCGGCAAGATCCCGAAAGGTGTATTGCTGGTCGGCGCGCCAGGCACCGGCAAGACCTTACTCGCCAAAGCCGTCGCCGGTGAAGCCGGGGTGCCGTTTTTCTCGATCAGCGGCTCGGAATTCGTCGAAATGTTCGTCGGCGTCGGCGCCGCGCGGGTGCGCGATCTGTTTACGCAGGCGCAAGAAAAGGCGCCCTGTATCATTTTCATCGACGAACTCGATGCGCTCGGCAAGGCGCGCGGCGTCGCCGGCATTGTCGGTGGGGGTTACAACGAGCAGGAGCAGACTCTCAACCAATTGCTGGTCGAGATGGATGGATTTGAAACCAATAAAGGTGTGCTGATCCTGGCAGCGACCAACCGTCCGGAAATCCTCGATCCAGCACTGCTGCGCCCTGGCCGCTTCGACCGTCATATCGCGCTAGACCGCCCGGATTTGAAGGGGCGAGAAAAAATCCTCGCGGTCCATGCCAGGCAGGTGAAGCTGTCGCCGGACGTCGATCTGACCGTGATCGCCGCCCGCACCGCCGGATTTGCGGGTGCCGACCTTGCGAACCTCGTCAACGAGGCGGCGCTGTTGGCCGGCCGAAATGGCAAGGACCAGGTCGGCATGGAGGATATCGATGAAGCGATTGACCGCATCGTTGCTGGCCTGCAAAAGAAGACGCGCGTGATGAACAAGGTGGAAAAGGAAACGGTTGCGTATCACGAGGCGGGGCATGCGGTGGTCGCAGAGTTTCGCGGCCATGCCGACCGCGTCGCGAAGATATCGATCATCCCGCGCGGCATCGCAGCGCTTGGCTATACGCAGCAGCTTCCTACCGAGGACCGCTACCTGCTAAAGAAGACGGAACTGCTGGACCGGCTAGACGTGTTCTTCGGCGGGCGCGTTGCCGAGGAACTCGTGTTCGGCGACGTTTCCACCGGCGCGCAAAACGATCTGCAACTGGCGACCGACATGGCGCGGCACATGGTCACCCAGTACGGCATGAGCGAGCGGCTCGGTCTCGCCACTTTCGAACAAGCATCTGCTGCGCTTACTTTTCCGCCGTCGATACCGGATAAGAAAGGATATAGCGAGCGCACAGCCCGAGCCATCGACACGGAAATAGCGACATTGCTCGGCGCGGCGCACGAACGTGTGATCGTAACGCTGACCGCCAAGCGCAAATTGCTCGACGCACTCGCGCAAGCATTGCTGGAGAACGAGACCGTTGATCGCGCGGCGCTCGATGTACTGCTCGGCCAACATGAAGCGGGGCCTGGCCGGCCGGGGACGCAGCCTGATTCTGGCACATGAGGGCGTGTCCGACGTTATGTGCAAAGGCAACACATGGTCAAGCTGGCAATGCAGTTGACAGCCGAAGCCAAGGGGCGCCATGCGGGGCTCTGGCGCGTCGAGATCCCGCATTTTTCGGCAACGACGCCTTGTTCTACGAAGTTCCGAGACGGATTGTGTTTCCGGACACGCTCCCGCGTACATCGCCGGCGAAGATCGGCGTTGCACCATTGAATAGACTGGCAATCGACATCCGTTTCACCATCAGGGTGTCTGGACGCTGGCATCTTTGTCGCCGCACAGACAGCGGTTGTTGAGCCGCTTCGGGAAGATTGATGGGGGAGCGTTCGGTTCGCAAAGTCGCCTCGAGAAGGCGTGCGAACGCAGTTCAGTAAGTTGCAGAGCGCGTACGGTTGACGGCAGACTCGGTTTATGAAGACAAAGCATTGAAACAGCTGGTGCATGACACCTGGTGTCGCGCCACGTCCTCCCCCGAGCCGCCGCCCTTTCAAATTAGGACGATCAACGACGACTGTTTTGATATAGATCAACGGCAAAGCGAAACGTGGCGAATTTAGGGCTGATTCTTACAAGACGTTCAAACGGTCTATACGGTAGGCCTTCCGGGTGTGCTGGAATCCGGCAATGGGATGGTCCGCTTTGGCTTCTTTTTTTGGGGCGAGCTTGCGATACGTCATGCGCACCGTGATCCATGTCAAACCAAAATGGCTTTAACAGGAGATCATGGGTACGTGGCATACGTTTATTCGAATATACAAATTGTCTAAGCGAACGCTGACACTATTGGCGAAGGCCGGGAATGAGACGACTTCCCGACTCTTAGCCCGCTTGCTATCGCACATGCCACACAGCGCGCTTGGAGGTTCGCCATCCAGAGCACCGAGCGCATCACTTAACTGACGCTCCGTTTCAAGGCAATACATCGCAGACGAAAGGAGATACACCGATGAAAGAGCCAGCTTCCGCCACGGTCTCCATGTGCGAGCCATTGCCGATGCTTTTTGCACTGGGTGCCAGCCGCCCTCTTGGCGAGCGGGTGGGGCAGATGATGGGCGTCGAGTTGAGTGCTCACGAGGAGCGTGAGTTCGAAGATGGCGAACACAAGGCGCGTCCCCTTGTCAGCGTGCGGGGCGCGGATGTATTTGTATTGCACTCCCTGTACGCAGATGATGAGCAAAGCGGCAATGACAAGTTGTGTCGCTTGTTGTTCTTTATTGGTGCGCTGAAAGACGCCGGGGCTGCTCGGGTGACAGCGATCGTTCCCTACCTTGCATACGCGCGCAAGGACCGCAAAACCAAGCCGCGAGATCCGGTGACCACACGCTATGTCGCCATGCTGTTCGAGGCCGTTGGCACGGACACGATACTGACGATGGATGTTCACAATCTGGCGGCCTATCAGAACGCGTTTCGGTGTCGCACCGAACACGTCGATGCCCACCATATGTTGGTGGCTTTTTTCGCGCCTATCCTCAGGGGCAAGGACGTGGTCGTTGTCGCGCCCGATGCGGGCGCCATCAAGCGGGCAGAGGTGTTCAGGCAACTGCTCGGTGCTGCCATCGGCAGCCAGGTCAGTACCGCATTTGCGGAGAAGTACCGTAGTGGTGGAGTTCTCAGCGGTTCTCTGCTGGTCGGAGACGTCCAGGGCAAACATGCCGTTATCATCGATGACCTGATCAGTAGTGGGGCGACGATGGCGCGAACTGCGCAGGCGTGCATCGCATCCGGCGCGCACAGCGTTTGTGCCGCAGCGACCCATGGCCTTTTTGCCGGCGGGGCGATCGAGCTATTGGAGAAATCGCCGCTGGAGAGAATTGTTGTGACCGATACTGTGCTCCCGCGCGCAATTGCCGGAACGAGCCCCGCGGCGAAAGTGATGGTCTTGGGCAGCGCGTCCGTATTCGCCGGTGCTGTCAATTGCCTTCATTCCGGCGCGTCGACGACCGTCTTGGAGCCGTGATTTCCATTTACGTGAAAAATGCACTGTGCGCCTGTGCCAGCGACAGATATTCGTTCGCGCGGCGGGGCCATTCCGGTGAGTAACGAAATTTCTCTTCGTTCAGATGTCCGATTGCGATCCTTGCGCGTACACAGGCACGGTAGCTTTTGTAGAAGTGCATCAGACTCGGGTCCGGATTATCATTGCTCATGTCGCTGTACGCGGCGAGAAGGGCGACGCCAAGGCAGGGGGCGCCGAGCCGTTCGCATTCAAGGGCAAGAAAGCTGATTTCATCGATCGGATCGAGTATACGCAACTCGAGTGAGAATTCAAGGCAGTCGATCACGGCCGGCGGAGACAGGCAAATATGTTCAGGCCTGAGATCGCCATGGCCTTCAACCAATTTTTTTGTCAGAATACGTGCATCAAAAATGGATTTTTCCTTCAGCACATATTCTCGCTGTGCCTGACAAATCTTGCGTATCTGCTCGGTCGCGAGCCCATATGCGGGGCAGCTCAGTGCTTGCATCGTGTGATCAATCTGCGCGAGCAGTTGTGCGCGATAGGTCGACGGGCCGAGCTCGATGGAAGGGCAAGCATGGTAGAACGCAACAAGTCGCGCGGCGATGTCGCGCATGTCGCCTGCATTGGCGGTTCCATGGTTGACGGCATAGTCCAACATGTGCCGTCTTGGCAGTCGACGCATCTTGACCAGCCAGTCGAGGACAGGGCCTTCACCATTGAACTGAAATTGACCGGGAGCGACAAGGGTGAGGGCTGCAAGACCGAGATAGACGTCCGCAGCCAGACGCCGATTCAGGCGAACCTCTTCCTCGCAATAGTAGCGACGTGCGTCGACGGTCGTAAAATCGAGGTCGTCGGAGCGAACCGGCTTCTTCAGTTTGTAGGCAAAGCAGTCCGTCAGAAATACCCACGACATGTGCGTTTCGATGGCCTCGACGCGAAAACTTGGCTCCGGGTAGCTTGTTGGGAGCCGCAGGAACGCGACTTTTGATTCCAGCGTCACGCGAGCAGCGGGCTTATCCACGTCGTTCATCAGCTTGGGATCATGATCAATGTGTATCCTGGCATTCGATCAGCGGCAATCGAACTTCGCTTGCTCGTGTGGTGCAAGGCAATCGATGATGTAAAGGGGGCAAGTAGCGCGTATTCATGCATCCACTTGATACCTGGATATTTCTGGTCGATTTGTACTATGGCGAGCATCTCGAACTCGTCCATCGATGCCGGCGAACGCCATTCCCAGCATCGAGGTGGGTGAGCAAGATGCATGTCCACATGGCGAGCGCCTCCACCGGGCGCCGCTCCCCATGTTTACTGGCAACGCAGACAATCAGCCGTATCCGGCCATGTAGTATTTTCCGTAATGGTTCACGCTAGCAGATTTTCCGATTTCTGGCTTTGCGAACGCACAAGACGCATTTTCCGCAAGCGTCCATCGTTGGTAATATCGATGGACGACTGAGTCATTCAAGATGAAGGAAAGACATCTCCCTCCGTCCGTGTTTCACCCGGGCCGCCACTTGGAAAGGTTTGGGCGCGTGCATTGGAATACTTTGTTCGCATGCAGGCGTATGAATTGCAATGTCGCGCTTGAGTTTGATCCGGCATGCATCAGTCCACCAACCTGGAAGGGCGAACGGAGAACCTTACGGACAGGTGACCCCTGGCACTGCAATCAGTTGCCGTTCCGCGGCCTGATGGTCAGTTGACCCAATGGATTTCCGGTGCCTTGCGCACAACCGGCGACGGCAGCGCCGCCGCATGGCCCAGGATGATCGGTGCCACCGATATCCAGGCGGCGGGCAAGCCCAGTACACTCTTTCCCCGTGGTGTATTGAGAAAGCTTTGCGCGAAGCCGATCCAGCAGCTGCCAAGTCCGTCGGCGAACGCAGATAGCATCAGGTTCTCGGCGGCCAGGGAGCAATCCTCGACGATCCATGGACTGTGCGCGTTGGCCGAAATCAGCACAAGAGCCGGCGCGTGGTAGAAGATGTGGAAGCTGGCATCGTTGAGAATGGAACGAAAGTGGTCGGAATGGCCGTCGGGAGACATGGTGGCAAGCATGTGCGCCTTTGCATCCTGCGAAATCTGGTCGAGCAAGGCTTGATTACGCACGACAGTAAACGTCCATGGCTGTTCATTGACCGCATTGGGCGCCAAGACGGCGGCGTTGATCATGCGTTGCAGCGTTTGCTCGTCAACCGCTTCTGTCGTATATGCACGCGTCGAGCGGCGGCCCGAGATTGCTTCGTTGATATCCATTCCTTTATCCTTCACGCAAAAGACCTTCAAGTGGAACTCATTCGTACTGGCACGATGATCGGTGTTTGGCATTGTGTCGGCTGTACACTTACAAGTAGCCTCGTTCTAGGTGGTCGAAGAGATGATCACGCGCCTAGACTCCGACAGGGAATGTCTCCGGCGCTTCTCCCAATTTCCAGGGACTCGTCAACTCCAGTGGCTCAAGCGCGTGCGTTTCATCAAAATGGAGCACCGCATCGAATTGCTGCGACAGGTGAGCATGAAAATAGTGGCTTTGGCGTTCAGTCTCCGGGCGGTAAATGACACCGATGGCGCGTTCGAGTCTTTGCTTCCAGAGCGCCTCGTTCGTTTCCGCGTTGCTCCGCAATGGCAACATGAAGCGCGGGATATTTGTCCGGTGAAACAGCGATTCATACGAGTTCGGCAGGGCGGGACGAACCTGCTTTCGTTCGGTCGGCGCGTCCCAGTCGGATGCTGCGGTGACCGTGCCTTCGTAGGTCGTCAAACCGATCAGGAAAGCTTGCTCCTGGTAGCGCTCTCGTACCAATTGACCCAGCGTCCATTCACCCGATCGTCCCGCTTCAGTCGCGCGCGCATCGCCGATATGCGAGTTGTGGGCCCAGACGACAATCTTGGCGGGCTTATCCTCACTTGCCGGTCGCAGGTGCAGGGCGAGCGCACCGAGCGTGCTGGCCATATGATGGTCACGTAGATTCCAAGAGGAAATGTGCCCGCTGAACATGGTCCGATAGTAGCGTTCGGCGTCCATGACGAGACGGGCATTCTGATGGGCATAGAACAAGGCGTCCCGCGCCTGTGTTCCATCGCGCCGCATGTACTCGGCCGCTTGGGAATTGAGATCAAGCAATTGCGCAATGACTTCGTTCTCGCATGACGGCGACAGACCGAAGCCTGCCGCGTAACCATAGCGCTGGCTGTCGTCGTGGAAATGGTCGAAACAGGCATAACGCGCACGCGCACGGCGCGCTCCGTCCGGATCGACCTGATCGAGGTAGCGCAGCACTTCCCCGATCGAGGTGAACAAGCTATACAGATCGAGCCCGTAGAAGCCGATCCGGGCCGATGTTGGCAGGGGCTTGTTATGCAGACGTAGCCACTCGACAAAGTCGACGACGGCAGTATTGCGCCACATCCAGGTGGGAAAGCGCTTGAAGCCGGCCAGCGCCGCGTCGGCATCGGCGTCATCGCTCTGGCTGCAGACATAGCGATTGACGCGATAGGCGTCGGGCCAGTCCGCTTCCGCTGCGACGGCGCAAAAACCTTTTTCGACGATCAGCCGCTTGGTGATCCGCGCGCGCTCTTCATAGAATTCACCCGTACCATGGCTCGCTTCGCCAATGAGCACGAAGCGCGCGTCTCCGATCAGTTCGAGCAGTGCATCATAGTCGTCGGCGGCGCCACTCAGGCGATGGGCCGATGCTGCGACCAAGCTGATCAATGTGGGGGACAAAGAATGGCTTGTTATGTTCGGCACTCCCTATGGAATCGGACCCGCGTGGTGTCCATCGTGAGCGCCTTGAGCCGAGGTATTCTGACGCCGCGCCGCCTTGGCCAGGTGGAGTAAGAACCATTGCCTGGCAAGGACCGCGACCTCTTCCAGTTTGCCCGCCTCTTCAAATAGATGGGTCGCGCCGTCGATCACTTCAATGTGCTTCTCGCATTCCAGGGCCATGTATGAGATGCGGTTGATCGTGACGACAGGTTCATCGAGCGCGCCCACGATCAGCAGGGTAGGCGCGCGCACCCTGGATAGTTCGAGCGCGTTAGCCATGTCTGTGCGTCCACCGCGCACGACGAGCGCGGCGATGTCATTGCGGCGGCCGGCCAGTTGCAGCGCCGCCGCAGCACCAGTACTTGCACCAAACAAGCCGATCGGCAAGGACTCAGTACTGACCTGGCCACCTAGCCAATCGACAGCGCAATGCAATCGCTGCGTCAGCAAGGCGATGTCGAAGCGCATATTCGGATCGAAATCTTCCAATGGCGTCAGCAAGTCGAGCAACAGCGTCCCGATGCCGACTTCATGCAAAGCTTGAGCGACGTAGGCGTTGCGCGGACTGAGGCGACTGCTTCCGCTGCCGTGCGAGAATAGTACGACCCCGCTGGGGGCGGGCGGCAATGCGAGCATGCCGTCCAAATTGACCGCGCCGCATCGGATCTTGACCGATCGTTGTCCTGTTGGTAACTGCATGCTTGTCTCCCCTTGCGTCTTGGATCGAATGGGTATCGGATCAATGGATGTTTGGATGCGATGACGGAGGGCGATCGCTTTTCTTCCGTATCTGCTCCCGCCTTGCCAGCTCAAGCAGATGCGTCACTTCCTCGTCGCTGGTCTGTCCGAAGTCCTCATACCATTGGCCGACAGAAAAAAATGGCTGTGGCGTACTCAGACAGATCAATATGTCGACTTCGGGGACCAACGCTTCACAGGCGTCGCTTGCCGCGACGGGAACGGCGATGATAATTTTTGCCGCTTGCGCCTGGCGCACAATCCGGACCGCCAGATGCATGGTCGAGCCCGTTGCAATACCGTCGTCGACGAGGATCACGACCTTGCCCTGCAACTGTGGGGCGGGCCGCCCCGCGCGATACAGGGTTTCGCGCCGAGCGATCTCGTGCCGTTCGCGGGCAATGGTGGCTTCGATCATATCCATCGGCACGCCGAGCAGTGCGATCTCATTGGTTTTCAGCAGACATGGTCCTGCGGCTGCGACCGCGCCGATTGCATATTCCGGGCGGCCAGGGAGCCCAATCTTGCGCACCAAGACGATGTCGAGAGGAACGTCGAGCGCCTGCGCGACCGTGAAACCGAGCGGTACGCCGCCACGTGGCAAGGCCAGCACGATGACGTCGGGGCGCCGGGCATAGGCAGTCAGCCGCCGTGCGAGCAAACTGCCAGCATGGAAGCGATCCTTGAACAGCTTTTTCATGGGAAGCTCTTGTTGTCGCGTGAGGTTATCAGCACAGCGTTCGCCGATCTGCGATGGTTTACTCGTGCAGGGGCACGGACCGGATGGCCATCGCACTGACGACCCGGTGGACCTAAAAAATTGAAAGCTTGATGGGAGCGCATGCATGCCGCTGCTGCACCGGCAGGATATGTACTTGGGAGCGCTGATGCTCGAGGCATGTTCACCGATTGACCTTTGTTCGTTGCATATTCAAAATCACAATGCCTGTAATGTGACCGGCGGCGCCCGCCATTGTGCGTCGAGCCCTTGCGCACATCTATTGGGGCGCAAAGTGCGCATGGACACTGCGGCCATCGGAGAGCTGGCATTGCCCCTCGCCGCCGCCGGACATGCCGCGAGCCGGCGCGATCAGGTGAAATCGACAACGCATATGCTGGCCGTCCTGTCCGTCCAGGGTCGCCACCACTTTTCCAGAGTAGCGTGTAAGGAACTGGGTATCCGGATACGCTGGCGAGAATGGCCCTCCCCAGTATGGCCAGTCATACCAGCCACGGTGCCAATGTATCCAGAGCGGGGCGAGCACCTGGGCCCGGACTTGCTGCGTGATCTGGAAGAAGCGCCCTTGAAAGCTGACGCTCGGGAGCGCTGCCATCATCGTGCCGGAAATGCCTCCATCCGTGCTCGTCCACCGGAACGTGACCGACTGTTCGTGCAGGCCGGTTCCTGAAACTTGGCCGCCTCCGGTTCCTGTGCTGGTGCATGCGCTCAGCGTCAACGCCAACAATGTGGCAATCGGTCTTGTGATTTGCATGGAAAATACCTCACGATACGTCGATGAACCTATGGACGAGACTCTACTGTGCTACCCAGCCGCCATCGACCGCCTGCGCCTGCCCGGTCACGAAGGAGGCGCGATAACAAGGCCATGTCACCGCTGCGGCGATTTCCTCCGGCCTTCCAATGCGCCCCATTGGCTCTTGCGCTGCCAAGTCCAGTCCCGGATGGCCCTGCTCGATGCGCTCGACCATGGCGGGTGCGAATGACGCCCGGACATACTGCATCGACGCGGATGCCTTTCCTTGCATATTGGTTTGCTCCAGTAACTGTTCCACCTCATTTACCCGGACGTGACTTCATCAGAGCAGCGCAGAGGCCGACACGCAGCCTCGCTGGCTCTTCCAAACATAACAGCTTGGACGCGCACCCGACTGTTTCGTTCCCGACTTTTGTCAGCTAGCACAGTCCCATACGCTCGGTAATGCGTTCGGCAGCTTGGCCGATTGATCCGCATCAAGCGTGGACTTGCCAGCAGTCCTAAGCTTGCTGGCAGTGTGTTGTTTGATGGAGAAGGCTATGCCTGAAGTATTCATGTCGGAACCTATTTCAGAATTCGTATGGAATACCAGGTATCGCGGCCGGGACGTCGCATCCGCCGACGAGGACTCCGTGGCCACAACTTGGGAGCGTGTGGCACTGGCGCTTTCAAAGCCGGAACAGCACCACCGCGATGAGTGGCATGATCGCTTCATGCAAATCCTGTCGCATTTCCGCTTCCTGCCGGGCGGGTGCATTCTGGCCGGCGCTGGCAGTCAGCGCCACACGACGATGTTCAACTGCTTCGTGATGGGGCCGCTGCACGATTCGCTCGATGGCATTTTCTCCGCCCTTGGCGAGTCGATGGTGACTCTGCAGGCGGGCGGTGGAATCGGATGCGATTTCTCGACCTTGCGCCCGGCTGGCGCGCGCGCCAGCCAGAGCGGCAACATCGCGTCTGGGCCTGTATCGTTCATGCACTTGTGGGATAGTGCATGCGCCACGCTTCTATCGACCAGTGCACGTCGTGGCGCGATGATGGCGACACTGCGCTGCGACCACCCCGACATTGAGGCATTCATTGATGCCAAGCGCGCTGGCGGGGCGCTGCGTCACTTCAACCTGGCGGTCATGGTCAGTGACGCATTCATGAAGGCGGTGGACGAGGATGCCCCCTGGCCGCTCGTGTTTCCCCTCGCCGGGCATTCCGTTCCGCCCAATGGCGTCGTATGCGAACGGCAATGGTCCGGGACATCGGCAGCCGAACCGTGTCTCGTTGCCAGCACGGTGAGCGCGCGCATGCTATGGGAGCGTATCGCGCTGGCGGCGCACGAATGCGGTGATCCCGGGGTCGTCTTCATCGACCGCGTGCAGCGCTCGAACAATCTACGCTATATCGAAAACATCAGCGCATGCAACCCTTGCGGTGAGGTTCCGCTGCCGCCACACGGCGCATGCAATCTTGGTTCGATCAACCTGACCCGCTTCGTCCAGGAACCGTTTGGCGCGCATCCGCACCTGGACATGCAAGGCATTGCAGCCACCGCAGCCATGGCGACGCGAATGCTGGACAATGTGTATGAGGTATCGCAATTCCCGCTCAAGGTACAGGCCACAGTTGCCCATGCGTCGCGCCGGATCGGCATTGGCATCACCGGTCTTGCGGACGCGTTCGCAATGCTTGGCGTGCGCTATGGCACCGACAATTCGCTCGATATCGCCGATGCCATCATGCGAACGATCAGTCAGGCCGCCTACCAGTCGTCGATTGAACTTGCGGCTGAACGCGGCGCGTTTCCTGCCTATCGTGCCGCCGAATATCTTGGTGGCGATTTCATTCAGTCGCTGCCAAAAAATATCATCGAGGGTATCTGGGAAAAAGGCATTCGCAACAGCCACCTGACGGCGATAGCACCTGCTGGCACGATCAGCCTGTTGGCCGGTAACGTGTCGAGCAGCATCGAACCTATCTTTGCATTTGAGCTCAAACGAAAAGTGCGCGGCGCAGATGGCGCCATTGTTGTGATGGGCGCATCCGACTACGCCTGGCGCCTGTTTCGCCAATTGCATGGTCAAAATGCCCAGCTCCCGTCTGCTTTTGTCGAAGCGGGCGATGTCGATCCAGTACGACAATTGCGGCTCATGTCACGTTTGCAGGCGAATGTCGATCAATCCATTTCCAAGACGATCAACCTGCCGGCGCAGGCCAGCTCAGGGCAGGTCAGGGACATCTTTCTCGAAGCGTATCGCCTGGGCCTGAAAGGATGCACGGTATTTCGCGGAAGTGCGTCCCAAGAATCGGTCCTGGCGCCTTGCACAGCCGAAGCGCAGGGCGATATGTAACAACTCTTGCGCACGATGTCGCCCTTCGATTGAGAAGACAGGCGCATCCGACAATATTCCCATGCGCGGAATTCGGCATCAATCCCGACGAACACGATTTCCGTTCCGTCCACTACATACCGAGGTACCCATTGATGAAAACCCTATCCATATTGATGCCGGTGGTACAGACCTGTTCAGTTCCCGAATGTGTCTATAAGGTGGGTAGCGGTTGCCACGGCAAGGCCATTACCATTGGCGACAATGGCAATCCCGCCTGCGACACTTACCTTTGCGTATCGCCTCCGGCAACCGGAAGCCACATGAAAGATCATCGTCCAATGGCGGGCGTCGGCGCCTGCAAGGTTGCCGCCTGCCGTCATAACAGGGACTACGAGTGCATGGCTGAGACAATCTCAGTCGGCCACAGGATTGATCATATTAAGTGCCTGACCTATGCGGTTCGCTGAATAATTTCAGCAATGCCAGACCATACCCAAATAGAGCTCATAGATGGCATATCGAACCGAACATCGACGTTGCAACAAAATCCGGCCCGTCCTTCGCACAGGCTATTTCGCCTGCGCTCAGTAGGGACATGTCCATGTTGAGTGATCAATACAAGTTAATACTGTCCCTGTCGAGAACATTGGAACACGACAAGGTGAGACCAAGCATCTTCGAGACCCACATTTCCTGGGTGTTGGTGACGGAGGACTTCGCATACAAGATCAAGAAAGCCGTTCGATTTGAGTTCCTCAATTTTTCTACCATTGATTTGCGCCGCTTCTACTGCCAGGAGGAATTGCGGCTCAATGCCCGTCTTTGTCCCGAACTCTACTTGGACGTCGTGGCCATCGTGGGAACGCCGGATGCGCCGGTCATTGATGCTGAAGGTGTTCCCATCGAATATGCCCTTAAAATGCGGGCGTTTCCGCAGCAGGCGATATGGAACGCACGACTGCAGGCGGGAAGCCTTCTTCCCGTGGAGATTGATGCGCTGGCACAAAAGCTCGCTCAGTTTCATCATCGCGCCGCTGTGGCAACATCAGACAGCATCTGGGGATCATCCTCGGCCATCAGATCTTGCGCCGCCAACAACCTGGCATCGATTTCTGAGCTGCTGGTAGAGCCACAGCAGAAGGAATGGGTCGACGACATGCAGGCGTGGCAAAGGACGCGCCAAGAAGAACTCGCCGGTACATTTGATGGCCGCAAGGTTCAGGGCTGGATTCGGGAGTGCCATGGTGATCTTCATTGCGGCAATATCCTCACGATCAATGACCTGGTCAGCGTTTTCGATTGCATCGAATTCAACGAAAGCTTGCGTTGGATCGATGTGATGGATGATATCGCGTTCACCTGCATGGACTTGCGCTTCCAGGATCGTCCGGACTTGGCATCTCGTCTTCTCAACCAGTATCTCGAGATCACAGGTGACTATGATGGCTTGCTTGTGTTTCGCTACTATCAAGTTGAGCGTGCTCTGGTCCGGTGTAAAGTGGCGTTATTACGTGCACAGCAAGTGCGCACCGAGGCCCAATCGGCCGCGTTGCAAATGGCGCTGGCGGCGCGCTATATGGCGTTTTCTTCGGAGAATATCCAGCCCATGTCGCCTGTGCTCGTGCTCATGCATGGCCTGTCCGGCAGCGGAAAGTCGGCAGTCGCCGGGTGCCTTGTCGAGGCTAAAGGTGCTATCCGATTGCGATCCGATGTCGAACGCAAGCGCATTCACCATTTGCCCGCGATCTCGGACAAGACTGCGGCGCGAGTGGCCGGACTCTATGATGCGCAGGCAACGCGCCTGACCTACGCTCGACTCAGTATATTGTCCCGGCAGGTGATCAGGTCGGGCCTGCCCGTCATTGTCGATGCGGCTTGTCTGCAACAGGACCAACGCCGCCAGTTTGAACGCCTGGCTCGAGAACTGGCCATACCATTCTTCATCTTGGACGTGCACGCGGAGGAGGCGACGATGCGGGCGCGCATTGTTGCGCGCGCGCGTCTCGCTAGGGATCCTTCGGATGCGGACTTGGCCACTCTCGTGCATCAGATAGCGACCCAAGAAGGGTTTTCCGAAGATGAGTTGGAGTACGTAATCAGGGTCGACGGAGAGAGGAACTGGAACCGGGAGATGGTCGAAAGCATTCTGGCACCGATGATGGAGGCGCGGGCATCAAGAGGCGGACGGCCGCTGTTCGACGCGACACATATTGAGAATGTGTAACACGTGAGTATAATTGACCCATGAATAGCGCGAGCATCACCAGGCTTTTTGTGGCGGACGGATGGCTCGAAGTTCGCGTGAACGGCAGCCATCACCAATTCCAACATCCGACAAAACCAGGCCTGGTCACTGTTCCGCCCCCCAAGAAGGACATACTGAAAGGCACATGCCCAGCATTGTTGAACAGGCAGGGCTAAAATGAACACTTTGGTTTCCTCCATCGCAATCGAGCCGGGCGATGGCAAGCATGTATTCGGCGTCGTCGTTCCGGATCTACCTGGTTGTTTTTCTGCCGGTGACACGCTTGCAGTAGCCTATGCACATAATGGGGCATTGAGCTCATCCTTGCTAGGCTCCTCAAGCGCTCCCTATGACGAAATTCAGTAAGCCTTCATCCAATGTCGCCGCACCGCCAATGATCTGCGCGCAGCTCCCATTCGCGCCGGCGCTGCGCGCACTGGACGCGGTGCTCCTGAATACGGGCTTCGCCCGCGTCGTTCTCGAGGGCCGCGCAGACGGCCAGTTATGGGTGGACCGCTTGGAATCGCCACGCGTGATGCACGCAGTGCACAGCTATGGCATGTCCTTGATTTGGGGCGACGCCGTCGCCGACGGATTCGACCATGTCATCCGTCATCTGCGCGAAGGGCGCTACCGAAACGCCAGGGATGAATGGTTGCAGATCGACCCGCGCTGGCAGGATCTGGAATGGGACCGACGCCTTGGCGCCCAGGCAGCAGACAGCGCGGCCGAGGGCGCTTTGTGCATCCGCCATGCGCGGGTCAATTTCAGCTTCGACGAACAAGAATTCAAGCAAATTCGAGGACGGCTCGCCCTACCCGATGGCTGGCGGTTGAGGCCGGCTATCGCCGCAGATGCCCAGTTGCAAGGACAGGTCGTGCCGCGGCACTTCTGGCGTGACGCTCAGCAGTTTCTGGCCGGTGGCGGCGGCTGGTGCGCGGAAAAGGATGGACAAGTCGGGGCCATCGCATTTGTTTCCTATCGGTGGGGCGAGGAGGCTGAGTTGGGAATCGAGACGATGGCACACGCGCGCCGCCAGGGACTCGGCAAAGCAGCGGCCGCCGCTTTGATCGCCGATGTGCTGCGGGCCGGCTTGAGACCGGTCTGGTCCTGCCGCATGGACAACCACGCGTCGTACGCGCTGGCGCAACAGCTTGGCTTTCGCCCGCAGGAGCCTCGTCCGTATTATCTCTTGAGGCAATTCGGCGATTCCCTTCTGCAAACCTGAGCAGGATTGGGGTAGGCGGCGACGCGTTAAGGGCATCCTCCAGCGACTGGAACTGCGCCAGTTCGGCGTCCAGATGCGCCGTCACGGCGCGCCGCCTTCCACCATCGCATTCCAGCGGCGCTGGGCCTCCTCGGCGCTGACCTCTTCGACCTTGCAGCTGACGAACCAGCTGTAGCCGAACGGATCGGCCAGCATGCCGGCACGGTCGCCGTGGAAGCTCAGCTTGACAGGGCGCAGCACTGTGGCGCCATGCTGCACGGCCTGGGCGACGAATGCATCGGCATCGTCGACTTCCAGGTGGAACTTCACCGGCGAGCCGCCCAGCGTATCGGGGCCGATGGCGCCGAAGTCCGGGTATTGGTCGGCCAGGAACAGCCGCGTGGTGCCGAAGCTGAGCTCGGCATGGCCGATACGGCCATCGGAAGGATCGGTCAGGCAATAGTCGAGCTGCGCGCCGAAGGCCTTGCGGTAGAAGTCGATCGCCTCCTTCGCTCCATTGATGCAGAGATAGGGGCACAGCTGCTTCGGCGATAATGGAAGTGGAGGCATGGATCGTCCTTGCTAAGTGGTGTTAATTAGAATACGATACGTAACGTAATGAGTCAAGCCGAATCAAGCGCGCCGAAGCGCCGTCCAGGTCGACCGCCCAGCGAACAAGCGCGCAGGCAGGTTCTCGACACTGCCTATCGCATCCTGATGAGCGAGGGGCTGGGCCGCCTGAGCATCGACCGGGTGGCCGCCGAGTCCGGCGTGAGCAAGCCGACGATCTACCGTAGCTGGACCAATGCCCACGAACTGGCGATGGCCGCCTTCATGGTGCAGCCGCAGGCCGACGCCCCGGCGCGCGCTAGCCGGTCGGCACGCGCGGCACTGGTGGCCCATTTGCGCGGTGTCATCGATGCCTTCGCCACCCAGCGCGGGCGACAGGTCACGCTGACGATGGCGTCGGCCGATCCGGACAGCGAACTGGCCAAGGCATTTCGCAATCAGGTCATTCTCAAGAGCCGTGATACGGGGCGGAAATTGATCGAACAGGCGCTGATCTCAGGGCAACTGAGGGCCGGCATCGACGCGGAGACCGTGCTCGATATGCTGTTCGGTCCGCTGTTTTTTCGCCTGTTGGTAGGGCACCTCGGCGTCACGCCGCAGCTTGCCGAGCAGCTGGTCGACACGCTGTTCGATGGAATCGGCGGCGGGCCGGATCGCTGACCCCGGGCGGTCAATGCTATAACTGGGCAGTTCAGTACGCTAGCTGGCCGGGCCGGTCGTCATCGGCTTTGCTTCGGTGGCAGGGTCCTCGCGCCCGACCCGTTCAAAGTCGGAAATCACTTGCGCGCCGTACAGCAGCAGGGTGGCGGCGATCTCGAAGCTGAACAGCACGACAATCGCCGTCGTCAGCGAACCGTACACGACGTTGATTTGCGACAGCGTCGAGAAATACCAGACCAGCAAGCGGCGCGCGACCTCCCACAGCAGCGCCGTGGTCAGGCCGCCGATCAGTGCGTGCGACAGCAACAGGCGTCCGACCGGCATCACCAGGTAGATCGAGGTCAGGACCAGCACCTCGCCCGCAAAGCCCAATAGGTATAGCAGCACGCCGGACGTGCCGAGCAAGGACCAGCTGCGGCCAAGGAAATACAGTTCTTCTTCGCCTAGCACTTGCAGGGCGCCCGCCACCAGTGTGATCAGGAGCATGCCGATGCCCAGGGACAGGATGTAGATATAGGGCAGCAGGGCCGACATCAGGTAATGGCGGCGCCTGACCATGACGCGGTGCATGAAGATCACGCACATGGCGTTTTCGAGGACGGTGAAGGCGAGTGAACTGAAGAACAGCATGCTGACCAACAGCACGCCGCCGACGGCATCCCGGTTCTCCAGGAAATGCCCCACTTCAGCGACGATGGCAGCCGACTGGCCCGGCACCAGCCATTCCAGGTAACGCCCTGCGGAATGCAGCAGCTCGGCCTGTTCGATGAAGTACGACAGGGCCACCACCACCAGCATGATCAAGGGCACGATCGACAGCAGGGAATAGTAGGCGACGGCACCAGCCAGCAACAGGCCCTGGTTGGCGCGGAACCCTTTCAGGGTCTGGAGGAAGAATCCAAGTGGATGTGCAGCAATATGGGCGAGCGCTCGGCGATTGACGAGTTGCATACGAGGTCTCTCAAATGGTGCAATTGTGACCATTCTACCTACGTCACGGCCTATCCGGCGCGCTTCAGCCACAGGAATTCGACGTTGAGCTGGAAGAAGTAGTATTCTCGCCCCATGCATAATTTTCCAAAAGGCCGGCTGTGAAGCCGAATACTGAGCACGTTTCGCCCGCCAGGCTGGGACAGCGCCTGCTTAAATGGATCGCGGGCTGGTGGCAAATCGTCCTGTTCAGTGCCGTCGTCCTGACGCTGGCCCTGACGCCGTCCACCTATGGCCGCGACTGCCGCGCCATCATTGCCCGTGAGCTGGTGCGGGCCACCTCGTCCAATTTGTTGTGGTTCAGCTTGCTTTCGGCGCTGGTCAGCGTCGTGCTAATCCGTATCGTGGTGGTGACGGCGATCAGCTACGGCCTGTCGCGCTTCGCCCTTGAGATGGTGGTACGGGTGCTGGTGCTCGAGTTGATACCGCTCACTGCCGCCATGTTCGTTGCCTTGCGTTATACCTTGCCGGTCGGTGTGGAACTGGACCAGCTGCGCGCGAGTAATGCGCTGGGCGACGACCCGATCCGCAGGCAGTTCTTCCCGCGCGTGGCTGCCGGCGTGTTCTCGGTGTGGATGCTGGGCGCCGTCAGCTGCGTGCTAGCCCTGGTGCTGGCCTATATCACGGTGTACGGCTTTACGCCCTGGGCGCTGGCCGGCTATACCCGGGTGGTGGGGCAGGTGTTCAATCCGGCGGTCACGCTGATTTTCTGCCTGAAACTGTTTTTCTTAAGCGTGGGCGTGTCATTTATTCCAATGGCCTCGGCGTATTATGATGGCAGGGTTGCATCGAGTACCATGAGTGCCGAGCTGGCGGGCCTGGTGCGCCTGTTCGCCGTGGTGCTGTTGATCGAAGTCGCTTCGCTGATGGGTAACTACTACTAATGAATCCCGATGACCGATAAAGAACCCGTTCCGGTGGCGCCGCCGCCCATTGCCAACGTCGAAACCAAGGCGATGATGCTGCTTGTCTTTCTGGTGGCCTTGATCGCCGCCACCGCAATCTATCTGCTGTATGCGCGCGGGGCATTTGAATCGACCCAGAAGCTGGTGCTGATCGCGGAAGATGCCGAAGGCGTCGTGGTTGGCATGGATGTCACCTTCGCCGGTTTTCCGATTGGCCGTGTCAGCAAGATCGAGCTGACCAAGGAAGGCAAGGCAAGGATGATCGTGGCCATCGCGCAAAAGGATGCACATTGGCTGCGCAGTTCCAGTATCTTCACCATGGAACGCAGCCTGGTGGGGGCCACCCGTTTGCGTGCGTTTAGTGGCGTGCTGACCGATCCGCCAATGGAAGACGGAGCCGTGCGGCAAGTGCTGATCGGCGATGCGACGGCCGAGATCCCGTTGTTGATGGCCGCGGCCAAGGAGCTGGTGGGCAACCTGAGTAAACTGACGGCGGCCGATTCCTCGCTGGACCTGAGCCTGCGCAATGTGAAGGCTGTGACCGAGAAACTGGCAGGCAAGGGCGGGGCACTCGGCGTGCTGGCGGGCAGTGACGAGAATGCCGAGAAGATGTTGTTGACTTTGGAGCGTGCCAATACATTGCTGCTCAGCGTGGACAAGCTGGTGATTCAGGCCGACAAGCAGATCTTCGGGCAGGGCGGCACCATGCCGGAGGCACGGGCGGCCATTGTGCAGCTCAATGGCTTGCTGGCCGACGCGCGCAATAGCATGAAGGCGGTCGATGCCGTGCTGCAGGATGCCAAGGTGGTCAGCGGCAATGTCAAGGAAGCCAGCGTCGACCTGGGGCGCCTGCGCGCCGATGTCGAGGCGAATCTATTGAAGATCGAGCGGCTGGTCAATGAGATCAACCGCAAGTGGCCGTTCAAACAAGAGGTCGAGGTCAAGCTGCCATGAGGATCCTGTCGCCAATCTTGCTAGGCATGCTGGCCGCCACGCTGGCCGGCTGCGCCAGTGGTCCTCCCGTGCCTGACTGGAAAATGAATGCCGTCGGCAGTCTCGATCGTGCAGTTGCCGCCTACAACGCCGGCAATGACAGGCTGGAAGCGCTGGAGTTCTCGCGGGCACGCAGCGAAATGGCCAGTACCGGCCAGCCGGTGCTGGTCGCCCGGGCCGAATTGATCCGTTGCGCCAGCCGCGTGGCGAGCCTGGTGTTTGAGGACTGCACCGCGTTCAATGCGCTGCGGCAGGATGCCGGTGCCGCCGAACTGGCGTACAGCAATTATCTCGCCGGCCGCGTGCAGGCGAG
>CBDDRJ010000012.1:0-18593 GCA_965233055.1 uncultured bacterium
GGGCCGACGAGCTTCTGCCGCGCACGCTCCTAGTCCGCCAGTCCGCTAGTCTGCCGGGCCCCGCCAGATCGGGGCCCGGCTGTCCGTCCTTCCCTGCTGGCATTCCTGCCAGCTTTCAATTTGTTTAATGCTTATTAAACAAATATCAACGCCCGCTCCCCGTTCAATATTTATTATTTAGCAACACCGTGGCCATTGCGCCGCCAGCGCATTGGGCGTCCACCCTACTGGCGTCACCTGAAAGTGCGAATCATGAACACTTCCAAGACTCTCCTCGCCATCGCGGCGCTGGCACTGGGCAGTGCTGCCAGCGCCGCACCGATCCTGACGGAAAACTTCAACGACATCAATGCCTTGCCGGGCTGGCTCAAACTGAACCTGAGCGCGCCGTCCGGCCAGAACTGGTTCCAGGGCAATGCGGGCGTGTTCCCGGCCCACGCCGGCGCGCCCGACTCGTATATCGCCGCCGACTTCCTCAGCGCCCTGAACGGCACCGGCTTTGTTGACCAGTGGCTCATTTCGCCGGTACTGAACTGGACCGGCCTGGCGCAGCTGAGCTTTTTCACCCGCAGCCAGACCATCCCCGGCTTCAACGACACCGTCGAAGTGCGCTACCACAGCGGCGTCTCGGGCGCGCCGGTCGACTTCACCACCGTGCTGGGCGTGATCGGCGGGCCCAATCCCTACCCCGGCGCATGGCAGCAATTTACCGCTGCCATCGACGGCGCGGGCAGCGGCCGCTTCGCCTTCCGCTATGTGGGCGACGCCGCCACCCTCAACTACATCGGCATCGACACGGTCAGCCTGGCATTGGCGGCGCAGGTGCCTGAGCCGTCGACCATTGTCGTCATGGGGATCGGCCTGCTCGCGCTGGCTCGCAGCCGCCGCAAATCGCAGCCGACCAACTAACCCAGCCAATGGAGAACGCCATGACACGCCAACTCACCTGCCTGACCCTGACCCTGTGCGCCCTGTGCGCCGGGGCGCCGGCCAAAGCGGCCGAACCAGTCAATTCCCTGGTGGTGGTGCGCGATGCCGCCACTGGCCAGCTGCGCGCGCCGACCGCCGCCGAACTGGCGGCGCTCAATGCGCAGCGCCTGAATTCGCCGACCCTGCCGTTGCAGGCCAGCCCGGACAGCGCATCGCGTCCGGTGATCACCACCGCCCCGGACGGCACCTTGCGCGCCAGCATGGGCAAGGAGTCCCTGATCTACGCGGTCACCCAGCGCGACGCCGACGGCAAGCTGAAGATGCAGTGCGTCAAAGGGCCGCAGGCGGCCACCAGCTCGCTGAACTTCGCCCTGCCCGCTACCACCCACACCGAGGAGGACAATCATGATCAATAAGCAGTGCAAGCGCATGGGCATGCTGTTGGCCGCTCTGCTGCTCGCTGGCAGCGCACAGGCCGACGTCGAGATCAACATCATCAACAATAATGCGCCCGGCGTCGGCTTCAACGACCCGACACCGGCGGTGCCGGTCGGCGGCAATCACGGCACGACGCTGGGCCAGCAAAGGCTGATCGCCTTCGAGCACGTGGCGCGGATCTGGGGCCAGACCCTGACCAGCACCGTGCCGATCAAGGTGCTGGCCAGCTTCGAGGACTTGCCGTGCAACGCCACCGGCGCGGTGCTGGGCGCTGCCGGTACCATGCAAATCTTCGGCAACTTCCCCAATGCGCCGCGCCTGTGGACCTGGTACCCGGGTGCGCTGGCCAATAAGCTGGCCGGCGAAGACCAGTCGGCGCCGACCGACGCCCATATCATGGCCTTCTTCAATGCCCGGCTGGGCCTGGCCGCCGACTGCCTGCCCGACGCACCGTTCTACCTGGGGCTGGACAACCGCCACGGCAACCTGATCGACTTCCCGACCGTGCTGCTGCACGAACTGGGCCATGGCCTGGGCTTCCAGACCTTCACCGACGGCAGCAGCGGCGAACGGCCCTACCTTGACCTGCCCTCGGTGTGGGACTACCACCTGCTCGACAACCGCACCAACAAACTGTGGTCGGACATGAACAACCAGGAGCGCAAGGACTCGGCCAACAGCGTCTCGGCGCTGTCCTGGAGCGGCACCCACACCATGCAAAATGTACCCGATGTGCTGTCGCATGCACCGCAGCTGTTCATCGGCGGACCGGCTGCCGCGTCGGCCGGCGGCTACTATGTGGCGGGCGACGCCAGTTTCGGGCCGGCCCTGTCGAATCCGCCGGTCAGCGGCCAGCTGATGCCGGTGGTCGACCAGCCCGACGGCAGCGGCCTGGCCTGCACGCCCCTCAACGCGGCCAATGCGCTGGCCGTGCGCGGCAACATCGCGCTGGTCGACCGCGGCGTATGCACCTTTGCGACCAAGGCCAGGCATGTGCAGGACGCTGGCGGGCGCGGCATGCTGGTGGTGCGCAACCTGCCGGGCGAAACGACCAGTATGGGAGGCGCCGATCCGGCCATTGCGATCCCGTCGATGATGGTGTCGCAGAGTGACGGTCAATGGATCAGGCAACGCCTGCAGCACCGCTCGCGCACCATGTCAGGCGTCACCGCCAGTATGGGGGTCGATCCAAACCGCTTTGCCGGCACCGACTATTCGGGTCGGGTGCTGCTCTACACGCCGTCGGCCTATGCGCCCGGATCGTCGGTGTCGCATTTTTCCGATTCGGCCAAGCGTAATTTGCTGATGGAGCCGGCCATCAATGGCGACCTGCTGCATACGCCGAGCGCGCCCTACGACCTGACGCTGGACCTGCTGCGCGATATCGGCTGGTAGTGCGAGGCAAAGCGGGCAGGCGTAAAAAAAGCCGCGTGGCGCAATGCGCCCGCGGCTTTCTTGTTGATCGCAGTGGCGTGTTACGCTTCCAGCGACTTCTTGAACGACTCGATGCCGCCCATGATTTCCGCCTTGGCGTCGTCCGGGCCGCCCCAGCCTTCGATCTTGACCCATTTGCCCGGCTCGAGGTCCTTGTAGTGCTCGAAGAAGTGCTGGATCTGGCGCAGGCGCAGTTCGTTCATGTCTTCCGGCTTTTGCCAGTGGGTGTAGATCGGCAGGATCTTATCGATCGGTACTGCCAGCACCTTGGCGTCGCCGCCGGCTTCGTCGGTCATCTTCAGCACGCCGATGGCGCGGCAGCGCACTACCACGCCAGGGATCAGCGGGAACGGGGTGATCACCAGCACGTCGCACGGGTCGCCGTCGTCGGCGATGGTGTTCGGCACATAGCCGTAGTTGCACGGGTAGTGCATTGCGGTGCCCATGAAGCGGTCAACGAAGATTGCGCCCGATTCCTTGTCGACTTCGTACTTGATCGGGTCGGCATTCATCGGGATTTCGATAATCACGTTGAAATCGTTCGGCACGTCGCGGCCGGAAGAGACTTTGTTCAAACTCATGGGGATTCCTTGGTTGCGGGATATTGAATGCCGACATTATAACGAATAATGGCGGCATCTTGTGCATTGCAACAAGGGCAAGGGCGGGAAGTTTGCATCGATGCGCACGCTTCGATCCGCGTGGGCACGCAGTGCCCACCCTACGTGCTACAGAATGCTGGCGAGGGCGCACTGGCGGAAGTGGGCCGCCGCCTCCGCTTGCTGGCCCAGCGCCTCGTGCATCTGCGCCAGCTTCAGATGGGCTTCGCGCACCATGCGCGCCTCGGTCGCATCCGACAGGGCCTGCTCCAGGAAGCGCTGGGCCCTGCCCCACAGTTTCTGCTTCAGGCACAAGGAACCCAGGGTCAGCGCCAGCTCGGCGTCGGTCGGGCGCTCGCGCATCCACTGCTCGCAATGCTCGATCTGGGCCAGCAGCGACGCCGAACCGGTCGGGCCGGCGCAGTCGCGGTAGGCGCGCACCACGCGCTCGTCCCAGTCGACGCCGAGCGCTTCCTCGGCGGCCAGGCGCGCCTCGTCGTGCAGGCCGCGCGCGTTCAGGGCCGTCACGGCGCGCGCGGCGATATACGGCTTGACGCGATCAAAGGTCGGCACCGTCGACCACACCTTCTGCACCGACTCGGCGTCGTGAGAGCTGTCGAGCAGCAACGCGTCGTAGGCCAGCTCGCGCAGGCGGCTCGAGAGCGCCGGATGCAGCGCCTTGTGCTTGTCGAGCATGCGCACCAGGCGCAGCACCTCGGGCCAGTTCTTGGCTTGCTGCTGGGCCTTCATCGACCATTGCAGCGCATGGATATGGCGGGTGCCGCTGGCGTTCAGTTCGGCCACATAGGCCAGCGCCTGGTCCGGCTGGTGGTCGTCGACCAGCAGTTCGGTGGCCGTCATCAGGCGCGCCGTCTTCATCGCGTTGTCGTAGGCGACGCTGGCGAGCCAACTGTCGCGCCGGCCGGCCTGGCGCATGCGGTGGGCAGCGCGGGCACCGATCAGCGCGGCAAGGCCGGCATTCTCGGGCAGTTCGGCGGCGCGCGCGGCGGCTTTTTCGGCATGGCCGAAGCGGCCTTCGAACAGCGCCTTGAGCGCGTCGCGCAAGCCCTTGTTGCCGTCGCGCTCGCGCTTTTGCTGGCGGTAGGCGGCCACCTTGGACGGCATCGACAGCGTCGCGCGCAGCGCCGACACCAGCAGGTAGACGACGGCGAACAGCGCCACCGCCAGCACCACGAAGAAGTTGAGCGACAGGTCGACCCGGTACGGTGGGTAGAACAGCACCACATTGCCCGGGTTGAAGCGGGCCGTCACCGCGATGCCGATGGCCGCTGCCATCAGCGCGACTAACCAGAGGAATACACGCATGGTTATGGCTTCGCTTTGTAGTTACGCACGGCGTTCAGGCTGTCGGCCAGGTTCGGCATCTCGATCGCCAGGTTGCTGCCCTGGACCTGGTGCAGCAAGCCCTGCACGGTCTGGGTCGGCTTGGCGCGGGTATCGAAATACTTGGCCAGCGCTTCCTGCGCCAGGATCAGGTCGTTGCGGAAGGCTGTCTCGTTGCGCGACAGCAGGGCCAAGCGCGCATTGAGCAGGCGCAGCTTGAGGTTCTCGCGCAGGAAGTAAGCCTGGCTGGGCGACAGCATCAGCGCGTCCGGCGTGTCGATGGTGCGCACGCGGATCAGCTGGCGCACGTCGGACCACATCTCGCTGCTCCAGCTATGCCAGAGGTCGGCGGCGCGCGCGGCCAGCGTCGGCTCTTCGGCCGCCGCGGCGACCGGCCTGGCGCCCTTGACCGGCCTGGCGGCCGGCTTGGCTGGGCGCACGGGCGGCGCAGGCGGGGCCGGCTTTTCGTCCGACAGCATCGGCAGGGTGTCGATCTGGCCGATCACATTGTCGAGGCGCAGGGCGACGCCGACCAGGTCGACGCCCGGCAGGCCCTTGAGCTTGTCGATGTCCTTGGCGATGGCGCGCCGGATCGTGATGAACTGCGGCTTGTCCGAACGCGACAGCGAACGGTCGGCATTGGCCAGCGCGATCAGCGCGCCCTGCACATTGCCGGCCAGTTGCAGCTGCTGGCTGGCGGTCGACAGCACTTGCTCGATCTCGGCCAGCGCCCACTCGTCGCGGTTCTTCGACAGGTCCTGGTACAGCTGCTCGAGGGCCAACTGCTGGCTCTGCGCTTCGGTCTGGCGGTTCTCCAGCACCGCGACCTTGGTCTGCAGTTCCTTGCTCTGCTCCTGCAGTGCCGCGGTCAGCTTGCCGGTGTCGGCCAGGCTGGCGTCGCTGCGCTTCAAGCTGCGCGCCATGTCTTCGCGCAGGTTCTGGAGGCGGTTGTACGAGGTCCAGGCCAGCGCGGCCAGCAGCACGAACAGCACGGCGACCACCACCGGCAATTGGCGGTGCACATAGTCGACCAGGGTTTCGTTCGGCTCGGCGCGGGAGGTGTCGGGTGCGGGGCCGGCCTCGGGAGGCGGCAGCGCGGGTTTGTCTGAGGTAGGTGGCAATTCGTTCATGGTCGTGATTGTAACGCGGCGAGCAGTCGTTCGTCGCCTGATCCTGTCAGTGTCAGTCGGGCCAGGCCCAGTTGCTTTGCCGTTTCGGCAATCCGCGCATGTGGCACGATCCAGTGTTGCTGTTGCATCTTTGCAACACCGGTGCCGGCCTCCATCTGTTCGAGCAAGCCGTGCAGGCCGCGCAGGGCCTCGGACGACGTCACCACCCAGTCGCAGCGGCGCGCCAGCAGCTGCTCGAGATGAGACGCCAGGGCCGGCGTCAGCGGCGGCACGCTGCGGCGGTAGGCGGCCACCGTGTAGACGATGGCACCCGCAGCGCGCAGCGCGTCGGCCAGCAGCTCGCGCCCGCTTTCGCCGCGCACGATCAGCACTTCCCTGCCGCGCAGCTGCTCCAGTGGCAGCGCCGCCAGCAGGTGCTCGGAGTCGCTGTTGGCCGGGTCGGGCGGGCTGACGATGCGGGCATTGGCGTCGGTGACGCCGTGCTGAGCCAGCGCGCTGCGGCTGCCCTCGCCCAGCACCGCCAGCAGCACGCCGGCCGGCCACGCCTGCAGGTGGGCAAAGGCGGCATCGACCGCGTTGGGCGACACGAAGGCAACCAGCGCAAAGCGCGACAGCTCGGCCAGCACCGCGCGCAGCGCAGCCTGATCCGGCAACGGGGAGATCTCCAACAGCGGCAGTTGCACGACCTCGCGCCCGAGCGCGGCGATCGAGGCGGCCAGCCTGGCTGCCTGCGCTTGCGGACGGGTGATGACGACCGGGGCGGCCGTCGGCCGGGCTGGCGCTGCCGCCGCAGGCACCATCATGCTTCCGGATGCAGCTCGGCTTCCGCCTTGCAGCTGGCCAGGATCGCGTGCGCGTCCTGCGCGTCGAGCAGGGCCGACACGGCGCGGCCCAGCGCGACAGGCGCATCGGCCGGCCCGGACAGCTCGGCGCTGGCCATGCGCGCGCCATCCGGCGTGGCCACCATCGCGCGCAGGCGCATGATGCCGCCGTCATCGACGGTGGCGAAGGCGGCCAGCGGAATCTGGCAGCTGCCGCCGAACACTTTCGACACGGTACGCTCGGCAGCGACGGCCTGGGCGGTGGCGGTGTGGTTCAGCGGCGCCAGCACGGCATGCAGGTCGACGCCGTCGCTGCGGCCGACCGGGATCTCGATCGCCATCGCGCCCTGGCCGGCGGCCGGCAGGCTGGTCTCGGGCTCGAGCAGCGAGCGGATGCGCTGCGGCAAGCCGAGGCGCTTGAGGCCGGCCGCGGCGAGGATGATGGCGGCGTAGTCGCCGCGGTCCAGTTTGCCCAGCCGGGTGTCGAGGTTGCCGCGCAGCGGCTTGATGACCAGCTGCGGGTAGCGCGCCGCGATCATGGCCTGGCGGCGCAGGCTGCTGGTGCCGACGACGGCGCCGGCCGGCAGCTCGGCCAGGCTGGCGTAGTCGTTCGAGACGAAGGCGTCGCGCGGGTCTTCGCGGTGAAGCACGGCGGCCAGCGCGAACCCGTCCGGCAAATCCATCGGCACATCCTTGAGCGAATGGACCGCCAGGTCGGCCCGCCCTGCGGCCATGGCGACCTCCAATTCCTTGACGAACAGGCCCTTGCCTCCTACCTTGGATAAGGCACGGTCGAGGATTTGGTCACCGCGCGTGGTCATGCCGAGGATCTCGATGCTGCACTGCGGATATAATAGAGCCAATTGCGCGCGGACATGCTCGGCCTGCCACATGGCGAGGCGGCTTTCCCGCGATGCAATAATCAAGCGGGTGGGTGCCGCGGCCGGAGCTGGCCGGGGTGTCGATTCGTTGGATTTCAAAGCACGTACTTTCACTGTCGCGAGCCGCCACCGGCAAATGCAGTGCCTGGCCCATGGATAAGATCACAAATTTTATCACGGGGGCTTCTTGCAACACTTGGCCATAAGCCCTTGCACCATCATTTAACCTGTGGTCAATATGGATAATCTAGCTGCTGCCCAAGAAAAACTTGCTGTAAACAATGCTGCCGACAAGGACGCTCCCCTCAAAGAAGACATCCGCCTGCTGGGCCGCCTGCTGGGCGACGTGCTGCGCGACCAGGAGGGGCCGGACGTGTTCCAGGTGGTCGAAACCATCCGCCAGACGGCGGTGCGGTTCCGCCGCGAAGCCGATGCGAAGGCCGGTGCCGAGCTGACCACCCTGCTCCACCAGCTGACCCGCAACCAGACCATTTCGGTGGTGCGCGCGTTTTCATACTTCTCGCACCTGGCCAATATCGCCGAGGACCAGCACCATATCCGCCGCCGCCGCGCCCACCTGCTCGCGGGTTCCGCGCCGCAGCAGGGCAGCGTCGGTTTTGCGCTGGCCAAGCTCAAACAGGCCGGGGTCGAGGCCGCCACCGTGCAGACCTTCTTCAAGGATGCGCTGATCGCCCCGGTGCTGACGGCCCACCCGACCGAAGTGCAGCGCAAGAGCATCCTCGACGCCGAGCATGACATCGCCCGCCTGCTGGCCGAGCGCGACATGCCGCTGACGCCGAAGGAACGGATCGCCAATACCGCGCTGCTGCACGCGCGCATCGCCACGCTGTGGCAGACCCGCATGCTGCGCTACTCGAAGCTGACCGTGGCCGACGAGATCGACAACGCGCTGTCCTACTACCGCATCACCTTCCTGCGCGAGCTGCCTGGCCTGTACGACGACATCGAGGACGAGCTGCTGGCCCAGTTCCCCGGCCAGCATGTGGAGCCGCACGGCTCGGCCTATGTGCAGATGGGCAGCTGGATCGGCGGCGACCGCGACGGCAACCCGAACGTCAATGCCGGCACCATGCAGCATGCGCTGGTGCGCCAGGCCACCACCATCCTCGACTTCTACCTCGACGAAGCCCACCAACTGGGCGCCGAGTTGTCGATCTCGACGCTGATGGTCAATGTCAGCCCGGCCCTGCAGGCGCTGGCCGACCATTCGCCGGACGCGTCGCCGCACCGCAGCGACGAGCCGTACCGGCGCGCCCTGATCGGCATCTACGCGCGGCTGGCCGCGACCGCCCGCAGCCTGGGCGCGACCAATATCCTGCGCAAGGAAGTGGGCCCGGCGGCGCCGTATGCCGATGCCACCCAGTTCAGCGCCGACCTGCAAACCATCATCGACTCGCTGACGACCCACCACGGCAAGGCGCTGCTCAAGCCGCGCCTGTCGACCTTGAAGCGGGCCGCCGACATCTTCGGCTTCCATCTCGCCTCGCTCGACATGCGCCAGACTTCGGACGTGCACGAACGGGTGCTGGCCGAACTGTTCGCCAGCGCCCAGGTCGTGCCCGACTACGCCAGGCTCGACGAAGCGGGCAAAGTGGCGGTGCTGCTGGCCGAACTGGCGCAGCCGCGCCTGCTGACCTCGCCCTACGCGAGCTATTCGGACGAAACGCGCTCCGAGCTGGCGATCCTCGGCGCCGCCAAGGACATCCGCCAGCGCTACGGCGTGCGCGCGATCCGCAACTACATCATCTCGCACACCGAGGAAGTGTCGGACCTGCTCGAAGTGCTGCTGCTGCAAAAGGAAACCGGCCTGCTGCGCCCCGCCAGCTTTGATCTCGACGTGATGGTGATTCCGCTGTTCGAAACCATCCCCGACCTGCAGCGCGCCAGCCAGATCATGGAGCAATGGATGGCGCTGCCTTTGGTCAAGCGCCTGATCGAGCAGCAGGGCAGCCTGCAGGAAGTCATGCTCGGCTACTCGGACTCGAACAAGGACGGCGGCTTCCTGACCTCGAACTGGGAGCTGTACAAGGCCGAGATCCACCTGGTCAAAGTGTTCGCCAAGGCCGGCGTCAAGCTGCGCCTGTTCCATGGCCGCGGCGGCACCGTCGGCCGCGGCGGCGGACCGAGCTACGAGGCGATCCTGGCCCAGCCGGCCGGCACCGTCAACGGCCAGATCCGCCTGACCGAACAGGGCGAGATCATCGCCTCCAAGTTCTCCAACGCCGAGATCGGCCGCCGCAACCTGGAACTGCTGGTGGCGGCGACGCTCGAAGCGAGCCTGACGCCGCATGCGGCCGAGGGTGACCATGTCGACAAGCTGTCCGGCTTCGAAATCATCATGGCCGACCTGTCGCAGCGCGCCTACCAGGCTTACCGCAACCTGGTGTACGAGACCCCGGGCTTCACCGACTACTTCTTCGCCGCCACGCCGATCGCCGAGATCGCCGAGCTGAACCTCGGTTCGCGCCCGGCCTCGCGCAAGTCGACCAAGCGCATCGAAGACCTGCGCGCCATTCCGTGGGGCTTCTCGTGGGGCCAATGCCGTTTGCTGCTGCCGGGCTGGTACGGCTTTGCATCGGCCATCAACAGTTGGCTCGATGAAGGCGATGGACGCGACGGCAAGGTGGCGCTGCTGCGCACGATGTACAAGGAGTGGCCGTTCTTCGCGACCCTGCTGTCGAATATGGACATGGTGCTGGCCAAGACCGACCTGGCGATCGCCTCGCGCTACGCCGAGCTGGTGGCGGACGTCCTGCTGCGCGAGCGGATCTTCAAGCGCATCTCGTTTGAGCATGGCGCGGCGCTGGCCTGCCTTGAAACGATCACCGGCGCCGGCGAGCGGCTGGCCGGCAACCCGCTGCTGGCGCGCTCGATCCAGAACCGCTTTGCCTACCTCGACCCGCTGAACCACCTGCAGGTCGAACTGATCCACCGTCACCGCGCCCAGGCCGGCACGGCGACGGTCGACGAGCGGGTCCATCGCGGCATTCACCTGTCGATCAACGGCGTCGCTGCCGGCCTGCGCAATACCGGGTAAGCGGCCATGCAGCACAGGCGCGCCCGGCCGGCGGGCGCGCCTTGACACCGCCCCACCTTGAGGCGCACATTAAGGTTTTACAGCCGAGGTCTATGGTGCGCTCGCCCTCCCTGCTGCTGGCTGCACTCCTGCTGCTGTGTCAGGACACAGCGGCTTGCCGTCTGCGCGCCACCACTGGCCAGTGGGTTCCCTATATTTACCCCGGCCCCGACGGCACCCCGGTCGGCCTGGATGTCGAGCTGGTGCGCGCCATCCTGACCGAAGCGGGCTGCGAGCTGGTGCTGCTCGATGAATTGCCGGCGCTGCGGCGCGACGTGCAGTTCAAGGAAGGCAAGCTGGACCTGCTGATGGCGGCCAGCGATCTGCCTGAGCGACATCAATATGCCCGCCTGAGTGCGCCTTACCGGATGGAGACGGTGCGCTTCCATACCCTGCGTGCCAATCTCGGCAAATACCGCAATGTCGATTTCGACGCCATTGTGCGCGACCGGCTGCCCCTGCTCGCGCCCAACAGCGGCTGGTATGGCCCGGACTACGCCCGGCACCGCGACGGCCTGCGCGCGCAGGGGCTGCTGACCACCTTCAACACCTTCCCGCAGGGCGTCAGGATGCTGGCGGCCGGGCGCGCCGCGCTGATCCTGGGCGACGCCACCGCCATGCGCTTCGAAGCCCGCCAGGCCAAGCTCGACCTGGTCGCGCTGCCGCAACTGCTGGTCAACGCCCCGGTGCGCCTGATGCTGAGCCGGGTCTCGACCGGCGAAGGGGAACTGGCCAGGATCGACGCCGCCATCGACCGGCTCGAGCAGCGCGGCGTCCTCAAGACGATTCGCAAGCGCTACGGCGAACATTAAAAGAATGCAAATTTGCTACCATTTATTAAAACACAAGACAAACCACTTAGTACGCATTAGAATGGATTGATTCCATCTAAGAAAGTGGCAATGAACCCCTGGCGTCCGGCTTCGCTGTGTCTTGTTGGCCTAGGCATCCACCTGGTCCTGCTTGCCGCCTGCATTGCGCTGACCCTGCAACTGCCGTGGCTGGCCACGGTGGGCCCCGGCTGGCTGGTACCGCTGGCAGCCAGCGCCGGCCTGATCCAATGGCGCCTGTGGCTCGATGCGCGCTCACGCAGCCGGCAAGACAGCGCCACCGAGCAGGCACTGCGCCACAGCCAGGAGCAGCTCCATCAAATCATCTCGACCCTGCCGATTCCGCTCTTCATCAAGGACCCACTATCGCGACTGATCCTGATGAATGCCGCCTGCGAACAGCAACTGGGCGTGCGTTTCGACGACGTCGCAGGCACCACCGCAGCGCAGTTTTTCCCGCCCGAGCAAATGGAAAAATTCCTCGCCGACGACCAGGCTGTCTTTGCCCATGGCCAGCTGCTGGTGGTGGAAGAAGTGGCATGGAACGCCGGCCGCGGCGAAAACCGCGTGCTCGAAACCCGCAAAAAACCCGTGTTCGACAGCGACGGCAAGCCCGCCTATTTGCTGGGCATGTCGATCGACATTACGGAGCGCAAAGCCGCCCAGGACAGCATGCAGCAGACACTGCGCCAGGTACGCCAACTGAGCGAGCACCAGCAGAGCGAGAACGAAGAAGTACGGCGCCAGGCGGCCATCGGCATTCACGATGAGCTGGGACAAAACCTGCTGGCCCTGAAGATCGACTTGGCACTGCTGGAACGCCGCACTGCAGGCAGTCACCCTCGCCTGCACTGCCGCGTGCAAGAGGCGATGGAAACGCTCGATACGACCATCGGTTCGGTGCGCGCCATCATCAATGCGCTGCACCCCGCCATCCTCGACCTCGGGATCGACGCGGCACTGGAGTGGCAGCTGGACCAGTTCGAGCGCCGCACCGGCATTGGCCGAGTGCTTGACGTGCAGGCGCCTTTGGCGCCGCTGGGCGCCCATTTGACGGCGGCGGTGTTCCGCATCGTGCAGCAGTCGCTCGACAATGTGGCGCGCCATGCCAGGGCGGGCAAGGTCACGGTAACGCTGGCGACGGCCACCGGCCGGCTCACGCTATCTATCGTCGATGATGGCGTCGGCATGACGGACGCGAAGGAAGCGGCCGGCTTCGGCCTGTGCGGGATGCGCGAGCGGGTCGACGCGCTTGGCGGCCAGTTGCGGATTACCAGCGGCAACGGCAGCGGCACCGCCATATCGATCCAGATTCCGCTGCCGCAGCTGGCCGAAACAGTTTCGACCAATAGTTACAACTGTGACAATTGGATAGACTCCCGGTCGGAAAAATCAATATAATAAACTTTTCGTCCGTCCGGGTGCGTGTTTTGGCACAAACCCTACTTCGCGCATCCGATGTCTGGGTGCGCATTTTTTTTGGAGCACTGCGACACCATTCCCGCTAAAACCTTGGCCATGATTGAAACTCTCAGGCACAAGGTCCGCTGATTAGTTGTTGTGCAAGAAGGTCTTGAGCTTGTCCGAACGCGACGGCTGGCGCAGCTTGCTCATCGCCTTCGCTTCGATCTGGCGGATACGCTCGCGCGTCACGTCGAACTGCTTGCCCACTTCTTCGAGCGTGTGGTCGTTCGACATTTCGACGCCGTAGCGCATGCGCAGCACCTTCGCTTCGCGCGGGGTCAGCGAATCGAGCACTTCCTTGATGACATTGCGCATCGACGCGTGCAGTGCCGCGTCCAGCGGTGCCAGCGTGGTGTTGTCTTCGATGAAGTCGCCCAGCTGAGAATCGCCGTCCTCGCCCATCGGCGTTTCCATCGAAATCGGTTCCTTGGCGATCTTCATGATCTCGCGCACCTTGTTCTCCGGCATTTCCATCTTCAGCGCCAGCGTCGCCAGGTCCGGTTCGCTGCCCGTTTCCTGCATGATCTGGCGCGAGATGCGGTTCATCTTGTTGATCGTCTCGATCATGTGCACCGGCACCCGGATGGTGCGGGCCATGTCGGCGATCGAACGGGTGATGGCCTGGCGGATCCACCAGGTGGCGTAGGTCGAGAACTTGTAGCCGCGGCGGTATTCGAACTTGTCGACCGCCTTCAGCAGGCCGATATTGCCTTCCTGGATCAGGTCGAGGAATTGCAGGCCGCGGTTGATGTACTTTTTCGCGATCGAGATCACCAGGCGCAGGTTGGCCACGGTCATTTCGCGTTTGGCGTGGCGCGCACGCTTTTCGCCGGCTGCCATTTGCTTGTTGATCTTGCGCAGGTCGGCCAGCGGCAGCGCCACGCGCGCCTGCAGGTCGATCATCTTGGTTTGCAGTTCACGGATGGCCGGCACGTTGCGGCCCAGGATGGCGCTGTACGGATAGGCCGCGTCGACCTCAAAGGTGACCCAGTCGAGGTTCGTTTCGTTACCCGGGAACACCTTGATGAAGTGGGCGCGCGGCATCCCGCAGCGCTCGACGCAAATGGCCAGCACGGCTTTTTCGATGTGGCGCACTTCGTCCATCTGGCCGCGCAGCGTGTCGCACAGCTTTTCAACCACCTTGGCGGTGAAACGGATGCCGAGCAGCTCGTTGGAGATGACTTCCTGCGCCTTGTTGTAGTTCTTCGAGCCGTAACCATCCTTCTCGAAGGCCTTGGCCATCTTGTCGAACTGGGTGCGGATGATGGCGAACTTGTCGAGCGCGCCTGCCTTCAGCTGCGCCAGTTGCTCGGCCGAGAAGCCAGCCGCGCCGCCGTTGGCGTCGCCGTCTTCTTCTTCGTGCTCTTCTTCATCTTCATCGTCGTCGTGGTGGGCGTGGTGTGCCTTCGGCGCCGGCGCGTGGGTTTCGTTGTGGTCGACAAAGCCGTCCACCACTTCGTCCACCTTCATTTCGTCGTCCTCGACCTTGCGCGCCAGCGTCAGGATCTCGGCGATCGTGGTCGGGCAGGCGGAGATCGCCTGCACCATGTCCTTGAGGCCTTCTTCGATGCGCTTGGCAATCTCGATCTCGCCTTCGCGCGTCAGCAGCGCGACCGCGCCCATTTCGCGCATATACATGCGCACAGGGTCGGTGGTGCGGCCGAAGTCCGAATCGACGGTCGACAGCGCGGTGGCGGCAGCGGCTTCGACTTCGTCGTCGCTGGTGACGGTGGCGACGGTATCGGTCAGCAGCATCATTTCGGCGTCAGGGGCGCGCTCGTAGACGGCGATGCCCATGTCGTTGAAGGTGGCGATGATGCCCTCGATCGCTTCCGGATCGATGATATTTTCAGGCAGCTGGTCGTTGATCTCGGCATAGGTCAGGAAGCCGCGCTCCTTGCCCATATTGATCAGGTTCTTGATCTGGTTGCGGCGGCGCTCCAGGTCCGCTTCCGAGGTCTGCGGGTCAGCAGCGAGCACGCCGGCCAGGGTGCCCTTGGCCTTGCGTTCCTTGGCTTTCGACACGGCCTTCAGCTCGGCGCGCTCGACCGCGTTCAGCGCGGCGACTTCGTCGTTTTCCGGAGTGAACTCGCTCGGCTTGCGGCCGCGGCGGCCCGGCACTTTGACCGATGGCAGCAGGTAGCCGGAGGTATCGATCGCCGCCAGTGCGGCAGCGTCGGTGGTCTGGCTGACGGCCTGGCCGGCAGTCTGGATCACGAGCGGCTCAGTGTCCACGGCTTTTTTGGCGCGCGCTTTCGGCGCGGCGGCGACCGCGGCGACTTCGACTTCCGCGGCCCTGGTGCGCTTCTTGGCCGGGCTGGCGACGGCTTCGTTGGCCGCTTCGTCGGCCATCTGGGCCTTGACCGATGCCAGGCGCGAACGAGTCTTGACGACGGTGACCGACGCTGCCGCTTCAGGCGTATCGATTTGATACGAGGTCGCGGTTTTTGGCACAGCCAGCGAGGCGCTGGAACGCGGCGCTTTCTTGGCGGTCAAAGTCAGGGTCTTGGCGGTCTTGGTCATCAGTGGCTCTCCGGTCGCGCGCCTAAGGTGGCGGCGTGCTGTCAATAATTCACCCGAGCCCGGTAAACCGGCCTCAGGTGGAACGTAAAGTTTGGGGCAAGCCGTCAGTGTCACGAATTGGCAATTCGACACTAGCGCTTGCGGGACGAAAAAAAGCCCGTAAGCAAAAACGGGCTTAAATCCATTTTTCAGAAGAAAAATAGAGGAGACTTCGCCATTATGCCGCAAGCAGAGATATCCAGATAATTGATACTTCGCATATCAGATATAACGCGCGCAAATACTTGCCTACCCTACCACAAACTTGCTGCGGTCCTGAGCTAGCGCAAGCTTTCCCGAGACCGAACCGAGCATCATACACGATTTAGCCCGGCGACGCCCGTCCTTTTTCGCGGCCAAGCTGCCATTTTCACCACCTGATGGCCCCCCATGCTATCCTTCGCTTTCCGCACCTTACAATGAAGTCAATGAAACCCGATAGTAGCCAAGTCGCGCCAGAGCAAGACACCATCCCAGCAACAGAGGCAGCCGCAGCAGGCTCGTCGCATGCGCCGAGCGCACCAGCTTCCAATCCGCGCGCCCTGCTCAAGCAGTTCCAGCAACAGTTCCCCGCTTTCCGCAACTGCCTGGCGCTGTCGATCGGCATCGACAAACAAATTCTTGCAATCATGCCCGGGCTGGACAAGAAGACCATGCGTGCCGCGCTGGGCATCCACACCGGCTCGCTGCGCTACCTGCGCGTGATGGAAAAAGCCACCGTGCGTCACGACCTCGACGGCACCGCCGGCGCCGCCGTCACCGACACCCACCGCAAGCACGCGACCGAAGTGCTGCAGCAGCGCTTCAAGAAGGAAGCCGAGCGCAAGAAGGCCGAGCGCGATGCCGCCCAGGCCGAGGAAGCGAACCGCCTGCGCCAGGAAAAGCTGCTGCAGCTGGCCTCCAAGTTCTCGCGCAACTGATCGTGGACCAGGCAGCGAACCCTGCGCTGGTACCGACCGCGATCGATCCGGAAGATTTGCCGCCCTACCAGGGCATCGATCTGGCCGATGTCCGCATGGTCAGGTCGGATGCCGACGCCGATTGCGCCATGGCGGCCCTGCTGGCGATGGACGTGATCGGCTTCGACACCGAATCCAAGCCCACCTTCGTCAAAGGCGAAGTGTCGACCGGCCCGCACCTGGTGCAGCTGGCGACCGACAGCGCGGCTTACCTGTTCCAAATCGGCGAGCGCGCCAACGCTGCGCACAGCAGCGTGCTCAAGGCCGTGCTGGAGTCGCCCGCCATCATGAAGGTCGGCTTTGGCCTGTCGGACGACATCAAGCGCCTGCACAGCAAGCTTGGCATCAGCACCGCCAATGTGCTGGACCTGTCGACGGCGCTGCGCACCAACAAACGCGACACGCTGGGCGCCAAGACGGCGGTGGCACGCTTCTTCGGCAAAAAGCTGCAAAAGTCGAAGAAGATCACCACCACCAACTGGGCCCTGCCGCGTCTGACCGAAAAGCAGATCCTGTACGCAGCCGACGACGCCCACGTGGCCTTGCTGGTTTACCGCCACTGGCACGCCACAAAGGCGCCGCGCTGATGCACGCCATGCTGCTCGCTTGCGGGTTGCTGGCGCTGGCGGCCACGCCGGCAGCGGCGCAGCCGCTGGCGGACACCCTGCCCCAGCGCCTGCAGGCCTGCATTGCCTGCCACGCCGTCGATGCCACGCCGCGCAGCGAGCAAGCCTATTTCCCGCGCATCGCAGGCAAACCGGCCGGTTACCTGTATAACCAGCTGCTCAATTTCCGCGAAGGGCGCCGCCAGTCGCCGCAAATGACCTATATGGTCAACCACCTGCCGGACGCCTACCTGCTCGAGATAGCGGATTATTTTTCGAGCCTGCACCTGGCACCGCCGCGCGTGCCTGCCCCCACGGCCAAACCGGCCATGCTGGAACGGGGCCGCTTGCTGGTGCAGCAGGGCGACCCGGGGCGCCAGCTGCCGGCCTGCGTGGCCTGCCATGGCCAGCAGCTGGCCGGCGTGGCGCCCGCCATTCCCGGCTTGCTCGGCCTGCCGCTCGACTACATCAACGCCCAGTTCGGCACCTGGAAAAACGGCCAGCGCCGCGCCCATGCGCCGGACTGCATGGCCGACATTGCCAGGCGCCTCAGCCTGGACGACGTGTCCGCCATCTCGGCCTGGCTGGCCGCCCAGCCGGTGCCGCCGGAGGCGCGCCCGCAGGCAGCCATCACCCAGCCATTGCCGCTGCGCTGCGGCAGCGCGCCATGACAGCGCGCCGCCTCGTGCTGGTGGTGGCCGCCCTGCTGCTCCTGCTGGCCGCCTATGTCGGCTGGTGCCTGCAGGACGATCCGGGCCCGCCGGCCCGGCCGCTGGACGCCACCCCGAATGCGGCCAATATCGCGCGCGGCGCCTACCTCGCCAAGGCCGGCGACTGCATGGCCTGCCACACCACACGTGGCGGCCAGCCGTTTGCCGGCGGGCGGCTGCAGGAAACGCCGTTCGGCGCGGTGGCTGCGCCCAACATCACCCCCGATCCCGACACCGGTATCGGCAACTGGAGCGCGCAGGACTTCTGGCAGGCCCTCCACAACGGCAAGTCGAAGGACGGGCGCATGCTCTACCCGGCCTTCCCTTACACCAACTACACGCTGGTCACGCGCACCGACAGCGACGCCCTGTACGCCTACCTGCGCAGCGTAGCGCCGGTCAGGCAGGCCAACCTGCCGCACCGGCTGCGCTTCCCTTACAACCAGCAGTGGGCGCTGGCCGCGTGGCGGGTGCTGTACTTCCGCCCGGCCAGCTTCGTGCCGGAACCGGCCAAATCGGTGAGCTGGAACCGCGGCGCCTACCTCGTTGGCGGCCTTGGCCACTGCGCGGCCTGCCACAGCAGCCGCAATATGCTGGGCGCCATCGACGGCACGCTGACGGGCGGCCTGATACCGATGCTGGGCTGGTATGCACCATCGCTGACGTCCGACGCCGAGGCGGGCCTGGGCAGCTGGGACAAGCAGGACATCGTGCAGTTGCTGCATACGGGCGTGTCCCGGCGTGCCACCGTGTTCGGCCCGATGGCCGAGGTGGTGCAGGCAAGCTTGC